>JAJEAG010000072.1 GCA_022824265.1 Candidatus Poribacteria bacterium | reverse complement strand
CGTACCAAAACCGTACCAAAAAACGAAAACTGGTACGGTTTGAAGGAAACAAAATTCAGAGAACTGGAGATAAAAAACGAGGTATATACCAGTATCTTATACCATTTCTAATTGACAAATTGTCATAATGTCCTATAGGTCGGGTTTCGCTACCGCTTCTACCCGACCTACCAAATAATGTAATGTTATTATATAGAAATGGTATAACAAATTGAACGTATAAAATAGGACAAACCAATGAAATTACAACTTCACCTTCTATCAATAACCTTATTTATGCTTTTATTGTTGCCATGTTTTGCACAAAACAGTTCTTCACAAGATTATATTGTAAAACTTTTTTATTTTTTACCAAATGACCGTGATGCACAACCCAACATAGATGCAAAAATGGAAGATTTGATAAAAAAGGCACAACAGTTCTACGCCAATCAGATGGAAATACATGGGCATGGTAATAAGACATTTCAGTATGAAAAAGACAAATTCGGTAAGGCAGTTGTGCATCATGTGATTGGAAAACAGGGAGATAGTAGTTATTGGAAGAATCCAGCAAAGGCATTCAGGGAAATTGATAAAAGCCTCTATAAATATAACAAAACAATCTTATTTGTCGGATTAGATATTAGTAAAAAAGTACTATTAAAGAACGCATGTGGATTAGCATATCCAGGCAAACGTATTGTCCTTCCAGCATCAAGTAGTTGTTTCAATGTTGGGGTCACCGCACATGAACTCGGACATGCTTTTGGTCTACCACACGGCTATGGAGGAATGAAAGGTATCTCAAAGTATGCTGCAAGATGGTTGGATGTAAACCGCTATTTCAATCCTGATAGAATTGAGATAAAAAAGGATAATGAAGCACAAATTAAAATGCATTCATCCTCTATTGCTTATCCACCAAATAACCTTCATATCTTTTTTCAAATAACTGACCCAGACGGTCTTCATCTCGCAAGATTTCTGACCGGTTCTACGATTTTACATAGTGGTGAGTTCTTATCTGGGGAGAAAGGAATCGCTACATTCACAAATTTTGGAGAAACACTCAAAAATAACAGAGTTAAAGTAAATACGGCAGATATCAATGGAGGAGCAACATGGGGTAAATGGTCATCATTGGATGATGCTCAACCAAATATGGTCTTAGATATTTCCGTTAATAATAAAGCAGCTCAGGATGGGTTAATTGGATATTGGACGCTTGATGAAGCTAAAGGACCTTATGTGTTTAATTCTATTGGAAACACACACCATGCAAAAATAAAAGAAGGTGCAATCTTACAAGCAAACAGCGGTAAGATCGGAGGAGCATTAGAAACAAAATGGAAAAATGCAGCGACTATAGAAAATGGAGCAGAACTCATTAATGACCTTACTGCATTTACAATCGCACTCTGGGTAAAATCTAATCAGATCAACACTGACAGAGGGTTTATTTCATCCAGAATGCCTAACAAAAGGGAGCAGTCTTTCTCTTTACGGTACGATGCAACAGGTTCTAAGGGTGGTAGTAATAATGTCATCAGAGCAACAATTAAAACAACTGATGGTATACAGACTTATGAAAGTGCAAGCAATGTACAAACCACTGAATGGCAACACATAGCATTGGCTTGGGATAGTGGTCAAAAACTGAAACTGTACATCAATGGCATACTTGATCATCCTACATTTAATAGTTCCGCAAAAAATGGTAAACTCACTGGTGCTAATAGACTGGTAATCGGCAAAGGTAGTCTGGACAATCACAATGCATGGAGAGGTTTAGTAGACGACGTTAGACTATACAACCGAGCTCTCAGTGCTAAAGAAATTGCTGATATACCCCACGTCACGAATAAGGATGATCGCTTTCACGGTGTTTCTATGTCAGTTGTCGCAGATATAACAGATGAGTCGATAGATCCAAATGTAGATGTCCAATATATCCTTACAGTGACTAACATTGGGAATAAAAACGACACGATAACCTTATCAGTCTCAGATAATGAGGATACATCATTAAGCAAGGAATCAGTTACACTCACACAAGGTACTTCCTCTCCGGTAATATTGACTGTTCCAAGGATTGTCGGCATTCAGCAGGTTACAGTTATAGCAACATCGCAAGGAGATAGTACAAAATCTGCACAAATTACGACAACAACTACGATAAAACGTTAGATACTGTATACATATCTTAATCGAAAAGGAAGGATATATATGTCAAATACACTTGAAAAAGAGGTAGAAAAAATACTTCCACATGACTCTGAATTAGAGGAAGTGTTCGGCGACGCACATTTCACAGAAGGACCAACTGTCGCACCAGATAATGCAGTTTACTTTAGTGACATCACCTTTACACACCAAGCAGATATGCAAGCAGGACATATAATGAAATTCGATCCGGAATCTGGCGAAACATCGGTGTTTAGATCACCAAGTGGTATGTCAAACGGAATGAAATTTGATGCACAAGGCAACTTAGTTGTCGCGGAAGGAGCAGATTTTGGCGGTCGTCGAATTACCAGAACGGACATGACTACCGGGAAGAGTGATATAATCGCTGGTCTATATGAGGGGAAACCCTTCAATTCACCAAACGATCTAACGATTGATGAAATGGGAAGAATCTATTTTACCGATCCACGCTATGTTGGGAATGAACCGGTGGAACAACCAGTGATGGGTGTCTATCGAATTGATACCGATGGGTCGGTTCACCTTGTCATAGCAGATTCAGGAAAACCAAACGGGATTGCAGTCTCGCCAGATCAGAAAACACTTTATGTCGGTAGCAACGACAGTGGTTCTTTACGAGAAATGCCAGAGGATACACCAACATATATGGGACGCATGGCACTGCTTGCCTATGACTTGTTATCTGATGGCACTGCAACTTTCCGTGAGACACTTGTAGACTATGCACCAGAACACGGTCCTGATGGGTTTGAAGTAGATGTAGAAGGTAATCTCTACGTTGCTGTTCGTGATAAGACACGATTCGGCATCGGTATATATTCTCCTCGTGGAAAGGAATTGGCTTTTATCCCAACACCAGAATTACCTACAAATGTTGCTTTTGGTCGTGGAGATGCAAGTAAAATACTTTATATCACTGCTGGAGGAAGTCTTCTTAGAATTCGTGTGTCAATAGATGGTTACCATCTCCCACAGAAATAACATCCATTTTTAGTTATACCTCTGGATGCCTATTATGCCATTCCGTTGCACTTTCATAAGCATGACCAACTTGACACAACAACGGTTCTGACAAATCCTTTCCAACAAATTGAATGCTCAACGGTAATCCTTCGCTGTTAAAACCACAAGGTACTGAAAGAGTCGGAGCACCGTTATAGTTAAAAGGTGCAGTAAATCGCTGAAATCGTGGTGGTCTGGTTTCTTTGGGTCCGTATAATATTTCTGGTGTAACTTCGTGAGGTGGTGCTGACATTGACGGACATACCAATATATCAATATCCTGAAATATACGGTCAAGATGTGCTGTGCATTCTTGGCGTAATTCATGTGCTTTGATATAATCATCAGATGTAACTTGTGCTCCCATGTCAAGCCAACCTTTGAACCAAGGACCATAATCATCACGATATTCTGGATATATTTTTGAATGTGATTTCACTGCTTCAAATGAACATATTGTTGGCCACGATAGTACATATTTATCCATATCAGGTAATTGTACATTAACGATTTCAGCCCCTAATTCTTGAAGCAATTTCACACCATCGGATACTGAATCAGCAAGTTCAGAGTCGACATCTTTCGTTGCATAGTTTTCATCATACCCAAGACGAATACCTTTTATGCCATGATTAATGTTCTCTAACATGTTTGGCACAGGATCAGACAGGGTACTGAAATCATCCGGATCAGAACCAGCGATTGCTTCAAGCATGATAGCTGCATCTGCTACGCTACGGGTCATTGGTCCGACATGATCCATTGATGAAGCAAGCATCAATACACCGTATTTACTGACTCGTCCAAATGTGGGTTTTAATCCAACAATACCGCATGCTGCCGATGGAAATCGGATTGAACCGCCTGTATCACTTCCAATTGAACCGGTGCACATCCCCGCAGCAGTTGCAACACCGGATCCGCTTGATGATGAACCTGTCCATCTGTCAGGATTCCACGGGTTTATCGGTATATCAAAATCAGGATGGTAACCACCCATTGCACCTTCTGTCAGATTAAGTTTGCCAAGCATCACCGCACCAACTGCATCAAGTCTTTTGACAACAGTACTGTTGTATTCAGGGATGTGGCATTGCATGACTCTTGAGCCACCCATTGTGCGGATGCCTTTTGTAAAGCATAGATCCTTTATACCAATAGGCACACCGTGCAGTAGACCGCGATAGTTACCGTCTATTATTTCCTGTTCTGCCTTTTGTGCAGATGCCATTGCCTTCTCGGTTGTGACAGTTGCATAACTCTTTAGCCTACCATCAAGGTGTTCAATACGGTTGAGCATAGTCTGTGTTAATTCAACCGGGGATAACTTCTTTGAAGATAGAAGTTCTGAGATTTCTGTGATTGTCCTGTAGTGTAGTGGTTTATCTGACATGTTGTACATCCTTTGATTCGCTTTTATTCATTTGGACGGCTGCGTCCTAAGAGACTCAATAAACGGTCATCTGCAGTTTGGAGTGCATCTTCTGGAACAGGAACACCATTACATAGATTGAACCGCCAGTATGCCCAATATGCTGCATATTGAGATTGTAAGATGTAACGTGTTTTGTTTGACACGTTAGGAGCACCACGGTGCCAACACTGTGGGTCTTGCAGGTAAATATCTCCTGCTTTGCAGAAGATAGAAACAGGTTTGTTCCCATCAAATTCGGGATTTTCTTGATTGTTGGGACCTCTTCCAGAATAATGACTACCGCGAACATATTGTGTCGGTCCTTCTTCAAGTGTATCAATATCGCTGAGTGCCATCTGCACAGTAAACCACATCACAGGCATTCTTAGACGCGGGTCGTGGCGCGGTATCTCATCAGTAACGGGGAAGTGAACAGAACCGTCAACATGCCAACTACTTATGGAGAGACCGGGAAGATTCCGCAGCACATTTTGACCACAAAACTTGCAATCCTTACCGACAATTGCCTCTGCTAAACTCAATATCGGTTCACGAAGAAGCATATCCCGAAAGATCGGATCAAGTTCAATGGTATTCCGAAGAATAAAAGGAAGTGTTTCTCCAGAATTAGCATGTGAACCCATTTGAATATAGCGGACATCAGCAAGGTGAGGGTTAGTTCTCTCAGCAAGTTCTGGATCATCAAAAAACGCATCCGTTTTGTCTCGTAGTGCTGTAACCTCTTCAGGAGTCAGCACTCCCGGTATATATACAAACCCATCACGGAAAAACTGTTCAGCAAGTTCATTTGTTTTCTCTTGACTAAAAGGTTCACCGCTTAGGATTGGACTGTTTGCCATACTATATCTCCTATTTTGTCAAATTTCTTTATGTCGTTGAGGAATATCATCAAGCGAATTCCTTACGGATTTCCAAATTTCAAATCAGAAAAGGGATTACCATCTGAGTCAGTTATACGCATAAAAAATGCCCATCCACCCTTTTCATTACAAACCTTAGTGAGGATACTGTTTTTACCCGGTTTGAGGGTGACAGGAATCGTGTACGTATCAATTATTGCCATAAAGGCTTTGGTGTGTGAAAATACTTCTTCCCCATTTAACCATACTTTCCCTTGGTCGTCACTATCAAATCGGATTTCAACTTTACGTTCATCTGGAGAGGTTACAGTAGTGAAAGCATAAGAGACATGCCAATTTACATTATCCTCTCCAAGATGGATATATCCGTCTAATTCCGTATCAGTGTGCTGTTTCCAACTCATCTTTCCATTTAGACCATCATATTTTGCTGTCAAATCAATCTCTGTCCTGTCTTCAGGAATGTATGCCGTATCGTGTCCAATTCCATCTGCATTATCAAAAGGACCGAGAACCATCCACGCGTCTTCAGTAATAAACCCAGTTTTCCGAATATGCACTTCTGATCTATCAAACTGCTCAAACTCCCGATAGTATTCAGCTAAAGCAAAGTTTGCTCTTATATAAGTTCGCAGCATATCAGAAGAAAGGCTTTCTAATACTGATTCAGTTTCTTGTATATATGTTTCTGCTTTCTCAGACATACCAATTTCTCGATAGTACTCAGCAACGCCAATGTTGCCATATATACGGATTTCAATACTTTCGGAGGGAATGTTGTCAATAATGGATTCAGATTTCTGAATATGCTCCTCTGCCTTCTCAAGTATACCGTTTGCACCATAAAATTTAGCCAATATTATGTGTGAATTCAACTGGATGTTCATTCTATCAGGTGCAATGTCAATCAATTTATTCATCATATTGGCAAAACCGTCTTTATCTTTGACGTTTTTTCTGGCTCTGTTAATCTCTGTGAATAACTTACGTTCCAAACTTGGAGAGGATGTGACATTTAATTCCCCTTTCGGTGTTGGAAAAGTTTCTGAGGTAGTAATATATAGGTTTCTCTTGTACCGTTCTAATGCCTCATCATACCATTCGTTTGCCAGATATACTTCCGCTAATGTCAAAGCATGACTTGAACTTTTCACTATAGGTGATGAATGTTCTACAAATTGTATCACATTTTCTGTGGATTGTTTATCCGTAGAAGGTTTCACCTCAGACTTATTTTCATTATCCTCCGTGCGTATATTGGTGATAACATTGTCCCAGTCCCAAAAGAGAATTGTACCACCTCCGACACTCATAAGCGTTCTGTTATCAGGTGAAAATTCCAAGGCTTGCACCATGTTAGGATGCTTACCAAGCGTCGTGAGTATATCACCTGTAGTGACATCCAATAATTGAATTACACCATCAAAATGACCACAAATTAGTACGGAATCATCCGGTGAAAATAGTAATCCTTCGTAGCTTATGTTATCATCTAACACTTCCATAAAGTGTGTTTGTTCCGCAATTCCTATAAAACGGATCCGTTTCGTACTTCCCACAGCAAGTAGAGAACCATCAGAAGAGAAAGCGAAATTTAAGATAGGTTCTCGGTAACTACTACCTTCCGGAGGCTGCTCTTCAAAGTAAGAACTTAGCTCATCTCCAGTTTTTACATCCCATATCTGTAAATGTCCACCCATTGTTCCACTTACAAGCTTTTTCCCATCTGGTGAGAATATTATAGCTCTGACATGAGGTGTGCGCTCATCGGAATCTTCATCGTGGTCTGATGTAATTATTTGGTTTTTTTCTCCCGTTTCCGTATTCAACAAGTAAATTTTATTCCCACCTCTTCCAGCAACGGTTTTTCCATCTGGTGAAAAGACTTCTTCATTATCATTTGGGAAAGCCGACAACTCACACCCCGTGTGGACATCGGTGAAACGAAGTACAGAATGGTCGAAGTTCTCATTAGACGAATCGTCCACTATACCACGTGAGAGTAATTTTGTTCCATCTGGTGAAAAGTGCATAGACGAGTATGAATTCCAATACCTTGGTAATTCAAGGGTCTTTTTCGTTTTGTTAGTCGTTTTTTGGAAATTCTTTAGATCCCAAACTGTAACTATTCCATCCGATGAAACACTTGCGAGTTCGGAGTTATTATTTATGAATGATGCTGTTCTTATCCACGCGTGTCCAGCAATGCCGGACTGACGAGATTCCTTGGTCTTAATATTCCAAAACCGGATGGTGGCATCTGTACTACCACTTGCGAGTGTGTTGCCAGCTGGTGAAAAAGCTAATCTGTTAACATTACTGGTGTGTCCCGTAAAAGAAGTAACCAATTCACTTGTAGTAACATTCCACACTTGAATAGAACTGTTCATATTTCCAATAACGAGTAATTTCCCATCTGGCGAGAATTCTAATGTCGTTGGTCTACTGATGTTGTCTTTTTCCCATGGTTCATGCGTGTGTAATTGTCCATCTGGAGAATGAAATAACATTTTCACTTTATCCATTTTCTTGTATAATAAAATCAGTTCCTCACCAGTGATGGCATCCCATATTTGAACTGTTCCATCCAGATTTCCACTGGCAAGTATTGTCCCATCAGGTGAAAAAGCCAAGGATATTGAATAGTTATTTTCCGTACTTCCACCCCAAAAACGCACCTGTTTTTCAGTCTGATTCCTGAGCGTAGATAATTTCTCACCAGTTCGGATGTCCCATAACTCAAGTAATCCGTTTCTGCTTCCAATGGCGATTTTGTCTTCCGTTAAGGCATAGTTTTCTTGATGAACATAACCAGGTCTTTCTCCAATTTTAGTGGTAGTCACCTGTCTGGTCTCAATATTTAGTATGCTAATTGTGTCTTTGGCTTCTCCCAAACTGACAAACGTCTTGCGATCTTTCAAAAACCACGCTGATTCAACATCAGGTAGGGCATCGTGCTGTGAAACTCTTCGTCCTGTAGAAATTTCCCACACGCCTTCTTCATTTGTGAGAAAACGACCATCACCGGAAAACACAAATGCTCCCTTTATTTCTGGGAATAAGGAAATCTCATTACAGGTTTCCACATCGTATAACCACACACCGATAGTGCTGCGTACTGCGAGTTGAGAGCCATCGGGAGAAAACTGAATTTCACTCATACCACCTTTTCCCAAGCGCATTTTTACATCATTCGGTAGTTCCCATTGTGGGTAATTTTCGATTGTTCCGTCTGCATGTGCATCTTCAACAGGAGGTGGAGCAGCATTAGGTTGTTGTTCAAGAATTGGTTTTTTACTATGTGCCTTAGTACTTTCAAGTTGTTTTCGTTTATCCGACTTCAATTCAATATTTTTCATAATAAATACCTCCACAATATCAATTGTCATCTCTCAGTTCGTATTAAGGAGCGGATGATTTCATGTCTTCTTAAAATCCTGTGACGCGACTGAATTCAGGATAGGGTGCATAATTCTTCAATGTTGGACGAGATAGGGTAAAGGCGGTTTTTGTTATATCTTCATTTATGGAGGTCTGTCTCCCGTTATGCGTTAAAAAATCGTTAGAATCTGGGGATCTTTCTATTGATCCAAATAATCCATCTCAGGTAACAATTTCCACCGAAATTGATCAGCAGGTTGTGTGTTTCTTGCCCATTTACCGAGAACCTGTGTATCCTTCTGTTTTGCTTCCATCTGTTGTGCAATTGTATCCGGATTCCACCCATCCAATATCATATCAGTCAATTCTTCCAAGACATCTCTACACGCAGTTTCATTTGATCTGTCCTGTAATTCATCTGGATCATCCTTAATGTTAAATAACTGTGATGGTTGTCCATGATAGTAGTTTAACTTCCAATCCTCGTACCTAATCATTCTATGAAAGCATCCGTCATAAGTACAATATTCTGAAAATGCAATATCATCCCATTCTGTATCCTCATCATTCAATAACGGTATAACACTTCTCCCGCGAGAATTTGGTAATGGTTGTGCTCCAAGTGCATCAAGCATTGTTGCGTTTAGATCAAGTGAACTGACGACACGATCACACCTTATCCCTTCAGGTAAGTTGCCGCGCCACGAGAGAATTGCTGGAACTTTCACGGAGTGCTCATAGAATGTCTGCTTCCACCAAAGTCCATGTTCACCAACTTGTTCTCCATGATCGGAACTATAGAGTATTATTGTATTCTGATCCAAATCGTTTTCCTTGAGCGCAGAAAGTATTTCACCAATCATAATATCCATCCGTGTGACCAAAGCCCAATATGCTGTGCGTGCGCGAAGAATTTCATCTTCTGATACTTCAGTTATACCACACTTTTCACGCCACCAATGAAAATAAGGATGTAAATCATCAGAAAATGGTTCGTGGTTTTTTGGCATTGTCATACGACCATCATAGAGTTGATAATCCACCTGTCGTGCGACAAAAGGTTGGTGTGGGAGCATAAAACCAACTGAAATAGAAAATGGTTTATCTAACAGTCCTGCTCTCTTCTGGACACCGAGACGGTTGAGATAATCAACTGTCGCAGCAGTCACATCCTCATCGTGAACTTGGTATGCACTCTGTCCTGCACCGGACTTCTGTAGACTTACTCGTGCAGGACCTGCTGTGCCACTTAATTCACCGTGGTCAACACCACCTCCACCAGGATGGTTCGGTCCGTGATCACCAACAAGTCGTTCAGTATAACCGTGTAATTGATCCGGTCCTAACGCATGCATTCTACCAATGAGAACTGGATCATACCCAGCAGCACCCATAGCATGTGCGAAAGTTGGTATCCCAGAATCAAGAATATGGCTATTTGTCCAAACCTCGTTTTCATACGGGTATTGTCCACTTAACATAGACATCCGTGATGGTACGCAGATAGGTGAAGGACAGTAGGTATTTTCAAACACAATACCTTCTGTAGCAAGTCTGTCCAAATTTGGTGTTTGTACCAATTGGTCTCCATAACAACCAGTTACATACGGATTATGTTGATCAGAATGGATATATAATAAATTTGGTTGTTGATTTTGCATTCTTTCTCCCTTAGAAAAAGCATAATGACATTATACACGGTGGATGTTTATCGTCAAGTTATTTATAGTGGATTATCAGAGCCATTTCTGTTGACATTGAAATATAGCGTGTAGTACAATAGTATCACTTCAGAAACTCTAACCTCAATCGTTAAATCATTTGTTGTCAATAACGAATACACCTAATAAAAATTCAGTAAAGAACGCTGTTTTTTACTATCTTATATATTTCACATTGACTCATAATAGGTAGGACAATGTCTTTTCAATTTCAAGATTATATGGTCAACGAATATCTCTCTCAAGGGTATTTTGTTTTCAAAGGGATCATTCCTCCCACACTGTTAACTGATCTAAGGAGAGAAGCAGAAAAAGCACGAGACTTAGCACATAAACTCAATGGACCTCAGACTCAACGAATTCAACCACTCTCAAACTACGGTGATGACTTAGATTTGAAACCATTTTATGACTACACAGAACTACCTGAACTACGAGATGCTGTTAATAAATTACTTGGTGATAACTATACCCACGGACATGTAGATATTATGGGATTGTTAGTTGAACCACTTGAGCATCCTTGGCATATTGGTTGGCACCGCGATGGTGTGGTAGAAGTTCCTCCTGAAGCACGTGATGAAATTGTCAATGCAAAATTGGCTGAAGTATGGCATGATCTTCGTCATTTCAATCAGGTAAACTGTGCTATCTATGCTGATTCTTGCACATGGTTTGTCCCGGGCAGTCATTTGCGTCAGTGGGATATGCCAGGTGAGGAACAGTCAACAAAAACCCCTTCATTACGTAAACCAACTGAGGGTCAGTCTAATGTTGAGGCAGAAAGATTTTACCTTGAACATTGTCAAAAGTTTCCTGGTGCAGTACAAGTACACCTTGCTCCCGGTGATTATATGATTTATCGTAATCTTGCGTGGCACACAGGAAATTATATTACCTACCAACCGCGTGCTACAATTCATGATGTTGTCCGATATAATGGTAAAACGGATTGGTCAAATTGGCAACAAACGAAAATTGATGCTGTAAAACGATGGAAAGAAAACTAAGTAAAGATAGAGATGTTTTAAATACATTAATCCAGAGAGGAGAAAGTCAGGATGAGTATATTTGCAGTTATTTCATTAGGTGTTATTGTTTTTTTCGCAGGCGTAATCCTTTCATTAATTTTGCTCGTAAGGTCAAAGTAGTATCATCATATCTATTACTACGATGGCAGGAAGTTCGTTTTATACTTTAACAATTACGCTAACATAATATAGGTGAATGGTTATGTTTATTGGACCTATCGAATTAGTTTTGTGGGTGTTTATTATTGGTGCGATACTTGCTGCGATTGTAATGGTAAAATCTAAAAAGAACCGATAATAGATACATAATTTTGTCATAACATTAGTTGTGTCTTCATATAAATTTAGATAATTGAAAACTGAGAGGATAATAAACAGATGCAAAACAAATTTACTATAGAACCCCCAGGTGAAGTAATTGATCATCCGTTTCCACCTACTCGTCCAGATGTCAAGATTGTTGAAAGTTCAGATCGTATAACGGAAGTAGATTGTCAAGAACTACAGTGGTGGTTTGCTATACCAAAGATGGGTGAACGTTATATGTGGGCAGAATACGATGGGGAAACACAAAAGTTAGATGCAGTAACAGAGATGATTCCAACTGCTCCAGCAATAATTAGAGATATTGAATGTGTTGAAATACAGTTTAATGAATTGCTGACAAAGGACTGGCCCCCTTCACCGAATCTGATGTACGTAACCATGGATGATACACACACAAGGTGGATTTCAGTCGTAAATACAATTGATGGTATACGGATTTTCAATACAGTCGGGGAAGAATGGTTTGAAGATCAATGGGGACCTGATGCCAAACGCCGAATCGCTGATGATGGACGTTATCAATTGCAATCTGATGGCTCCTACAAACTTACTGATGGTCAAGGGTTCGGTGCAGGAACGTATGATGTGACGATAGATGGAAATACCTTTCACTGTCTTCGCGTTATTGATGTTGACATTACGACAGAACACGGTGGAGAACTTGTGGAAGCTTATGTTGAAGAAGGGGGACGTACGGTTTTCCATAGACGTTATGATGGACGATTTCTACGCGGTGATTTGCTCAAAAAGTTTCCTAACAATAGGCAAATTGTGATAAATGACATCATATATATACACAGTAATTGCACTGGATGGTTTCATGATACATTTACATTAGCATCACTTGGTGAAGAATCTAATTCAGCATATACATCATAAAATGAATAATACTCATTTTACATGGAGGAATAACAATGAATAAACAACATTGTTTGATTAGTATCATTGGTATTCTACTGCTATTTATTATCTCAATTTCTGCTTCACAACAGATTCTTGTCCAAAACTCTTCCGGTGAAAAACAAGATGTCAGTCAGATTGATCTTGATGACAGATTAGTCAATACTGCCCTTTATCTTGATGGTAATCAAAGTTATGTTGATATTGAACACAGTTTGGAGTTAAACAACATCACACAACAACTAACGGTCTCTTTATGGATTAAACCTACTGATATTGCGAATAGGTATTCCTCATTACTTGCTAAAACTGATAAGTGGGTTGACGGTATTACCCATCGAAGTTATGTTTTGAACTTTAAAGAGGGTGGTTATATTCAATTTGCAGCGTCACCTGATAGTACAAATGAAGCCTCACTTTATTCTCCACCGGATGTCATCAAGCTCAATAAATGGCACCATGTTGCTGGTGTTATTGACCCAAGAAACAACTCCATGAAACTTTACATCAATGGGGTTGAAGTTGGAAAACGAGATTTCAAAGGAAGGAGGAGATTGCATAGAAGTCACCTTCCTCTCCGTATTGGGTGGTCACATGAAGATCGACCTGCTGTATCACCGTTTGTAGGATATATTGATGAAGTGCGTATTTGGAATATTGTACGTACAGGGTTAGAAATTCGTAGAGATATGAACAGACAACTCAAAGGAAATGAACGTGGTTTAGTTAGTTACTGGAAATTGGACAAAGTTACTAATGGGGTTATCTCAGATTCAACACAAAATATAAGTAATGGGAACTTTGTAGGAAATGCAAAACTAACTGGATATGTGCGTCCTGTCTCTACTAATGCAACCCCAGAACAACTTGAAAATACAGCAACTGCTTATGAAAATCTGCTTACTCAAGAAACCAAAATCTATGATGTTTACCGTAATCTTGCTGAGATCTATATAAAAAACAATCGTAAATCCGATGCAGAAAAAGTTTATTTACGTGCATTAAAGTCTAATCTCACACAGAATGAACATGAGGATGCAATTCAAATCCTACAGAAACTTTATTATGAAAGAGATGTAGTCAATGAGTTCATTACAATACTTGAAGAATTAACTCCAAATATGAATAATAGCCATATTCTTTATGAGATTTTGGGGGATGCATATAAAAGTGTAGGTAATGAAGAAAAAGCAAATTCCGCTTATACGCAATGGTTAAATATGCGTTTAAAAGAAGTTAGCGAACATAAACATGCATCTGATTATCACCTCCTCGCAGAAGACCTCCTTGATAAACACCTATTTCCTGATACTGCATTAAATATGGCAATAAAAGCCATAGAAATGCACTCAGGAACAAGTTACCAAATGACCTACATACATGCCATCCTCATGAATGAGATGTATGAAGATTCATTCCAACTTATCAATAATTTTCTATTCTCAGGTTATCACGAATATACTGAACGCAGCTTGTTCTCACGTATTGTTAAAACAGGAAAAAATGTAAAAGACCGAGACGGTTACGTTGAAATGTTGAATAACTTAATTGATGCAATGCCTATAGACAAAGCTGATCAACTAAATACCATGCTAACATTAGCTCAATTCTATAAAGAAAATGATATGCACGAAAACGCTAATAAACTTATACAGCAGACTGGTTTTGTTATGGAAGATGCATGGATGATTCTCGGTCCTTTTGATAATGCTGGTGGAATCGGATATAACACACCATATATACCTGAAAACCTACCTAAGATTGATATAGAGGCAAACTACGATGGACTAAATGAACAAGTAAGTTGGAAAAAGTATAGTGATGATATACTAAACGGTTATATCCACTTTGATAATCATGACAATTGGAGTGTTGCCTATGCATATACTACTGTTTTTTCTCCAGGTGAACGTAAGGTACAATTCCGTTTTGACTCAAATGACCAAGGTAAGATATGGATAAACGGCATAGAAGTACATTCACATACAAGAACTTACGCTACAGAAATTGACAGAGAGATTGTCTACGTAACCCTCAATCCTGGTAAAAACAGTATCCTTGTAAAGGTGTGTGAAGAGTACAAAGGTTCAGGATTTTATCTACGAATAACTGACAAAGATGGTAAACCTTTTGATGATTTAGAATATATAACAACAAATGAAATTCAGTAGTATGAATTTAAATCTATGAAATATCTGTTTTCAGTACTTCTAATCATATCCATATTTATCAGTTGTTCTTCCGCACCACATGTGGATATACCAGATAAAAACTTAGCATTAGCAATCAGAGAAGCTCTTGATTTATCCTCAAACGCACCTATTCTTCCGGAAAAGCTTGCAGGATTAATAGAATTAACTGCAGTAAGAAAAGATATACAAGATTTGAAGGGTTTAGAACAGGCAACTGCCTTAAACAGTTTAAATCTCTATGGCAATAAAATCAATGACATAACACACCTCTCAAAATTAACACAACTTACCGAATTGTCATTAAGTAGTAATAAAATTACTGATCTTACACCTCTTGTCAAACTAACACAACTTGAGAAATTATGGCTTTACAACAATCAGATTACAGACTTTACTCCACTAACACAACTAACAAAACTAAGTGATCTTTCTCTAACAAAAAATCCCCTAACAGACATCTCACCTCTATCAGAAATGACTCAGTTGACGAGACTATTTCTTGGAAGATGTCAAATTAGTGACATCTCACCCCTTTCAAATTTGCAAAAATTAACAACGTTAGACTTAGTAGGAAATGAAATAATTGACATTACTCCACTTTCAGGTATGACAGAACTGAGAGTATTGTGGATTGATTTCAATCATATCAAAGATATAACCCCTCTGCAAAATATGACTCGTATGAACATATTAGCAATGCAGAATAACAAAATTAGCGATCTTACTCCTCTATCTGCAATGGAAGGTGTGACAAATATTTCATTTGCGAATAACAATATCAGCGACATCTCGCCACTTGCACGATTGTTAGATCTAAAGCATCTGAACTTGATTGGAAATCAAATCAGTGATATTACTCCTTTAATAGATTTAACAGATCTCAGGTCTTTGAGACTGGAGAAAAATCATATCAATAATGTAAGTACACTTGAAAACTTAAATTCATTGGAGAATCTACAAATTAACGAAAATCCTATTGAAGATTTTACACCAATACGTAGACTCCTCTTAGAACGACCAAAATTAAATATAGATGTTCATATCCTTCCTATATCCACAGATGATAACACACGTGTTATGTTACTTCCAGAGGCTAAACGTCGTCTCGGTAAAGGTGGTATCAATGTTTTGCAGATTTCTCCAGATGGAACACAACTTGCGGTGGGTACAAGTATTGGTGTATGGGTATACAATATTCCAACAGGTGACGAGAAACTTTTGCCAATGTTATATCCTAAGCAGGTGCATTCCGTAGCATTCTCACCTGATGGCAATATACTTGCAAGCAGCGGATATCGTAATAATGTTATACATCTATGGGATCCAAAAACAGGAACTGAGCACTCTACATTGCTTCCTTCAAAAAAGGAAAAGGACAGATTTGCTGCTTCAAGATTTACCTATGCTTCTAATGCAGATTTAGTTTTTACGAAAGACGGATCAACACTGATTGGTCTGAGTAGTAATGGTACTAATGCATTCGCACAATGGGATGTTACAACTGGACACCAACATAAAAAACACTATTACTATCATATTGACAATGCACATGCTGCGGATATTAAAACAGATACGACCGAAATTGCTATTGGACGTTTTGATGAAAAAATCAGTATATGGGACACAAATTCCGGTAAAAAGACCACAACATTGAAAGGGCATTCAAAATTTTACATCAATGAATTTATCTCCAAAATATTCAGATTGAATAAGCAGCGTAAGTATCAAGGTATACAAGCGTTAGCTTTCTCACATGATGGCAAAACACTCGCTTCCGCAGGTTTGGACAATCTTATACACTTATGGAATATGAGAAAACGTGAAAAACAGTCAACACTCACAGGACATACAGATTGGGTTACCGCTCTGGATTTCTCAATTGACAATAAAACAATCGCAAGTGGCGATATTAAGGGAACAATCAAATTATGGGATGTCAACACAGGTAATGAAATGATAAGTTTTAAGGCACATAAGAGTAGTATCTCAGCCCTAGATTTCTCGCCTGATAGACTTACCATAGTGAGTGGAAGTGATGACGGAACGATCCGTTTATGGAACGTCAATACAGGACAAGAACTAAAGACAATTGCAATTGAACATACGAAGTGGATAAAAAATATTGCATTCTCTCAAGACGACAAAAAGTTAGCGAGTGTTGCTTACAACGGTGCAATACAGCAATGGAATATGAATACAGGACGCAAAATAGCTGAACAATACCCAAAGAATCTAAACCTAATATATAAATCTGCACTGTCTCCAGATGCAACACTATTCGCTGCACAAAACGCTGTCGGTAAAGTACTGTTTAGGAGAAATAAACCAGGATCCTTTAGATTTTACCGTGAGGACAACAGAATTATACAAATGGATTTGAAAACAGGTGAAGAACTTCCGTCTCTTACATTACCTGAAAGAAGTTTAAATGTTCAGTTGGCATTTTCACCCATAACAGAGACTCTCGCTTGTGTAGATGGATGGCAAGATGTGCGTATGTGGGATACCCGAACAGGTGAGAGACTGCACTTCTTTGATGTCAATATACATTCAGGCACAGATAGGAAAATGTCCTTTTCACCAGATGGTAAATTGCTTGCAATAGGTGGAAGACATTTTGATCCAACGCATGTCTGGCATGTAGAAACACGCGAAAAACTCGTCACCCTAAATGAACGTTCCATGAATATTGCGTTTTCTCCCGATAATACAATGCTTGCATGTCAATCGTATGAAGGTATCGGTCTATATGAAATCACACCAAAAGGTGAGATTCTCCCTATAAACTATTTGAATGCCAAAGGTGGAGACGATTTCTTATTATTTGCTCCTACTGGAAATATCTTACTTACGTTTGATGACAGAGATGACAAACTATATTTATGGGATATTGATTCTGGTGGTCAACTTTTGTCTATAACATTAGGACACACAGCACGGATTGAAACATTCGTTTTCTCACATGATGGTCAAACGCTTGCAAGTGCCGGTGAAGATGGCACAGTACTACTATGGGATTGGAATAAGATAATGGCTAAAGTCCAACCCGATGACAGATAATAGACTCTCAAAACTCAACACTACTTCAGTACTGCATATATTATCAGAGGTAACCTATTATGAAATATCTTTGCCTATTGTGCGGTATTCTATTGGTTTTCTTTAGTTGCACCTATGGAGGACAAGTAGAAATCCCTGATGAAAATTTAGCATTAGCAATCCGTGATAACCTCGGATTAGGACCAAACGATCCTATTACAGGACGGGACTTGCAAAAGTTAAATAAACTATCTGCTGCACAATATGAAATCAGGGATCTAAGCGGCTTAGAATTAGCAAAGAACTTAACCACATTAGAACTATACGGTAATCAAATCACAGACATCTCTCCACTCGCGAAATTAAGAAAACTCAGAAAATTAACACTCAGTGCAAACCAAATCACAGATGTCACTCCACTTGCAGGGTTAAAGCAACTCACTAATTTAGCAATCAATCAGAATCTGATTGATGACCTCACACCTATTGAAAACCTAAGCAATCTAACATTCCTCAACCTTGATAAGATACCTCCTTCCACAGATTCAAATGTAGTTAGACAACTCAAGAATGAAATCGGGTTGAAGACTCAAACGCCCCCAAATTCTTCTATAATAAATCAATATGATACGAAAACCAGTTTACCTGATGGGGCAATAGCACGTTTTGGAAAGGGTGGTATCAACACGATGCATTTCTCACCAAATTCCAAATATCTCGCGGTTGGAACTGATATAGGAGTGTGGGTATATAAAAAATCTACTGGTAAAGAAAGATACTTACCCGAAAAACCAATTGGACAATCTAATGCACTTGCATTTTCTCCTAATGGACGAATCCTCGCAAGTGGCGGATCATCAAATCCGAATATTAAATTATGGAATATTGAAACGGGTGATCAACTCTTAAACATACCTTTGCCAATTTCAGTTCATTCTCACTTAATGAATAAGAAAGAAGTAACCCACGTTAAATCAGTTACAGCACTGGCTTTTTCTCAAGATGGTAAAACACTCCTTAGTATTAGTTTCACAGGACTAATTAACTATTGGGATGTAAGATCTGGAGAAAAAATATCAGAACATCACAGCAAATTTGATGCTGAAGGTACATTAGCACTCTCTCAAAACGGTAGTGTTTTTGGTTGTGGTTATTGGAATGGTAAGATATGGTCCGGCGACCCATCTACAGGAGAAAGAGAAGGGGTACATAAAGGACATTCCAGTTCTCTTAGTAAAATACTTAAAGACACGAAATACCGACGTATCCGTGCCTTAACATTCTCAACTGATGGACAATTATTTGCAAGTGGTAGTGAGGATAAGAAAGTACAAGTTTGGCACACACAACGAAACAGGAAACTTGCTACATTTAAAGGGCATACCGGTTGGGTAACTGCACTTTCATTTTCTAATGACGGTAGTATACTTGCAAGTGGTGACGCTGACAATATCGTGAGATTGTGGGATGTAAGTAAAAAACGACGGTTCGCAGTCTTCAAAGGACATACAAACGGTATATTGGCAATCACGTTTTCACCGGATGGCAACACACTTGCTACAGGAAGTGCTGATGGAACAGTCCGTTTATGGGATGTAAATTCGCGTCAACCTATATCTACCTTAGCGACAGGACATACTGAATTGGTCAAATCAGTTGCTTTTTCAAACGATAGTACAAAGGTTTCAATTGCACATTATAACGGAACTGTTGAAAAATGGGACCTCAAGACTACTAAAAGATTGAATATATACAACAAATTCCCCCAACATCTTACCCTCTCAGTCACATTGTCCCCAGATGGAAGTCATCTTGCATGCCATAACATTAAAGGTAATATATCATTCAATTCTCAAGGTTGGCAAACAATTATAGAATATCTTAGCAATGATATTACACGGATTTTCAGCTTGGATTCACAGCAGGAACTACCACATCTAACCCAAGTATATGGTCCAGTAGCTTTTTCACCTAACAACAGATTACTTGCAGGTAAAGATTCATATAATATTGTTCCATGGGAAACAACTACAGATAGTGAAGCAGGGCACCACTTTAGTATGAATGTTAGTAAGAGTAAAGGAATAGTGATTTCTGATGTACAAACTGGAGTAGAGTTTTTCCGTATTCATTTAGCAGGAGGAAGTGGTCCATTAAGTCCAGGAGGATTACTTCCAGACACACCTATACTTTTCTCTCCGGATGATTCTGTACTTGCAGCAGGTCCGAATGTGTGGGATGTTGACAAGTGGAATCCAATCACAAAATACGGAGAAGATAAATCTCAAATTGTTGCGTATTCACTTGACAATACTACTGTTGCTATTGAAAATAATACAGGTTATGAAAGGAATATTCACTTGTGGGATATTACAAAAGCATCTGCACCTATGAAAATAAGGATATTAATCTTACCATCCACTATAGACAATAGAGCAGTAGCATTGTCCCCTAACGGAAACATACTTGTTGAAGCAACAAAATTCTATTTTCGCACGTATTGCGAAGCAAAGATCTCATTGTGGGATGTTTATGCTGGAAAGAAACTAATATCTCTCCCTGGTCATACTGAACACATTGAAACACTTACATTTTCACCAGATGGAAAAATACTTGCCAGCGGATCAGAAGATGGAACAGTATTATTGTGGAATTGGGATACAATTCTAACTAAAGCAATACAAAACAACTGATAACATAACCTAATTGGAACTAAAATCAATGATAAGATACTTTATTCTTGCAACCCTACTAACCATCTCTATATTTATTATACCCATTCATGCACAGCAACAGACTATGCACGAATTACCCGACGGTGCTATCACACGACTGGGTAAAGGTGGCATTAACGTCATGCAATTTTCACCAGATGGCAAACGTCTTGCCGTTGGAACTGACATCGGTATCTGGCTATATGATGTTGCCACAGGAAAAGAAATTCCGTTGCCAAATAAGGTCATCGCCCAGGTGAATGCCGTTACATTCTCAGCCAACAGCAATATACTTGCATGTTGCGGATACTTTAACCGACTTATCCAGATATGGGACATTGAAACCGTAAACGAACTTCCACATATTTCTGTTCCAATATCAGAACGTATTATCTGGAATGGGATAACAGAGATACCTTCAGTCATTGATCTAACTTTTACTAACAACGATACAATACTAATCGGCGTAGATCACACTGGTAAATTTCTGCATTGGGATTTAAATACCTACAAATTAGTATCTGAACAACAAAAGTTTAGCCTATCCAACTTTAAATCGTCTACTTTATCTAAGGACGGAAGTCTGTTTCTTACAGGATATCACACTGGTGAAATAACGATGTGGGATCCACACACTGGCAACAGAGTTGAAATATTATCTGGACACAAACCTAAAATCAAATTGGGTAAAAAACGCACCGATATCCGTGCATTGGTTTTCTCACCTGATAGAAACATGTTTGCATCTGGAAGCGAAGGCCTATCAGTCCAATTATGGAATACAGAACGGCGCAAAGTCCATGCATATCTGAAAGGTCATAAAGGGTGGGTTACTGCAATTGCCTTCTCAAATGATGGAAAAACTATTGCAAGTGGAGATACAAATGGTATCATCAATGTATGGGATACGAACAAAAAACGTCGAATTGCAACGCTTGAAGCACATAAGAATACTATAAATGCCCTTGCGTTTTCACCAGATGGTAAAACTCTTACAAGTGGTAGTGCTGATGGAAAAATACTTTTCTGGAACCAAGATACATGGGAGAATCCTGCCACCTTTGTGGATGGACACACTGAATGGGTAAAAGCAGTAGCGTTCTCTTCAGATAACGCTACTATTTCTACAGCAATGTTTAACAACACTGTACAGAAATATGATGTGTACACTGGAACAAAACTATCCGACTTCTCTGCTGCACAACAGAATTTAACCCAAAATGTTGCATTATCACCTGATGCATCAATACTGGCATGCTACCCAATTACCGGTATTATTGCATTTAATGCAAAACAAAAATGGCATACCGATATTACAAGACAAGAGCATGAAAATACAAAAATATGGGAGTTGAATACTGGAAAAGAACTTCCATCCTTGATACAATCATCTGGAATGGTTACCTTTTCACAGGATAGCAGATTAATCGCATTAAATTCATCTGTACTTGGAAAGAAACGTGCACTTGGAAATCCATTTAGAACCTATACTTCGGTAGATTACCAAGGCATCTATATCTGGAATGTCAGAACTGGTGAAAAAATAACGCATTTGCAACCGAAAAGGACTATATGGGATCAACCCTTTACATTTTCACCTAAGGGCACGAAACTTGTCACACAAGGATCAAGTTCAATGTTTGAGACCCTGTTATGGGATGTTGAAAATCAACAAAAACCCATTACTCTAAAGGAACGTGTGGATGCTGTTGCTTTTTCACCTGATGGTACACTTCTTGCTACAATAGCAAGTTTTGACATCTATTTATTTGATACTGTCACTGGCAAAAAGCTTCGAAAACTCGTTATGAAAGAAGGGGATGCAGTGGATGGAACAGCAATAACATTTTCACCTGAAGGTTCTATTCTGCTTATTTCCAAAATGCCACACATTTTGCCTTTTTGCATGGACACGATTGAATTGTTTGATGTAAAAACAAGTAGAAAACTTCTCTCACTACCAGGACACACCGAAACAATTGAAACCTTGGTGTTCTCACACGATGGAAAAGTTCTTGCAAGCGGTTCTAAAGATGGTACAGTCATTTTATGGGATTGGTATAAAATACTGAACAAAATTACTATGGAAAATTAATACATCATATTGATAAAATAGTAATTCAAACTCGCGACCTTGTCCTTATCATGATTGACATCATATTTTAATAGCAAGACTCCTGCTAACTTAGGGAGACACATGCCCGAACAAATTGAACAAAAACACGAAGAATTTCGAGAGACATTTCTTAAAATCTATAATGAAATCTCCAAACGAATTGTCGGTCAGAAGGAGGTAATTGAGGGTGTTTTAATCTGTCTAATGACCGGCGGACATGCACTATTAGAAGGTGTACCCGGTTTAGGTAAAACACTGCTTATAAGTACTCTAAAAGAAGTCCTTGCCTTGGAATATAAAAAAATTCAATTCACTCCTGACCTGATGCCTGCTGACATTATTGGTACTACTATCGTTGCTGAGGATGATTCTGGTAACAAGTTCTTTGAATTTCAGCCTGGTCCCATCTTTGCCAATCTTGTTCTTGCAGATGAAATCAACCGATCAACACCCAAAACACAATCTGCTTTATTAGAAGCAATGCAGGAAAAGTCTGTCACTATATCAGGACAACACCGACCACTTGAGTTGCCATTTTTCGTCATGGCAACCCAGAACCCTTTGGAGATGGAAGGCACATATCCATTACCTGAAGCACAACTTGATCGTTTCTTTTTCAAACTCAAAGTTGAATACCCAACGCTTGATGAACTTGACTTAGTTATGGAACGCACAACACAAAAGGAAATGCCATCTGTAGATACGGTATGTGATGGTACCCAGATATATGAATTGGAACAGATAGTCAGAGAAATACTTATATCAGAAGATGTACGTAGATATGCATTACGTATTGTGATGGGAACACATCCAGAAACTGACGATGCACCTGAAGAGACAAAAAAATATGTCAGATACGGTTCAAGTCCGCGTGGGGCACAAGCAATTATACTTGCAAGTAAAGTTCGGGCAATACTTGACGGAAGATATAACGTTGCACGAGAAGATATTCAATCTGTCGTATTACCAAGTCTACGTCATCGTATTATTCTTAGTTTTGAAGGTGAAGCAGAAGGAATTAACGCAGACGAAATTATTCAGAATATATTAGAAGTCGTTGATTGAGGTCTATTATTCACTTCTTCTATCAAAAAGTGCTACTATATGCAACCCGACTTAGCAAATAGTAGCACTATATGAAAACAGAGTTGACATTTAGTAGCACTTTTTGATACAATGAATGTATGGTAAAAAGAGAATATTGGCTCAATCGTATTGAAAAAGCATGGGAACGCCGTTCAATTGTATGGCTATCTGGAGTACGACGTGTTGGCAAAACGTGTCTGTGCCAAACATTACCCGATGTAGAGTACTTTGATTGTGAATTGCCTCGTGTCAGACGTTTGATGGAAGACCCACAAGGATTTCTGGACAGTATCAAGAACAATAGGATTGTCCTTGATGAAATCCATCGTCTACAGAATCCATCGGAATTGCTAAAGATAGCTGCTGACCACTATCCAAAAATAAACATAGTAGCAACTGGTTCTTCAACACTCGGTGCAAGTGCAAAATTTCGAGATACACTTGCTGGACGTAAAACTGAATTGTGGTTAACTCCTATCATAACGACTGATCTTGATGACTTCAATCAACATGATATTCAACATCGACTATTATACGGTGGATTACCTCCATTTTTTCTTGAAACGGAATTTCCCGAACAGGATTTCCAAGAGTGGTTAGATGCATATTGGGCAAAGGATATACAGGAACTATTTAGACTTGAACGACGTTATTCATTTCAGAAATTCGCAGAACTACTAATGACACAAAGCGGTGGAGTATTTGAAGCTACCCGCTTTGCTGCACCTTGTGAAGTCAGTCGCAGCACAATATCAAACTATCTTTCAGTGTTAGAAGCAACATACGTCGTGCACGTAATAAGACCATTTAGTTCAAGGAGATCTACTGAAATTGTTTCTGCTCCTAAAGTTTATGGATTTGATACAGGATTTATCTGTTATCATCAAGGATGGACACAACTAAGACAGGAAGATCTCGGTCTATTATGGGAACATTATGTCCTGAACGAAATAATGGCACATACACAATCACGAGATATTCAATATTGGCGAGATAAAAGAGGGCATGAAGTAGATTTTATACTTACACCAAAACGTAACAGACCTATCGCAGTAGAGTGTAAATGGTCTGCCGATAGTTTCTCACCACGCCAATTATCATCATTCCGAAGACAATATCCTGAAGGACAGAATTATGTAGTGTCACCTGATGTAGACCAACCTTTTTCAAAAGTATTCAATGGTATGTCGGTTAGGTTTGTCAATTTGAATACTCTAATTATTGATGTTCTCAAATAATTGCTATCTTGTTTATACAAAGACCTAAAAGGTTTCGTATCAAGAATTATAACTAAAATATGGTTGATTCATCCAAAAATTACTATCCAGAGACATGTCTATATGAATACAAATGATCTTGGAATAACAAACATAAAACCAATGAGTATTTGGGATATACTGGATACGACATTTAGTCTATTTAGAAGACATTTTTTGTTGTATCTGAGTATAGTCACGATATACTTCCTGTCAAACATCATTGAATATTCAATCAAGGGCTTCTTATCTGAAAATAGCGTAAATCAACTTGTCGCAAGTCTTGCTTCATTACCATTTGCAATATTAGGTATGGGAGGGATTGTTATAGCAACTACTGCAATCTACCTTGGAGATGAGATTACCTCCATAGAAGCATTAAGACAATCTCTACATAAGTTGTGGACGTTGATAAAAGCACATATACTATGGAGGTTGGCTCAAGCAATCCCACTTATATTTATTTCACTGTCGATTACTTCCATAGTTCCAACAGGGTCCTGGGCACTTTTAGTATTGTCAGCTGTTATCTGTTTGCCATTTCTTTTATATTTTACTGTGCGTTGGATATTCTATCTTGAAGCAGTTATTGTGGAAAATACTAACGCAATTGGGGCATTATACCGAAGCAGTGACCTTGTACAGGATAATTGGTGGCAAGTGTTTGGAGCCATAATTCTGATTACATTGTCAAGTCATGCGATTGAATATATTTTTGTGTTTTCAATCGGTACTACATTTATATTATTTGACTTAGCAGGCGGAACAAACTTCATAACTATCTTTGAATGGTCAATTATGCAGAAGGTCCTTGACTCTAATAGTTATGTCTTTTATGTAACAATGATAGGTTCAAAACAAATAATAAATTCTCTCATACAACCGATATGGATAATTGGGGTAGTACTTTTATATTTTGACCGTAGAATACGAAAAGAAGGTTTTGATATTGAACAAACTGCAACAAGCATGGAATAACTACTCCTAAATATCTATTTCACGTATCATATCAGATTTTGGATGTGCTACTGGATACATTGGTATTAAATACCTTCAATAGAATACTTCTGATTCAGGTTAAATAAACATATAATATCTTTTCAGATTCTGCTATAATAGAATTATATACACATGTGAGGAAACAATGCGTTTTAAGAATCGTGTAGCATTCATTACTGGAGGTGGTGGTCCGCTTGGGATTGGACGTGCAGCCTGTTTAGCATTTGCACGAGAAGGAGCATCAGTTGTAGTTGCAGGTGGAAGGAATGCAGATGCAGTAGCAAAAGAGATAATAGATGGGGGTGGAAATGCAATCGCAGTTCCTTTAGATGTCAGAATACCTGAACAGGTTAACAAAGCAATTGATATTTCAGTTGATACCTTCAAACGAATTGATATTCTCTTCAATAATGCTGGCATTCTTGGTAGACAAAGCCTGTTAGAATTGACTCCAGATGTATTTGATAATGTTATGGCTGTGAACCTAAAGGGATGTCTGCTTTGTGCACAGGCAGTTGCAAAAGTAATGATTGCACAAGAGATAAAGGGACGGATTATCAATAATTCATCAATCTTTGCTGAAGAATCACATGTTGGTGTATTAAGTTATTGTGTCAGTAAAGCTGCAGTGAATCGTTTGACACGTAGTTTAGCACTGGAACTGCGACCCCATGGAATAACAGTAAATGCAGTAGCACCCGGTGGCGGCGCACCTACAGGAATGAATGCTCCCAGTGATCTTCCAGATGACAGTAGTCTACCAGAATTACTACCCGCACCACAAGATGCTCCACTTGAACGACGTGCAACCGTATGGGATTACATAGGGGCAGTATTGTTTCTCGCTTCGGATGATGCAGCCTATATTAGTGGAGATATTTTGACGATTGACGGTGGAGCAGTTTCACGACGATAATGTATTAGGAGAAAAACAGTTTTGTGGTTGATAAACGGAGTAAAAAATAGTGGACTTGTACTAAAAGATTGGGGGTTACTGCTCTGGAATCTATTAGAAAAACATTCTTTATTTGTAATAATATTCTCTGGAACAAGTTTGGTCTTAAGTCTCGTTGGGTGTGCTGCATTAATTACATTTCTACCTGCAGATTATTTTGACGAAACAAAACAGATACGTCCGATAAAAAATCCATTTCTACGTTTCATTGTTTCCGTAATAAAAAACTTGATAGGTGGGATACTAATTGTTATTGGGGCACTACTTGCAGTCCCTGGAATTCCAGGACAAGGATTATTGACAATACTGTCTGGATTGATAATCAGTGATTTTCCAGGTAAAAAGAAATTGGCACGAAGAATCATTAGAATACCAGCAGTGCAATTAGCTGCTAACAAAATCCGAGCAAATTTCAATCGTCCTACTCTAATCTTAACTGAAGTTGAGGCAGCCGATGAAAATCAAGGACAAGAAGAATAGATTATTCTCAGCTGGTATGTTATCGAGGGTAGAATTTTTTATGAATGTCTAAGAGTCTATGGAGTTCTTCTATCGGTTTCTCGGCATCGTCAACGCGTATATCAATGTACCGGTCATTGAAACCGCCATAACCACCGTTTTTTCTAACTACAAGTAGTGCTGCTGATTGCTGACCACGTTTATCACCACCTTTTTCTTGTCCTGCAAAAAGTGCGGTCATTAGTTTGTCAGCCAATTCTCCTTCTGTTTCTTCAAATGCATTACCCATAGCCTTTACGACATTTTCACTAGCAAGGATATTTCCTTGAGCTGTGTAATGTTTGCCAGTAAATGCACCTGCCCATTCATTGCATTTGTCCCCGGTATGATTGGCAATGGAACCATTAGCATCTACTATGCCTACTTGGCGGGACTCACGACCAGGATCGTCTTTTATCAAATGATCAAGGGTTTGTTGAGCTGTTAGACCAATCTTTAGTAGTTTTAGCCCTTCCGGTCCGTATGTTGTATTTGCCCAAGATTGTGTTGCAATCGCACCAACACCTGCTTCAGCCCAAGGTACTACTGAACCAACAGCAAAAAACTTAGATTGCACAGCAATACCTAAATCACCATTGTCTGGGTCATATCCAACAATGGAAAATGTTGCTATAGGTAAATCTATTATATTTGAAGAGGGTCTATAGGACATTGGTATTTTGATTGATGTGAAAATAATAGGTTTATATATACTTCTAAGATATTTGTAGAAACCTATTCATCTTCAAAACGGATTTTCATAGCAGCAGCATGACCTTCCAAACCTTCTACTTCTGCGATTGTAACAACATCTGGTGTGACTTTCTCTAAAGCATTTTTGGTATAGGAAATGATACTGGTTTTTTTGAGAAAATCATCTATGTTTAATGGAGAGGCATATCGGGCAGCTGTACCTGTTGGGAGTATGTGATTTGGTCCTGCAATATAATCACCAACCGCTTCAGGTGAATAGGGTCCTAAAAATATTGCCCCTGCATTCCTAATTTCTCCAATCCAATCCAGAGGATTTTCAATATGTAATTCAACGTGTTCAGGTGCGATATAATTTGCTAAATCAACTGCTTCATCTATACTATTAACAACAAAAGCTACACCGTAATTCTCAAATGCTTTTACCAATTCATATTGACGAGGTAGGTTTTGTGCTTGAAGTTCTATTGCCCCTTTCACTTGTTCAGCGAATCCGAGAGACGTTGTAACAAGTATAGCAGAACATTCTGCACCGTGTTCTGCTTGCGATATAAGATCGGCTGCAACGAAATCTGGATCGGCAGTACTGTCAGCAATCACGAGTATTTCACTTGGACCTGCAATTTTGTCAATATCAACGTGTCCATATACCTCTTTTTTTGCCAGTTGAACATATAGGTTTCCTGGACCGACTATTTTATCAACAGGAGCGATTGTTTCAGTACCATAAGCCATTGCTGCCACTGCTTGTGCACCGCCACATTTATAGATTTCCTCCACTCCACATTCAGCTGCTGCAACTAACATGTGTGGGTTAATCTGTCTATTACGCATAGGTCCCATACAAAGAACAATTTCTTCTACACCAGCAACAGTTGCCGGGATAACACTCATTAATAGAGACGAAACTAAGAGTTGACTGATAGAAGGAACAGAAACACCAACGCGTCTTAATGGACGGATGAGATGACCTAACAAGACACCATCTTTTTCAGTGGAAACCCAAGAAGTTCGCATCTGCTTTTGATGAAAGTTTTCTATGTTTTTTTTGGCATGTGCAATTGCTTCAATAAACTCAGAGTCTACTTCAGAGTAAGCTTGTTTGAATTCGCGTTGTTGAACTCTAAGTCCTTTAGCAGAAAGTCTTGGTGCATCAAGTTTACGAGTATATCGTGCAACAGCCTTATCACCTTCGGCTTGCACTTCACTCAAGGTGCGGCGTACAGTTCTAATTATATTTTCATCCATTAATTTACCGCGCCCGTTTAGTTTTTCAAGAAAGGATTTGCTTTCTGGTGTCGGTGTTTCAATTATACGCAACATGGTAAAATAATTTGCTCCATTTTTCACTAATAGTATTTACTTTATTTTATTTTTCAATTTTCGTTTACCCTGACAATATCTGCCCCAAGATTGTTTAGTTTTGTCTCAATTGATTCATATCCTCTGTCAATATGATAGATACGGGATACGGTTGTTTCACCTGCAGCTGCCATACCCGCCATAACCAGTACAGCACCAGCGCGCAGATCAGAAGCCATCACAGGTGCACCACTGAGAAATGGAACCCCTTGTATGATTGCTTTCCGTCCTTCCAGCCTAATGTCTGCCCCCATCCTGTTCAGTTCCGCTGCGTGTATAAAACGATCTGTATGCACGTTTTCTGTAATTGTGCTTGTTCCTGATGCAAGACTTAACAGCCCCATCATTTGTGCCTGCATGTCTGTTGGAAATCCTGGGAATGGGACAGTTGTTACATCTATTGCCTTGAGTTCCTTTGGTACTGTAACATGAACACCTGTAGTTTTCCAATCTAATTGAACACCTGCTTCTGTTAGTTTTTCTGAAATTGCAGGGATTTGCTTTTGTGTGATACCTTCAACAAAAACATCTCCGTCAGTAATTGCCCCAGCTACCATAAAAGTTCCAGCTTCAATATCATCGGAGACGACAGAGTGTTCTGTTCCATGCATCTGTTTTACACCGCGAATCGTCAAGACTGATGTCCCAATGCCATCTATATCTGCTCCCATAGCATTTAGAAATTTTACAAGATCACTAATATGTGGTTCACGTGCTGCCCCACGGATCACGGTTGTTCCTTCTGCTAAAGTCGCAGCCATCAATACGTTTGCAGTTGCACCAACACTTGGACCGTGTTGACCGGTTAAATCCATATCAACACCAACTAACCTTTCGGCTTGGGCATAAATATATCCTTTTTTAACATCTACATTTGCCCCTAATTGTTCTAAACCACGTATATGTAAATCAACGGGTCTTGGACCTATAGCACATCCACCGGGGAACGATACTTTTGCTTTACCCAATTTTGCCACAAGAGGTCCCAAGACATAAATGGATGCACGCATTTGACGTACTAATTCATAAGGTGCTTCATACTCCATTCGGTTTATAGGTTCAATATAAAGAGAACCATTTTTCCGTGTGATTGAGGCTCCTAAACCTTCGAGTACAGCACTGAGAGTTTTTACGTCTGTTAGATTAGGAACATTATGTAAAACACTTACACTGTCACCAAGAATAGCTGCTGCGACTGCAATCGGCAGAACAGCATTCTTTGAACCACCGATTTTTACTTTGCCTTTAAGTCTTGTGCCACCGTTTATGATTAATTTCTGCATTTTCTACTCCTTATACAAAATTGGATGAATGTGTATTTTATAATTATTTTGTTATATTTCTTTCCTGTTGCATAAACGATGCCAAAACAGAACTTGTTACATATTATAGATAATATCAGCTCAAATTAATCGAATTATATAAAAAATCATAATCCTTTTATGGATAAGATATACTTCTTCAGTAAAGAGTTCGTCTGGTAGTGAAGGTAAGTAGTTCCTCTATGATTTTCAAATATTGACATATTTGAAAATCATAGAATTGTATCCTAATAATTGTATTAAAATAGACACATGTTCTTATTCTATCGCAGTTGGTTGTTAGAAATGATTTGCATTGGTTGCACTTTTCTGATAAACTCTGAAGTTAAATTTAATCATTAAAATCTATTGAGGTAAACAGATGGCAGAAAAAACATATCGAGTTGGTGTAATTGGTTGTGGTGGCATGGGTCGTGCTCATGCTCGTAGTTGGAACGGATCTGGACGTGCAAAAGTAGTCACTGCATCAGATATAAGTGCAGACTCTGCTGCGAAATTTGCAGATGAGCTTTCACTCCCCTCACATTATACCGATTTTGAGGAAATGTGTGAGAAAGAAGAACTGGACATTGTTAGTATTACAACATGGCAAAGTGTACGTGCAGAACCGACCATCGCCGCTGCTGAAAACGGAGTTTTAGGTGTTATTACTGAAAAACCGATGGCTGCCTCCGTTGGAGATGCACAAGACATGATGGGTGCCTGTGAAAAAAACGGAACAAAACTTGTAGTCGGACATCAAAGACGATTTAGTGCTCAGAACTGTGAAGCACGTCGACTCATACAAGAAGGTGCAATTGGACAACCTCAGACGATGTTACGTCGTGATGGACATGGATTACTCAATCGTGGTACACATGAAATCGACGAAATGCGATTTATCTTGGGTGATCCGGATCCCCTTTGGCTCATTGGACAGGTATCACGCAAGACTGACCGTTGGGAACGTCGTGTAAGAACAGAAGACCTATGTATGGCAGAAATCTGCTTTGAAAACGGTATCCGTGGTATCTATGAGAGTGATTTACCGGGTCCAGGTCTACGAGGTGATGCGGTTTATGGTGATGATGGTCAACTGCGTCGTGGAGGAGACGGTACAATTGAACTCCTAAACAGTAAAGCTTCAGGTTGGCAAACCATCAAACCACGTCAAAGTGAACCGAATCAGTTTAGTGAAATGTTAGCATGGATAGAAGGTGATATTGACGAGCATCGCAATGCTGGTAGACATGGACTCTGTACAATAGAAATCCTTATGGCGTTCTATGAATCGGTCCGTCTGCAAGATGTCGTCACCTTTCCACTGACAACCCGACCAAATCCACTTGACCTACTTGTTGAAGGTGGAAAGTTACCGGTTCATAAAGAAGGACGTTACGATATCCGTGCCCCATTCCCAGAACAGAAATAGTTATTTTATTATGCTTGTCTTGTAGTGGGCGGTTATTCCGCCCATTTCCTTTAACAATCTACCTCCTTTCCTTCACTTCCGTAAACATCCATTCGTTCTTGAGTTGTTATTTCTTCAGAACTTGCAGGCTTATAATGTAACTGGAGTGCCCTTCGTCTATGTGGTGTGCGATTTGCCGGACTTCCGTGATGTAGCAAACCGTGCCAGAATAGGCATCCTCCTGGTGGTAACGGGACCACAGTATCGCGAGTAATAGGGACATGTGTATCGCATATTTGCCAGTCTCTACGTTTGAAATGTATCATCGGTCCTTCGTTATGGGATCCAGGGATGATGTGCATACATCCATTTTCTGCTGTTGCTTCATCCAAAGCAATCCACACACCGACAACGGTTGTTCCGTCCTGTAGATTAAAGTACGCACAATCTTGATGCCAAGGTTTTTCAGAACCGAATCGTGGAGGTTTTACCAACGCCATGTCTTGGAAAAGTACAGGTTTATCTCCCATTATTTTTTTAAGGACACCGAGTAGTCCAGCGTCTTCTGCTATGGTGTTCAAGCGCGGTTCATAATTTACATAATTAAATATCTTTCTTATCGCATCACGTCTTTCATCTGCATTCATTTCATCCTTTTGCTTTGCGAGTGTCGGTTCAAATTGGATTGCTCTGAAGTCAGGATTATTACCGTCCATTAGGTAAACCATACCATCTATAGCATTTTGAACTTCATCTGAAGTGAATGCATCTTCTATGACAAGATAACCGTGCTGATGAAAGTACTGAATATCTGCTTCAGTTACTCCTGCAAAACTACCAGAGATACCTTTTGCTACTGTATCAAAACTATACAATTCCTCTGGATACGGTATTGGTGGTGGTTTTGAATCGATCACTGTGAAATCACTTGTTTCAGGTTGATTCATCTAATTTCTCCTTATATTTCTCCACGCCCTTCACGTTCAAGTAATATTAAGAACTCGTTGACACGATTGATTGCGGCTTCAGCACGTTCACGTTCTGATTCACTTTTTTCTTCTTCAACCGCCCACTGTTTACGTAATGGAAGCCATTCTGATTTTAAATATTCAAGTTGATTGAGAAAATGTGGGTCTTCTGTTTCACTAACAAAATACTCTATAATGCCGAGTAACCCATATTTTCTATTCATTTCCATATCGTCCAATTCAGCAACCATTGTTGTGAAAAGCTGCAGGTTACGATCTTGTCGAGCTTGTGCTACTTCACGCGAAGATTCGGTTAGCAGTTTGTCAACAAATTCCTGTTTGGAATTGATCCAACGTGGTAGATTTCTGACGTATTCCTCCAAATCAAAATTTCCGCGTTGTAAAGCAAAATATGCATGAATATGAATATTGCGAAAAAAGCCTGTATAACCGATATTTGGATCCATTGTGTCTGCGTCATATAGTATCTGGTTCTCAATGCTTCCATATAACAGCTTAAAGTCTTCAGCAGTAAGATTCATCGGTTTTAAATGTGCAAGCACGACAGATGTAGCGGCTTCCACAAATGCTGGTTCAAAATCATACATCCCCAATATGTTTTCAGTGATGACAGCACCAGATTCGTGATGGACCTTACCGTTTAGATTGTGTTTTTCGTAAAGTTCAGTAACAACGTTATTTCTTGCTGGTGTAAGCATTTCGTTCAACCAAAAACCGTTGTGATCAAGAATGCGTTTGCCATTATCATCTGTCAGTATTACACCATCATAGCGTTTGGTAATATCATGAAGCGTGCCAGCAACTTCCAGAAGCTTGACATCACCACCTTCCCGTCTACCGAGTTCCATACTCATCGCACGAACACGCATTGTGTGGTTCCAAGTATAGTGACGCCATTGAAATCCAACTCTGTTATGGTCCCAAAGACCAAAAGTTTCATTGACCAGAGTTTCCAATTCATTCAAGACTTGGTCGTAATTCATATATACCTCTTTTTTTATTCGTTATACTTAACACGGATAAGCGACAATCCGTTTGCTGGCACAGAAGCACCTGCTACTGATCTGTCCTTTGCATTTAAAATACGATGAAACTGATTACATGCTCTATCCCCATTCCCAGAGTCATCTTTAGTACATTTCAGAGCAGTACCAACAATTGCCCTAACCATGCCCCGTAAGAATGAATCTGCTTCAATTTCTATATAAACGAATTCACTATTTTTCCAACATCCGGCATCAATTACCTCACAAATTGGGTTAATTCTATCGCTTCCAGTTTTTTGAAAAGAGGAGAAATCCCTTCTTCCAAAAATACTTTTGCATATTGTATCAATTGAGTCAACATCTAATTCCTTTGGATGGAAATGACATGTCCTCCACAATAGAGCAGATCTATATGCACGATTTATTATGGTGTACCGATACCTTCTACTTGTTGCATTGAATCGAGCATGAAAGTTTGCAGAAACTTCATCCGCTGCAGAAACAACAATATCATTCGGTAGAATAGCGTTGAGTCCTTTTTGAAAAGCAACTGTAGGTATTTCTGAATCTGTATGGAAGTTTGCTACTTGTCCTTCAGCGTGTACACCAGTGTCTGTTCTACCTGCACCGACGATTTGTATCGGTGTTTTTGTCAACTGAGATAATGACTGTTCAATTGTTCCTTGAATAGTAGGCAGATTTGGTTGTTTTTGCCATCCACAATAATTTGTCCCTTCATATTCAAGTACAAGTTTAATGTTTCTCATTATGTCACGTTAAAACGTCAAATGCAAGTAAATAAAATAAGATTATCACATACTGTATATAGGTGTCAAACGAAATTTATTGTATCAGATTGAAAATGTTAATTAGATGAATCAAGATCAAGAATATGATACGATAGGTGATAAAGGACAATATACTTGGAGGAAGGCATTGATGAGTCGTATAAAAATAGGTGTAGTTGGTTGTGGGGCGGTTGCACAGGTTCAGCATCTTCCCAACCTGAAACATCTACATAGAGAATATGAAGTAAAGGTTGTCTGTGACTTGTCCCAAAAAGCTGCAGAGGCAGTAGTCAAAAGGTTTCAGATTCCACATTATGTCACAGACTACCATAAACTATTAGATATGGATGTTGATGCTGTGCTGTTATGTCATGGAGACCCGAAAACGGAAGTTGCTCTTGCTGCGTTTGATGCAGGTAAACATGTATTTATTGAGAAACCTGTTTGTTTTTCGTTACAAGAGATTGATCTGATGATTGAGGCTCAGAAGAAGTCGGGGAAAGTTGGACAGGCGGGTTATATGAAGGTGCATGATCCAGCGTTTCAACTTGCAAAACAGGAAGTTGATAGCATGGATAACTATCGATTCGTACAGATTAATCATCTCCATCCGAGGAATGAATTACATCTTAACCAATTTGATGTTGAACGTTTTAACGATGTCCCATCAGATGCATTTGCTCCCGTACATTTAGCACGGCAGAAAGCGCGTTATGATGCGATTGGTGATGTATCCCCAGAGGAAGAACGTGCCTTTTTTCTATTGTCTGGTAGCATGATACACGATATATACAGTTTACGAGTCATGCTTGGTACGCCGAGTGAGGTAATAAGTGCTGAGGTATGGGCAGATGGTGCTGGTGTGTGTATTGTCTTCGCCTTTCCGAATGGTGCAAGATGTGTTGCTACTTGGGTTGATTTACCTGAACTCTGGGATTTTAAGGAGACTTTAGAGATATATGGCGGCAACAAACGTGTATTGGTGTCGTATCCTACAGGTTTTTCACGAGGAATTCTTTCAGAAGTAACAATACATGGCATTGATGAGGGTGGTATAACATATACGAAACAACCTACTATTGAATGGGAGAGTGCATTTGTTCGTGAACTGCGCCATTTCCATGCATGTATTACCGAAGGTGAACCGTGTTATACCTCAATTAAATCAGCGAGAAAAGATATTGAGTTAATTATTAACATCGTGAAATGTTATGCAAATCGGACAAACCTAAAAAGTGGTTAGTGGAAATCGCAATTATATTGAAATGAAAATGGGTAGGCAATAGTACCTACCCATTTTGAAATTGTGAATTATAGTTTATTCTACTACATCTTCAGGGATACCGTCACCCTCTTCAGGGACTTCATCCACTACAATGGGAAGAATTTCTAATTCAGCTCCTGTGGTCCCCGTTACGATGAAGCGATTGATAATCAGAGCAGTACCAGTGATAGGTATCGGACGTGGAGTGGGTGCTACTTCCTCCATCATTTCTTCTTCATCAATAACTTCAATTATTTCACCATCTTCAGGCGGTAATTCACCATCTTCGGGTGGAAATTCACCTTCACCAGGCGGTAATTCACCATCGGGGAACGGTAAGTTTTCAAATAAATTCATGAAAAATTCTTCAAAGAAACTTTCAAAAAATTCTTCAATTGAAGGTTCTTCTGGTTTTTCTGGTTCTTCTTCTAATGTAGCAAGAGTGACAAGAACCAGCCCTTTGTCATATTGCAAGTCTTTCAGTTGCCCAATCAGTTGATCTAAATTCTCTGGTGATGGCGCGAATGGATTTCCGAACGGATTAAAACCATATTCAGTTACAGCTGCTATAGATATTTCAGCTGCCCCAGGAACGAAATTCTCTGGTATCTGAAGTTTCACTTCTCTATACATCTTACGGCTTTGTCCAGTTGCACTCCAATGTGGCAGCATTTCAAGAACAAATGTTGCCTCTTCACCTTGTTTGACTTCACCTATAACATGAATGTCTGTGATCTCTGTATGGAGAATGAAGGGTAAATCAGCGATTGAGATGTTTATTTCATCAATTGTCGCTCTTCCTGCCCCATTGGCAAGAATATTGGTGAATGACTGTACAATGAAATCCATATTTGCTAAGACTGCTTCAAACGGGTCTGATGCAATTGACCTGAAGGATTCTGTATATACGTTATCGGTTTCTTTAAAGCTAACAGCGACGTTTGCTTCAATAGTACCCGCATTAACTTCCATCTTTATTGCATCTAAAGTAGCCGCTGCAACAACTGGGATAACCCATTCTTGTCCATAAGCAACTTTATGGTTAGTTGTAATTGGTTGTCGACTATTGACCGGTAAATAAGATACATTTACATTTATCATCGGAGGTAATTTACCGAGTTCACCGACAATACCGGGACGTAAGTCTTTGGTAATAGTACCTATTGGATTCCCATAAGCAGTTGAAGACTTATATGCTATCTCAGTATTGGGAACTATTCCATCCACTACCGCTCTGTAGACTGGCAATGATACTTTACCTTCACGGAACATGTCATGTCCAAATGCGACAAATTTGTCTCCATATACTTGTGTGACTGTGCCAAAACCCGTACTGTTAACAATATCACCAGTGACTAACGCAACACCAATCATGTCTCCTGCAGACAATTTTGGAGAAGCATTTGCAGGAGGTGCTGCGGGTGCACCACCAATGCGTGAGAAGAATTCGACATTATTGAATTTTGAATCTGCAAGGTGTGAAGAAAGTTGTTGTAGCCTATCGTTACCAATACCTGAAATAGTGATAGGTGTCTTTACAGCCGAATAGGTTGAGTTAACGACTGCACCTGGTGCTCCGGGTGCCAGGAATTCACCAAATGTAGTATGATACAATGTTGCTTCCATTGCATCGATAGGTGTAACCCAGAATCTATATGGTGCCTTTGCCCAAGCCTCCCCATAAGCAAGTGCCCCAAATACACGTCCAGCAGTGCCTACTGGACTCCCTGACATCCCTTGTGCCAGTCCACCCATTGCAGTAACTGCTTCATCTGTCAACACACATTCATAGAGCGGAAAACCGTATCTTGAACTTTGTACTCTGCGGAATTCTGCTTCAACTATTATCTTACTTGTTCCCTCAATTGCAGTAATGATTTGAATTGGTGTTTTCGTCGCAAGTCCACGGACTTCATCTACGTACATACTTTCAAGTTGAACTTCACCAACTATCGGTGCAGCGATTAACCCGTCAGTACCATCAATAATTGTAGGATTATTATTTAATGCTTGATCTTCATCAGATGAACAACTCATCTGACAAAGAATTACTACAGCAATACCCATTAAAACAAAAAAACGTTTCACTATATGTGTCTCCTAATTTGAGATTTATCTTGTATATTTATAACAAAATTATTTTTATTTTGAGATTATTATAAATCTGTCAAAGATTATAGAAGTGTATTCTTATATTTTGAAATAAAACCTATTGACTAATGGAGTATTCAAAAAAAGACTTCGATTGTTGATGTTAATCTAATATAGACTTGTACATAAAACTCAAAATAAACCACTAATATTATAATCTACAGGGTTATTTAGTTTTAAGGATTCTCAATTTATGAGGTTAACTGCGAGTTTAGGTTTTGAAGCATAGTATTTCATTGTATCAGCTATCCGCTTAACCCCTGCAAAGCGGAATACTGCTAATGCGGTATTTCGTAATGC
>JAJEAG010000055.1 GCA_022824265.1 Candidatus Poribacteria bacterium | reverse complement strand
CGCGCAATTCATTGCGCCTCTTACACTAAGATTAGTATTAGAGTTTCAAAATGTGGATTTATTAGAATTGGTATTACATTATCGTAGGGGCGGGGTTTCCCCGCCCGTGCAAACAAGATGAATTTAAAGTCTCAGAGTGTGATTTTATTTATTAGAATTGGTATAACAAAATATAGAAAAACAAGAGTGTTTACCAAACACAATTCACACCTGTTCGGAAGTCCAAACAGGATAAAACTGTCCAAACTATAGTTAAATTAACAATCACAAATATTTAAGAACAATATACATTATTCTTCTAAATATCCTGTATTGATTAATCAAATTCTGTCGTTAAATTTATGAAGAAATGAAGAAAAAACAGTACTGGTTGTATTTACATATATCTTCCATATCATGAGAGTGTGGTTATATTTATCAGGACTTACGCAAAAGTAGTAGGCGCGCTTTGTAAGCGCACTGAAAACTCAGAATTCTGTTGAATAATATACTTTTTTCCTCATTATTATTAAAAAAATCGTGAATAGTGCGTAGGTCCTAATTTATTACAGATTTTCTGTGTCAAGGATTCGATTTTACATGGACCTCTCAAATTAATTTATAAAAAATTAGGTTTAAAAACACCTTTTTTCACTTGAAGTATTATTATAATTTTGTTACAATTCCTGACAGGAGGACATATTATGGCTGCTAACAATATTAACGAACTTGATGAAGCAGCGGAACATCCGATGGAAGGCGATGGAACAGGGCTTTCCTTCGCACGACACTTCACGAAATCAGCGGTACACCCGTATGATGAATTAGAGTGGGAACATCGTGATGCCGCAATTTACAATGAAAAAGGTGAAGTCATCTTTAAGCAGGATCGAGTGGAAGTCCCTGTTTTTTGGACACAACTCGCCACGGACATTGCTGCCTCAAAGTATTTTCGGAAAGCTGGAGTCCCTGAGGTAGAATCGGAAACCAGTGTTCGTCAATTAGTAACCCGTGTGGCTCGTACACTTCGCCGTGCTGGTGAAGAAATTGGTGGTTATTTTGCTACACCCGAAGACGCAGAAACTTTTGAAATGGAGTTGACGCATATCCTTGTCACGCAACGAGGTGCTTTCAACTCACCCGTATGGTTCAATTGTGGTTTATGGCATGAATACGGGATTAAAGGTGGCGGAGGAAATTATTATTGGGACAGAGAAGCACAGAAAGTTAGTATTTCAGAAAACGCATATCAATACCCACAAAATTCCGCATGTTTCATCCAAAGTGTAGATGATTCGTTAGATTCCATGCTGGATCTTCAAAAAGCTGAAGTTAGACTCTTTAAATACGGTAGTGGAACAGGTTCTAACTTTAGTAGGGTACGTGCGAAAGGTGAACATCTTTCCAGCGGCGGAGAAAGTTCCGGTGTTCTCTCATTCCTTGAGGGATTTGACAGATGGGCTGGTAGTATTAAGTCTGGTGGCACAACCCGACGCGCCGCAAAAATGGTCATTTTAGATATGGACCATCCAGAAATCGTCGAATACATCGACTGGAAGATGAAAGAAGAAGAGAAAGCAAAAGCACTCATCGCAGCAGGTTATCCCGCTGACTTTAACGGTGAGGCTTATGGAACTGTGAGCGGACAAAACAGTAACAATTCCGTCCGAATTCCAGATGTCTTCATGGATGCTTATCTACAAGGTGAAAAGTGGCAGACAACATATCGCACATCCGGTGAAGTTGCTAATGAATACGAAGCCAAAATGCTGGTAGATAAAATTGCTGAAGCAGCATGGGCATGTGCAGACCCAGGTGTCCAATTTGATGATACAATTCAAAAATGGCATACTTGTAAGCAGACTGATCGGATTTACGCAAGCAATCCGTGCAGTGAATATTTGTTCTTAGACGACTCTGCATGTAACCTCGCAAGCATAAACCTCGTCAAATTCCTGAATGATGATGACACTTTTGATATTGACGGTTTCCGAGCAGCTGTTCGTATCTTTATCACAGCAATGGAAATCATTGTAAGTCTCTCATCATATCCAACGCCAAAGATCGCCAGAAAATCCCATGAATATCGTCCTCTCGGTTTGGGATATGCCAATTTAGGGGCACTCTTAATGCGATTGGGTATTCCCTATGATAGTGCAGAAGCGTGCAGCTATGCTGGTGCTATCACCGCTATCCTGAGTGGACACGGCTACCAAACAAGCGCAGAAATCGCAAAAAGTATTGGACCTTTTACTGGATATGCAAAAAACCGTGATTCAATGTTAGGCGTTATCAATATGCATCGTGATGCAGCATACAAAATTGATGCCACAACATGTCCGAAAGATCTACTGGAAGCCGCGCGAAAAGATTGGGATATCTGTCAACAAAAAGGTGAAAACTTCGGCTATCGAAATTCACAGATTAGTGTGCTTGCTCCAACCGGCACAATCGCGCTCCTTATGGATTGTGATACAACAGGTATTGAGCCTGAGTTTGCACTTGTCAAATTCAAAAAGTTAGCAGGTGGCGGTTACATCAAGATCGTTAACCAGAGCGTACGCGATGCTTTGGTAAAACTCGGATACATACAGCAACACATTGAAGCAATTGTCACACATATCGTTGGAACAGGTACACTTGAGGGAACACCTTATATTAATCCGGAATCTCTCAAATATAAAGGTTTCACTGAGGAAGATATTGGACATGTTGAAGAAATGTTACCAAGCGCGTTTGACCTGAATCTCGCTTTCGCACCCGGTTTCCTTGGAGAAGAATGTCTTGAAAGATTAGGCATCACAACTGAAAAAGCTGCGGATCCTGATTTTAACCTTCTAACATATCTCGGTTTTAACCCCAGTGAAATTGCAAGTGCTGAGGAAATCATCTGTGGCACAGGTACTGTTGAAGGCGCACCACATTTGTCGTCTAAACATTATCCTGTTTTTGATTGTGCTGTTCAGTCTGGTAAGTACGGAACACGATTTATTCATCATATGGGACCGCTCAAATTAATGGCAGCTGTACAACCCTTCATCTCAGGTGCTATTTCAAAAACAGTTAACGTTCCACGTGAAGCAACAGTAGACGATATTAAGGAACTTTATGTTGAAGCGTGGCGACTCGGGGTGAAATGTCTTGCAATTTATCGTGATGGTAGTAAAGGTAGCCAACCGCTTTCAACCAGCAGCCGGCAGGATGCACAGGATGAAGTTGGTGAACGTCCTATCAGAAGACGACTTTCAGATACACGCGATGCAAGGATACATAAATTCAGTGTAGGCGGACATGAAGGCTACATGAGTGTCGGTTTCTTTGAAGATGGCACTCCTGGTGAAGTATTCCTTACCATGAGCAAACAGGGATCTACAATCTCCGGTCTTATGGATTCTATTGCTATCCTCATTTCTGTCGCATTGCAATACGGTGTGCCGTTAGAATCGCTTGTCAATAAGTTTAGTCATGTCCGGTTCGAACCATCGGGTTTCACTCAAAACTCCGATATTCCGATGGCACAATCGATTGTTGATTATATTTTTCGCTACCTCGGTAAAGAGTTCCTCCCGAAAGATGTTCAGGAAGAGGCTACAGAAGTTCTTGAGCTAGATGACCAGATGGCATTACCCGCAGAAACTCATCCATCTGGACACGGAAATAATGGGGACGCAAATCCATGGACAGATCGCGAAAAACTGATTTCACTTCGACACGGAGACGCTCCACCTTGCCACGATTGTGGAACGATTATGATTCGAAGCGGTGTTTGCTACCGATGCACTAATTGTGGTGCAACAAGCGGTTGTTCATAAACCCTCCTATATGCAATCTTTAGGACTTACGCAATCCGAGAGGTTATGCGTAAGTCCTTTTTTATTATCATTACCGGATCGTATACACACATCAGATTAAACTATCTGAATCTAATACCAATTTTAATAATTATTATCCCATTACCGGATTCAACCATTATTGTTGATTGGCAATCTTTCTTCTGTAAGAGCGACCTACTATCCTGAAAACCCCGGTTTAGTCAATACTGAAAACTAAACCAAAAAACTGAAACAGACATCAAACATATTGGATATATATTGTTATCAAAACCAATAACACTACAAAACCAAACGACCATCAAGTATAATATAACCCAACATCCAACACACAACGGACAAAATAGAGGAACACCGATGACAATATACCAAATCCAAAAACGAAATCTTCAAATAAATCACACAAAACTTCTGCAATGCAATGACAACATATCACACACAAAAACCGAAAAAACAATTAAAAAAAACTTGCTTTTAGTTGTTTTTTTTAATTTCCGTTAACAAAAAAAGTCTACTTAAACCCTTACCACTACAGGATCGAGAACACCTAAGCAAAATTTAGAAAAAAACAACTAAAAAACAACTAAAAACAACTAAATAAAGAATAAGTTATTAAATTAAATCGGTAATTCCAATTTTCATTTGATCCGGATGCTTTTTACCTTATCGTATGTACGAGGTCTCCTCGCCCGTATGCTCACATAAAGTCTGGTAGGTCGGAGCGATCGGAAAGCGACCCGCCGACATAAAAACACTAAAGTCCAGACAAACGCTATAAGCGCATTTGGCATTGATTCCGAAGGATGACAGATGGGTAGTCTTTATATCTTGAACAAAACAGAACTAAAATGGAGGAAATAAAAAAGCGAAATTCGCGTCACATTCCTTGTTCTTGCTGGATTCATAATGTCATTGTGATGTAACAAAAGTTCACAATTTCATTAGGCAATAATTACAATCCATGAGATAAGACGTTTATACCCGGGAATGCAATAAGCACAATTGGCATTGATTCGAGGTAGACCCTATAAGTATTCCCCGAAAATGGCACTTTATTTGTTAGAAATGGTATAAGGTTTCACATACCCAACAAGACAATCAGATTAAACTTGAAAATATATATCCATTTGGTTATAATTGTATTATGTTCTATAGAGGTGAAGCTTGAAACAAGTCGTTTGGGTAGGAAACGCTAAGGAAAATTATTAAAATTTCCAAAATCTGTTCGAAAAGATGTCGGAGATGCTTTGTTTATTGCACAAGAAGGAAGTCTATCTCCAAACGCGAAATCCCTCAAGGAAATCGATTCAGGTGTTTTTGAAATACGGGTGGCATATAGAACTGACGCTTACCGTGCTGTGTATACTGTAAAAATTGGAGATCGCATTTATGTCTTACACTGTTTTCAGAAAAAATCAAAGAGAGGTATAGAAACACCAAAGAAAGAGATAGACATAATCAAAAAGCGTCTGAAAATGGCACGAGAATTGGAGAAAGACTATGAGCAAAAAAATTAAATTTGAAGAGAGTTCAGGCAATGTGTTTGAGGATCTCAACCTACCAAATGCAGAGGAGTTACTTCTCAAAGCCCAACTTGGATATGAAGTGTTTCAGATTATAGAAGCGCGGAAGTTAACCCAAGTTGAAGCTGCAAAAATATTAGGTGTGAAGCAACCTGAAATCTCTCGGCTTAAGAATGGGAAGTTTAATCATTATAGTGTTGAACGATTACTTACATTTCTGACTCGTCTGAATCATGACATAGAAATTCGTATTGTTTCTGTTGAGAATAAGATAGGAGAACAATGGATAATGAAAGAAGAACTCATAGCTGTCAACTAAGGGAAATGTCGCGGATTGCGCTAAATCAATGCTAGATGCAGCATGGGCATTTGGTATAATCCACGATACTATTAGGAACCGGGTAGACAATACACTCAAGGAAATAAAGCACTATAAAATGACAGTTATACATTCCTTTATCAAATTCCTATTTAAAACATAGCACAAATTCTAAAATTTATATTGCCGACTACGTACAAAATATGTTACCTTTAAAGAATACTTGAGTTGAGTAGATGGTCGCGTCTCAAAATGAGATGAGGAAAGTCCGGACTCCGCAGGACAGGATGCTGGGTAATCCCCAGGAGCGGCAACGCTATGGAAAGTGCAACAGAAAGTAGACTACAACGTCCAACGTTGTACAGGTGAAACGGTGCGGTAAAAGCGCACCAGTCCATAAGGTGACTTATGGAGCTCGGTAAACCCCATCTGGAGCAAGGTAAAAATGGAGACATTTAAAGGTGTGTCCGCCTCGTCTCCGGGTAACCGCTTGAGGTCAATGGCGACATTGGTCCCAGATGAATGACCATCATATACAGAATCCGGCTTATTCTCAACTCAAGCTAATCAACCAATATATCAAAAAAATAAGTGTAATACCATTTCTAAATAATAACTTCTCATTAACAAAAAACGCGTTTGTAGTCGCGCAATTCATTGCGCCTCTTACATTAAAATTAGTATCAAAGTCTCAAAATGTGGTTTTATTTATTAGAATTGGTATAATAACTGCAACATAACTTGTTCACAGACACATTAAATTTATTTTCATAACTGGCAACATTCTATGATCCATCAGAAATTAAAATCACTCATTGCAACAAAAAAATCATCTAACGTTTACAAATTCCTACCATTACCCTTTTTACTAATCTTGCTACTGGTTTTTACTACATTAAGACCCAGTATCGGGGAAAAAGAGACTCCCAACTTTGCAAAAGAGGGTATCCCATTCTTAGAACAGTACTGCTTTGGCTGCCATGCAGGTGATCAACCCGAAGCAGGTCTCGGACTTGATGCCTATGAGGACAACAGGTCACTCATTATAGATAGCGATATCTGGAATATAGTGCTTCAAATGGTAGAAACACGTCACATGCCTCCAGCGGGTAGTGAGCAACCTTCTTTGGAAGAAATGGAATCATTCGTTCAACATGTCAATGCTATTTTTGAGGATGCAAGCCGCAATGCTAAACCTGACCCCGGACGCGTAACCGTCCGAAGACTCAATAAGGTTGAATACAAGAACAGCGTTAGAGATTTATTGGGAGCAGATTTTGATCCGACCGAAAGTTTCCCCGCAGACAATGTAGGACACGGATTTGATAATATCGGTGATGTCCTGACAATGTCACCACTACTCATGGAACGGTATCTTGAAGCAGCAGAAGCAATAGCGACACGAGTTATCATATTGAACCCTCCTAAACCATCCACAAATTACCAGAATACAAAATATCTACTCCCACGTCACGATAGTGTTAAAGATCAACGTTTTCGCCTGCTTGATCCAAATGCAACAGAACCTTGGTTATCTGGTCCATTCAAAGCATACGCTACAACACTGAAACTTCTACCCGATGTAGAGACATATTTCCGTGCAACGCTTTATGCCGAAACAGAGAGCGAGGCACCAGTTCACGTCGCGCTATTCATCAAAGGTAATGACTTGGAAGATGTTTCTTCACCAGAAGAACTCGCGCAGTTAGTCGGTATAGATTCCAATACACAACATGGTATGAAAGTTTTAGAAATATTTGAAATTACATCGCGTGATCCAAAGAAACTTCAGACAATCAGACACCTTGTTAGTAGAGTCCCGAATATTCAATTGGCAGGAATCGCTATGGTAAAACCTGAAAATGGTGAACCACAAGCAAAACTCCACATTCGTTCTATCACATCGGTAGGACCTTTGGAAACAAGACCAAAATCGCACCTCAAGATATTAGCATGCACACCAGATATACCTCAAACTGAACAGACCCGTGAAGTATTAACCCGTTTGCTACGTAAGGCATATCGTCGGACACCGAGCCATCAGGAAATTGAAGAACTTGCTCAATTTGTGGAATCTTTTCAAGCAGAGGGTGCAAAATGGGAAGCTGCTATCCAACAGGCAATTAAAGTAATACTCTGTTCACCCAAATTTCTATTCCGTTTGGAATTAGATGACCGTCCACAAACCGAAGAACCACATCCGATTGATGAATTTCATCTCGCTTCTCGACTTTCCTATTTCTTATGGAGTAGCATTCCAGATGATGAACTTCTTGAACTCGCTGAGAAAAACCAACTAAGTACATCACTCGAAACCCAAGTTAAACGAATGCTCTCAGATCCAAAAGCAACCGAATTAGCTACTAACTTTGGTGCACAATGGTTACAAATTCAACGGTTGGATACAGTTACACCTGATCCCAATCGTTTTCCAACATTCAATCCAAAACTACGTGCAGATATGTTGAAGGAAACAGAACTATTTCTGGAGTCAATATTCCGTGAAGACCGTAGCATACTTGATTTACTTGATGCTGACTTTACTTTCTTGAACCAACGTTTGGCAGGACACTACGAAATTTGGAGAAATGAGGGAGGAGAGCAAATTAAAGGCAACGCGTTTCAACGTGTTGCATTACAAAACTCAGCACGCGGGGGCATACTCACACATGCAAGTGTCTTGACAGTAACCTCTAATCCGTCACGCACATCGCCAGTGAAAAGAGGACGTTGGGTATTGGAACAGATACTCGGTTCACCACCTCCACCTCCACCTCCAAATGTTCCTGAATTGGAAGAGGAGCATGACGCTATTACAGGTACCACACTCAGAGAACGTCTTGAACAACACAGAGATGATCCTGCTTGTGCAAACTGCCACGCAAAAATGGATCCTATCGGGTTTGCAATGGAAAACTACAACGCTATAGGTAAGTATCGGACAAAGGATGGAGAACAGGATATTGATACAGCAGGACAACTACCAGACGGCACCTTATTAGAAGGAATTGCAGATCTAAAACAGATTCTCAAAAATAGGAAAAAACAGTTTGCACAATGTCTGACAGAAAAAATGTTAATCTACGCAATAGGGAGAGGGTTAGAATATTATGATCGACCAACGATTGAAAGAATCGTCGCCGAACTTGAAGCAAAAGACTATAGAGTTTCGGTGTTGATTACAGAAATTGTCAAAAGCGATCCGTTCCGTTTGCGACGTGGCACAAGGGGAAAAAACAATGCAGAATAAATTCTTGTTACAAATAAAATATACTCTTCTTCTAATTCTCATAATAAGTCAGGTAAGTTGCTATACTGTTCCACTTGAAATCCGAAAAGATAATCCTATTGAACAACTTGCATATAAACATTCTATCCATTTAGATTCTTCGTGGTCTACAAAGCAAGCACAGACACTCGAAGAAATCTTGGAATCCATATCTCCAAATCCTGGTGAGAAATTAACGCCTTCAAAATGGAAAATAAGTAACAATGAAATGCAAAATGATATACAGATAGCATCTAAAGATAATATGAAGTTCGTTACCATCAGTAGTGATGTTTTCCCAAAAAAAGGTGCAGCTGATATGGTAGCACCTGAAAGACGTTTGTTTAATGCTGCCGTTGTATACATTACTGAAAATGGCACCAATAGACCGGCACTCATAACAGTATTAAAAGAAAGATATGGTATAATAGTAGATATACCATCCTATGAAATCCTAACCCAACATACAACAAAAGAAACCACAAGACACTATGCAGAATTTGAAAATAAAGACTTGATGCTGCTGGTTTCAATATTTGAAGACTTCCCACGGGCATTACATAAAGTCCCGCAATTAAAATATATAATTTGTAGGATTGATGATACAGTTAGAGCAGCGGGAGTCGCATGGACAACTAATCAATATATTGAATTAGTACAGTCAATGTTTAATCGTGATTATACGAGTGATACTCGACGTGTAATTGCTCATGAAAAAGCACATTTTTTATGGTCTCACCTTTTCCCTACACAACTAAAGAACGACTGGCAAGAACTTGGCGGTTGGTATGAGGATAAAGATCCGAAGAATGAAGAAGGTTGGTCAACAACTAAAGACAAAAGTACATTTGTATCCGACTACGCACATCAAAAAAATCCAAATGAGGATATGGCAGAAAGCCTCGCATACTATCTTGTCTATCCAGATAGACTTCGTTCCATAAACCCAGAAAAGTACAGCTTTATTCATAATCGGATCATGAAAACCTATGGGTCGCGTTACATTTCTCTAAATCGCATGTAAATTCACTTGACAAAACCGCTTATGTGTGATAAACTACACATCAACGGTGATACTTATGAGCACTTCAAAACAATTTTCACGTAGGTCATTTATTCGCAACATTGGTATAGGTGCAGCCTTACCATTATTAGAGTCTGTAGGGGCATTATCAAGTTGGGCGGATATAGATGGAAAAACCATTCAACGATATCCTGATCCCGCGATTGAAGTTCTTGACCCGCGTTTTTCCAAATACAAAATTGGTAACGCTGCCTTGGAACGATTGTGGACAGGCGCGCGTTGGTCGGAGGGACCCGTGTGGTTTGGTGATGGAGGTTATCTCCTCTGGAGTGATATACCAAACAACCGCATCATGAAATGGCAGGAAGCTACCGGAAAAGTAAGTGTCTACCGCAAACCTTCTAACTATACAAACGGACATACACGAGATCGACAAGGTAGACTCATCAGTTGTGAACACGGCACGCGGCGCGTCACACGAACCGAATATGACGGCACTATTACAGTGCTCATTGACAATTTTGAAGGAAAACGGTTCAACGCACCCAACGATGTAGTCGTTCATCCTGATGGACATATCTGGTTTACTGATCCTGGATACGGAATCCTATTCAATTACGAAGGACATAAAGCAGAATTCGAATTGCCTACCTCTGTCTACCGCCTCAATCCAGACACTGGAAAGGCAACAGTCGTTACAAGTGATCTTGAAAGACCGAATGGTTTATGCTTTTCACCAGACTACGAAAAACTCTACATTGCTGATACAGGCACACCCAAAAACATTGTTGTCTTTGATGTTATTGAAGGTAAACGTTTGGGTAATAAAGAGGTCTTCTATGAGACAGCACCCGGAAATGCTGACGGTCTTCGGTGTGATGTTGACGGTAATGTGTGGGCTGGTGCAGGATGGGTCGGAGAAGGCTACGATGGAGTTCATATCTTCGCACCAGACGGAACAATGATTGGCAAAATTCATCTCCCTGAAATTTGTTCTAATATATGCTTTGGCGGCGTTAAAAGAAATAGACTCTTTATGACTGCAAGTCAGTCTCTATATTCAGTATTTGTAGAAGCACAAGGTGCACCGCTTTTTTAATGAGATAAGGAGCATACATGAAAATACCAAAACTTTCACGCAGGACATTTATACGAGGATTAGGAGTAAGCATCGCCCTACCGTGGTTAGAATCGATGGGACCACTCACAAGTGTGGCAACCGCAGCCACAAAAGGAGTAACATCACAAACTCCACCAAATCGGATGGCATTCCTTTATAGTCCTAACGGCAAAATAATGGAAAAATGGACACCTGAACAAGTTGGGGCAAACTTTGAACTCACAGAAATCCTGAGACCGCTGCAAAACGTAAAAGATAAAACGTTGGTTCTTAGCGGATTGACTGCTGATAAAGCGCGCGCAAATGGTGATGGTGGTGGAGATCATGCCAGAGCAATGGCTGCATACCTCACAGGTGCACAACCTCGAAAAACAAGTGGAACAGACATACACGCTGGAATCTCTGTTGACCAAGCAGCAGCTTCACAGATCGGTGAAAAAACACGGATACCTTCGTTGGAACTCGGAATTGAACCCGGCTATAGAGCAGGAAATTGTGATTCCGGCTACAGCTGCGTATATTCTGCAACAATGGCGTGGAAGTCTGCAACCCAACCCCTGCCAAAAGAAGTAAATCCGAAGTTTGCCTTTGACCGTTTGTTCTCTACTGAACCTAATGCGGAAATATCACAACGTGATGAAGAACGAAAAAGTATTCTTGATTTTGTGAAACAAGATTCAAAAGACCTAATCCATAAAGTTAGCGAAAATGACGCACGAAAACTCGATGAATATTTCTCTGCAATTCGAGATATTGAAATGAGAATCGCTTCTGCTGAAAAGTTTCCACCAATTGAAAACATTGAATATTCTGCGCCAGAAAAGATCCCCGCACATTTTCAAGAACATGTCCGTCTTATGTTAGACCTGATCGTTCTCGCATTCCAAACCGATGTAACCCGTATTGTGACCTTTTCATTGGCAAATGAAGGTAGTAATAAAACTTATCCGACAATAGACATCACCGATGGACATCATAACCTTTCACATCATGGCGGAGATGAAGCAAAAATTGAGAAAATCCGTAGGATAAACATTTTTCACATGCAACAACTTGCTTATCTGTTGGAGAAACTTGATAGTATTCCTGAAGGAGAGGGCACACTACTTGACCATTCTATGATTTGTTACGGTAGTGGGAACTCAGATGGTAACAGACATAGCCATCACGACCTACCCATCCTATTGTCAGGTGGTGGTTGTGGCACACTAAATAGTGGACAACATATAGCGTATCCGAAGGAAACACCGCTCAATAACTTGTGGCTTTCTATGTTACAACGAATGGACGTTAATTTAAGGAAATTAGGAGATAGTACAGGTACATTAGAAGGGTTATCTTAGTTAGCAAAAACCTTAATTATACTGAAAGTGTTGAAGTTACTGAGGGCACATCTTTAGACACTTTCTCATGCTTCTTCGGCTGCTAAGATTTCATGAAGTTGTTTTCAAAGGTTTTCACTAGTGGATAGTCCAGTCTAAATTTGCATGTATATTTTTTTGATTTTTTGATTTTTTGATTTTTAGGAGACTTGAGAAAAAAATGTGTGTCTTTTAGATTATAGTAAACTATCTTAGAGGACACTCATATGAACAAACATGTTGTAAAACTGACTGATACTCAGCGTCAGGAGTTGGAAGCCTGTATTAATAAAGGTAAATTAGAGGCATATAAAATAAAGCACGCCAATATCTTACTAAAAGCGGATGTCAATGGTCCTGGCGAAACCGATGAAAAGATCGCTGATGCCTATAACTGTCATACACGCACGGTTGCTAATGTTCGTAAGCGTTTTGCTACAGAAGGTTTTGTTCGTGCCTTGGGTCGCGCACAACGCGAGGTTCCGCCCACGCCTCGTAAACTTGATGGTGAAGCTGAAGCCCGGTTGATAGCTTTGAGTTGTGGCGATCCACCAGAAGGTGCTGGCAGATGGACGCTGCGTTTACTTGCGTCAGAACTGGTCAGACTTGAGATTGTAGAGAGTATTTCTCCTGAAACAGTGCGTCAGACACTAAAAAAAATGTCTTGAAACCACATCTTCGTGAACAATGGGTGATCCCCCTTCCGAAGATGCTGCATTTGTGAATGCGATGGAGCAAGTGCCTGATCTTTATCAGAAACCTTTAGATACGGATGTTCCTGTTGTGAACATGGATGAACAATCTGTAACGCTTCGGAAGGATGTCCGTGATCCGCACCCGCACCCCGCAAAACCAGGACAAGTCAAGCGTATAGATAATGAGTATAAACGCAACGGCACAGCCTCAGTTTTTCTTTTCACAGAGACCCTTTCAGGATTTCGGTGTGTGTCTGTTCGGGAGCGTCGGACTGCGGTGGATTGGGCAGAGGAGGTAAAGGTGCTATTGGAAGATGTGTATCCGAAGGCAAAGCGTGTGATTTTAGTATGTGATAACCTAAATACACACACCCTTTCATCCTTGTATAAAGCATTTCCTGGGGCAGAAGCAAAAAGATTGTGTGCTCGTTTGGAAATCGTGTATACGCCTAAACATGGCAGTTGGTTGAATATTGCGGAGATAGAACTGAGTGTGCTAACACGACAGTGTTTGTGTTGTCGTATTCCCGATATAGAAACATTACAAAGAGAGACGCAGGCGTGGCAAAAACGACGAAATGCAGAGCAAAAGCAAGTAGATTGGCAATGGACCACGGAAGATGCGCGCATCAGATTAAAACATTTATACCCAAAAGGTTAGGATGGACAAAGCACTAGACCCATCCTCAACAAATTCAGATGATAATATTGATCCTATTCTTTGCGTAATCGGAGAAGATAAAGATCCCAATTTTCAGGATGTCCAGTCTCATGATCGATCTAATTACTTGCGAGAACGACATTGGATTAAACAAGCGAGTCCCATTGAACGTTGGAAAACAGTAAATTGTTTAATATGGCTGGATCCACTGAACTACGTCTCTCTGATTTAGGGCGAAAATTAGACGATCCTGGTGATGCCTTTATGAATTGTTTCTATACACTCATTGATACGGTATCCATCTTCGCACTTGGTTTGAGGTGACAGAAGTGTTCTTGCCTGGGCAAGCTAAAATGGTGAATAGGTTCATTCGAAATTCTAATGGCTTGTAAGGAAAAGAAAAATTTTATGCTGAGCAATTTAAAAATTCTATTAATCTTGGTATTCCAGATGTCTTTTTGCAGAATCAGACGGTAGATAACGTGATTGAATCTATAAAGAAAAAGGCAAATAAAGGTCGTCAGGAGGGTTCGTATAAATCATTGGTTAACGATTATGGACGTGGTCAACTAATAGTAGGTTTGCCTTTATGGTCTGCAACTTTTCCCGCGGACCTGGTGGATCCAATTTCTACTTCTAAAGATTTCTTTATACGTTTGCAACTTGCACTGAATGAAATAAAGCATTCCGTCCTTCTTAAGAAATGGTGTCCATTTGATTCCGTTATTATTATATGGAATCCAACATTGGAGGCAATTGACGAGTGGATTCAAATTGCTAACAAAGAATTTTATACAGATCCTGCTAACATTAGTATGAAACGTCCATTCTTAAAACTCATGATTTTTTGAAAAAACTCAATTTACATAAGCCTCCTCTGATACGACATTATGTTCGATGGGACAGGTATTCTTCTCTTAACTCAATGCTTAGAGATCAGCGGGGATGGCTGCGATTTCCAAATAGCCCTCGTCCTCTTGGACTAAAAGCTTGCTTTACTCTTGTTAAATCTAAACAAGTAATTACCTCATTGCGTTTAAGCTTTTATTCATGGTTAATTGTGCTTTTGATATATGTTCGCACTAATGGGATACGTGGTCTGCTACGCAGGATTGGATCTATGTTATCAGTGAAGCGTCTTTATTCTTTTATACGTCTAAAGTATCAGATAAGGAAACTTTATCGGTCCTCATCCTTGAAATGTTCCATGAACAATGAAAACGACCGCGCTGATTAACGTGAATAGTGTTACAAACAAAAGGTAGTCTTGAATATTTTACGGGTTAGATCATGAAAGGAAACATATTGAAAATTATTTATTATAAAGATAAATACGGCATAAACCAAAATTAGGTTGTTTCCAGAGTCAATTGTGACTATTAAAGTCATAAGAAATGCTCTAATCCAGTTGTAATATGGCATTGTAGCACATTACAAAACTGTGCTATTTTCGATTAACTCTGAAAGCTCTGAAATTATTGAAAGTTAACATAACAAATTCACGGTATCATCATTAAATATTATAACTAATTTGGAGGAATGAATTGGAGAGTAGTAAATCGTTATCAGCGTGGCAAAAATCACAGCAATTTATCCCCGGTGGTGTCAACAGTCCTGTCCGTAATTTTAGCAAAGTCGGTGGACATCCGCGTTTCATTGAACGTGGTAGTGGCTCAAAGGTTTATGACATAGACGGACACGAATACATAGATTATGTCGCTTCGTGGGGACCACTAATATTGGGGCATGCATATCCAGATATAGTCAAAGCAGTCAGTGATGCAGCTTCCCAAGGTACGAGTTTCGGGGCACCGACCACATTAGAGACGGAACTTGCAGAAATCATCGTCAATGCAGTGCCTTCTATTGAGAAAGTTCGTCTTGTTAATTCTGGCACGGAAGCTACGATGAGCGCGATACGTCTTGCTCGCGGCTATACAGGACGCGACAAAATCATTAAGATAGATGGATGTTATCACGGACATGTAGACTATCTGTTGGCAAAAGCAGGTTCTGGTGTTGCTACCTTCGGTCTTTCAGATAGTGGCGGCGTTCCAGAGGATTTTGCTCGCAATACACTCACGGTTCCTTTCAACAATCCTGAAGCAGTGAAAACCACTATTGATGCCAATCCAGATGAAATTGCATGTCTAATTCTTGAACCTATTATGGGGAACATGGGCATTATCCCACCTCGTGATGGTTACCTAAATGAACTCCGAGAAATAACAGAACAACATGGGATTGTATTAATCTTTGATGAGGTAATAACTGGTTTCCGAGTCGCTTACGGAGGCGCGCAGTCATACTACGATGTTACGCCAGATATGACATGCCTTGGAAAAGTAATCGGTGGCGGGTTACCTGTCGGTGCTTATGGCGGAAAACGGGAAATCATGCAATGTGTTGCCCCTGAAGGTGATGTTTATCAAGCCGGAACATTATCAGGTAATCCGTTAGCTGTAACTGCTGGCATAACGACATTAAACAAACTTTCTGCACCTGGGGTTTATGAACAACTTGAAACCAACGCATCTATCCTTGCTGATGGTCTTAGCGAAGCAACGCACAAACACGGTATTGACGCATGGCATAGTCGCGTCGGTTCCATGCTGATGCTCTATTTCACACCTGAAACTGTCACAGATGCCGATGGTGCACGCACTGCTGATACAGAACGTTACCGAAAGTATTTTTGGGGCTTATTAGAAAACGGTGTTTATGTTGCTCCTTCTCAATTTGAAGCAGGATTTGTCTCTTTAGTTCACTCTCAAGAGGATATTAGCACAACCGTTCAAGCCGCATCTGAGGTAATCTCTAAGCTATAGTAAAGGAATTGAATGTCAAGTTTTGATCAGATTGTCAGATTAATTTCTGAAGACCTAAATGCTGTTGAGGGAAAACTAACAGAAAATACAGCCAGCGAATATAGTTTTGTAGATATGGCAGTTCAACATGTGGTAGAAGGTGGAGGCAAACGGTTGCGTCCAATTCTTGTTTTGCTTTCTGCGAGGGCATGCGGGTATGTCGGTGCCGATGCACACACACTTGCAGCGGTTGTTGAGTTAATCCATGTTGCATCGCTTGTCCACGATGATGTTCTTGATGAAGCAACAATCAGACGTGGTCGTGATACATTACAGACAAAATGGGGTAATAAGGTAGCGGTACTTGTTGGTGATTATCTTCATGCACGTGTGCTCTCAATGCTGGTGTCACGTCGGTCAGATGATCCTGCGATGGCAATACTTGCAGACACCACACAAGCGATGTGTGAAGGTGAAGTTATCCACGCATATAAAAGTGGTGATTTTGATATTTCAGAAGAGGAATACCTCAAGATAATTAGTTTCAAAACTGGCAAATTAATTGCAGCCTCTTGTACGCTTGGAGCACACCTTGGAACTAAGGAACAACAGATAATAGATGCCCTTACTATCTATGGACAACAGGTTGGGACAGCCTTCCAAATAGTAGACGACCTGCTTGATTTTGTAGAAGCACCTGAGAAGTTAGGGAAAAACGCATTCGGTGATCTTCGAGAAGGTAAACTCACTTTTCCCATTATATATGCCAGAAAAAAGAGTAATGATAATGAAAAGAAGATGCTTGAAAAAGTCCTTAATCCCGACAGTGATGAAACCGAGGCAATTACATTCGTTGAATCCCTATTCCAAAAGTATGATATTGAACAGCATTGTCTGAAGGCTGCACAAGGTTATGCAGACAGAGCAAAAACAGCGTTGACAAAAATACCTCAATCAGATGCACGTCTTGCCCTTGAAAACCTCGCGAATTACGTGGTTTCCCGGGATTCATAAATAATACCCAAACTCTCATTTACTAACTTTTCATAACTAAAATGTTTTACCCCGCATATATAAACCTTCAGAACCGAAAATGCCTTGTTGTCGGAGGTGGAAATGTTGCTGAGCGAAAAGTTGTCTCTATGCTCATAAGTGGGGGGGATGTGACAGTGGTTAGTCCTGGCGCAACAGAATTGCTAACGTTTCTTGCAGATAATGGCTCAATTCGCTTGCACAATAGAGACCTAAAACATGGAGATACAAATGGGTATTTTCTTGTTTGTGCCGCAACCGATTCTACTACAACCAACTCGGCAGTCTTTACAGAAGCACATGAAAAAAACAATATTCCATTAGTCAATGTCGTTGATGTGATACCACAATGCACCTTCGCAGCTGCTTCTGTTGTAACGGATGGCGAAGTAATGTTGAGTATTTCTACGAGTGGTAAAAGTCCAGCGACAAGTCGTCGTATCAGAGAACATTTTGAAGAGATGTTGGACGCATCGTCTTTGTATACCCTCGGCTATGAAAATGGGAAACCGGTACCTGTTAAAAATCTTGGACTGCCCTATCCGATTTATCTACTGTTGGATAATCGAAAGTGCGTTGTCCTGTGTGACCATAAAACACCTGAAGTCCAACGGCGTATAGGATTGCTTCATCAATGTGGTGCCGAGGTTAAATGCCTACATCCTGATGAGGTGAAATCTCAAGAACTTGAAAACGCCTTTCTTGTCATCTCTACAGAGAAAACTTATATAGATGAATACTTAGAGAACGGTAATCCATTCGTCTATGAATTGCTTGACGACCCAAGTACAGGATCGTATTTCACACCAAATCTCATTATTGATAATAACTTGATAATAAGTTTGTCAGCAAGAAACGGGAATCAAGAATTTCAAACAAGAGATCTATATGAGAGGCTAAAACATCAGTTTGAAAATAACGGTTTTGGAGCATATATCAATCTACTCGGAACACGACGGTCAGAAGTTCTTGAAGCATTCCCGACTTCAAAGTTACGTGCTGAATTTTTTGAAATGATCATTGGACACGTCGCAGACACTCCTAAGACATGTTGCCTAAGTCTCACAGACCAAAATTGTACTGCTGAATGCCTTTTTAATTGGGTGCGACACGGCAAATTTGAACAAGCAAATAACTTTATTTCCAATCTATTAGACGAACAACGTGCTTTGTTATAGTATAACTCCAGCAAAATAATGCATTTTCTATTTCTTGTAACAGTCTTAGTTTATTTAGCAGCCAGTATTTTCCAGGCACTCTATCTCACGATAGGTGAACGAAGTGAGACACAAACACTACGTCCACGTATTGCTCTAATTGCATTTTGGGGAACATGTGTTGGTTTTGCCCTGCTATCACTATTTATTATACTTTGGTGGTCGCGACAGGGACACTTCCCGATGACGCACTGGACAGACTCAACTGCTTTTTTTGCGTGGGCAAATACATTAATCTACATAATTGTTGTGCGTTTGACGCAATTACGTGCTATAGGTAGTTTCGTTATACCAGTAGCTTTCGTTGCTATTCTGATTTCGTATAGTTTTTCTGGGAATGAAGCAACATTACCTGAAAATTTGAAGACTTATTGGTTAGTGCCTCATGTCACACTCATTCTTCTTGCTTATGCTGCGTTTATTACCGCGTTTGGATTTGGCGTGCTTTATCTGATGGCTGAAAAGAAGATTCGACAGAAAGCACACACCCTCTTTCATAATCTTTTACCGGCACTTGGTGCTTCAGATGAATTGGGATATAGATGTACAATCCTCGGTGTTATTTTACTGACAATTGGTGTGATTGTAGGGGCATTGTGGACACAGTACATCCAAGAAATAGCATGGAGATGGTTGGACGCAAAAGTATTCTTAACTGTGGTGACGTGGGTTATCTATGTTGTGCAGATTGGTATCCGTCAACTGTGGGGTTGGCGTGGCAGAAAAGCAGCATATTCTGAGATTGTAGGTTTTATTGCAGTACTCTTTACATATATTGGTGTAAACCTGTTTTTAGATAGCGCGCATACATTCCGATAGGCAGTATAAACTTGACTATGATAACTGCTATATTTGACATTCACACTGAACTGTGATATAATTTTTAAACTTACGGTTGTTCAAAGTATTATGATTCCGTAGAGTATTTACCATGAACCAGATTGTATCTATCGGAACAAGTCATCATGTTGCCCCCGTTGAGTTCAGAGAAAAATTAGCTTTTTCTGATGAACAACTCATAGAATCCCTCCATCACCTTCGTGAGTCACATAATGTCCACGAAGCAGTCATTATCTCTACATGTAATCGCGTTGAGGTATATGCGGTAGCAAATCCACACCAAACAGTAGAATCACCAATAAAAACACTAATTGACTTTTTAGCACATTTTCACCATATTGGTGTTGAAACGCTCAAAAAATGGAGTTATCGCCATCACAACCTTGGTACTATTCAACATCTTTTCAGAGTAACATCAAGCCTTGATTCAATGGTTGTAGGTGAGTCTCAGATATTAAGTCAAGTTAAAGAAGCGTTTGACATATCACGTTCTGCTGGTGGGGCTGGTACAATACTTAATCGTCTTTTTCCAAAAGCATTCAGTGTTGGCAAACGTATCCGATCGGAAACCACCATTGCTACTGGTGCTGTCTCAATCAGTTATGCGGCAGTTGAACTTGCCAAAAAAATCTTCAATGCATTAGAAGACAAAACCGTTGCAATAATTGGTGCAGGTGAAATGAGTGAACTGACAGCAAAACATCTCGTGGCAAATGGTGTTTCAAAGGTGATCGTTGCTAATCGCACTTATGAACGAGCAGTCAAAATTGCAGAAAAGTTTAAAGGTATTCCTGTCGCTTACGAAGATGATCTAAATTTTCTTATTGATGCAGATATTGTCATCAGTTCCACCGATGCACCACACTATCTCATTGAACGGCAACCTCTCGCTGAAATCATGAGAAAACGGAAGCACAGGTATATGTTTCTCATTGACATTGCTGTGCCACGTGATATAGAACCTGATGTCAGCAAAATTAACCATGCCTTTCTATATAATATTGATGATTTAGAAGCAGTTGTAGCCTCTAATCTCAAAGAACGACAACAAGAGGCGACTCGCGCAGAACAAATCGTGACTGAGGAAGCGAGACGGTTTCACGATCAGATACAAATCCTTGAAGTCAATCCAACGATAAAAGCACTTCATCAACAGTTTAAGGAAGTCGCCGAAACGGAGCTGCAGGCGTGTATTGATAAGACCGGGTTGACAAATACACAGGAAGAAGCGGTTGCATCTATGACACAAGCTATTGTAAAAAAACTCCTCCACCATCCCGTTACCAATTTACGTCACTCAGTCAACGATGGAAATACAGACCACGTGCAGTATATTCATGCAATTCAAGAACTGTTCGCTTTGAATGAAATTGATGAAAAGGAACGGGAATGAACCGCTCAATAACAATCGGCACGCGTGGCAGCCAACTCGCCCTCTGGCAAGCACAATTTGTTAAGCAACAATTAGCACACCATTCCCCTGACGTTGAAGTTAACCTAAAGATCATCAAGACCACTGGAGATGCTATCCTGGACCGTTCATTGGTGGGACTCGGTAAGGGTGTTTTTACCAAAGAGATAGAGGTTGCACTTTATAATGGAGAGATAGATCTCGCTGTCCATAGCCTAAAAGACCTACCGACCGAATTACCAGAAGGACTTTGCATCGCTGCTATCCCACCGAGAGAGGATCCGCGTGATGTGTTGATTACATCTACTGGATCATCCTTAGAAGATTTACGGAGTGACGCAATAATAGGCACAACAAGTCCAAGACGAAAAGCACAACTCCTCCACATTCGTCCAGATTTACAAGTCGTTGATGTTCGTGGTAATGTTGATACGCGGTTACGGAAACTGCATGAAACAGACCTTGATGGTATAATCCTTGCTGCTGCAGGGATCATACGTTTACAGAAAGAGGACTGTATCACACAATACTTTGATACAGACCAAATGGTGCCAGCTGTAGGTCAGGGTGCTTTGGCAATTGAAGCACGGGATAGTGACAGTGTCGTTGAAAAGCTGCTTGCTCCACTGAATGATGAAACGACAGCAGCGGAAATAACTGCTGAAAGAACATTATTAGAGTGCCTTGGCGGCGGGTGTCAACTACCTATTGGTGCTTATGCCAAACACATTAAAGATGGGAAACTTTCACTCATCGGAACTGTGTGTCATCCTGAAGGGAAGTTGCGGATTGTGGAAAAGGCTGTAGGAAACATTGATAAACCCGATCACTTAGGAAGAAATGTCGCCGATAAACTCAGTAACAGTGGCGCAAATGAACTCTTGAAAACACAGTAAGTTATTGTATAGGAATCTATGAGTACAACACATACTGGAATCGTTTACATTGTAGGTGCAGGTCCTGGTGATAAGAAGTTAATTACACTAAAGGGGGTGGAGTGTCTACAGCAAGCAGACGTAGTTATTTACGATCTGTTGCTAAATGACACGTTACTGGAACATTGTCCCGCACACACCGAGAAGATCGAAGCACCTGACCCCAGAATTCGTGCAACCCGTCAAACTGAAATCAACCATTTGCTTGTTCAGCACGCGAAAGATGGAAAAACTGTTGTTCGTCTAAAAGGTGGTGACCCGTATATCTTCGGACGTGGTGGTGAAGAGGCGATGGCACTTGCAGATGCGGGTATTCCGTTTGAAATAGTTCCTGGAGTCACTTCAGCCATTGCTGCTTCTGCTTATGCTGGAATACCAGTTACACATCGAGATTATGCATCGTCGGTGGCATTCGTCACAGGTCATTCTGCAGCACTACACCCAGATTCAAACATCAATTGGGGATCCCTCGCAACAGCAGTAGATACTCTTGTGGTCTATATGGGTGTTGCACATCTCTCTCAGATTGTGGAACGTCTAATCACGCACGGCAGAAACCCACAAACCCCTGTGAGTTTGGTGCGCGTCGGAACGACTTTCCAACAATTTGTTGTGCAAGGAACTCTTGCGGATATTGTAGAAAAAGTAGAAGCGGTCCAACTGAAAAGCCCAGCGATTATAGTTGTCGGAGAAGTGAATACACTTCGTCAGCAATTACGGTGGTTTGACACTAAGCCTCTCTTTGGCAAACGAATACTTGTAACACGTGCCCGTGCACAGGCAAGCGGATTTGTTGACATATTAGAGAATAATGGTGCTGAAGTCATCCAATTTCCAACCATAGAAGTATGTCCTCTTGAAATTGATAGTGCCAATATCCCTTCTCCTGAAAAGTATGATTGGGTTATCTTCACAAGTGTAAATGCTGTTAAGATATACTATCAGCATATTCAAGAGAAAGGAATGGATACGCGGGCATTCAGTGGTTGCAATATCTGTGCAGTTGGACCGAAAACAGTTGAGGCACTAAATAAGGTCGGTATTCATCCAGATTTTATTCCTTCACAATCTCGCGGTAGCGTTGTTGCTGAAGAAATAGATGATGTGGATGAAAAGAAGATCTTACTTCCACGAGCAAAAATTGGTTCTCCAGACCTTCCACAGATTCTACGAGAAAGAGGTGCACATGTTGATGATGTGTCAATCTACGATACAGTCAAAGTTGAGAGCGAATGCAGCGAAGATATTGCTGAGGATCTATTAGATGGTAGTATCGATTTCGTTACTTTTACCAGTTCCTCGACTGTAACTAACTTTCTTGAGATGTTTCCAGAACATAATGCTACTGATTTGTTGGCAAATGTTAAGGTTGCTGTGATCGGTCCTTCTACAGAAGCAACAGCGGTGAAACACAAGGTACGCGTTGATGTTGTTGCGAAGGATGCTACAATAGAAAACCTAACAGAAGCAATAATCGCAACATATCAGGATTAATCACGGTTCGACTGGTCGGACACAACGGAAACCCAAATACGCATTGTTTGTCGCAGGAATATCGGCACCATAGCTTCCGCTTAGTTGATAAGATTCAGAGGACCAGGATCCACCACGTACCCCGCGGGCTGATCTGATTTTTGAGAAATTTGTTGTTATATCTATTATTTTCTTATTAAAATCTTCGTTTTTATATACTCCATTTGAGTTGGTATCAAGGTGGATGCTATCAAGACACCATTCACGTACATTCCCCACCATATCGTACAGACCGTAACCATTGGGTAGGAAACTACCGATTGGTGCAGTGTGTTCATAGCCATCCGTAGTTCCAGCAAAATTAACTTGCGCGCCGTCTGGTTCTGTATCACCCCATGGATATTTTTTTTCCACCAAACCGCCACGCGCTGCCTTTTCCCATTCTGCTTCCGTAGGTAGCCGCTTGCCTACCCAACGTGCGTATAACATTGCATCAAACCAATTTACAAAAATCATAGGATGCTTATCGGTAGGAGCGAATTGGGAAATTTTCTCCCAATCTGGTGAACGGTGTCCAGTTTCATTAACAAACTGCTTATATTCGCCAACGGTAACTTCATACTTGTCAATGTAAAATGCATCAATATTGACATTATTATCTAACCTGTCTTTTGCATTAAGGTGCCCCATCTCAAACTCTCCAGCAGGAATCAACATCATGTTATCAGGAACAGGTGTTTCTACTTTGTATGTTAAGTTATCCGAACCATGTTTCCAATTTAATTGAAGATTAAGTTCACCTGGTGTAAAGATACCTAAGATGGTAACTGTTTTCTTGTTCGGAATGGTAGTTATACTGTTTGAGAGAGGTGTTGTGTTTGAGGTTATGGTAATGTTTTCAGGTGTACCGTTATAGGTTAGGGTTATTATATCATTCGGTTTAATAGTACTCCCGTTGGGAGGATTTGCAGAAACAAACTTGATTATGTCCTGATTATTTCTTGCTATATCTGGCACATCCTTCACACAACGAAATCCTCCGAGTGTAGCTGTGCTTTTAGGGTTGCTATAGTTGCGATCTGCGACGCGTACGTAAGGTGCGAAATTCGCCCAAGAACCACTCCGTACCCCGCGGTGTGTCTTTATATTCTTGTAGGTTTCTACTATTTCTTGAATAGTATCTGCTCCTGAAACTGGATTTACACTCGGTGAAATGGAATAATAGAAAGCATCATATTCATCCAGAACCATTTCCATTACATTGCCTACCATATCGTATAATCCGTATTGATTAGGTGCGTATTTTCCAACAGGTGTTGTTTTACCAATATTCTTGTCGTAGTTAGCTTTGCTACTGTCAATAGTATCTCCCCAAGGGAAACTCTTATTTTTTAAACCACCACGTGCTGCACGTTCCCACTCTGCTTCGGTGGGTAGCCTCTTACCCGACCAAGTTGCATAAGCCATCGCTGCATACCAAGATATGGAAGTAACTGGATGATTGCCTTTCCACCTCGGATAGTTATTCCCTTTCCAGTCTTGCAAATAATTCCCATCATGGTATTTTGGATCTATGTTTTCTTTTTGCCATACTGGATTCACAAGGAGAAATTCCCTATATTGTTTATTTGTGACTGGATATATATCCATGTAAAATGCATCAACATGGACGGTGTGCGCGGGTTGTTCATCAAACCAAGCACCGGTATGTTTAATATTATCTGTAAATTCTCGTTCTTCTGCAACTGCATCTTGAGTCCCCATCTGAAACTCGCCCGCGGGTATAAGTGCCATCTCTTCAAGTGGATCGTGAGATGGATTACAACCGTATAGAAACGTTGTGATCCACATCAATAGTAAAATAAAGCGGTATATATACCTGTCCATTACATAACACTCCTAATCGCTCCATAAGCGTCAATTTAGCGATTCTTGTCTGTCTGAATTGCTTGTTGTCTCAACCAGGATTTTCAAATCAACGGTATGAATGCCATTTAGGCATTCCCCGGGATTTTCAGGATCAGAGATTTGTATTCCAATGTTCCTTGCAAAAGGTAGTCCTTCATCCTTTACAAGGGAATATATACTCACAAACTCCCAATCCTGTAAATCTTGTAATCCTGTAAATCATGGTTCAGACAGCATGCTGGGTGTTGCACGGCTCACTCCGATCTACGAACTTAGCATGAACACAGTATATTTTCAAAATATGGGTAGAATATACTTCACAATTACCTGTTTATAAACCGTTATTGTCCCAAAGATTGAATAGAACAAAGCGCACAGTATAAGACCTATCTGTTTATATATCGGTGGTTGAATCTCCTTTGGTAAGAATCTTCTGTTGACGTATAGTGTATGTATTGAACACATCACCAGTTGATAGCCACCAATTGTTGCTGATACAATAATCATCAATAAAGGTTTCGCAAAATACATTGCTACGACACCCCATAGCACATAAACGAGTACAATCGGATAGTAGATCCATTTTGCATTATGCTGATCCAATTTTCTTGCACTTCTAAAACCTGTCCAAATGATGTCGGTAAAACGTCTCGGAACACCGTCTACGCCACCAAGTTGTGTTGAGAATAGCACCCAAAATCCACATAAAAGGGTTAGGTACCACATTACTCTTCCACCCCTTTGTGCTAATCCATCAGCCTGAAATCCTGCTGCTGCCCACTGATCCATCTCTTGTCCTAAAGGCACATATTCAAGTGTCAACATTGCGGGTAATGCTAAACCGATGAAACACCCAACGACCCAGATATAGTACTGTTCAAATCTAACATATTTCCACCATTCCTTGAACCTTGTGAGATTCTCAGGAGTGATTCTGAACACTTTTCCTAAGTGAGAGAGTGTTATCTTTTGCCCACCGATGATAGACGGGATCGCACCAACTAAACTACTCATACCCCATCCTTTATCTCGGACATAGTTCGAAATAGTTATGTTCCCTAAACCTCCACTTCCCGCATAAGCAGCAAACGCACCAAGTAACAACCAATCAAAATTCCCACTCTGGACATCCGGTGGTAATGCTCCAAAACTAAAGAATCCTTTAATAACAGTCCACCACACACTTGGTGAGACAAGAACTAAATCTACGATGACCAAATATCCTATAATCCATACGACCATGAATAGCAATACTTTTTCAAGGGCATTGTATATTTTTCCACCGAACATTATAATTGCTAAGCACGCAAAAAAGATTATATATGCGAAAACGCGTACTGTATTTTGATCGGCATCTATAGGCATTCTTCCTATCCACGCAGCAGCAAGTGCAGTTGCTGCTGCCATTGCCCATCCGGGCCAAATACTGAAAAAGTCTACACTGGAATAGAAAATTGCCCAGAACCTTGGTCCTGGCTTACACCGCATGTAACCACTTAACATCGGTTCACCGGTGTATAGTGTGTAACGAATCGACTCAGTGTTTAAGACTGATTGGAGAATAATTGCGATTGTAGCAATCCAGAGTAAAGTGCCTCCATATTGAGCAGTAATAGCCGGTCCTAATAACCACTCACCACTACCGATTGATGCACCTAACGCAATAATCCCAGGACCTAATATGCTTCGGAATGCTTTACTAAATTGATATTGTGGTGGAGCAGGTAGTTCATCTACCTCCCAATCGGGTAGTGTGCCACCATCAACACGTTCATTCGTTTCTTCCATAGATTATCACTCCCAAAATGTTTTAATGTCTAATTTATCGGCAATGTTTGCGAGGCTTTGTAAATGATTTGTATGGAGTGGAATACCGTTCTCTATCCATTTGTCGTAGTTGTTCCACTCAATTTCTCCGGGTAGATAGACTTGTGAAAACCCTTCGGCAGTTTTCGCACTGTGTATCTTGTGGATTCCCTGTTTCACATCAGAAATATATGTATCATAATCAGTAAAATTCTCAATATTAATTGCAATAAAGAAGTGTTCGGATGTTGTTATTGTTTTATTGCATGCCATCATACCACCTGTCAGGGGACCCGCCAAAATCCCCATAATGAGTGCCAAACCGTAACCTCTTGCTCCTCCAGCCGGTGCCATTAAACGTCCTTGATTTGGATTGTTACTCGGTTGTCCTTTATCATCAACTAACCACCCGTCAGGGATCGGTTCGTCATACATTCTTAACGTTGCGATTTTTCCCCATGAAGATACACCACACGCCATATCCAACACGATGGGATGTCTTTCACCTGTTGGCAATGCATAACTCATAGCGTTGTTTGCAACGACTGCTTCTGCTCCACCAGGTGGAACGATAGATGGATTACCAGTATTTGTTGTTGAAAATCCGATCATCCGATTCGACGTAGCCATAATTGAATAGCAAGCAGCTGCACCAAAATGTCCTGCATTGTGCACTCCTGCTGCAGCGATACCTGTTGTTTTCGCCTTTGATATCGCGGTTTCCATTGCCAACGTGCTTGCTAAGTGTCCCATCCCATTGTCTCCATCTATCACCGCAAAACTTGGACCCTCAGAAACAATACTGAGATTTGGTCTTGGATTTAACTTACCATCAAGTACTAAATTCAGATAACCGGGGAGTGCCCGAGTGCCGTGGGAATGGACACCGCGCAAGTCAGTTTGCACCTGAAGTTTTGCCATCTGTTCAGCATCTTCAGTTGGAAGACCTGCCTTTTCACACAATAAACGTGCAAAGTTATGCAACTTCGACGCATCTACAACAATGTCTTGCATACATACCTCTGATAAGACAGAATTAGTCGTCATTTTATCAGATACATAGTGATGAATCAAGGACAATTAAGATGGCAGTGTGTAAGACAAGCATGCACCATATTGTGCAATCAGATTTGAAGATGCACAATTCTGTGCAACAGGTCGATTTTAAACCTCGTCAATTCGTTATACTGATAGTTTTGAGTTGGCATATAAATTGCTTATTCTATAACATGGTAAACTCTGAAGAATCTTGAATAACTCTACATTCAATTAAACTTTCTTGACATGTTTTCACAGCACTGTTAGAATTCTGATAGATAGACTGTACTCATCGCGTAAGGAGATATTATATGAAAAAGTTCATAATAGTGGAAATCTGCGTTGTCGTTGCTATCGCAGTTGGATTTTGGATCGGCAGAATTACAAGTCCATTTAATGATTATGCACATTATTACGAAAATGCCGATAAAGCTTGGACAAATGTTCGACAGATGGATAACCCACCAATATCGTTTGATGAACCTGACAAAAATCGCTTACGCAAAGTGCGTGCAGCTTACCGGGCAGTTTTTGACAATTATCCTGACAGTCATTGGGCAGACGATGCCATTTACCAGTTGGCATCACGACTTCCACGATCCGATGAGGAAGGATTCGCGCTTTTCCGCCGCTTAATACGTGATTATCCAGATAGTGAGTATGCTGATGATTCAATGTATGCTGTTGCCTATGCAACTTATGAAATAGCAGAGGAATTTCGAAAATCAGGAACTCTTGAATCCCCTACAGCCTACTATGACAGGGCACTTGCTTTATTCAATCAATTAATCAGTACATATCCGGGGAGTGTTCTACAAGAAGAAGCACAACTGAATGCAGCGATGTGCTACTTCGGAAGAGGTGATGTAAGTATTGCCCTTAGCGAACTTATAAACCTCAAAATGGAACTCCGCGAGCATCCGATTAGATATAGGATTTTATATGCGCTTGGAAACATCTACTTTCAGCAACAAGACTATGAGAATGCCCAAATTGAATTTTTAAATGTGACAGATTCTGGAGACCCTGTGTACGCCCCTCCTGCAAGTTTTAATTTGGCACAAGTCTACTTTGCCGAAGGACAAGTTAAAGAAACTGATGCAAATTATTTAAAAATAAAAGGTCAAACCGATGAAGCAGAAGCGATGTTTAAAGAAGCAGAAGCAAAATATAACCAAGCTATTACTGGATACCAAAAAGTAATTGATGATTATTCTGATACAACGTCCGGGCAAGACGCACGTTTCTATATCGGTTGGGCATACGAGAAAACTAAGGAATATGACGAAGCAATTTCACGTCTTGAGTATGCAATAGAGAACTATCCGGATAACGAAAACACTACTACTGCGAAATTCTATATCGGTCAACTGGCACAGGCTAATGAGGATTTTGCACGCGCGGTTGAGGTGTATCAGAATTTTGCTGATGATCCTTCACATGATTACGACTCCCGACTCCAAGCACAATATAGAATTGGGAAGGTCTATGAAGAAATTGGAGATATAGAACAAGCAGTCGTTGCTTACGAAAAATTCCTTGCAGATTTTCCTGAACCCCATAAACACCCAGAGCATGAATCGCGGCAGATAACTGAGAATTATGTCCAGAAACTAAAGTCAGGAGATATGGAGGAAGAATAGGAATAGTTTTAGTTATCAATTCAGTATTTACAATATTCTACAAACAAAAAAGGTAGGCGCACTTCCAAGTGTCCTACCTTTTAATTGTCAATATAAGTTTTAGGCATTTGCCAGATAAAGTTCGTTGACCTTTTTCCAGTTGATGACATTTTTCCACGCGGCAACGTAATCCGGACGACGGTTCTGATAATTCAGATAGTATGCATGTTCCCAGACATCAATACCGAGAATAGGTGTATGTCCCTGCATAATTGGACTATCCTGATTTGCTGTGGAATAAATCTCCAACCCGTTATCACCGATAACAAGCCATGCCCAACCAGAACCGAAACGTTTGGCGGCAGCAGTAGAAAATTCTTCATCCGCAGCTTCAAGAGAACCGAAGGCAGATTTTATCGCTTCTCCGACTTCACCACTACTGGGGTCTCCACCACCGGGAGCCATAATTGACCAGAAAAGTGAATGGTTTGCATGACCACCACCGTTGTTAATGACAGCTTGACGGATGTCTTCCGGTACTTGATCAATGTTACTGAGAAGTTCTTCAACACTTAATTTAGCGAGGTCGTCATGACCTTCTAATGCTGCATTTAGGTTGTTTACGTAACCTTGATGGTGTTTACCGTGATGGATTTCCATCGTTTGTGCATCAATATGAGGTTCCAAAGCGTTGTGTGCATAAGAGAGTGCTGGTAATGTGTGTGCCATTTAATAATAGCCTCCTAATAAGTTAATTGTTTAAGCAAGTATAGCAGAATTGGACAAAGTATGCAAGTTTTTTGGAAGAATGATACTTATATTACACTTGACTTTAAACCTTAAAATGTGGTAATGTATATCTACCTGAATGAATCCTATATATCACAAAATATATGTGATTAACCAAGACTAATATATATCCGGCAGGCTCGTTGCTTGCGTTCTTGTCAGTGAGAACAATAATACAATAAACAAAAGGGAATTATGTCAATAACCGATTTTTTTCACGGGAAGGTTTTACTTATTACTGGCGGTACTGCCTTCCTCGGACAACCGATGGTTGCTAAGATTTTAACCACTCTCCCGGATGTCCAAAAAATATATCTCCTTATTAGAAGTCGGGTTGAATCAAATGGAAAAGTCACCTCTGCACAAGAACGTTTTGAAAAAGAACTGCTAACCTCCGATGTCTTTGATGCGTTACGACAGATACACGGTGAACAGTTTGAAGTGTGGGTTAAGGAAAAAGTCGCACCTGTTGAAGGAGAATTGACGGATGAACGACTCGGCTTCAATGATGAAGACTATCAACGTCTACAAAGTGAAGTAGACGTATTCATTAATATAGCGGGTCTCGTTCAGTTTGATCCTCCCTTTGACGCTTCTCTGAAGGGTAACGCTCTCGCCGCGAAACATGTTGTCACGTTCGCTAAGGGATGCTCCAATGCTATCTTTCTTCATGTCTCAACGGCTTATGTCTGCGGTGATAATCCGGGAACTGTACCAGAAGAACTTCATCCGCCTTACGAACAATACGCACAACAACAAAACGAGAAAAGCGAAACGAAAATACCTTCAACGTTATCAGAAGAGATTGATTATCTGCTTACGCTGAACCAGTCTATCCGAGATGAAGCTGAAACTCCCGAACAGATCGCACATTTCCAAGAGATAGCACAGAAACAAATAAAAGCAGACAAACGTGGTAGTCGTAAAAACATAGAGACCCTTGTTGAACAAGCAAAAACAGATTGGCTTGAAGAACAGCTTGTTGAAGCAGGACTTGAACACGCACGCGTACGCGGATGGAACGATACTTACACCTATATGAAGTTCCTTGCTGAACAAGTAATTATGGAACTGCGCGGTGACCTTCCTACTGCGATTGTTCGTCCGTCAATTATTGAAAGCAGTATTGCTGAACCGCATCCAGGATGGCTCGGAAAGTATAGGATGTCTGAACCGTTGATCGTTGGTTTTGCGAAAGGACGACTCCCAGATTTTCCTGCTGACCCAGACATTATTTTGGATATTATTCCAGTGGATTTTGTTGTGAATGCAATGTTAGCAGCCGCAGAGGCAATTGCAAAACGCGGTGGAATAGAGGTGTATCACGTTGCAACAGGAACACATAATCCTCTTTACTTCCGTGGTATTGTTGAAGCAACCTACGGTTATTTTGTTGAAAATCCGATGATGGAAAACGGAAAACCGATCTCTGTTCCAGTTTGGACATATCCGAGTTTAGAGGAATTCAAAAAGAAGTTAGATGGCAAGATGCGTTTGCTTGATACCGCAATTAAAGCACTTACACTACTACCGTTCAAATCAGCGAAACGAAAACGTCGCAGACTATTTATAAAACAGAGCAGCATTAAGGCAGCTTTGCATTACATTCAGATTTACGCGCCTTATACCCGCACTAACTTTGAATTTGAAACTAACAAGTTGCAGGAACTTTACAATGCACTCTCATCCGAAGAACAACAGAACTTTAATTTCGATGTTTCGCTAATATCTTGGAAGCAGTATTTTCAAGAAATACACATTCCTGGTATCAAGCGACATGTGCTTAAACTGGAAGATGATACTTCAGACTCATCAAAGGAAGATAAAACATCTTCACAAGATGAAGCTGATGAATTACCTGCGCCTGCCCCAAACCCTATTGATAATATCTCACCACGAACAATCGTAGATTTAATAGAGATACAAGCAAAACGTATTCCTGATAAAATTGCACTTCAGATGGTAAACGACAATGAATGGGAACGTTATACTTATGCTGAAACCTACACACATTCGCGACGAATCGCGTACCAATTGTGGAAAAGTGGTCTACGAAAAGACGATAGAATTGTATTGGTCTCAGAAAACCAACCTGAATGGTGCATCGCATACCTTGCCGCATCACAAATCGGTTGTGCAGTTGTCCCACTTGATGCACAAACGCCTATACGAGAAATATTAGCCATTACTGAGTTCACTACTGCTAAAGCAATCTTAGCATCCGATGCAGTTTTAGCCAATTCAAGCGCACAGTTGACTGAACAAAATATACTCATTCAGAACATCAATCATTTCAACGAAATAGTGAATACGGATGAAGACATTCCAACAAATTTTCCGGACGTAGAGGTTACACCCGATACAGTCGCTTCCATTATATTTACTATGGGGACTACAGTAGATGCGAAAGGCGCGATGCTAACACATGGAGGTTTTATCTCAAACGTTAAGGCAGTTGCAAAGGCATTGCCACCGACAGATGAGGAACGGATTTTGTCAGCACTGCCGCTTTACCATGCCCTGAGTTTTTCATGTAGTCTGCTGATGGCACTTTACAGTGGGACCACCGCAACTTATGTCAATGCGTTTCGACCAACGACACTTCTAAAAACGATGCGTGAGGATAAGACCACAGCTTTTATCAGTGTGCCGCGACTTTATCAGATGCTTCAAACCACGATTGAACGTCAAGCATCGCGGGAGGACACACCCGGAGAAACCTTAGCCGAAAAGGCACAAGCTGTTATGGGAGGACACATTCGCGTTCTTGTTAGTGGTGGTGCTTCCCTTACCGATGCAATTTATGATGGTTTCCAAAAACTCGGTTTGACAATTTATCAAGGATATGGCATGACCGAAACCGCACCTGTTCTTAGTGTCAATCCCTATCTAAATAGCAAGTGTGGATCTGTCGGTCCTGCTGTTGAAGGCGTTGAATTTAAGATTGACAATCCCAATAGCGAAGGTATCGGTGAGATCATAGCAAAAGGTCCCAGTAATATGAAAGCGTATTATCAGAATCAAAGTGCAACCGAGAATGCTATACGTGACGGATGGCTTTACACGGGGGATCTCGGGTATATTGATGATGATGGCTATCTATATATTGCTGGACATTGTAAAGACATTATCGTTCCTGCATCTGGTAAGAACATTTACCCTGTGGAATTGGAGGCACTTTATCAGGCACCTTCAATTATCTCTGAAATATGTGTTGTTGGTCTACCCTACGAAGATGGATCGGACACAGGTGTCCACGCAGTGATTGTACCAACTGATAACAGAGAGGGAACAAAAGCGGATATATACAATCATCTACAGCAAACGGCAAAACAACTCCCAAGTTACCAGCAATTCCACAAATCGCATTTATTTCAGGACGCATTACCAAAAACAGAAAATGGGGCAATTGATAGGGAACGTGTAAAGGCACTGTTAGAACAACATCTAGCAAACGAGCAAGCTGCAGCTATAGATGAAACCGATCAAGAACAAAGCAATCAATCCGACAACATTCCTGAAGAGATTCTGGCACCCCTTGCCAAATTAGCGCGGATGCCAGCGAATAAGATCGGCGGCGAAAGTCGTTTGGATACAGATCTCGGACTGGATTCACTCACGAGACTTGACCTACTTATGCTCCTCGAATCACGACTCGGTAATACTATTCCTGAGGCTATGGTTGCGAATTTGCAGACAGTCAACGATGTTGTGGAATTAACGCAGACTTTTGACAAAACAGATACTATACAAACAACAGATACACCATCAAAATCTGTGAAGTTACGCCAAAAACCGTATTGGTATGCGCGAGCGTTTCGTGCCAGTATCCGAAGTATATATAAATCTCGTTTCTCCTTTGAGTGTTTTGGTCTTGAAAACATACCACAAGGGAAACCTTTCATTATTACACCGAATCACACAAGCCATTTAGATACGCTTACAGTGATTACAGCACTTGGACAGAATTCACATCAACTGTGGACACTCGCCGCACGAGATTACTGGTTCGGCAATCGGCTGCAGGGATGGTTCGCACACAATTGTTTGAATGCACTACCGATTGAACGCGACGGAAATTTCGGTCAGTTTCTACAGGATTTACGCATGGCTAACGAGGTAATGGAACAGAACAATGGATTGCTCATTTTTCCAGAAGGCACACGTTCACTTGATGGAAAATTGCAGCCATTCAAACAAGGTATTCTCAGCCTTCTGATTTATGGACAGCAGGTCCCCATTATACCGACATATATTAAAGGCACATTTCAGGTTCTTCCTAAAGGGCAAAACTTACCAAAAAAACATCCGATTCAGATCGTTTTTGGGGAACCGCTTCTTTTTGAAGGTTCACAAAACCCAGAGGACATTACGGAAAATACAGAGATATACCAGAAATTTTTGACTGAACTTGAAAACCGTGTTGCAGAACTCGCTGAGACATTGAGTTAGGATTGAAATTGGAATCGCTACAGAAAAAACCTATTGCGTTCTTTGATGTGGATGGCACATTAGTAAGTACGACCATTGTGCATGCGTACATCTGGTTACAGACTTCATCGTTGCCTCGCATTATCAGATTTTTCTGGTTCATCGGTTTTCTACCGAAGGTCGTATTTTATTTAATTCTTGATCGGATTAGCAGACCACAGTTTAATCGGGTGTTCTACCGGAATTATCGTGGTAAGGATGCAACAGCATTAAAAGCATTAGCAGTAGATATGTTCGCAAGTTATCTCCGCCAGAAGATATTCCCTGAAGCTATTTCGCAAATAGAGGAACATAAAGCACAAGGTGATCAAGTTGTTCTGTTAACGGGATCTCTTAACTTTATTGTTCAACCGATCGCTGAATTCCTCGGAGCAGATTCGGTTATAGCACCTGAATTGAAAGAACAAGACGGTATCTTTACAGGTAGACTAACGACTGAACCGCTTATTGGCGAACAGAAGGCGATTGCAATGAAAAAGTTTGCCGAACAAGAAGATATACCACTTGACATCTGCTATGCCTACAGTGATAGCAAATCCGATCTGGAAATGTTGGAAAGTGTTGGAAATCCCATTGCAGTAAATCCGTCCAAAGGACTACGAGACCATGCCCTTGAATCAGGATGGGAAATCCACGAATGGATGAAAGCATCATAAGTATAGAGAATATATTTGTAAATGAGGAGAAAAAATGCAAGTCAAACGCTATTTAGAATCAATGTCTGAACCACAGGACACAATGTTTGTTGAAATTGCTGATCTGCATAGATTTACTCGTCGTGGTGATGATTGGATGAAATTCCGAGAAGACCTTATTGAATTGCTTGAACAGACAATTTCTGAAGATCTCTCTAAGGAGTTTGCTGAAGCTACAGCGGATTGGGCTTCTGAGGAACCACCACAATAAAAGAAATCTGGGGCAATTGTACTACCATCAGTTTACATTCACAATATCAATCCTTAGATTGATATGTACAAACATTTTTGGTTAACCCAACTTACGTCCACATCACTCAAATGCACTTGACATACCCACCCCATTAGGATAAAATAAGAATTGCTTTATTACCATTATCGTCTAACAATGACTTGGATCTAACGGGGAGTCTTATTAAGAAATATATGAGTGCTTATTACATCACCACGCCTATTTACTATCCCAATGCAGAACCGCACGCAGGAAATGCTTATACCACTATTGCCGCAGATGTCTTAGCGCGATATCACCGTCTTAAAGGTAAGGATGTCTGCTATCTTACTGGTGTCGACGAGCATGCTGCGAATGTGTATAACGCTGCTAAAGAGGAAGGGCTTTCACCGCAAGCTTACTGTGATAAGATCGCACCTACGTTCGTTAAACTATGGGAACGACTGAACATCTCACATGACATCTTTTTCCGTACAACCAGCGATTTACACAAGCGTGGCGCGCAAAAATTCCTTAATGTACTCTATGACAACGGTGATGTTTATAAAGGGAAGTACGAAGGCTATTACTGCGTCTCATGTGAGGAGTTCTTTTCAGAGAAAGAACTTACAGATGATAAAGTCTGTCCCACTCATAAATTGCCGCTGCAATGGCTGGAAGAAGAGAACTATTTCTTTAGACTCTCAAAGTATCAAGAGCGTTTACTCACGCATTTTCACGAGAATCCTGATTTTGTCTATCCTGAAACTCGTCGCAACGAGTTGTTAAACTTTCTGGAATCTGGCCTACAAGATGTGAGTATTTCACGTGCATCCCTACCTTGGGGGATTCCATTCCCATTTGATCCAAAGCATATCATCTATATCTGGATAGAGGCTTTGAGTAACTATATTACTGCCCTCGGTTATGAGACAGAAAACGAAGAATACCAGACTTTTTGGCCCGCCGATGTCCACATAATGGGTAAGGATATTGCTCGTTTTCACGCGCTGCTTTGGCCCGCAATGTTGATGGCAGCGAACCTACCCCTTCCAAAGCAGATTGTCGCACACGGTTGGTTGACTAAAGATGGCGAAGCACTGAGCAAAACGCGGGGAATCTTCATTGATATGGATGGAAACATTGACACTTATGGTGTAGATGCGTTCCGATATTATCTGCTACGCGAGTTTAGTTTTGGAAACGATGGAGATTACCGTCCTACACGCTTACATCAACGTTACAACGCTGATCTGGCAAACGATTTGGGTAATCTGCTAAATCGTGTCCTTGGGTTAGTGAACAAAAACTTTGATGGGATCCCAGAACCGACAACACCCGGAGAATTTGACGAAGAAATTAAGCAGATGGCGCAAAAGACTTCGGAAACCTTGGACGCACAGATGAATACATTCGCTTTTGATAGTGCTTTGGAAACGATCTGGGAATTTGTGCGACGTGTCAACCGTTATGTGCAACAAACTGAAGTGTGGACACTCACCAAACCAGAGACAAAACCGAGAATGGGAACTATCCTTTACAACAGTTTAGAAGCACTACGATTCGTATCAGTCTTGATTTCACCTTTTATTCCAGATACCGCTGAGAAAATACAGAAACAGATCGGGTTATCAGAATTCGATTCTGTTGCAGATTGGGGACGTTTACCGACAGACCTAAAAGTTAGTAAAGGTGAACCTATCTTCCCGCGTGTTGATCTCAAAAAGGAAAAGCCACAACAGAAAAAAGAAACGGCTAAACCAAAAAAGAAAGAATCCGAAAAGAAAACCGATCTAATCTCCTTTGCTGATTTTCAAAAGATGGATTTACGGGTTGCGAACGTTATATCTGCTGAACTGATTGAAGGGGCAGACCGTCTCCTCAAATTGCAAGTAGACCTCGGTACAGAAAAACGGCAGGTAGTTGCAGGAATTGCGGAACATTATAAACCTGATACCTTGATCGGAAAACAGGTTATTGTAGTTGTGAATTTGGAACCCGCGACGATTCGCAATGTTGAATCACACGGCATGATTCTCGCTGCAAGCGGTGATTCTATTGTGTTAGCAAGTCCTGAAACAGATGTGCCACTTGGAACACAAGTACGGTAGTAGGCGTACTCCGTATGCCGTAACTTTCCAAAAAATGCAATACATAGAAGAAACCCTCAAAACAAGAATTAAGAATGACGATGCCTCAACCTTTGTTGTCATTGTGCCAAATGATGATGCGCGTTTGAAGCGACAACGTCAATTGATTGCGTATCACCCAAACCGTGCAGTAGCCAATTTACAGGTTTATACCATTGAACATCTCGTGTATAGACTATACAACCAAGCTTGTCCATCAATGCAGCACATCTCACCAGGACTTCAAAACCTATTACTCAACGAAATAGCAGGAGATGATACCGACACATATCCTACATTTAGACCAATCCAAAATAGACCTATTCCAGACAGCACACTCTCCCTTATAGCGAACACAATAAATAACCTAAAAGATCAAGGAGATACTGCGGACAATATACCTACCGAGACTGATCTATCTCAGTTTTATAGTAATTATGAGACAAGACTTCAGGATAACTGGATAGATGATAAGGGAAAACACCTATATCTTGCCAAACATTTCCAGCACGACTTCTTCAAAAAGTCATTTTCTCGTGTTGACCTTGTTACTATTGAGGGATTTTCAGTTCTTTCTAAATCAGATATCAAGATTCTTACAAAGATTGCTGAAATACCTGATATTGATATGTGGTTTCGTACTGACTGTGTTGAAGATAATGTTGACCTATATAGAAATATAATTGACCTTGTCTCACATTTCAGAGATGCAGATGTTCACATTGATACCATCTATGACCGTGATCATGATAGGCATCAAAATTACTCTGAAAACCTATTCCGATCCAATACTGCCATAGACAATAAACGTGACCTAACAGATGAAATTAAAGTCTTGAAACCTGCTGACCGAAACGAAGAGGTAGAACAGATTGCCTATCTCATCAAACAACAGATGTCAAATGAGGAATGTAGACTAAGTGAAATCTGTGTTGCATTTTACAATTTAGGTCAATATCAGCAACGTATTGCAGAAACTTTTCCCGCATTCGGTATTCCTTATACACTTACGGAAAGTGTACCGTTGATGAAGTCAGAGGTCGTCAAAGCCATCTTTTCTCGGTTGCTTTCACAACAAGAACCTGTAGGAAATGCCTATTTCTCTGAGGATATAGTCAAACCACCTTCCGGTAGGATACATCCAGCCAAATTTCAGGAATATGTGGAAGAATTACTGCAGGCAGGTAAAGTACTCCACAACATCCTAAGATCAATGTTAGAAAAAAACAGAGAAATAGTTGAAGGTGAAGTGAACGCATATCATCAATTCATTAAGATCGTACAAGAACTTTGTACTGTGCTAACAAAAGAAGGGAATCAGACATACCTGCTTGATGATTACATTAAAAAACTCCGCCACATTGCAAAGCATACACATTATCAAAATCGGACACCTTCAAAAGGCGAAACTGTAAAGATTGTCACGCTCGGTGAACTCAGAAGTTTAGAGTATCATACCGTCTTTTTAGGTGATTTTGTGGACGGTGGATTCCCGCCAAATTATCGTCCTGATCCGATGCTTCCAGACAGACCGTATCGTACTGAAGAGGAGTTGCTGCACGATAATAGGTTTCTATTCTATCGTGTTTTGAAATCCTTTCGGGAGCGACTATATCTCCTTGTTCCACAACGCGAGAATGTATCGGAATTAATTCCATCCCTATTCTTAACACAATTACAGGCAGTCGCTAAAATCGGTTCAGAAGAGGTAGCCAATTCCTCATTAGGTAGTATTCCCGGTTTCCTTAGCACGTATGGTAATCATGTAGGGACAGTAGAGAACCCATCCAAAGACATATTTCCACATGAAATTGAAGACATGCGTCCTTTAATTGACCATGTTGTTTTAGTTGAAAAGAGTCGAGAAGAAACACATGAACATTCGGCTTACGAGGGTGTATTAAAAGAAGAAAACCTTTCTGAAGAAAGTCTTGATGCGTTACAAAAATTGAGTGAAAGGACATATTCCGTCACAGAATTGGAAACTTATGCTAATTGTCCGTTTCAATATTTTGTTCATAAAGTTCTGAATCCTATAAAAAAAGAAGAGGACGAAGAAGACGAACCATCAAGTCTTGAAAAAGGATCGTTGATTCATGATGTTCTCTGCGAATTCTATTTGAAACGGCGTGATAGTGAAGACTCACCTATCGGACAATGCTCAGATGATATCTTTGAGCAAGCAAAACAGCAATTAGATGAAATTTTACATGCCAAATCTGAAACCAGACGAAATGAGCGTTCAAATGTCAACGAGGATAATCTCTTTTGGAAAATTGAGATAGAAAAACAGCGTACCGCTCTACATAAATGGCTTATTGCGGAGCACGTATACAATCTAAATATTAACCCACATTACTTTGAGGTTAGTTTCGGACCGACGAATCAGCCTGGCGATCCTGAACTCAGCTGCTTAGAGCCAATTCAAATTGGCAATGTAAATATGATGGGTAGAATTGACCGAATAGACTTAGGTGACAGCAGCTATAATGTCATTGATTATAAAACAGGAAGTTCAAAAATAGGAAAGCGAGACATCCTTGAAGGACGAAGTATACAACTACCGATCTACTTACAAATCGCACAGAAATTGTTAGATGAGAAAGGGATAACGGGTTTAGAACCTGCAGCGGGACTCTACCACAAAATCAGATTGAACGAATTCGACGTTGAACTTGGTATTGGAGAAGAATCACAAAATGGCACCTCGTTTAGAAATTTCAACGGTGAAAGGTGGAATTCTTTTGGTACAAACAATCAGCAGTTGTTAAAGGATGGGGAATTTGATGAAATTCTTACTCGCGTCCAATGTTATGTTGAATACTTTGTTGCTAATATATCTGACGGGTTCTTCCCTCTCATTATACATGTAGATACATTTCAAGACTCAGCGGAAGAAGGTGATAAGCCTGAACCTCCTAACGACCCAACTAAACCTTGTTCCTACTGTGCTTACAAACGGGTTTGCCGTGTGGGTGCCTTTGCTGTAACTTACGAAACAGACTGATCATTTACCTCATTCAGCAGCAGTATTTCGTCGAATCCTATCAACCCGTTACCTAATTTGTTTCTACATTCCTCAAATTGTAACTTGTTTGTTCCAATCTACAAATCTCATATTTTCTGTCATAATTGACACAACCACTCCTCAGCCGTGCCATCCCCTAACACAACCCACGCCTGTCGGTTCGTTTTCTTTATCGAAATAACGGGATTGTAACGTTGGACATTTTTCACCTGCATAAACGTCGCATACTTAGACGCACACCACTTCTTTTCGAATACATCGCGATATATATTCATAACATCTCGGTGACCAAAGATTCTTAGACCGTCCACATCACAAATAGACTCATACAGTTGCTTACCAAGACATGATTCTGCGTGGAAAGTATCAACTTCAGCGACTTCAAACGCACCTTTGATGGGACCTCCACTCTGTTTCATGATAACATGGTCTCCAACTGAGACAACTTTATACGGCGGGAGTTTGATTTTGCTCATGCGTGTTTCAATGGTTTTATGTCCATCTAATAGAAGGTTGAGAAATGGTTGGGTGAAAATGGCAAGATGTGTTGTAGTGATTTTCATATAGGTCTGGAAAGTTATGAAACCGAACAAATGGGTGTCGGATTATGGGTGTGTAAGGTCCCATATTAACACAGTTCCATCATTGCTGACGCTGATGAGCGTTTAACCATCGGGACTAAAGAAAAGATGTGACACCCTTTGGCTATGTCCGCGAAGTGTTTTCTTTTTCGTACCAGTCCCAGTTTTCCAGAGGTGAATATCACCCAGCATCATTCCACTTGCGAGTGTCTGTCCATCTGGACTGAAAGCTAATGTAGAGGTGACTCTGACTTCATATCTTTGGTAACCATCTTTCCAGTTTGGATCCGTGAGAACTTTGCTGCTGCCTGTTTCTATATCCCATAAACGGATTGTTTCGTCTTGACTTCCACTGGCGAGTGTTCGACTATCCGTACTGAAAGTAATACTCTTAACATCATCAGTATGTCCTGAGAGGGGACGAATATAGTTTCCTGTCTCTACATTCCAAAGTACGATATTTCTTTCTGTTTTTGGTACCTGTTGAGGCAGCGTTTTGCCTACAATTGCAAGCATTCGTCCATCCGGACTAAACCTTGCCACAATAACTTCCTTGACTCCTACGTCTGTGAATTTGTAATCTCCTGTATCTAAATTCCATACGAAAAGATTCGGGTCAAAGTATTTTCCGATACCCGCCAACATTTTCTTGTCAAAATATATGTCCTCATGAATGCTTAAGCTTTCTTGATCATTTAGCTGCAAGGTTCGCTCTATCCTTCCGGTGTCAACGTCATAGAACTGGATAATAGATTTGCGGTTACCCGCTATTCCCCAACTCGTAAGCACTTCTCCATCACGGCTAAATGCGATACCGGTAATTCTCCTTGGTCCCTTAAGTTTTATAAGTTTATGGGTATTGACATCCCAAAGATGGATAGTATTATGAAGAATTGAACTACCCGCAAGCCATCTTCCATCTGGACTTAGAACAGCGTCCGTAACATATTTCTTATCTGCTATGAAGTTATTTTTATGCTGACTTGTGTTTGAATCCCATAGACGAAGGATGTTGCTGCCATAACACAAACTCATAAGCGTGTGTGTATCAGCACTTAGCGATACATCTCTAAATAATGCTCCATATCCTGTTACTGTTTTCTTTATTTTACCGGTGTCAACATCAAAAAAACGTAACGTATTGTCAACACTGGAACTAACAAGCGTTTGGTTATCTGGACTGAAAGCGACTGACGTAACAGCACTTTTATATTCTTTAAATCTTTGCTTTACTTTTCCAGTGTTGACATCCCATATATGAATTGCAAGATTATCTAAACTGGCAAGGAAGTTTCCATCTTGACTGAAAACTAAAAACGAAATCCCAAAACTATCTGTTTCGAATATTTTCCTCCGCGTTCCAGTGTTGACATCCCAAAGATTGATCTCCCAAACCCGATTGAACCTTTGCCTTTTATAACTTTGATCTGCAATTGCAAGTGTTCGTAAATCTGAACTAAAGGATGCCAAATTTTCGAACCTGTTCGAATGTTCAGCAATAAGTGTGTGCACTTCTTTTCGTGTCGCAATATCCCAGAAACGAAAAGTATCATTGCTACTGGCACTTGCGATTGTTTTCCCATCTGAACTGAATGAATTGTTGTGTCCGCCTAAGCTCATATACATGTTTGGTATGTTGTTAACGTTATCGTCCGTCCCATTTTCAACTGCAGATAGTGTGTTTTTGCGCTGTCCTTTGGGGACATCCCACAAGTCAACCATAGAGGAATAGACAACTACCAGTGTGTGACCATTAGGCATAAAAAAGACATTATCAACACCATAACGATACTTTCGTCTTGTAAAGGTTTTCTGGTGTTCACCCGTAGAAGTATTCCAGAGCTGCACTTCACCATTTTCAGTTCCTACAGCAAGGGTACTACCATCAGCACTAAATGAGATACTATTGATAACCCCGGTATTTGCTGCAAGAAAATGTTGTGCTTCTGCTGTCTGGGTACTAAGAATCCATACACCAATATCACTTACAACAGCTAACAAATTGCCATCTGGCGAATACTGCATCGCATTGACAGTCCCTGATCCAATACGTGCACTTGCCCCTTCAGGTAAATGCCACTGCTTATAGTCAAGCCGTATGTTGCGTTCTTTTTCAAGTATCCTCTCATCATCAAGGTGTTTGAGAAAAAATACTCCACCTATAATTATAAGAATAACTCCTGTTAACATGCCAATGATGAGTCGCTTGGCATAAAGGAATTTTACCATTGTATAGTCTCCAAATGTTAGGGTACCGCTAAAATGATAGTCAATGTATTTTTCATGAGAAAATAATCCTTCAATGTAATCCGATATTACCTATTAACTCACAAAAGACTATATTATTATCTTATTTTAAACCCATGTGTTAATATGATATTACACATAATACATGATATATACGATATGAAAAAACACCGGACCCGTAACCGCAAGGGAATCGATTCTATCTAAAATGCCACCATGTCCAGGAATTGTATCCCCTGTATCCTTAAGTCCAATATCCCTTTTAATCGCAGACACAACTACATCCCCGATGAATCCAGTGATAGCAATTACACCACAAGTGATGAGTATTTCAATCTCTGAAAACGGTGTCAAGAAACGTAAAAAGTATCCAACTACCACTGAAGTAATCACACCACCTATAAGTCCTTCCCAAGTTTTACCCGGACTCACCTTCGGAATAACCTTAAATCTACCAAGAAACTTTCCCCATGTAAATTGGAAGACATCGTTCATTTCCGTTATGAATACAATAAACAACAAGAGTGCCCTTCCACCAGCATTAAATCCTTCAATTTCTGGCAATGAGATTAGAAAAGCTAAATGACTAATACCAAATACCGTTAACATCAATTGAGCAGGCAGGACGCTCATTGAACGACTAATATCCTCTGTTTCACCAATTATCACCAACATAAATGCGATCCATAGATACATAAACACCGGGATGAAGATGATAAACAAACTATACTGACCGATGTATGCAAAATAATATTGAAAGGGAATGCTCAAAAAACACCATATCAATACTTTACGATCTGCCTCTCGGACATTTTTGCTGATTGATGATAATTCCCGTAATGCCAGAAACGAAAGTAACCCCAATGAAATAAAAGTGATGACAGGATGTAAGACAACTGCTAAAACAAAGATAGTCGCCATTACCCACCAAGACTTTGTTCGCATGACTAATTCCGAAAGATTGGCTTTTGGTTTAACTTTACTTATAATCCAAAACAGAATACTCGCAAAAACCAGGATACCGAATATCAGACCGATGACTAAGGCTATCTCTTTTTGTTGTACTATAAGTAAATCAAGTATATTCATTTTCAACTCTCCGCTTGGGTCAAACCATTTTTGATTCGTATTGCAGAACTCAACAGCAGCAGAACACTCATCCCCAGAAAAATATAATCAAAGGCTGCATATATCGTGGGGAAAAAGTAAAACAGTAAACAGGTTAATCCCAAAACGAATGCTCTATCACTTTTCCCCATTGGTCCATCGTATCTTCTTGTCCCAGTTGCAGCTTTTGTTAATACCCCTATATATTCATTGAGCATTGAAAGGAAAATAAACAACAGCACCCACCGAAAATTCACACCTGCCAGTTTTACTAATGGCAAATATAGGACTGCATCCGAAACAACGTCCCCAAGTTCATTCAGTATTTCTCCTGCTTTACTTGTCATATTATAGGTTTTTGCCATCATACCATCAAGAGCATTCAATGTCATTCTTAGTAATAGTGCAATAGGGAAAATCCAAAGCATGTGACCATTGGGAAAATACCAGAACAGAATACCAATCGTGAAAGACAGTAATATCGCCATCCATGTAATACCGTTCGCAGTAAAACCTGCTTTATAAAACATATTTAGTAGTGGTTTCACTAATTGCTGAAACTTTGGTTTTATCTTATAAAATGAAATCATATTGTTGTCCTTCCTTCAATAAGTGGTGTATGTTATTCGCTGAAATTGCGTTAGTGGTAACTCAGATATGAGAAATTGTGGGATTTGCTTTATACTATATTTCTTACGGAAAGTTATATCAAGGTATAGGACTTGAAGTCGCAATTTGCATAATACCATTATCTACGATTTATCAAGTAAAAAGATAAGTTGTCATAAAAGACATTTGACATATCTTCCGTTGCAAAGTATAATAGCACGATATTATCCAAAATACATCTAATTTAAGATTCCTAAACACTTGTAATATTTATACTCAGGAACATAAAGGTTAATGATAGCAGAAGAAAAATTACAGTTTCTACAAAAAACTGAACTTTTTGCAGAACTCTCAAAAGCAGATTTAGAATCTATTAGCGATATTGCACACGAGGTGGTTTTCTCCGCGGATCATACCATTTTTGAGGAGGGTGCGGAGGGGGATTCACTATACTTGCTTGTTGATGGTGAAATTAGCATTATAAAAGCCGATACAGAGGTGCTATCATTCAATGAGAAGGGCTACTGTTTCGGTGAAGTTGCCCTGATTGACGATAAACCGAGAAGTGCGACAATTAAGACTGTTACACCGACACGTCTCCTACGTATAACTCGGAACGAATTCTACCGCGCATTGGCGCGCGAACCTTTGATCGGTAGAGGAATGTTTCGAGTCCTAAATAATAAAATACGACATGATCTTGAAGTTCAGATGAGTGCTATACGTAAAGAGGTAGCACAAGAGGAGTCTATGCGGCTTGCCGCCGAAGTCCAGCAATCAATCTTACCGAATGAAGAGATTACGCATCCGTGTATATCCTCTGCAGGATATTGTCAACCAACAAACAGTGTAGGTGGGGATTATTACGATTACCTATATCTGCCGAATAAACAGGTTGGGATTTTCATTGGAGATGTGATGGGACATGGGGTTCATTCCGCAATGCTCGCAGCAATGACGAAAAGTGGTATCCAGACACAAATAAGGTTTGATGCATCAGTACCAGAAGTAATGAAGGCAGTCAAACGTGTTACCGAAGAGGACGCTCAAACTTTTATCTATATGACGTGCTGTTATGTGATTATCCATCAAGACAATCGGATTGAGTTTGCAAACGCGGGACATCCGGCAATGCTTCATTACCGTTCGAGTAAAAGGGAATTTATTGAATTGGAATCGCAATTTGCACCAGTTGGTATCGCGTTACCTGATCAAAATCCAGTAACACACTACCATAGTACTGAAACGACATGGGAAGCCGGAGACCTGCTTGTGCTTTATTCGGATGGTATCACAGAGACCTTTAATGCAAATGCTGAGATGTATGGACTCGAAAGATTCAAAAAACTATTGTATGAAAAACGACACTTGTCCCCTATTGAAATTCGGAAGGCAATTCTCTCTGACCTTGAGACGTATCAACAGGGTGAAAGCATACATGATGATATTACTTTGGTAGTGGCAAAATTTCTTTAGGGTGTTAAGGGTTAGCTTGTAGAATCAACCCTTTTTTTGTTGCAACTTATTGACAGCATAATGGATAATGTTTTCCATCAGTAATTTATTTTGGTTTACCCCGTATTGGCTATCGTTGCGAAGACTGGTAATAATGTAAAGTCCTTTTCCATATTTTCTTGCACCTATAACAAGTTCATTGCGTTCTTTAGTCGTTGCAAATATCTCATCAGTTTCCTCCCATTCCACCCAAGCATCGTCAACAAAGATAGTACCAGATTGAATTTTATTAGGTGTAGAAAAAAGAGATTCAGAATTATCAGTAATTTTAAAATATCTATCGGGAGGACTTTCAACACCTTTCAAATTGCCTTGCAACCAACCAACCTCACAAGGTTTTGTCGGAGTGCTGTCTTGACCGGAAACGACGACGATGCCGCCATTTTTGACGAATTCTTTGATTTTATTCTCAGTGACGTTGGTAAATAGATTTCGACCAAAGTTTGATATTTCTTCATATCCGATCCATAAAATATCTGCCTCTTTTAAATTTGGCAAAGCCCGTGATTTGGTAGATTCATAAGCCACTGGACGTTTACCAACCTTTTTTATTTTACGTAATGCTTGGTATTCGTAGGTCATTGAGTTAGTATGGACGTATGTTTGGCTCCAAGTTGCATCTGTGCTATTTCCGGTTAGAACAAGGACCTTAACTGCATTCTTTGATGCGAGAACCCACATTTTACCATCTATTATATCGCGAACAACTTTTTGAAACGTTACTGTTTTTCCATCAAAAGTACGTGTCATCATCGGGTCGATGTGTGTGAAACTCCACCATGAATCGCCGCCACTGTTAAAACGATTGCGTCTACCTGAATAAGACCGCATTTGAAACCAAGTGTTATCAATGAAGCACATACTATCAATACCATATTGCTGGCGATAGAACACAATAATTGGCATACCTTCTTTTAGCAGGCGAACCATCTTTTGCGGAGAAGTGTTTTGTTTATATTGCCCTGTGGCAAAATTCATTTTTATTTCTTTTAGATGACTTTTACCCTTTACGTCTTCTTTGACTTTAATGACAGCCTGTAGTCTTCGAACATTGACAGATTCGACTTCACCGAAAACAATATTTGTACAGGCATCAATAACCTCGCGAATTGTATACTCCCGTTCAATGAAGCCAAACGAAGATGATGGAGCAAAGAAACCGATAAGAAATAGGGAAAAAATCAATGTTGAAAGTGCACGTGTCAAACGCATGAGATAGCCTCCGCTGTTAGGTAATGGATTATATCTAAAATCATATCATAGAATATTCAAATTGACAACAATTATGTCATTTTCAACGGAACTATTCAGTTTTCATATACTAATCTTGTAGGAGTGTTTTTCTACCTGATTTAACAATAAGCACGTTTGTAGTCGCGCAATTTATTGCACCACTTGCTTTGTCAGCATTACGGATTAAGTAGATTTTGGGTATACGATGCATCAGTTTACTAGGAAAGAAAAGACGAGGTTAATCCAAACTTCACATGACATAATTTATTTTAACTTGAAAAACCTCCAAAATAATTTTACAATATAGTTGTCAACAATGTAACCAAAAGTAGAATCGTTGAATGAAATTTGACTTTTATCTGGCAGTATGAAAATGGAGAAAAGTTATGGGTAAGAAAGGCATTGCAGATCCGTTGGCGGATATAAAAAGTTCGTTTCTGAGTTTTCAAAATCAATTGACAAATGCCTGTAAGTTTACTGAAATCGTTTCAAATTCCTCATTAAAGGGATTAGCAGGTGTGTTAAAAAAATATAAGTTAGCGGGTGTATCAAAGAATATTAATGACAGTATCTTCAAACCTTCTGAAATTATAGTGAAACATGAAAATAAGTTTACACTTTTATGTAGGAGCGATCTCCGATTCGTGAATAAGAACACTGATAGTCGGGAATCAGAGTTCCCTCCTACAAACTATCAGTGTATAAATGATTCTAAAATTAACTATATAATAAATTCGCCGTTAGTAGATTTGGATAAGAAATTTAGGAGAATAGCAGGATTCGGTAAGATCCCCATTCATGCTCGTGATATACCAACCAAATCCCTTCTCGCTACTACATCGAGTATTCAGTTATATCGTTCTATTTCTATTAGTAGATCTCCGATTATTCCTCCTTTGGTTGCTCCTGACGAATTCTACTCACCATTACCGAACCCGTTTCCTAGGATAACTACCGATGAAGTGCATGAAAGAAGTGTTCCTTTAGAAGAAGACCACGCACCATCACCGCAACCGACCCCTTTGAAGATTTCCCAAAGAGTGCTTATTGTTGGAGGTAGTTCCGACGGTTCTTACAACGCTGTCGCTAGAATTATAAGAAAGCTTGGCTTACAACTGATTGTTTTTGATGAACAACCTAACGGTGGATGGACTTCTGTTGAAAAACTTGAAGCATACGCAGACATAGACTTTGTAACAGTCTTACTTACACCCGATGATATTGGGGCATCCAAACATAAACTTGGTCAACTCAATCCTAGAGCGTGTCAAAATGTTATCTCAAGACTTGGTTATCTTTGGGGTGCGCTAGGACGTGACAGAATATGTATTCTTCGTAAAGGTGATATAGAATTGCCTTCTGACATTGATGGTTGGATTCATGAATCTATGGATGGGAATGGAGGATGGCAACTATATTTAGCAAGAGAAATGAAGTATGCAGGACTAACAATTGATCAAAATAAGCTCATATAAGTTACAAAACCTAAACCATATCTTTGTTAGAACATGATACAAAATTCAACTTAACACCGTCGTTGCTGTTGCGGTGTTAAGATAAAAGGAAAATAATGGGAGAAAAAACCTTACCAAAATTGATTACAAGTAAAAAAGAGGCGTATGAACAAATAGAGTCACAAATTGAAAAAGGTAAAAAACTAAGTAAACAAACAATTAATACAGAAGAAGGATTAGACAAAGCAGGCGCGGAATCCGCTAATTGGTCAAAATACAATACAGATCTCTTAATGAAATTATTCAATAATAATACTATAGCAGAAGAGTATGATAATTTCATTTATCACGAACGTGATCGTGATGAATTGGACTTTCTTCTTTCTGATGGATATATAGGACACTACACTGACTATCTCAGTTATAAAATTGACGAATATAGAGAGAATATGACAGACAGCGTTAATAGTTTGGCGGGAATCCAGAACCGACTTGAATTGTATGAAGAATCAGATCCTCCGGAGCGTATCTTCGGTGATAAGATTTTTATTGTCCACGGACATGATGAAGGAGCTAAACACAAGATTGCAAGGTTCATTGATGATTTAGGTTTGATAGCAACAATCCTTGACGAACAACCAAGCAAGGGACAGACAATCATTGATAAGTTTGAAGAACATGCAGACGAAGCAGGTTTTGCAATTGTCTTGTTGACAACTGATGATGTAGGAGTACCAAAAGATCAAAATGACAATCTACAACCAAGGGCACGTCAAAACGTGATTTTGGAACTTGGTTATTTTTTACATGGCTTAGGTCGTGAGCGTGTTCGTGTGCTACATGAAAAAGGTGTTGAGTTACCTTCAGATATTCACGGAATAATTTATATACCTTTGGATAATGCTGGTGGTTGGATGCTAAAATTAGGAAGAGAAATGCAGTCTGTAGGTTTCCCTGTTGACATGAACAAAATACTTTAAGAGAATATAAACCCAAAAGAAACACCCATGCCAACACCTGACTTCAAAGGCAAACAATTCATATACGTCCACCATTCTCTCCGACTCCTTTCGCAAACCGGAAATAAACGCAGAAAAATCCTATACAGCGAAAAACCACTGCCACTTGATGAAAACCTTGTTGTTCACTGTGACAACCTTCATGCCTTAAAAGCACTCTTCCCGAAATACACCAGTATAATCAAATGCATCTAAATTGACCCTCCTCCATATCATACTGGCAACGAAAACTGGGTATACAACGACAACACTCCGACAACTGAATTCCAATGAAATCTTATGTCAGAGTTCCCTTTGATCACTCCGATCTACGATTCTCATTAGTTAACATTCATGCTTGTGATAAAATGTGGTAGAATTATCGAAAGCTATATATCATTGAAGATTTTGGTTTGTGGACGAATTAATTATGTGAACATGTCACAACCGCTATACTCAGACCAAATACACCAATAGTTACCGTGATGCAAAATTTAGTCGCTGTTTGGTAACTTTATAAAGGAACATAATCCGATGAAATTCAACCTATCCGAGAAAGCGATTTACATCGGATTTATAATATTTGTTCTATCACTACCTTTTGACTATACATCACTGTTCCTAAATGTAGGAATGTCGCTTGTCCTAATAGGTTGGATGGGACGCATTATCTATCAGCGCAAACTCAATTGGAAGCGGACATCGCTTGACATCCCGATTGCATTGTTTTTAACTTTAGCATTGGTTGCATCAGTATTAGCACCTAATCCTGCTACAAGTAGTCTCGGTTATTTTTGGAAGTTACTTCGGGCAACATTGCTTTTTTATGCCGTTATCCATAACCGATTGGGAATTCGGTGGAGACATGTTCTTATAACATTTTTTGCTGCAGCAGGTATTTCATCATTCCTCGGACTATGGTTATACATCAACGATATGGGATTAGCCCTCAGTTTGATGGGACGAGTCGGGTTAGAATATCAAGGAGAACTTACGGCAAGGGAGGGCTTTTCTGACGAATTACGTGCTGAATTGCGTCAAATCAATATCCCACTCACCGAGAGTGCGTCAATCTTAGAGACAAAAAAAACTGATGAATGGCGAATAGACGACTTGGCGAGAAACAGACGGTACTTAGTCCGTAAGCAAGAAACGGCTCTCTCGGTATATATGATAGAACAACGTCTCGCTGGCACTTTCAAGGCACCGAATTACCTTGGCGCATACCTTGCACTTGCTCTTCCTTTTGTAATAGGGTATTTTGTTGCAGGTTGGCAAACTCTACGCATAAAGAAACATGGGTTATGGGTAATTACTGTGCTTGGTACTGTTGTTATCCTGATGACCGCGAATCTGCTGTTGACGCTCACGCGGGGTGCGTGGATAGGCGTTGCTTTCGCGACTTTATGTATCTGCTGCTACTTGGTGGCTTGCAAGTTCATAGAAATCAAATCTTCCGATGGTTCTTTGAAACGTGTATTGATAGGGGCAACGATAATAATAGCAATTATTGCAGGGGCTATATTTCTGATGCCACGGCATATTAAGACCCGTTTCAACACGATGATAGAGAGACCTATGGGTTTTATGGGGGAACGACCACAGTGGTGGGGTGCCTCGTTTGAACTTATCAAGAAATATCCTATAACTGGCATCGGCATGGGTAGGTTTCGTCATGAAGCGACATTAAATGCACCACCTGATTTGCATGATATTCCTTTTCATGCGCATAACATCTATCTTCATATCGCTGTTGAACAAGGTATTCCTTCTCTCTTACTGTTTTTGTGGATGATAATAATGATTTGGAAACGAATCTGGTCAATGAATAATGAAACGGATTTTTGGGGAATTGGTGTATTTATCGGTGACAGCGGTTTTCTTATCTCTGTGCTTGTCTACGGATTAGCAGATTACATCTTTCATCACCGTTCTCTCTTGCTTTTCTGGTTTATCATCGGCATAATATATAATATCCAAATAGATAAGGACGAATTAGATGAAAAAAGACATAAAACCGATTGACATGTCCTCGGTGAAGACATACCCACTTCAAGATCGGATCAACAAAGTTTCTGTCAAAGATTTTGCCACACTGCCAGACACAAAGGTAGATTTATCGCAATTTATAGACACCCTACCTAAGATTCTCAAAGGAACAGACTTTATAGAACTCACAGATAAGATTGTAACTGCATATCAACGAGAAAAGGCTGTAATAGCGATGATGGGTGGACATGTCGTCAAGTGCGGTTTATCTCCGTTGTTGATTGAACTCGCGGAACGAGGTGTTATAACCGGTTTCGCTTTTAATGGAGCGAGCAGTATTCACGACTTTGAGCTTGCACTAATCGGAGAGACTTCAGAAGATGTATCTGCATACCTACAGACAGGTAAATTTGGAATGTGGGAAGAGACAGGAAAACTGATGAATGAAGCGATTCAGGATGCAGCTGATACTGGAATCGGAATGGGTGAAGCATTAGGTAAAAAGTTGATTGACATAGACGCACCATATAACGCGTATAGTCTTCTTGCCACAGGAATCCGACTTGACATTCCGATAACTGTGCATGTTGCCATTGGAACGGATATTATACATCAGCATCCATCCGCAAACGGTGCAGCCATTGGTAAGGCGAGTTTTACGGACTTTCAATTATTGACACAACTTGTAACGGAGTTAGAAGATGGAGGTGTTGTACTGAATTTCGGATCAGCGGTGATTTTACCAGAGGTATTTCTGAAGGCATTGACGATTGCACGGAATTTAGGGCACACCGTGTCTCACTTTACCGCTGCTGATTTTGATATGATCCAGCAATATCGTCCTGCAGAAAATGTCGTAAAACGACCAACAGAAATGGGAGGCAAAGGTTATTCTTTCACGGGACATCATGAGTTGATGATTCCGCTCTTGGCACTAACAATTCTCTCGCAAATATCACTGTAATTGGAAATATCTAAACATATAAAGAATATTGACAAACTTTATGTGTTTAGATTGGAAAGGGAATAGGACAAGGAATTATATATCATCACTTGAATGGTTCACAAAACTTCTATATAGACCGTTTCTTATATAGCATGTGCCGAATCGCTTTTAAACACTTCTTTTTTGAAGCCTCACAGCGACTTAATTTTGCTTTGATCTCAAATAACAGGGCACGGGCAGCCTGTAACTGAGGTAAGGATGGTGTTCTCAGATAGATACTTAACAACTCTTTTCGTTCATCGCTACCCATCTCATTTTCAGATTCTATGATTTTACGATATCGCGAATAGTCCATAATATAAGTCTCCGATCAAAGTTAGCACCGTTCAATTTGTGTCTATTAGATTTACTTGTTGTTTAGGCAGTTCACTATATGAAACTGCAATTGGTTCTGCAGTGTCTAAGTCAAGTATTGTTTTAACGAGATGATGTTCTTCAATTGCATCGGTTTCGCTTTGTCCTTGAAATACCGTTTCTAATTCAACGAATTCACCTAACTCATCAACGGTATCTAAGTGTATTCTGGTATTGTTGAACATCCACAACGATCTCTGTTTTTTTATGATTGTCTTTACACCTAATGCCGCAGTCAACAGTTCTTTTAATTCTGTTGGTTTATCAATTTTGCTGAGTTGATATATGCTATAACGAGATTCCAACCTATTCGGACGTTCATAATAAATGAGCCACCCTTCATCTGATCCATCTGTTTCGCGTAATTTCAACCTGCCTTTCGGATTCTGGAAATAGGTGTCCACTTGATGAATTGTATCACGGTGCGTCGCCTTCAAATCTGCCAACTTTGGCAGAAGAGATTCAAGAGACACGGACCGCACCTTAAACTCTAAGTTTTTTGCCATTGTATGATATTAATGTCCTTTGGACTTCTAATCTGGAATGTGATCAATATTCGGAGATATCATCGAAATCCAAAAAATCATCTTCAGTTTGATAGTTGTTAACACAGGAACGATTGCATCGTTCACCTTGTGACTGCAAAGAACACACACTATGTCCCAATCTCAATGAACTTGTCAGACAGGTACGTAGTTGTTCTGTATCAAAACTGCGTCCGACTAAGAAACTATAACTTCCTAACCGCATCAATTCACGTGCCCTGCTTTCATCAGGGACTATTGAGATGATTTTGACACCAGGTTGATACCTTTTGACATAAGTAAAGATGTTGGACCGTCGGTATCGCGTGAAATCAACAATTATCAGTTGATATTTCATCAACTTAAGCATACCGACTGCCCATGAACTACCTTGGGCAACATCACACCGATAATTTTCTGATTCAAGCACACCTTTAATTCTCTCTCGTAAAGGCTCATGATATGAAATGATGAGCACTTGTCCTTGCAACTTAGAGAAACCTCTATTCTCTTGAATATTCAGAGGTACGAGTGCTTGCCGAACTTGCCAACCCAAACGTCCGCGTGCCTCACGCACTTGCCTGTTAACTTGGGCAAGTTTCTCTTCCATTTCCGGACGTCGCTTTTTTGATCTACGCATACTATTACTGTTTACCTCATTGGTACGTAGGTTACGCAATTTCAAGGGTGAGTATCAAAAATCCCTTCAAATGTACGAATCCCAACACTTTTATAACGATAGATTCTCAAAAAGAATTCATTAATTTTCAAAAAGTGGTAATTAACTTTATTTTGTTACTATTCTATAGACAATTTGACCCCATTTTTTGTTGTAAAAAATATTGCGGTGCTATAAAATAACAACAATTCTATGATTACTGACAACAGTGCCCACCTATATCCATTTTCGGGAACACAGTCTGAGTTACATATTAGACTAATTCGTAGTAAAAAAGATAGAAAAAAATCATTATTTCATTGTATGATTGTACATTAGACGCATTTAGACTGAAAAGGATGTAAAATGAGTGACACACTGTCAACATCACATATTCCGATTCCTGAGCATTTTAATCAAGAACAAGTAGAACAAGTATGGCGTGTACCTTATCAAGAACGGCTGCATGAGGCGCGTGCATGGGCACAACAATACAACATCACCCCCGCATCTGAGGATTCTATTCGGACGTGCTTGCTGCTTGTTGATGTGCAAAATACATTCTGTATACCGGAATTTGAACTATTCGTAGGTGGTAGATCGGGTAACGGTGCTGTTGAAGATAACATTCGTTTATGTCAGTTTATATATCGCAACCTACCCCATATCAGTAAAATTGCTTGTACATTGGATACACATACTGCAATGCAGATATTCCATGAGATATTCTGGATTAATGATGCAGGTGAGAACCCCATTCCACTACAGACCCTTATCACGCAAGAGGATATTGAAATAGGTAAATGGCGCGTCAATCCTGCCGTCGTTGACAGTGTGATGGACAATGTTAATCAATATGCGTGGCTTAAAGAATATGGTGAGCATTATGTCAAAACTCTTACCGCTGATGGAAAGTATCCGCTAACGATATGGCCCTACCATGCTATGCTCGGCGGTATTGGACATGCGGTTGTTTCTGCTGTTGACGAAGCGATATTTTTTCACGCAATTGCTCGTAATAGTCAAACACATTATGAAACCAAGGGACAGAATCCGTTGACAGAGAATTACTCTGTCCTGCGACCAGAAGTGCTTAACGATGCAGAAGGCAAACCGATTGATAGAAAGAATAAGGACTTTCTGCAAATGTTGTTATCGTATGATCGTGTTATCATCGCAGGACAGGCAAAAAGCCATTGTGTTGCGTGGACTGTGAGCGATCTACTTGAGGAGATTCAGGGAACTGATGCAACCCTGGCAGAGAAAATCTATCTGATGGATGACTTAACATCTCCAGTTGTTGTGCCTGATGTAGTGGACTATACAGAATCAGCTGAATCAGCTTTTTTGCAATTTGCTGAAGCAGGTGCACATATCGTACAGTCAACTGAACCGATGGAAAACTGGATATAGGTGTATGTAAGACAGAACTACATAGTAGTATCAACTCACTGTGGATTGATATGGAGAGTATTATGGCAAAAAGACCTTCAGACGCACTTACCTTTTTCCGTCTATCTGGGATGATGTTTTTGCAATTCGCGATATGGGGTGCATGGGCAGTTCTCATTGCAGGACATATGGCAAACCTTGAGTTCACAGGCAAACAGATAAGTTATGTCTTTGGAACGACTGCTATTGGTTCAATTATATCACCTATCATTGCTGGATGGGTTGCTGATCGGTTGATGCCTGCCCAAATCTTCGCTGCGATTTCACATATACTTAGCGGTGTCTGTCTTCTCGTTGCATGGAAACAGACAACATTTCAGATGATGTGGTTGATGATCTTCTTGCACGCCATCCTTTATATGCCCACTATTGCCCTAACCAACTCAATAGCCTTTCACAACATGGGACATTCAGACAAATTCGGGAATATACGTGTTTTCGGAACGGTCGGATGGATTGCTATCAATTGGGGATTGAGTTGGTATCTCAGATATTGGGAAATACAAGATTCGACACTACCTCACGTTGGGGATTGTCTGCTTTTTGGAGCTATCATTTCTTTCATAATGGGTATTTATTGTCTAACCTTACCGAACACACCACCAAGCAAAGAGGCAAAAAATCCTTATGCGTTTCTCGAGGCATTTTCCCTTACCTCAAATCGGAATTTTGCCGTGCTTCTGTTTATCTCATTCCTTGTTGCTATTGAATTACCGTTCTATTATAATTTGACCTATCTGTTTTTGACTGAGGCAGAGCACGGAGTCGGGTTAGCACCGAGTAGTGCGAATTTCGCTATGAGTCTTGGACAGGTTGCAGAAGTCGTACTCATGCTGTTGCTATTTCCATGTCTACGCCGTTTTGGGATGCGGGTCACAATCTTTTTAGGTATTCTCGCGTGGCCAGTGCGTTACGCTATCTTCGCAATAGGTGAACCGGTATGGTTGGTTGTAGGTTCGCAGACATTACACGGTATATGTTATTCCTTCTTTTTCGTTGGAGGGATGATTGCAATTGAACGACTTAGTCCGAAGGATATCCGCGCAAGTTCACAGGCATTACTCCTCTTTTTCACCAACGGACTCGGTATGCTTGTTGGACATATTGTAAGTGGACGCTTGCATGATTACTTCGCATACCCAGATGGTGGACACGCTTGGTCGAAAATCTTTATGGTGCCTATCGTCTTAACAGTTGTTGCAGCGATAGTTTTCTTTATATTGTTTAATGAACGGAAATATCAAGAGGATGTGGATTCTGAGTAATAAGACAAGTTACCAGACAGAATCAAGGAGAGAATTATGTCAGCTATCAAGACACTCAAGTTTCAATTATCTGGCGGGGATTTGCTGGTCTCAACGATGCGGAATTGGCGTATTGTCGTCTCTGATGATGCTACAGAAACAGAAAGATATGCCTCCGAAGAATTTCAAAAATGGTTTAATCAAGCCGCTTTATTAGCGTTACCGCTTGGAACATCAGACGAAAACACAGCCAACAATGATGGACAGGTATCTATCAGCGTGTCTGATACGGTGGACGATGAAGAAATCCGTATCACTGTTGAAAAGGAACGGATACATATCAGTGGTGGTGCAACACGCGGTGTACTTTATGCTGTATATCAGTTCCTTGAGGAATTGGTCGGCATTCGGTTTTTAACCACTGACCATACCTATATTCCAATAGTTGCAGAGTTGACGATCCCTTGCGGTAGTTATTCATACAAACCCCCGTTTTCATTTCGATGGAGTTACTACCGCGAAAATTCAAACGAACCAGAATTTGCTGCAAAACGTAAAGTGAATACTGTCACGGATGCTGAGAAACTTGGTGGGAAAACTCGCCAACAACTTATCAACCATTCGTTCCATGTGCTTGTCCCGTATGGCACGTACGGTGAAAGTCATCCAGAATATTACGCATTAGTTGATGGAAAACGTGATACAAATACGCACGGTGGTGGTCCACAACTATGTGTCACCAATCCTGAAGTGATTGAGGTGGCTTCTGAGACAGCAATTCAACGACTTGCCGATAATCCCAATGTTGCAAATATTAGCGTTAGCCAAGCAGATACTGCTGCCTACTGCCGATGTGAACAGTGTGAGGAACTAAATGAGGCAGAAGGCACACCGATGGGTTCACAGTTGACTTTCGTTAATACAGTTGCGGAACGTATTGAAAAAGCATATCCCGATGTCAAAATCGGAACGCTTGCCTATTGGTATACTCGCAAACCTCCCAAGACAGTTAAACCTCGTCATAATGTGCAGATTCAATTATGTAGTATTGAATGCTGTACACTCCATGCCATTGACAACCTAGACTGTGAACAAAATCAAGCATTTTGTGCGGATACGAACGCGTGGGGGAAAATCTGTAATGACATCTGGATTTGGAATTACAATACCAATTTCCGATTCTACGATTTGCCGTTTCCGAATTTACGGAGTATTGGACCAAACGTCCGTTACTTTTTACAGAATAATGCAAAAGGTGTTTTCATGCAGGCGAATGGCAACGGGTTAACGGGTGAATTCTCTGATCTTAGAAATTACCTAATTTCGCACCTTATCTGGAATCCACATCTTGATGATCAGGAAGTCTTAACTGAGTTTGTCCATTTGCATTACAGTGCGGCTGCACCTGCGATTATGGAATATATCACTTTTCTCCACGATAACGTTGAGGAACGAAACCTACACCCCCGTTGTTTCCCATCTCCAGAGGATGTTGGTTTAGATGCTGAGAGTTCACAACGTGTGTTTGACTATTTCCAAGAAGCGTTAGCACTTGCAGATAATTCTGAGGTAAAAGCCCGCGTGGAAAAAGCGTCTATTCCTGTCTATAAAGCGATGCTGGTGGCTGGTGGTGAAATTGCACCAACTCGGCGGCGTAACTTGATCGCTGAATACATCGCGTTGTGCAAACGGTATGGGTTGACGCACACAGCCGAACACCAAGTTGCTGAAGCATATTTTGAGGAACTGCATAAGCAATAGAAGTCAGGTCCCTGCTATCTCGACAATCATAATCTTGACATCAATCCTATTTTGTAATATACTTTAAGAACACAACGCTAAATTAATATTACTTGATACTGGGAGATGAAACGATGCAGAAAAAGATACAGTCTGCGCCGACAATAGTCTATCCGGAATCGGACGGTAAACCTATGGCAGAAACTGATAGACACCGAGACCAGATGATAGATTATATTCAGATGCTAAAACACCATTTCCAACATGCTGACGATGTTTATGTATCGGGAAATCTGCTTATGTATTACGAGGAAGGTAACCCCAGAAAGTCTATATCCCCTGATGTGTTTGTGGTTTTTGGTGTCGCTAAAAAACTTCGGGATACCTATCTGATATGGGAAGAAGCAAACACGCCTGATTTTGTGCTGGAAGTTGCCAGTCCGAGTACTTTTACTAACGATATAGGTAAGAAAAAAGATCTTTACGCTTCTGTACTTTCGGTGAAGGAATACTTTATCTACGATCCGATGGGACAGATTGTGCCGAGTTTTATCGGATTTCGACTGATTGATGGCGTATATCAAGAGATCAGTTTTGTAAATGAGCGGCTGCCCTCAACTGTCTTAGGTTTGGAGTTGGGGGAACATGAAGATGTATTACGGTTATATGATCCAAATACTTCCCAGTGGTTGCAAACACCTTCTGAGCGCGCTGAAACTGCCGAAATACGCGCCGAAAATGCTGAAGCGGCACTTGCCGAGGCTTTATCGAAACTTGAACGCCTTCAAGCAGAATAAAATAATTGAAATCCGGTGTTGTTGCATTTGTTATGGAATCCTATTTCACATCTTTCCTATCTTGATTCTGTTTCTTAAATCAATCAGTAAGCAATGGATGATAAGCAAACCTGTATTTGGTTTCTTAATAGTGCGTAAGTGTTCCGAAGGTCATCAATAGAATTAACAGATGTTTGATTTTCAATCACCTCTTTTCTTACTCCTGCTTGCGATAATCCCCATTTTTTACCTAATTCAGTTACGTACAACTGTCATTGCTGCGAAATGGCGAAGACGTACTACCTTCCTTCTCAGATGTGCTGCACTATTATGTGTTATTCTTGCCTTGGCAAATCTACAGCGAACTCATCGAGAACAACGTCTTGCGGTTGCATTTCTACTTGATACATCCGATAGTATTGCCCCGTCTCAACAGGAAATTGCAATCAATCAGATTAATTCTGCTATAGCAAAATTGAAACCGACTGACCAATTTGGAGTGATGGGTTTTGCACAGGATACATCAGTCTTTATTGAAATGGGGTTGGTAAGCGATCAACCGACATTAACTTCAAGCTTGTTGGAGGCAACCGCTGCAGGTGATGGTACTGATATTCTCACTCCCCTCAAGCGAGCACTTGAACTACTACCGGACAATTACCAACAACGGATTGTGCTGCTTAGCGATGGAATCCACAATACAGGTAATTTAGTAGATTATTTGCCGCTGTTTGCAGCGAGTAACGTTGAAATCTTGACTATTCCATTAAATACTGTGAAAGATACGATTCAGGTCGAGGAACTGCAACTACCTAACAAGGTTAGAAAAGGACAGCCCTTTGCAATTCAGGCAATCGTTGAAACAGACAGCAGTATATCAACTGTGTCAGCCACGTTTTATCATAACGATGTTCCAATCACCGATCTTGAATTCGACGTGGAAGAAGGTAAAAATGTGTTAACATTACCTACACAGCAGGTCTTTGAAGACCTTCCCCATACATATCAGTTAAAGTTAAATATCAATGACCAAATCCTTGAAAATAATCAAGCTTATGGTGTGGTGCAAACTCAGGACAAACCGAACGTTCTATATGTGGAAGATGACTTGGAGCATGCGGATAGTCTAAAAGATGTGCTTGAGGAAAATGGATTTGTCGTAAATGTGATTCCTGCTACAGAGATACCGACAAATCTGGTTGCGCTACAACATCATAATGTAATGATCCTTAGTAATATTTCCGTTGACACACTATCGTCTGAACAGTTGGATATGATTGAAGCATATATTCGTGACGTAGGACACGGGTTAGTGGTTATCGGTGGTGACCAAGCATTTGGTCCTGGAGGTTATTCAGATACTGCATTGGAACGGATTCTACCTGTTGATATGACACCACGTGAAAGACAAGAAACTGTTGCCCTTGTGTTTGTTATTGATACATCGGGAAGCATGGCAAATTACGCTGGTCCACAGAAAAAGATTGAACTGGCGATTGAGTCTATACGCGCGGGTATTAGAAATATGGAGGATGAAGATCAGGCGGCTGTATTGGGTTTTGATGTTAATAAACGAGAAATTTCTCCTTTCACTTCAGACCATGATAAACTGATTGACGCTGTTGGAAGACTTAGACCGACTGGTGGGACGATGGCGATGGGATCGGCGATTGAAATGGCGGCAGAGATACTCAAAACTGCCGATGCGAAACGGAAACATATTATTCTATTATCGGACGTAAAATCTGGTGAGGACCGTTCTGGATTTATTGAGATAGCAAAAGAAGTTACTGATGCACGCATCGGTATTACTGTAATTGGTATTGGGGATGTAGACACAAAATTGCTACAGGAAATTGAAGACGTTGGAATAGGACGATCGGTGCATGTAAAGAATGTTCAAGAACTACCAAAGGTATTGATGGATGCTGTCCGAGAAACACAGAATTATATTGTTCAGGAACAGTTTCTACCAGAGATTGCTAACCAAACAACACCAATTTTAGAAGGTATTGATACGTTGCCTACCCTTTACGGATATGTTGCAACGGCAGAGAAAACGGCAGCACAAGTATTCATCTCATCGCATAAAGATGAACCAGTTCTTGTGGGTTGGAATTACGGTTTGGGAAAATCTGTGGCATGGACATCGGATGTCAAACCTGCATGGAGCAAAGAATGGATTTCTTGGTCAAATTTTGGTAAGTTTTGGGGACAAGTTGTCAATTGGACTTTGCCGACTGAAGGAACAGGTGCTGATTTTGATCTAATTGTTTCATCTCGTAATGGCAGTGGACATATTGTCATTGATACTCAACTTACCTCGCCGACAACCTATACGGTACAAGTTGCAGCTCCGAATGGTAACAGTCTATCTGTTGAGATGCAGCAGGAAAGTGCAACACGGTATGCTGGAACATTCAAGATGGACGATAGCGGTTCATATATTGTCACTGCGAAAAAGGATGGTGATGTGCAAAAACGGACAGAGACGCTTTCACTTTCTTATCCTGCTGAGTATGCAAATTTTGATGTTAACAACGACTTGCTAAAGATGCTTTCTGAATCTACTGGCGGTATTTATGAACCAACACCATCTCAGATAGTTAACGCTGCAGGTGTCCCAGTTGAGCATAGAAAATCACTTTCTCATACGTTGTTAATTATTGCTGTTGCGCTGTTTGTATTGGAGATGATTCTGCGTCGGTTTAGCATTGCAAGTGGGTATTTGGCTGAACTGCGCGCACAATTTCAAAGAGAATCTGAAGCAGTTATTTCCCCAACCCTAACTCGTCTTACAGAGAAAAAAGGTGGCGCAGTCACGATGTCTAATCCAAAAATCTATTCACAGTTGGAAAATGTATCATCACGTGAAGACGTTAGAATTGAGGAAGTTTCCGAAATAACACAACCTGTTGAAGGGGCAATGACGAGGTTGTTGGCTGCTAAAAGAAGATCGCGATCATTATAATGCTATTTCTAATAATTGTAGAAGAAATTATTTGTAAAGTAATTAAATAATAAAGGACAGTGTTATAACACTGTCCTTTATTTAATTGATACAAATCTATGGTGTTACTTAGCACCTTTTAACTTGCCCCAAGTTGTGACGAGTTTTCCAGCAGCTTCAACAGCTGTGCCAACATCAGATTCAGCGGGTCTGTATGCGGTTTCTACATCGGCACCAATACCTGCAAACATACCCCATCCGCCGCCACGTTCACTAACTTTGATCATCAACAAGTTGTCACCTTTTTTGAGGTCAACAGTGACGATATCTTGGAAGGAACCAGCACCGCCACGTCCGCGGTTTACAGCGTTAGTATGTACGACTTCACCGTTGAGCCAGACTTTGATGGAGTCATCACTACTAACACCAAGCGTTACATTATCCACCGCTTCATCAGAGACGAGTGTTGTGACTGCATAAGATGAAACGTCGTTGAAATCAGCGTTATCTGTCACCCCTGCTTCAACAAGCATTGTGTTAATATTACCATCTGCTGGGAGTTCGGCAAGGACCCAATCGTAATCACCGACACTATCGCCTTCGGTTGCGCCATTTTCAGCCACCATTGCTTCGGTAACTTCATCATTACTTGCAACTGCGAGGGAGTCAATGTCTGTAGAATTAGCACCACCTTGGTTTGCTTCGGTTGGAGCGATTACCCAGAGCCATTCGCCTGTGATATGTCTGACAGCGGGTCTATATGCGGTTTCTACATCTGCATCAATACCTGCAAACATACCCCATCCGCCGCCACGTTCACTGACTTTAATCATTAACAGGTTGTTCCCTGCTCTAAGATTTACTTGAACGGTATCTTGGAAGCTACCAGCAGCACCACGTCCACGGTTTACAGCATTGGTATGAACGACTGCGCCGTTGAGCCAAACTTTGATTGAATCATCACTGCTAACACCCAAGGTCACATCGCTCTGTGCTTCTGCAGAAACGAGTGTAATGAGTGCATAAGAAGTAATATCATTTATATCGCCATTTTCTGTTACACCTGCTTCAACAAGCATAGCGTTAATATTACCATCAGCGGGGAGTTCAGCAAGGATCCATTCATAATCTCCGACTGTATCACCTTCTGTGGCACCGAGTGCAGCCACCATTCCTTCAGTAACAGCATCGTCACTTGCCACTGCAAGGGAATCAATATCGGTAGAAGCTTGTCCACCTTGGTTTTCTTCGGTTGGAGCGATCATCCAGAGCCATTCACCGGTTATTGTCTCTTGAGCATCAGCAATGTGCGGTAAGACCGACAACACCATCAAAAATGCTAATCCTATTACACATAATTTCCTATACATTAAAAACCTCCATTAGTTTTTTATCAATATGTCTATAACTCATATTCTATCATTCATCCATTAATATTAATTATGATATATATCATAAGGATAAACGATTATTTCTTAATTAGTTTAACAAAAAACCACAATTTAATCAAATACACTTATCTAATATTTTTCATTTTTGCCCATTGTGTTGTTAATTTATCAGCAGGTTCAACGGGCAAAACAGCATCAATACCAACTACTTCATAATCACCTGCGACACCAACGAACATACCCCATCCGCCACCGCGTTCACTCACCTTAATCATTAAGAGATTATTCCCTTTTTTTAGGTTAATCTTAAACCGATCTTGGTAAGCACCAGCAGCCCCTCGTCCGCGATTAACAGCATTTTTATGTACAACTTCACCGTTAGCCCAGACTTTGATAGAGTCATCACTACTAACACCCATATCTACATTCCCTTGTGCTTTATTTGCTTTTAGTACGATTAGCGCATAAGAAGTAATATCGTTTAAATCACCGTTTTGTACCATACCAACATTAACGAGCATTGCATTTATGTTACCATCACCTGGAAGAGTCGCGGTTGTCCATTCATAATCACCGACTACATCTCCTTCTCTTGCTCCATTTTTGGCAACTTTCTCTTCAGTCACTTCTCCATCACTGGCTACATCAAGTGAATCAATATCTGTGGACGCTTGTCCTCCCTGATTAGGGACGGTATGCGCTATCATCCAAAGATACGGTCCATTAACAGGTGTCTGGGCATCAGTAGTAAGTGTCATAATGGAAAGGCTCATCAGACAAACCAATCCTATGACAAATAATCTTCTAAACATTAATTAAAACCTCCATAAGTTATTCAGTGTTCTGTTGTCTTTTATATTAATATAGGAAAATAAAATCTACATGCTATTATAGCAAAATGTCAAAAAGAGTCAAGCATTATTCTAAAAAAGTTCAGTTATTCTACAGGTAATTGATTTTGGACACTATTTACCTTATCTTCCATCGTTTGAGATCTATCAATCCGAGTGCCGAACTTTAGTGTAGTTGTAATGCGTGGTGCTCCCATCTCATGCACTATTTCATGGCAACGTTTAATTGCATCAAACACGGATTCCCACTCACCTTCAATGTTAGTGCCGTAGGCGTGCAGTTTCGTCTTTAATCCTGCTTCTTTAAGTACTTTTTCACACGCAGTTACATATTTTGAGACAGATACACCGACACCCATCGGTACAACACACAGGTCTGCGATTACTTTCACTTATTTCACCTTTAGGACTTACGCATTTTCCATGATTTATCCAATAATTATGAACAAAATGGTTCAATTTTCAGCAGAATAGTGGGTATTTTGCGCGCTTACAAAGCGCGCCTACCGTTTATGCGTAAGTCCTGTCACCTTAATTGTCACGGAGTTTTTTCAAGATGGCAGATGGAAGCGGAGATGTCCCTGAGGTTGCAACACCGTCATCAATCTGTGCGGGTGTCATCATTCCAGGTGTGACGCTACAGACTGCTGGGTTTGCTAAAATAAACTTCAGTGCGGCTTGTGGAAGGCTTTTCGCTTTCCCTTTAACGACTGATTTTATTTGTTCAACCCTCTCTAAGTCTGCAAGGAATTTCTCACGGGACCAAGTTTTTCGATAATCGTTTTCTGCGAATACAGTGTCTGCATTGAGTTTCCCAGAAAGCAACCCCGATGACAAAGGTTGACGGACTACAACGGCAATTCCTTTCTCAGCAGCAGTTTCCATCACAGGTTTTGCCATGTCTTGATTGAGGATATTGTATGTGAGCATCAGGGATGTGATACCAGTTTCTTCTATTGCCTTAAGTGCATATGTTTCATTTCCAAGGCATAACCCATAAAAGCGTATTTTTCCTTCGGATTTGAGTTCTTCCATAGCACCGAATGCTTCATCCCATATTTCTGCGGGTGGCGGCGCGTGAAATTGATAGATGTCTATTACCTCCCTTTTCATTCGGGTGAGGCTCCCTTCAACTGCTTTTCGTATATAGTCTCGTGATGCGTTAAATTCGGGGACTTTACCTCCTTGGCTAATCCATCCATCGGAGTCCAGTTCATATCCAAGTTTTGTGGCAATGATCACCCTTGAACCGAGTACAGAGAAAGCTTCTCCTAAGAGCCGTTCAGCGCGACCACCACCGTATTGGTCAGCAGTATCGTAATAAGTAACCCCTTTTTCAAAAGCGTATCGCAGCAGATCCACGGCTTCCTTTTCACCTATATCTCCCCATTCGCGTCCTCCGAGTTCCCATGTTCCCATGCCGATTTCGGAGACGGTCAGTCCTGATTTACCAAATTTGCGCTGTCGCATTGTTTTTCTCCCGCGTGGACTTGGGTTATATGTTATTGATTGTGTAATTTCTTGTCAACAATTTTTTTTCAGTCCAGAGGCATTCAATTGTCACTGTAAGATATTGATATATACCTCGTTTTTTCTTCAAATTCTCTGAATTTTGTTTCCTTCAAACCGTACCAGTTTTCGTTTTTTGGTACGGTTTTGGTACGGTGGTGTTATCCCAGTCCCTGTCTGGGTTTACCGGGGTTTTTATGTAGGTTTTTGAATTTTTTTATTTGGCATTTTTGGGACGGTTTGGGTTTTGTATGTATGACTGTTTTTTTCGTGTTACCTTCCTGTATGGAAAATTGAAGGTGATGATTCTGTTTATGTGTGTAATCTACTTTTTGCCGAACAGTTTTTCTTATAAATTTTAGCGGATTTTCTGCCTTTAAAAGGTTACCGTACGGTATCCTTTTTTTACATAACGGTATCTTTTGGTGTGATCGGTCTGAGTATAGTCTCTATCTGGTTTTATTGGTTATTTGCATCGGTTTTTTCATGAGAAAAAAATTAAATTTTGGTATCTTTTGCATCCTCTGGAAAAATACCAGTTTTTTGACTGCCATTTCGTATATTTTTTCTAAATTCATAAGAATGTTGGTATGGTAAAATGTTAACATAATTTGGATTACTCACAATCAAAGACTTTATGTGTTATGTATTATAACATAAGTAAATAACGAGTGTCAAGTTAAAATATATATTATTTGTAATTTTTTTTGAATTTGAGTTTGATGATATAGTATAACAGGTGTTTAAGGTTGAGGAAAGTGTTTGGGAAGATTGGAACCATAAGTTTCATGTATGTTTGGGGTAGTTTTCAGTTTTGTCTGAACCAGGATTTGCAAGATTTCAGGATTTGCAGGATAAGAGATTTATATTCCAATGTTCCTTAGCAAAAGTTAGTCCTTCATCCTTTACAATGGCATCTATCGTACCAACTCCTAATTCTGGAAATCCTGTAATCCTGAAAATCCTGGCTCAGACAACAAACAATTCAGAATATCTATTATCAAACTCACGTTAAAACTAAATAACCCTGCGATATGTTTCATTATTCTTGACATTTTTCAGGTTAGATGACAAACTAAGATTAAAAGCAAAATCGGAGAAGGCTAATGGGATTTCCTGTATACGACTATCGTACAGATGTGCGTAATGTGTTAGTAACGCCACAGATTCGCTCGCGTTTTTTAAGAATGGAACCTGGTCAGAGTGCTCAACTTCATAGTCATGACCTTGGACATGAGATTTTTCTCATTCTGGAAGGACGCGTTGAATTTGAAATTGATGGTGAGACGGAGGAATTAGGACCCGGACAGATGTGTGTTGCTTTGGTAGACCAACCGCATAAAGTGCGTGTACTCGGTGACGAACCGATGACGATGTATCTGTCTGTTACCCCACATATACACCCGACACATACGCCACGAACAGCAGATGGGGAAAGGTTGCCTCACAATTTCGCACCACCCAGTGCTTATGATGTGGAACCTGATATGGAGGTATCTGTATCGGAACTTGTTGCACGACAGATAGAAACGGCACAACAACTTGCGGAACTGACACAGAAATGTGCTGCTATTCAAGAGGAGATGGGAGAACAACTCAAATCTGCTGTTGCTGAGGGTGATGAAGCAGGTGCGATTGCTGCCCGACAAGCGATGTGGGATGCAATTTATCCGGTCTATAAAGCGATTGCAGAATTAGGTGATGTTTGGAATGAACTTGCACCTCGTGCGACCTACTGATCCAACGGAACAGTTGTACGCACTGTCATCCTTGCATTTTCTGGTATATTGCTGTTTCTTAACGTTTGTGCAATTGCCCTGTGACTTGAATCATCGCTGGCTTCCAATTGTGAAATGATCCTTTCCAGATCTTCCCTTGAATTAATCTGTATAGTTGTGCCTTCACCATTTCCCAGGGCTCCTACAGGATGAGGCAATTGGCTAAATATAGTTTTGGGATCAATTGATGATTCAGGACCTGATTTCATTATTCTCATTTTCGGATCTTTCTGTATGAGTTTCTCTATATCCGGGACATCCGTTTTTGTATTTATAACCATTTTTTCTGGAGGAGTAAATTCAGGAGGATTGTCAAGGTTACCATATTGCCTTGGCGTATCATCAACAGGGGATTGTTGTGTATTCTCTTTCTTTTGTTCTTTTTGTTTATGTTGTTGTGCAAGAGCTTTTATATTTTCCTTCACGATTGCTTCTTCCGCTTCAGTTAGTTCTTTATATACTTTTGTAGGTGTTTGTAGATTGTTCTGCTGATATTGGGCATAAATAAAAAATCCGGCAATGCATAGGATAACACATATTAGTGATATACCGATATATGGGTTGATGAACTTTTTTATTGCCATTGTTGTTCTCCTACATTACTGTGAATGCGTGTTCCACAGAATATTCTTGTGTGTTATATTTGTATTGAATACCCAATTATACAATAAACGTATCTTTATTTCAACCATAGCCTTCAGCGAATTGCAGACAAAAAACGATTCTGACATCGCCTCGCCTGTCTTCATGGTATCCGCAAATGGTGGGCGGGGAGACCCCGCCCCTACGAAGGGGAAACCTCTTCTCTTATCCTGAAAATCCTGAAATCCTGTGAATCCTGGTTCAGACAAACCAAAAATCCGAAACATACATGAAACATATTGTTCCAAACCCCACAACCCCTTCCATCTTCTCTTAACATCTGTTATAATACTACCACTATGAAAAACGAAAACTACACACAACTCACATTCTCAACAAAAACCGACACCCGTTCCCCAAAAAATATCCACACAAAAACCGACCATAACCAAGCAAATAAAAAACGCACCAAAAATGAAAAACTCAGAATTTTCAAAAACCCCTATAAACCCAGTCTTAGACTGGTATAACCCTAAAAATCAAAACGCACCAATGTGCGAAAAACACCCGTTTTTTGTGCGTTTTTAGAAGGAGCAAAAACTGATGTATTTACAAGAAAAGCACAAACAAGTCGCGCAAGCATTCATATCAGTTTTTTATTTGCTTAAATTCTGCTATTTATTGTATAATTAAACCAAAGTTTTGCTATATTAACAGAAATTGTTCTAATCTGAATCTAATTTGACTTGACAACGTTTTTATGTTAGTATAAACTTATCTATTAAATACGATGTTACGTTTGAGTGTTCGCTTTTGTGTATTATAGTGGTGGCGCGTTGATGCGAATTGTACCCGAAGGTATCTGATAAATCCGTTCCTCAAACAAGAAATTTGACTTGCTACCGAAAGGTAGAGAAAACGTTACAATGTAAATAAATTTAGTTTTAAGGAGTGTTATATGAATAATCAGCTTTTTAAAAGGAATTTTTTATTTTCCTTGATGGCTGTTGTTATGTGTTTTGGATTTGTTGGGATGAGTTACGGTGCAGCCACCGTATCTGTTGATCCCGCAACGATGGATTCCCCTGAGGTTGGGGAACAATTCACCGTGAATATTAATATTGCAGGTGGCAAAGGTGTAGGCGGTTTCCAAGCACAAGTTAACTATGATAGTACGGCTATTAGTTATGTTTCCGTTGCAAAAGGAGATTATATTCCTGGTGATCCTGCTGCCGGTACTTTTTTTCCAGTGTTCCAACAGGGTGATTCCCATGTCGTAATTGGTGGCACGGCAATTAACGCAGGAACTGGAGAGGGAGATGGCACACTTGCTACACTTACCTTTGAGGTCGTTGAGGTAAAGGCATCTTCTATTACGCTTTCAGATGTTACTCTTGCTGATGCTGCTGCCAATGCGTTAGAAGTCACAAGTGCAGATGGCGCAATTACTGTTCCAGCACCAGAACCTGACCCAGAACCTGAGCCGGATCCAGAACCCGAGCCAGATCCAGACCCGGAACCAACGCCAGATCCAGAACCAACACCTGACCCGGAACCAACACCTGACCCCGTTGTTCCAGAACCGCAAGTGTTCAAGATTACCTTGACCAACCTTACTGAAGGTGAACCGGGAATGGGTGGACAAATCTTCTCACCTCCAATCTTCGCTACGCACCTCGGTGGTGTGAAAATTTATGAAGTTGGACAACCTGCCAATGAAGCACTTGTCGCACTTGCTGAAGGTGGAGATGTGTCAGGACTCGCAGCACTTGCAGCCGCTGCAGGCGCAAATAGTGTTGTCGGAGAAGGCATGGTATTGCCTGGTGCTTCCGTCTCGATTATGATAACAGCTGATGCCATGAACTCGTCACTCTCTCTTGCTACAATGTTAGTATCAACAAATGATGCATTTATCGGGGTTACTGACTTAGCACTCTATGATGAAGCAGGTATGCCGGTTACAGTAACGCGTAATTTAATGTCTTACGACGCAGGTAGCGAACAGAATACCGAGCGCGGAACTGACATTCCTGGTCCAGTCGGACTACCTCCTGAAGAAGACCCGATGGGTAGTAATGCACGTGTTCCCACAGAAGGTGGCGTAATAACACCACACCCAGGTATTATGCTTGTTGGTGATGTAACTGCAGCATTTCAATGGACAGAACCCACAGCAATGCTGACTGTCGAACCTTATGTGCCAGAACCTGATCCAGAACCCGAACCAGTTTTACCGACTTATGATGTCAAACTTGCTTCTGGACTGAACATGATCTCTGTTCCGCTTATGCCAACAGAACCCTACACAGCACAATCGCTTGCTGATATGTTAGGTTCAACGGTTGTCATCAAGTTAGATGCCTATTCACAGACTTTTGTAGGTTATGTTGCGGGCGCAGAAGGTGGTTACGATTTCGCAATTGAAGGTGGAAAAGGCTATATTGTCAACACACCTGAAGGTGGCACTGTAACATTCAGTGGTAATGCGTGGTCTAACGAACCAGCAGAAATGGAATCTGAAGAAGCCGCAGCTGCACCTAAGATTAACACCGCTCAAAGTGCTTGGGCATTTGTGATTACAAGTGACCTGCAAGGTCAAGAAAGCGGCGCATCCTACACGATGGTTGCGAAAAACCTCCGCACCGGTGTTATAACAACCGAGAAAGTTACTGAAGACAACGGACGTGTCACTGGTGTATGGGCAGACCTAAGCCGTAAGAGTGTCGTTGAAGCAGGTGATAAAGTTGAAATTTCACTTGTTGACGAAAATGGCACTGTCGTGTCTGGTCCGTTCGAACGCACAGTTCAAACATCGGATATTAACAGCGCATTCTTGAGTGTGAATATGCGTGTTGGCGATGTACGTCCAAAAGATACCATTCTTGGACAGAACTTCCCAAATCCGTTCAACCCAGAAACTTGGATACCATATCAACTCAGTCGCGATTCCAACGTGACGATTGATATACATGGTGCCTCTGGTAGTTTGGTTCGGACGTTGGAATTAGGTCATAAGTCAATTGGTGCCTACATGACACCATCAAGTGCGGCTTACTGGGATGGTAAAAACAGTGCGGGTGAATCAGTTGCGAGTGGAATCTATTTCTACACACTGAAAACAGACGATTTCTCAACGACCCGTAAGATGGTAATTCTCAAGTAAGTTTCGTAACTTAAACGTTTAAACAACAAAAAACGCCCCGACTGCCGGTTTTCCGACCCAAAATCACTTTAGATTAGCGTCGGCGGTGGGGCGTTTTTTCGCGTATATGTGGAGGAGAGACTATTGATTAACTTAAAAAACATTGTTGCTATTTCGGTGATGCTTCTGTTTGTTGTTGTAGGCAGTAGTAGTGTTTTTGCTTTTTCATTTGGTGATGGTCCACCCAATGAATTAACTGGTGCCCCTGAGGAAGGTAACTGCACACAATGCCACATGGGCAACAGTCTGAACGACCCAGACGGTTCGTTGATGTTAACAGTACCTCAAACCTATTCCCCTGGTGAGGTATATGATATTATTGTCAATTTATCACGTAACGGACAAAGTCGGTGGGGCTTTGAGATGACTGCGTTGAATGAAAACAACGTACGTGCTGGAACTTTTGCTACGGTAGATGGGAATACACAGTTATCAAATGAGGACAGTAAACAATATATTAAGCATACATCTGCTGGTACTGCGCAAGGGAAAAGGAACAGCAACCAGTGGATGTTTAAATGGACTGCACCATCTATTGATGTAGGACCAATTACGTTCTATGCTGCAGGAAATGCTGCCAATAATGCTAATGGGCAATTGGGAGATTACATCTATACTAACAGATCAACATCAGAAGCTGCTACTTATGGAGTTTCTTTAGCAGTGGTTGGTAATTCAGCAAAGGAAACGACAGATGCAAGTTCGGGAGTTCCTTATACCATCCGTGTAACAAATACAGGTAATACAACTGACACAATACGATTGACGACTTCAGGGGATGTTTCGGGATCATTGAATCGATCCTCTGTCTCGCTTGGTGCAGGTGCTTCTACAAATGTCACATTGACAGTTTCTGGTGCGGAACTTACAACAGCTGGGGAATACAAAGTCAAGGTCACTGCGACTTCGCAAAAGGATAGTTCAGAAACTGCTGAAATCACGACTACGACAACTATTTCTCCTGTTTACGGTGTTAGTTTAGTAGGTGTAGGCAACCTAAAGAAAACAACTGATGCGAGTACAGGTGCGAGTTATACTATCCGTGTAACAAATACAGGCAATACGAATGATACAATACGTTTGACTGCTTCCGGTGATGCCACTGGGACAGTAAGCCCAAGTTCTATTTCCCTCAACCAGGGGGCTTCGGGTACAGTAACGTTGCGGGTTACCGGTGATGCACTTGCAAGCGCGGGTGATTATGACGTGAAAGTCACTGCGACTTCGCAAAGGGATAGTTCAAAAACTGCTGAAATTACGACTACGACAACTATTTCTCCCGTTTATGACATTACTTTAGCAGGTGTTGGTGCGTTGATGACTGAAACGACAGATGCAAGTGAAGGTGTCAGTTATACGCTCAGAATCACAAACAACGGAAATACGGGTGATGTGATTGACTTAGCAACATCAGGCACTACTGCGACTTTGAGTCAAACCTCTGTTTCGCTTGAAATGGGTGGTTCTACTGAAGTCGTGTTGTCTATTTCTGGTGATGAACTTGCCACTGCTGGTTCTTACGAAGTCAAGGTTACAGCGACTTCGCAGGGAAACAGCGCACAAACTGCTGAGGTTTCTACTACGACGACGGTTCTTCCTGTCTACGGAATTACGTTTGAAGGTGTAGGCGCGTTGACGACTGAAACATCGGATGCAAGTGAAGGAGTCAGTTATACACTGAAAATCACAAACAACGGAAATACGGATGACGTGATTGACTTAGCAACATCAGGCACTACTGCGACTTTGAGTCAAACCTCTGTTTCGCTTGAAATGGGTGGTTCTGCCGAAGTGATGTTGTCTATTTCTGGTGATAATCTTGCGACTGCTGGTTCTTATGAAGTCAAGGTTTCTGCGATTTCGCAAGGCGACAGCACACAAACTGCTGAGGTTACAACGACTACGACGGTTCTTGCTGTCTACGGAATTACGTTTGAAGGTGTAGGAGCGTTGACGACTGAAACGACAGATGCAAGTGAGGGAGTCAGTTATACGTTGAAAATCACAAACAACGGAAATACGGATGATGTGATTGATTTAACGACATCAGGCACTGCGGCAACTTTGAGCCAAACCTCTGTTTCACTTGGTGCTGGTGGTTCTGCCGAAGTGATGTTGTCTATTTCTGGTGATGTTCTTGCGACTGTTGGTTCTTATGAAGTCAAGGTTTCTGCGACTTCTCAAGGAGATGGCACACAAACCGCTGAAGTTACAACTACAACGACTATTCTGCCGGTTTACGGTGTCACCTTACAAAGTGAAGGTGCACTCACAGGTGCTACGATGGACATGGTGGAAGGTGTTACTTATACCCTTATAGTGACAAACGTCGGTAATACTGACGATACCATTATTCTCGGTTCGTCTGCTGAGGTAGGGATTGGCGGTGCTGTTCTCGGTTCATTTAGCAGACCAGATGACCAAGAACCACCAACAAGTCAGTTGGAGATAATGCTTGCCCCTGGTGCGTCAGCAAAAGTGATGTTTACTGCTGCAGGGGATCTCCTGACACAACCGGGTGAGTATGAAATTATAGTAACCGCAACTTCACAAAGGGATAGCACAAAAGCTGCTTCACTTACGACTACAACTACGATTACCGCTATTCCACCGGAATATGGTGTAAAGTTAGAAGGTGTAGGTGATCTCACAGGAGCAACGTGGGATTTCCTTAAAGGCGTTACATATACCCTTACCGTAACTAACACAGGTAACACTGAGGATACAATAGTTCTGGGTTCTTCAGCGGAAGTAGGGATTGAAGGTAGTGTGCTTGGTTTTTTCAGGTTGTCTAACACTACAGTTGCCACAAGTCAGTTGGAAATTACACTTGATGCGGATGAATCAGCAGAAGTACTGTTTACTGCTGCAGGTGATTTCTTCACAAAACTGGGTGAGTATGAAATCACTGTTACTGCAACATCTCAGGGAGATACGACTAAGTCTGCCGACATCACTACCACAACTACGATTGAACCTGTTCCGTGGGATCTCAATGCTGATGGCAAGGTGAATATCTTGGATTTGGTTCTTGTAGCGAACCAAATTGGTGAAACAGGTGATGGACTTTCTGGTGATGTAAATATGGACAGCAAGGTGAATATCTTGGATCTGGTTGCAGTTGCTAACTATGTTGGCAAAACGTCAGCGGAAATAGTCCAAGCAAACCAGTAGTTGGAATTTAATGATAATCCGATGGGTGCGCTTTTATAGCGTGCCCATACCTTATGGAGAAGAATATGGCATCAAAATATCGGGTTGGAATTATCGGATGTGGTGGGATAGCCAACGCGCATGCGCGTGGTTATCAAGGTGTTGAGCAAACGGAAATTGTTGCGCTTGCTGATCCCGTTCAGGCAGCACTTGATAAGTTTGCAAACAGCTATGATGTGCCACAAGAAAACTGTTATACGGATCCGCGTGAAATGTTAGATAAAGAAGATCTTGATATTGTGAGTGTTGCCACGTGGCATAAACTTCACGCACCGATGACAATCGCAGCGTGCGCCAGAGCCCCGAAGGCTGTTCTTTGTGAAAAACCGATGGGAGTTAGTCTTGGTGAATGTGATGATATGTTAATTGCTGCGAACAGGAACAGTGTCAAAATCGTTATTGGACATCAACGTCGGTTTAATTCGGCTTGGACAGATGCCCGTAATCTCATCGCTGAAGGAGCCATCGGTGAACCGCGACAGATTATCTGTCATGGTGGACAGGGATTATTGAATGACTGCTCACACCTCTTTGATATGATGCGATATGTGCTCAGTGATCCTGCGCCCCAATGGGTGATCGGTAACGTCGAACGCAAAACGGAGCGGTACGAACGTGATATTCAGATAGAGGATCGGAGTGCGGGAATTGTCGGATTTTCAAACGGTTGTATTGGCACACTCATGCAGGAGATTGGTAGACCGAACTATCAAGGTGGCATTGTCTACGGCTCAGATGGGATTGTAGATGTGACAGAGGGACGCGTTCGGTTGCTGAATAACAAAGCCACCGATTGGGAAGAACGTCCTTCAGATGGAACAAACCAGCACGTCGCACAAGCACAAGAACTGGTTGAATGGCTTGATGGTGGTTCAGAGCATCGTGGTGAGGCAAAACATGGTCGTGCTGCTATTGAAATCATCATGGCGATTTATGAATCAGCACGTATGCACGAAGTTGTTCAATTACCACTGAGGACACATGCAAACCCACTCGATTTGATGATTGAAAATGGTGATTTGCCTGTTGAACGACCTGGACGGTACGATATCCGTGCGTTCTTGTTACACGGTGAAGCCATGAAACCTCAGTCATAACAAGTCCAAATTGGAATTTAGAAAACCATGCAGATAACGCAAGGTGTAAGTGTCGGTTTAGCAGCACTGAGACGTAACAAGTTACGTTCTGTGCTTACAACATTGGGTATAATCATCGGGATTGCTGCTGTTGTAGCAGTCGTTTCTGTCGGTGGTGGTGCGGAACACCTCATCTTGATAGAAATGGAACGTATCGGTGGAGCTGGGATGATCGTCTGCTTTCGGAAGGAACATATTCGAAGGGAGGACGGTTCCTATAGAGAAAATAAGCATCCGGAATATATAGAGTATAATGACCTTGCGTTTATACTTGAAAACTGTCCATCGCTAAAAACGGCAACAGCACAAGCAGGAATGCCGCTCCCAGTTTCACATAGACATGTGAATCAATCCCTTCAAGTTCATGGTGTTACTCCATCATTTCAAGACGTGAATAACTGGTACGTTCAAACAGGAAGATTCTTTTCAACTGATGATATGGATAGACGAGAACCTGTATGCCTGATAGGTTCTGAAGTGCATAAAGACCTATTTCAGATGGATGATCCAATTGGTAAAGAACTGAAGATAGGTAGAGAAAGGTTCACAGTCATCGGTGTTATGGAAGAAAAGGGCAATATGATGGCGACTGAAGGTTGGGATAACCGTGTGATCATACCGATTTTGACGTTTAGCACGCGTTTTATTGGGAAACAGAAAGGCTGGATTGTCCTGTTTGGTCAAGCGGAAAGTTATGAGAAAGTTGAGCAAGCAGTCGCAGAAATAAAAATCGCTTTTCGGCAATTACACGGTGATGAAAAATACTTTGACTTTTTTACTGCTAAGGAGATGATAAAACAGGTAGGAAACGTCAGTCGGATTGTTCAAGTGCTGCTTGGAGCCGTGGCAAGCATTGCCCTGTTTGTCGGTGGTATCGGTATCATGAATATCATGTTAGTATCCGTTACAGAAAGAACCCGAGAAATCGGTTTACGGAAATCTATTGGCGCGAAGCGAACTGACATCCTAATCCAATTTCTGATTGAATCGATTGTTTTAAGTATCTGTGGCGGACTGATTGGCATCTTTATTGGTAGCGGACTTGCCACCGGATCGGGTTGGGTTATTTCAAAGTTTCTGATTAAAGATGCCGCATGGCCCGCAATTGTGTCGGTGCAGGCTGCTGTGATTGCATTCTGTGTCTCAGCGTGTATTGGAATATTTTTCGGTATCTATCCAGCAAACAAAGCTGCAAATCTTACGCCAACTGAAGCCTTGCGGCACGATTAAGTCTACTGATACGGTGCAAGGACATCATCAACCGGACGTGTATTAGGAAACCATCCAACAATCTTCCGCAATACCTCATCAAGTAGAATATCTGGACAGGATGCTCCCGCAGTCAAAACGATGTCAACCGGGCTACCATCAGGATGTTCAGTTGGTAACCAATTCTCAGTCATCTGTACCTGTTTTGTCTCAAGTGATAAATGCCGAATCTGTTTCGGACTAAGCAACTCTTCAGCGTCTCGGACAAAGTATGTCGACAGTTCGTGTTCGCAAAGTTCTACGAGATGGCTTGTGTTGGAGGAATTATATCCACCCACAACAACTGCGACATCACCACCTTCAGCGATAAGCGCGAGCGTTGCGTCTTGGTTCTCTTTTGTTGCATAGCAGAGGGTATCTTTGGTATCAGCAAAATGTTCAGAGAGATTCTCTTTGTCGTATCTTGTGATGATAGCCTGTCGCAATAAATCCGCAATCGCTTGTGTTTCTGTTGCGAGCATCGTTGTTTGGTTGACAACACCGATACGTTTTAGATTGAAATCTGGATGGAACCCTTCGGAGTATCGATCAGCAAACTTTTCAAAGAAGAATTCAGCATTCTCTTCGCCGCGTATCACTTTTGCGAGGTCTTCTGCTTCCACAAGGTCACGCACGACAACGACTGGTGCCTCCGCTTGTGCATGAGAAAATGTGGCGCGCGTCTCCTCATGATAACGTTTGCCATGCACAACTACGGTATAATCTTGCTTGCCAATTTCCTGGCTTCGCTTCCATACTTTTTCTACAAACGGACAGGTAGTATTATAGGATGAAAGTGTAACACCGCGATCGTTGAGTTCCTGCTCAACTTCTAACGTTGTACCAAAGGCTGGAACAATGACGACATCATTGGGTACCAAGACATCAAATGGCAGCAACGGATTGCCTTCAGTATCAGAAAGGAATTGCACTCCGTTTTGTCTCAAATTGTCGTTGACGCGTGGATTATGGATAATTTCTGATAGCAGGAAAATACGTTTATCTGGATTCTCTTCAAGGGCACGATACGCAATCTCAACAGCATTTTCAACACCGTAACAGAATCCGAAATGGCGTGCTATCTTAAAACGAACAGGTCCAAAGTCTAAAATGGAGGGGGATAAGTCCCGTTTGCGGGTATCCATGTTCCGCCGCGATGCCTTAACGGCAGAAATAATAGGACTTTCATAAAAGCGGGGCAAGTTAAAAGTGCGAGGCATCTTTAGATTGTACCTTGTCAACTTTATGCGCTGAGAACTTTTCTACCTTTTGCTCTGCGGCGCGCAATGGTTTTTCTGCCATGACGGGTAGACATCCGTTTTCTAAATCCGAGTTTGTTTTTTCGTTTCCGTCTATGTGGCTGATAGGTGCGTTTCATTACAGTATCCTTTCTGTTTCTTACCTTTAAATACTCGTTTTAATCTGTTTTCTTAACTAATAAGGATACCCGATTTTTCTCAAATTGTCAAGTTTTTCTGTAGGAATCAAAATTAAAATTTGACATTGTTTAACAGGTATAGTATAATGTAGATGTGGTATTAGAATTAGTGTCAGCAAAGATGTTGTTAAGCATTTTTATTTGATAATGAGATTCATTTTCAAATATTATTTATCTGACAACTTCCTCCTTAGGTATAATATCGCAACGGAACATCCGAGCAAATTACCATAACCCTCGGATGTTCCAATCGAAGAAGTTATGATGTAGTGTTATGTGTTAATCAAACGAACAATTTAATAAGGATTGATTCATGATTACTGTTGCAAATAGGATTTTCGTTTCACCAGAATATAGTGAGGAATTTGAGAAGCGGTTTCGAAATAGAGCGCGTCTTGTGGATGGAATGCCGGGTTTTGTCTCTAATCAGGTTTTGCGACCTGTTAACGATGGTGATCCATATATTGTATTTACACTTTGGGAATCTCGAAAGGATTTTGAGAACTGGGTTGATTCTGAGGAATTTCGGAAGGGACATGCACAATCTGGTACATTACCTAAAGAAGCATTTACTCAATCCAACAAGTTGGAACTTCACGAGGTATTTTTGGATTCATCCCAACCAGAGTTGAAGGAAGAACCACGAGGTGGACCTTTCAAAGTCCACTAAAAATAGATAAGCAGAAAAAGCGGGATTAGAACGGGGTTTGCTCCCAACTGCCAATTGTAAGCTACGACCCTTGTTTCTAATTGAATTATATATTAATAGCGAATTGGCCACATTTTGGTATTGTGGGTATCGCGCATATCGCCCTTTCTGCTTTTATAAGGATACGTTATCACCCTATCAATTGTCAAGCGAATTTAGGCGATTTAGTAAGGAGTACGATATGGTTTTTGATTGTAAAAAATGGTTACTACCAATACTGGTCTTATGTCTTACAACCGCGTTACGAAGTTATTCTGATAACAGGAATAACACCTCTGAGATTGAGGGTGTTTCAGAATTAGATCCTATTGTGGTGACTGCCACAAAAACACCGCATTCTATAATAGATACGCCAGTTATTACGAATTTGATTACACGTGCAGAAATTGAAGCGACTGGAGCAGAGAATATTGGAGAAGTGTTAGAGCATAAAGCCGGTATTATTATTCATAGAGATGGACATGGGGATGGTGTGCAACTTCAAGGACTTGACTCCGAATACATTTTGATACTTGTTGATGGTGAACCTCAGGTAGGACGGATCACAGGGAAACTTGACATGGCACGTATTGCAATTGAAAATGTTGAGCGGATAGAAGTTGTTAAAGGAGCGACATCTTCACTTTTTGGTAATTCTGCACTTGCTGGTGTCATAAACATTATAACTCGTAAAGCTGCTTCCCCATTTTCTATACAGTTGGCACAAAATATTGAGCGATACAATACTTTTGACAGTAGAGGTACTGTTGGATTTCAACAAGGTAAATTCAATGGTCTTTTCACACTCAGTGCTAACCGACGTAGTCCAATTGATTTGGATAAATCCACACTCACAACGACAATTCATGGTTATGCGAATCTGACTGGTTCCGCGCGGACAGCATACCAAATTACACCTGCAACAAACTTGATAATTTCGGGTCAATACTTCACACAAGACCAAGAGGGTATTACTGAAAACGGACCTATCGCTTTTGACCAACTTGGTGACATAGAAAACTTCAGTGGAAGTTTAGGTGTGGAACATGAATTTGGTATAGGTAATCTACAAATTGTTTCACCTACACTATTAACAGGCAAACTTTATGCTACGCGATATGACGATGAATCAACTGTTATCAATAGAGAAACAGAAGCGATAACGTCCAGCAATCTTAACATCCAAGACCTGCTGAAGGGTGAATTTCAGTTTGATGCAACGTTTTTGGATAAACACCAATTAATCCTCGGAGGAGAAGTCATTATTGAGAATCTACAATCTCAACGGATTGAAGGTGGGGAACGTGGACTTTTCACGAATTCTCTTTTTATCCAGAACGAGTACCGTCCAATTTCATCGTTTGCTCTTGTTGTCGGAGGACGTTTAGATAACCATTCTGAATTCGGGATACATTTTAGTCCGAAGTTGAGTTCGCTCTATCGGGTAACAGACAATTTACGTGTTCGTGCTTCGTATGGACAGGGGTTTCGCGCACCAGATTTTAAAGACCTTTATCTTAACTTTACCAATGTTACTTCTGGCTATCAAGTCTTGGGTAATCCGAGTTTGCAACCTGAATCATCACATAACTGGAATTTGGGGATAGAATATCAGTTATTCAACGGTTTGCTTGCCAGAATACATGGGTATCGCAACGATTTGCATAATCTGATTGAAGCAGAAAGAATCGGACAGACTGTAGCAGGTGGAAGTAGGTTTGAATATCAAAACATTAGCGAAGCATATACAGAAGGTGTAGATGTTGAAATCATAATCGGTAGTTTCCAAGGTTTCACATCGACTGTCGGATATGCATATCTCCGTGGTGCTGATAAAACTACTGGAACACCTTTACTAAATCGTTCAACACACAATGGGGTACTCAAATTAGCATACCTACATCTCAATAGCGGGTTCCAAGTGGATCTTCGCGGAAGATACGCGAGTGAATGGGGTTTCTTTGATGATGGTGATAATGTGCTTGAACCTGAGGAACTTGCCCCAAGTTATTGGATTTGGAACATTCGCACCTCAAAGACACTCTTCAAATCGTTCAAAGTCTCAATAGGAATAAACAATATATTTGATTTCAAAATACCGACTTATTACACGTTTTCTGGTCGTTCACTGTATGGTGGATTATCATTAGCGTATTAAATCTTATGGTAAGCATTGTAATCGGTCTTACCACCTATCTGGGAATTTCATAATAATTGAATCCAGCAATCACCTTTAAGTATCGAAAGGAGTTATCTGATGAAAAGAGTCATGTGCTTACACAACCTAATTATTGGCAGCATTTCACTTTTTATCTTTACCGTCAGCGTTGCAGCACTTATTGTGTCCGCTGAACTACATCAAAACACTCTCACGGTCGATGCAACTGACCGTGAGAATTGGTCTTATATTAGTCTCTTTGAGGGTAAGGTTGTTGATATTGAAGATGCAGCAACCTCCCTTAAGTGGGACCTCGGTTTTAGACGCACTTCTGTCATTGTCAATGGTGGTGTAAGTGGTCCTGGTAAAGCCAGTGTATTGGCTTTGGAAGACACCATTTTTGAAGATGTCCTTGAAGCTCCAAATGGAGACTATGTTTCCGATACGGATGAGATTACTACAATCGCAAGAGGAGATGGGTGGTATACCTATACAGGTCCCCCAAATCATTGGATATTGCCCAATGACGTAGTTTATGTCTTACAGACAGCAATAGGCAATTTTGCCAAATTCCGTTTTATTGGATATTACGAGAATAATGAAAGCAAAGAAGGTTCGGGGAACATTGGCATAGAATATGTCCTTCAAGACGATGGTAGTCAGAATTTCATTGAAACAGAAACTACTGCTGTAACTGCAAAGCAGAAACTCACGACAACTTGGGCAGATATTAAATCAGAATAATGAATCTAATATTCGTAATTTAGCCAACCTCGGGCTAAATTCAGGAGGTAATAAATGAGACACAAAACCAACTTTTTATCGCAATCCGATATATGTGCCATCTACAAATGTCTTGATGGTCATATCCATCTTAAATATCGAACTTTGGATCTCACCATGGATCCGGAAGAATTCTATCAGGTTGCTCAAGTCTTTTCTGATGCGTTACACACCTTGCGGAAAGTTGAAGAACCAATAGACGACAAAATTGATTTAAAAGACCTTGATATATACTTAAAGGTCTAATTATTGTGAGTAGTGCGCTACATTGGCGTGCTCTTAACAGGAGAATTGTCATGTATACAATCAAAGATTACTTACATTGGAATGTAATTGTCTGGTTTATGTTATTCCTTGCCGTTTTTATCTTTTTCGGTTGTGGTTCTGATGATGACACTGATGATCAACTTATGGAAACCGATACTGCTGATGTAACAACACAAACACCTACGTCTGGGGATCAAGGACTGATTAACGAATCCATAATATTAGAAGCACTGACGTTTACGATTGATGCGACGAGTAATGAAGAGTGGACATATTTCTCTTTTGAAACTGGAGATGTCGTTGAAGTTGCTGATGCCCTAAATTCTGATGCATGGGACATGGGATTTCAGCGAACAAAAGTCAAACTTAACGGTGGTATCAGCGGTCCAGGAATGGGAAGTGCTGTTATGCTTACAGATACCACTTTTGAAGATGTAGATACTGCACCAGAAGATGGTTACCGATCTGATACGGATGACACGCTTGCTATCGTAGCTCAAAGTGAAAAGGGGTGGTACATCTATACAGGTCCCCCAACCCACTGGATTCTGCCTTTGGAAGATCGTGTATTTGTAATTAAAGCAGCAGACGGAACATTCGCAAAACTTCATTTTATAGGATATTACAAAGATAATGCAAACAAGCAGGATAGCGGTTTCGTGACGTTTGAATACGTCCATCAACCGGATGGAAGCCATAATTTTTAATTTTGACTTTCCTTATGTATATGTTATTAGGACAGTTTACTTAACTATGTTTCTATCGTTTACCCAGAACAACTGAACACTGAGTTCATGGGACGTTGGACATGGAATCTATTTGAATATAAATTTATGCTTGAGCATAAATTACGCATCAAAATCTCCTTAACCTCAATAGATTTCATGTCCAGCAGCTCATCTTTAGGAGATCACAATGAAATATATACGTTCAAATTTGTTTAAGTCGTGGATATTAAGTGTTCTAATTTTCATTATGTTTGGTGTCTTCCTGTGCTTTGTTGTCGCCGAATCTGTTGAAGTCAAAGATGCAAAAGGAAAAATCGTGGTAATCACCTCTGCGGAACGTATCGTGAGTCTTAACGGTAGTACCACTGAGATTCTCTTTACACTCGGTGTAGGTGAAAATGTTGTCGGTTGCGATGCCTCGTCCTCATACCCAAAAGATGTGAGAGAGAAACTTCCGAGTGTTGGATATCAGTATGGACTCAATGCGGAAGGAATTCTCTCATTGAAGCCGACTTTAGTGATTGGACGTGATGATGTGAAACCGCCACAAGTCGTTGAACAACTCCGCATGGCAGGTGTAACAGTACTATTACTTAAGGAACCTCGTAATTTTGAAACTGCTAAGAAGCGGCTTTTGACAATTGGTAAGGCAGTTGGGCGTGAAAAGAAAGCTGAGACGTTAACGAAGGCAATAGACGAAGACATCAAGAAGTTGGAAACAAAACTAAAATTGCGCAAAGGAAAACCGAAACGCAAAGCACTGTTTTTGTATTTGAGAGGCACACAAACGACTTTAGTTTTAGGTAAAGAAACTGCCCCGGGTGCAATGTTTGATATTGTCGGAGCAGAAAACGCTGCAGGTAACATAAAAGGTAATAAACCGATGACTGCGGAAGCGGTAATTGCTGCACAACCGGACGTTTATGTGTTGTTTACCACAGGATTAGAATCTATTGATGGTGTTGATGGTTTACTTAAATTGCCAGGATTAGCACTTACCCCTGCTGGTGAAAATAGGCGTGTTGTAGCAATGGCAGGTCAGTATTTATCTGGATTTGGTCCTCGTTGTGCTCGTGCTGCACTTGACTTGTTCCGAGGCATTTATGAAGTTGATGGTCATTTTTTGGCAACAGGTGAATAACTTACTCCACGCCACTTGAGAAAAGATGCAAAAGCGAATAAAGATTCTCTTGATCCTCATTATTTTACTTCCGTTATCAATCTGTGTTGCAGCGGGAGTAGGCGCATATCAAATTCTACCTTGGAAAATCCCGAAGATTCTCTTTACTCAAGAGGACGGTTTTGCTGTACTTGTCTATGTCCGTTTTCCACGTATCATCCTTGCTGCACTTGTTGGCGCAATGTTAGCAATTTCAGGAACAACACTTCAAGGTATCTTTCGTAATCCATTGGCTGATCCTGGATTAATCGGTGTTACAGCAGGGGCAGGATTAGGAGCATCACTATGGATTGTTTTAATTGGAGGTGGTGTTTTGGGGATATGGGGACTTCCTATCGCTGCCTTTGGATGTGGAATGCTTGTTACGATTGGTGTCTGGAAGATATCGGAATCTGGTGGAAAAGTGCACACAGTAACGTTATTGCTTGCGGGGATCGCCCTAAACAGCTTGGCTGGTGCGTGTATCGGTTTAATGACGTTCCTTGCTGACGATGAGCAACTACGTAGTCTTACTTTCTGGCTACTTGGTGGGTTTGGTGGATCAACTTGGTCAGTTGTATTTGTAACGTTACCAGTAACGATTGTAGGTGTGTTTTTGTTGTTACAGCAAGCATCGGCACTGAATGCGTTAAGTCTTGGTGAATCTGAAGCATATCATCTCGGTGTTCCAACAGAATCTTTGAAACGGTGGTCTGTATTTGGGGTTGCTTTAACGGTTGGTGCTGCGGTTGCAGCTGCAGGTGGAATTGGTTTTGTTGGACTTGTCGTGCCTCATCTTCTAAGGTTAATAGGTGGTGCAGATCATCGGTTTGTATTGCCGGGTTCCGTATTGGGTGGTGCTATACTATTAATATTGGCAGACCTATTTTCACGTATCGTTGTCGTTCCTGCTGAATTGCCTGTGGGTGTTGTTACTGCATTAATTGGAGGTCCATTTTTCCTGTGGCTATTAATTAGATTTAAACGCGAGGTATTTCTATAAGTTTTATCCATTCTATGGGTATAGTATTCCTTTAGGTCTGTAGGTAAACATCATGATTGAATTGGAACAGGTCGGTTATCGGATTAATGGAAAATGGTTAGTGCGAGACATCAATCTTTCAATAAAAAATGGATTGCTATGGGGATTCGTCGGTCCCAACGGAGCAGGTAAATCTACACTCTTGCGTTTGATTTCTGGTGAACTTATTCCAACAACAGGTGAAATAAGGTTATTTGGTAAACCGATTAATAGTTATGAGCCAAAGGAACTTGCCAGACTCCGTGCCTATTTACAACAAAAAAGAGATGTAAATTTTCCATTTACCGCATTTGAGGTAGTGCTTTTTGGTCGTTATCCGTATCTGAACGGGACAAAAGAAACTGCAAGCGATATAGCAATTGCAGATAAAGCACTTCGTCATGTAGAAGCTGAGATGTTCTCTGAACGGTTATATGGCACCTTATCTGGCGGTGAATCAAGCCGCGTTGATGTCGCACGTATCTTGGCACAAACCCCAGGTCTGCTTCTGTTAGATGAACCGACAAACCATCTCGATCCAAGACACCAGGTACAGATTCTTAATTTATGCAAGAAGATTTGTGATCAAGGTAAGACCGTTATCACAGCAATCCATGACCTAAATCTCGCCTCAATGTATGCAGATCAACTGTTGATGTTGAAAAATGGTGTTTCTGTTGCTTGTGGTTCTCCAAAATCAGTATTAACGCAAAATATGTTAACCGATACCTACGATATATCGTTTAATATATTAACGCATCCTAATGGATTCCCATGTGTGATGCCGAACCTAAATCATTTTTAGGTTTACGGATTTTTAGCGTTATAATATACTATTTCTATTATTAATGTACAACAATACATTGAAATTCGACACAATAATGATAGGAGAAAACCATGGAACAAGCAAAAAGAGACGAAATTATTGAAGAATTGACGAAAGTGTATTGGATGGAGTTGGAAGCGACAATTAATTATCTGGCAATATCAGTTGATCTGGATGGCATCCGTGCTGAAGAAATTAAGAAATCACTTGCAGCAGATATTCAAACGGAAATTTCACATGCGAAAGACCTTGCCTCGCGAATAAAGGAGATTGGTGGAAATGTTCCCGGTTCGTTCAAATTCAAACCGATACAAAGTTCACTACAACCACCTGAAAAGACTACTGATGTAGTGGCTGCGATTCACGGTGTCATTGAGGCGGAAAACGCTGCTATTGATCAATACAATAAAATTATCCGTCTATGTGATGGATTAGACTATGTTACGCAAGACCTTTGTATCAGATTACTTGCAGATGAAGAAACACATCGCAGAGAATTCAGAGGGTTCCTCAAAGAATACGAATAACCTTTATCCACTTGATATAGCCATAGAAAAAGGAACAATAGGCACACCACCTATTGTTCCTTTTTTGCGTGGTTTTGTAAAGATACCTACTGTTTTTCAAGAATCATTTTGTCTTTTACAGAACCTGTAGCTTCAAGGGTAAGCGTATCTCCATCTATGGAGATAATTGTTTTGGCAAAGGGATTGAAAACGTGGGTTTTGAATTTCTCAAGAATCTCGTTTTTTGCCTCAATCACGCTTACTTCAAAAAAGTTCTCAAAAAAGTCTTCTGGAACAGAGGTGATATCCACATCTGTTTCTAACTTGACCATGGATAGGACAGAATCATCAACGGTATATGTGCCTGACCAATCTCCATTCAACACAATCTTACCTTCATTTTCAGGTTCTTCTGGAAATTCTCCCATTTCAAATTTGACATTCAGGGTCCATGAACCATCCGAATCAAATTGATAAATGAAGTTTTCAGTAGTAATTTTTGGACGATCCTCTTCATCTGGTTCATCGGCATTAACGAATATCAATGGATCTTCACCGTTTATTGATATGACATTCCAAGAACCGAGTAATTCCTCAGGAGGATCCATTGGTTCTTTCGTAGTCGGTTTTGTCGTTGGTTTATCAGGTTCATCTTCATCGCTTCCGCAGCCAAACATTGTTAATAGCATCAAGCTAACAAGTAGGGTTGTGATTGATATAAATTTTTTAGTCATTTTTCCTCTGATTTAACTTTGGTATTTGTCTTATATTAACGTTGATTTATTGTGAGGTGTTTACAGTGGTTATGTTGATTCTATTCAAGGCAGTAGAGTAATTCCGTCAAAACAACTTGCGGTTAATACCAAAATTATATTATAATTGCTCTAAGAAGAAACATAATATACCATACGTACAAGATGTAGAGAAGGAAATTATGAACACAGATATACAACACATGATTCAGACAAAAGCGCGAAAAGCAAAAGAGGGAATGCGTGTATTATCGCGTAGTTCTGCCGATATCCGTAACAACACGCTTTTAGCGATGTCTGAAAAGATACTGAAAGCAAAGGACGATATTCAGGAAGTAAACCGTTTTGATCTTGAAAACGGTAAGAAAACAGAACTTGCTGCACCACTCATGCAACGGCTGCTTATAGATGATCAGAAGATTGAACGGATGGCAGACAACCTACGTCAAGTTGCGGCTTTACCAGACCCAATCGGTGAAGTTATTAGCATGAGAGAACGTCCCAACGGACTCAGAATTGGTACAGTCCGTGTTCCTATCGGTGTTGTAGGTGTCGTGTATGAGTCGCGTCCAGACGTGACCGTTGAAGTATCGGCATTGTGTATCAAATCTGGGAACGGAGTTATTTTACGGGGTGGTTCGGAAGCGATTCACTCTAATACAATTCTTGCTCGTATCCTCAGCGATACTGCTGCGAAAGAGGGTGTGCCAGATGCTATCCAGTTCGTTGATACAACCGATAGACAAGCGGTCTACGAACTCATCCGTCTTCCAGAATATATTGATCTTGTTATTCCACGTGGCAGTAACGAATTTGTCCAGTTTTTGATGAAGGAATCTGATATTCCTGTGCTCGGACATGCAGACGGTATTTGCCATATTTACGTAGACGAGGCTGCTGACCTTGAGATGGCTTCCAAGATATGTATGAACGCGAAAGTTGGGTATAAAGTGGCTGTCTGTAATGCTTTGGAGTCGCTTCTTGTTCACGCTGAGGTTGCTAAAAAGTTCCTTCCCGATTTCTGTAAGGTGTTGCATGAGGTGGGTGTTGAAGTCCGCGGTTGTCCACAGACACAGCAGATTTATTCCGAGGCAAAACCCGCAACGGAAGAGGATTGGTGTACAGAATATCTCGATTACATCGTTTCTATCAGGGTGGTGGACGATATAGATACGGCAATTGACCATATTGAAACTTACGGTTCTCATCATTCGGATGCGATTATCACTGAAAGTTATTCAGCGTCGCAGCGTTTTCTCAAAGAGGTAGATTCTGCTGCTGTGTATGTCAACGCGAGTACTGTCTTCACAGATGGTTATGAGTTTGGATTAGGTGCTGAAGTTGGTATTAGCACGCAAAAACTACATTCTCGCGGTCCGATGGGACTTGAAGGTTTGACAAGTTATAAGTATGTGATTTATGGGGATGGTCAGGTGCGTGAGTAGGTGTGGATAAAGTAAGTTGAACACATTTTGTGATTTTGTTTTGCAAGGTTGCTTCATATATACATATAAGCAACAATATAATTGTATATCTTGACTTTCTTATCACACTACTGTACAATAACTCTATGCCGCAAGATTATGATAATATGGCAAAGAATCTGTTGACAGATTATGCCACCGACATCTCACAGTTTGTCCTGGGTGTAAAGGATGTTGAGGTGCTCGAAACAATTGATACTGAACAACAAACCGTTATAGCGCGACGTACCGATAGTGTAAAACGTATCCGAGTAGACAATCGTGAAGTTATCTTGCACATTGAGCTTCAACTTCGCGATAGTACACGCAGACCGATGTGGGCACGAAACGCAGCATATCACGGATACCTCGTTGGTGAACATCAGTTACCTGTCTACTCCAATGTCATCTATCTTCATCCGAATGCAGATAGGAATGACACAGGGATATATGAATATAGTTGGCAAGGTTACAAATACACACTACACTATAAGGTAATACGTCTTATAGAGATAGATGGACAATCGGTTTTTGAGATGCAAGCACCGGGTATCTTGCCATTTACGCCACTTATGAAACCTCCTGCTGGGATGGACATTCAACAATGGGCGAGAGAATGCGTGGACGCAACGCTTGCAACACCTGTTGATCAGCGGACACAAGGAGATCTACTTTATGCTATTTCCCTGTTCGGAAGTATAGTACATAATCCTGAGTTGTATGAACGACTTATACAGGAGGAACTTATGCAAGAATCTAAATTTTACCAACGCCAAGTGGCAAAAATTTCAAGAGAGAATACTATTAAACACATCATGGCATTACTAAAGATGAAATTGCCAGTAGATACAGTCAATGCCCTGGCTCCAGCACTTCAAAACATAGACAATCTACAGCGACTTGAGGAGTTGCTTCTTGCTGCTGCGAAGGTGCAAAGTATTGAAGCCTTTGAGCAGATGCTGCAAGAATAACAGTAGTATTACGGAACACGGATATGAAGTATTGAAGTAAGTATCTACGAACGCCGCCGTCTTCGTTTTGGGGGACGCGGTGTTTCTTTTTTAGGTTCAGGGATTGGTGTTTCAACTTCCACAACTACTCTTGGTCGCTTGGACATCCATACCGTAAAGAATATCCCAAAACAGAACAAAATAATACTTACCAACTGCGGGGATGTCAGCCATGACAAGGATGATGTTGGTGGGAATACATGCGGGGAAAGTCTCCAAAATTCGGCAATGAACCTTTCCACACCGATCAAGACAAGACTCGCGCCAAATAGAAGACCTGGAATTGCAGCAGCTTTTTTGCGTTGTGACCAGAGTATACCGAAGAAAATAACCGACATTGAGGTTTCATAGATAGGAGTTGGGTGGACAAGGTCAGTAGTAGGTACGGTTCCGTTTGGAAATGACATCGCCCATGGAACATCAGTGGGTGGACCGTAGTCTCCATCGCCAGCAAGTAAGCATCCGATTCTACCAATACCGTAACCGAGCAACAGGAGTGGACCAATTATGTCAGCGGTCGGTAAAAATGGATTTGGAGATTTATGTATAACCCAGGCGACAGCAGCACTACCACCGAATAATCCTCCATACCATACTAATCCACTTGGCGAGAAGATTTCTGCGACTTCTATCCTACCATCCAAGAATACAAAATAGATTTTTGCACCAACTATCCCACCAATAGCACCGGCAATAACAATGGTTGTAGCTAACTCACCTTGTAGACCTCTCCTGTCCAATTCTCGCTGTATAAGCACGCTGCAGGTAATGAAAGCCGTGGCTAACATCACTCCGTAACTGTGAATGCCGATTGGAATAGATAAAATCGGTTCCAAATCAATAAGCGTAGGATACATCTATGCTATTCTCCCAGATAAGCTTGTCGGACGCGCTCATCTGCCAAAAGGTCAACAGATGCACCTTCAATTGTTATTTCTCCAGTCTCCATTACATATCCTCTGTCTGTTAAGTTCAGAGCAAGTTGTGCATTTTGCTCCACTAATAGAATGGTCGTGCCCTCTTCATTAATCTGTTGGAGGATTTCAAAAATCTGTTTTACAATAAGCGGGGCAAGGCCAAGAGAGGGTTCGTCAAGTAGCAAGAGTCTCGGATTAGACATCAATGATCTGCCGATTGCTAACATCTGTTGTTCACCACCGCTGAGACTTCCACCTCGCTGCTTACGGCGTTCAGCAAGCACTGGGAAATAATCAAATATCTTGTCTAAATCAGATTTTATTCCAGCAGAGTCGTTTCTAATGTATGCACCGAGTTCAAGGTTTTCAAGAACAGTCATATCCTGAAAAATCATGCGTCCTTCAGGAACTTGTGAAATACCGAGTGACACACGTTGTTCAGCTGAAGTTCCAGTAATGTCCTGTTCTTCAAAGGTAATAGTGCCTTGTACTGGTGCGTAAACACCGGAAATAGTCATGAGTGTGGTAGATTTACCGGCACCATTTGCGCCAATCATACACACCTTTTCACCAGCGTTGACCACAATTGAAATACCGCGTACTGCCCGGATATTTCCATAATACGTATGAATGTTCTGGAGTTCAAGCATCATCAGAAGTTCCTAAGTATGCCTCAATCACGCGTTCATCGTTTTGTACGTCTGAGGGTAGTCCATCGCTAATTTTTTCACCGTGGTCAAGCACAGTGACCCAATCGGAAATTTGCATTACTAACTTCATATCGTGTTCAATGAGCAAGACAGAAATACCTTGTTCACGAATGGTATAGATTAGATCAATCAGTTGTTGTGTTTCTTGTGGGTTCATACCAGCAGCAGGTTCATCAAGGAGAATAAGTAGGGGTTTAGTTGCCAATGCCCTCGCGATTTCAACGCGCCGTTGGTCTCCATAAGATAGGTTTCCGGCTGTTTGTTCACTAACGTCTGCTAACCCAACAAATTGTAACATTTCCTCAGCGTATTCCGTAATTTCTATTTCTTCCTTCTGTTGTCTTCTCGTGTGGAATACTGCCCCTATAAATGCACTGGATGTACGAGCGTGTCTCCCAATTTTGACATTATCTAAAACAGTTAACTCAGTAAATAGTCTTATATTTTGGAATGTCCTCGCGATCCCCATACTTGTGACCTCATCAGGACGTAAACCTGTGATTGACTTTCCAAGGAAGTTAACACCTCCCAATGTGGGTGAATCTAACCCAGTAACACAGTTAAATAGTGTTGTTTTCCCAGCACCGTTGGGACCTATCAAACTTGATATTTGACCAGGATGAATCTGTATTGTAACTTTAGATAGTGCGATTACACCACCATAATGTCGACTCAATTCTCGTGTTTCAAGGATATTTATAGGTTTATTTTCCATTTGCTTCTCCAGATTCTAATCATCTCTCTTATAGGATACCTTAAATCTGTTCATAGTGTCAATTGATTTCTGTGCAGATTCTGTAGACGTTATCTCCGATGCGACTTTATATTATATATTGTGCGTATATTATCGAATAAAATGCTTTTGATACACTCTAAAATTTGTATTGTAAAATATATCAAAATATGTAATAATTAATATAGCAATTATGATAATAAAAGTTTTTGTTAGATTGAAATTACAGGTAATATAGTTAACTCTGATGGAGTTTCACCGTTATTATGACATATTCAACCGAAACAGACAAAAAGAAACAGCGAGAATATTTATTTGCCCTTGCATCGGTTGAAGGAGTAGGTCCTGTTCGAATCAAACGTTTGTTGACTCGTTTTGGTAACGTCGAACGTATTTTTGATGCGGAACTGGTTGAGATAGCACAGTTGCCACAATTCAATCCTGCCTTAGCATTAAGGATACTTACTGTCCGAAAAAGATTAACTGAATTACGACAAAAATTGGACGAACTTGCCGACCAAAACATAACTGTTCTTTTTCCTGAAGATAATGAATATCCGACTCTACTAAAATCTATACCTGACGCACCAACTGTGCTGTGCAGAGTCGGTGAGTTATCTGAAGTAAGTGACAAGTGTGTTGCAATTGTTGGAACTAAACGTCCGTCATCTGAAGGTATTAATGTAACACTTGAACTCTCTATCCGATTGGTTGAAGCGGGTTTTACGGTTGTGAGTGGACTTGCTAATGGGATTGATACAACTGCCCATAGTGGTGCGTTAGAGGTAAACGGTACGACTATTGCAGTTCTTTCAACGGATTTATCATCTGTTTATCCTGTAGAAAATATTGCCCTCGCTGAGAAAATATCTGAAACAGGTTGTCTTTTTTCGGAACATCCTTTTAAAGTTTCGCCAACACCTGCTAACCTTGTGCTACGCAATCGGATTATCAGTGGAATTTCTATGGCGTCTGTAGTGATTGAAACTTCCAGAGAAGGCGGTGCAATGCACACTGCCCGCTACGCGCAACGACAAGACCGACCAGTATTAGCCTGTCAATGGGATACAAACTATCAGAAAAGCGATGGCACACGCCAACTGATAAATAAGGGAGCCATATCGTTTTTGCCAAATCAACTTGATACAGTCGTTGATATGTTGACAAATCCTGAACGTCTTGAAAACCGTTCAGTAGGAACTTCAGTTGAACAGATGACACTTTTTGACAATCAATAAACTGATATTTTATCTAATTTGTAAATATTTTATATTTTATGTTCCATTTTCTGTTGATTAACGTTATAAATTATGCTATTCTGTAGCAAATTTATATGTGACATTAATTTTTGCTTTACAAAATTAAGTACATTTTGTATAATTTTATACGAAAATCGATTTTTTCACCTTTACAGTTTTTGCAATTTTTGCTAAACTGAAAGATATTGAGTTTGGGCGTTGACTTTCGGAACATATTTTTTGCTTATCTGAAGGTATTAGTAAGCAACAGTTCCGTAGAAAGTTTTATTCTCAAAGCATCGTCTATCCTCTAAACATCTCAGAGGAGGACAAACGAAATAGTCTGAAATTACATGACTAAACAAAGATATGATGGCAGGTTTCCTGTCCATTCGAAAAAAATAGCGAATGATAATACGGGAACCTTATATATATATATATGTATGAATATATGAAGATTTTAACCTGTACCCATATACGGGTACATTACATTCTGATAAACCTTAATTAAGGAGTTACCTACTCATGAAACTTTTTTTTAGAACATTGGCAATAGTTATGGCAGCCTTGCTTGCCGTTTCATTGGTTGGATGCGGTGGAGATGATGATGATGATGCTGATACTCCAGATGCAGCATTAGAGAGTGCTACACCAGCCAGTGGAGCAGAACTTGCAGCAAATGGTAGTATTAGCCTGAAGTTCGACAACAATCCTGGTGAAGTATCAGTTACCGGTGGTGGTTCTGTTTCTACATCTGGTACAACCCGGACAATCTCACCTCCCGCAGCTGGATACTCGACTGGTGCTCTTACCATTACAGTCTCTTGGGAAAATGGTGATGGATCACAAGATCTTACCTACACTGTCGTAGCGGCAGATGAAACCGCACCAGAAGTTACATCCAGTGATCCTGAAGATGGAGCTGAAGGTGTTGATCCGGCGGATGTGTTTGAAGATGGTATTGAAGTTGTCTTCAGCGAACCTGTGTCCGGTGATCTGATGTTACTTGACGGTGATGACGATCTCGGTTGGGAATCCGACACTGATGGTGACACGATTACTCTAACAGGTATTGCCGGTGCAGAACTCAGTAACGAAACTGAGTATACAATTGCAGGTACAGTCGAAGACGGTGCTGGCAACGAAACCGAAGTCGAACTCACATTTGTCACTAAAGCAAAAGAATAAATTTTCGACTATTTCGGACATGAAGGACAACGTATCTAAGATACGTTGTCCTTTTTTAGTTGTACAGCAACAGAAAAGATTGGTTCTTAGATTGGGTTGTAGAGGGTATAATTCAACGTAATGGTCTGAAGTGTACCGATCAAATTTTATTCACAATATTTTTATTTACAATATATTAATGTATGCTATAATGTCTTTTTAGAAATATTGAACAGTTTTTAAAATAGTGTTGTCTAAATATAGTAGAAGCCGTAGGAGAAATGTTCCGTGGAAAGAACTGAAGCCTTGCTCATTGACCATCTTCGTGAAGGAGATGAAACAGCGTTAGCACCGTTAGTTGATAAGTATAAACGTATGGTGCATCGCCTCGCGTTGCAAATTACTAAAAACCACGAGGACGCTAACGATGTAATGCAAGAGACCTTTATTAAGGTGTATCAGTCAATTCACACCTTTCGGCAAGAGGCAGCTTTTGAAACTTGGGTGTATCGTATAACTGTCAATGAAGCACTGAACTTCGTTAAACGTCGCGAACGTAGACGTGAATCTCCACTAACCACTGCACAAGAAATTGATTTTGATCCAAGTGTGCGACAGAAAGCGGAGATGGTGAATGATCCTCAAGTACACGCGGAGAAAGTAGAGTTACGGCGTTGGGTAACAAAAGCGGTTAATAGTCTCTCACTTAAACATCGGATTGTCGTAATCCTTCATGAATTAGAAGGATTAACACATGCTGAAATAGCGTCAATCTTAAATTGTTCAGAAGGGACAGTTCGTTCAAGGTTACACTATGCTCGGAAACAACTCAGAACACTGTTAAAGCCGTATGTTGATGCTAACTCCAATTTTTAGTTAGTTACTATTATATTTGAATATATATTGAAAGTGTTTGGAAAATCCTTGTGGGAGCGGTTTCAAATGCTAAGTAAAGGACGTTGGAACCGAAAAAGTTATGAAACTGAAGTGTAACGCTATACAACGTTTTATATCAGATTACATAGATGATACACTTTCAACCAAGGACACAGAAAAGGTTGAGTCACATCTTAGATCCTGTCAAACATGCCAACATGAAGTTGCTGCACTTAGGAAAACGCGTGATCTTGTTGTTGGTTTCTATGTTGAACCTGAAGTATCTGATAATTATTACCGTCAATTTAAGGTAGAATTGCACCGTTGCATTGAAAATAAAGGTCCCACACCACTATATGAACGTCTAAAAACCTCAGTGGGACAATTTACTTGGTCTCTTCTGACGCGAGTTCGTCAGAGTTTTGGTCGATATAGTTTCATTGGTAGAAATTTGTTGCCAATAGGTACACTATTTTTGTTAATTGTAACGGGATTTGTTGCCACACACATGTTTAAACAGAATATTTGGCTGCATTCTAATCAAGTTTCCAAACAAGTCGGCAAACCAGTCATTGCACAGGAACTCAATGCTGACAACAATAAACCTGAAGTGTTACAAGGCATTTACAATGATTACGTTACAAAGCGGAAGGTGCCAGGGGAAGTTAGTAACACAAACCTTGCAGCAGATGCTGATAAGGTAGGATATTGGAAGCTGGCAGAACCTTTGACGACTGAAACTGAAGGACATATCATTGTTATGCATATCAGCAATGACCGTTCTGTTCCAACAGATGATGCTAATTCCGAACTGATTGTTTATGCCCAACCTGATATTTTAAATAATAAATCACCTTTACACGATGATGAATATGCAGCGTTTCCGTTGGAACTTCGTGTTGCACAGTATTTAGAACAGTATCCGCGGCAGTACCGCAAATCATTGCAGGTTGTTGACGAATTGATGAACGTTCCATCAGAGATACTCACTATCTCTGAATCTTACGAATTTAGTAAATTGTAATACGTTATATATCTATGAAGTATTTGTAATGCTTCGTAACATTACCTTGATGAATTATCAAGAAGGAATCCTAAATGTAAAGGACGGTTCGAATATTCCGTTCCTATATTCACACAATTGATGTGACGGAAAGATTTCCGATTTTCACACAGTTTTTACATATATCTAAAGGAGAATGTAATGAATCCAAGATTTTTGGGGATTATTGGTGGTCTTGCCTTGATTGTTGCGCTCATCTCACCTTTTATGATGGGTAGCTCAAAAAAGGTTGAGCAACTTTACAATTCTGCAGAAGCCTTATACGGACAAGCAGATTATGAAGGGGCGATCGACAAATATAATGAGGCACTTGAAGAATCCAAGAAACGCGGTGTAAAAACAGAGGTTATCGATAAGGACTTCAATACCCTCGCAAACTTTAAGATTGCTGTCACATATTCTCGACTTGCGGAACAGAGTGGTGATGTCAATCACTATGCTACCGCACTTGAGTATATTGAATCAGTTGCCCCAGACGCTACTATCCCGAAACACCAAGAGGGCTTGACATACCTTTGGGGACATATTCTGTATCGTACTGAACAATATGAAATTGCAGAAGCCAAGTTCATGCAGTTGATTGAGAACTTCCCTAATAGTCTGCAAATTGAGAATGCATGGTACGCTATCGGACAATTGAACTATAAGTTAGGAAACTTTGAACCTTCTCGAACAGCCTTCAGTAATATTATTGCTAATTTTCCGAACTCCGATTTTAAGGATGATGCGCAGCTTCTCATTGCACAATCGTTCCTTGATGAAAATGAATATGAGCAAGCATACCCGGAATTTGATAAGTTTGCTACTGAAGAGTTCAAGAACTTTCCCGAACTGCATGCCGAAGCTATGTATAAGGCTGCGTACTGTTTGAACCAATTAGACAGACATGATGAGGCTATAAGTCGGTATACAAACTTTATCACACAATTCCCTGACCATAATCTTGTTACCGCTGCATACTTTGACCAAGGTGCGATCTACGCTAAACAAAAAGACTATGACAATGCCCGTGTTAACTATGAGTTGGCAATGCAAAACACAGCGGATCGCTCAGTTCAAGCAGATATTCAGTCTGCAATTGGACAGACATATTTTGATCAAGAAGATTATGAAAACGCTATTGTCTCCTACACGGTGTTGATAGAAGAATATCCAGAAAGTACCTTTGTTGGTGACGCAAAACTTGGTATAGCAGATTGTCAGTTCAAATTGGAGCGTTGGAGTGATGCGGTAGACTCATATCAAACTGTGATTGAACATGAAAAAGCCTCCGAAGGTGATGATGGAGCAGAACTTAATTTTACCCCTTACTGTTCCTTCCAAATTGGTGAAGCGTATTATAAACTTGGTACTAATCAGCGTGGAGCAGGCGATGAAGAACAGGGGAATGAAACACTTCAACTCGCGTTAGAATGGTATCAGAATACGGTAGACAATTATCCAGAGAATCCTGTTACACCGCATGCCTTGTATGGTGCGATCTGGACATTGAACGACTTAGACCGTAAGGAAGAATTGGAAAAAGTTGCCCGTGATTTTATTGAAAAGAATAAGAGCGATAACGAGTATGATATTCTGGCAGCAGAAGTGCAACTCAGATTTGCCGATATGAAACGGACTGAATTCCATCAGTATCTTGAAGCCGCTGAGGAATATGCAAAATTATGGGATTACCGTCCGCTACCGAAATTCCATAACGTAAAGTTGATGGGTAAATTCTTTGAAGGTCGTTCCTATTATGAAGCAGCGAAACCTGAGGGGTATCAGGAAGGAGATCCTTCGACAAATTTCAATACCGAATATCTCCAAAAATCTGTTGCAGCATACCAGTTAGCTATCAATACGTTCTCTGATGAAGCATTTCTTCCTGGTATCAGTGAAGGGCGTTATCAAGACTTCCCAGATCGTATTTCACAAATAGAAGCTTGTATCATGAACGAGGCACTCTCTCACGAAATGCTCGGTGCCTGGGATGCAGCACGCGAACGTTATGCGATGATAGTTGATACCAGTGAATATTATCAACGTGCACTGCTACTCACCGCAAATAGTTATGTGAAACAGGGTGACAAGGAACAAGCCATCACATACTACAATTCAATCTTACCTCAACTTACTGATAAGAACAACCTATCATTAGCAGAGATTAAACTTGCTGACTTACTGCGTGCGGAAAGTCGTTTTGAAGAAGCTGCTGTGCAATATCAGGCTGTTGTTGATGGTGATCCGACAGGTGAATATGCGGATGATGCGCTCTATCTTGTAGGTCTCTGTTACTACCATGCTTCAGAAGAGAAACCGGAATTGGCAGAACAAGCCATTGCAGCATTTAATCAAGTTATCACTGAACATCAAGATAGCCCTAATGCAATTGAAGCATATTTCGGTTTAGTGCTTGTTTATCAGGATGCCGCACAAAAACGTGGTGACACATCTAAATGGTCTCTCGTGATTCAGACAGCGGATGCTGCCAGTGGTTACTTCGCGAACTCCAGTGATGAGGCAATTCTCAAGACACTCGGACGTATTGATCTCATCAAAGCAATTGCTCTTGAAAATACAGATGCAGACAATATAGATGCTATCATTGCAAGCCTCCAACAAATTGTTAACAATCCTGGAGCATCCGAAGATGCTCGTATCCGATCCCAACTTAAAATAGGGCATACTTACTACGGTAAGGAACGTTATCAAGAAGCACTTGCTTCATATAAAACATTCGTGGAAAGTTTCCCGGATAGTGATATTGCCCCAAGTGCACAATATCAAGCAGCTGTCTGCTATTACCAGATAGCATTGAAAGCTGAAGATGCCGATTCTGCACAACTTGCCTATACGAATGCCGTTGGTGCAGCAATGCAGGTTGCGGAGATGACAGATAATGTTGACAACCGTATCAGTGCAGGTTATACGCTTGGCTTAGCAAAGTTAGGGCTGAAAGACTCAAAAGGTGCTATTGAAGCATTCCAACAGGTTACTGCTCTTGAAGGACAAACCGAGGATCAAGCACGGTTGAATCTCATCTCTCAAGCACATTCTCGACTTGCCGAATTACACAGCAGTGTTGGTAATTATCAAGATGCTGTGAAAGAGTATCAATACATCATTTCGAATACCGAAGATGACGACCTCCGTGGACGTTCCTACTTCGCAATGGCTTATGCACAAGATGAGCACCTTAAGTTGTACGATGATGCATTGAAAAATTATCAGAATGCAATTAACTTGGCAGATAAAGTGGTTCAAGCACAATCCTACTATAGAATGGGTTTGATTTATCAGGAAAAAATCAACGAACTTGATAAAGCGTTGGAAATGTTCCAAAACCTAATTACCAACTATAGTACGGAAGAGAACACTGGTGTTGCTTCTATGGTGGCGGATGCAAGTCTGCGACGTTCTGAACTCTATGTTAAATTAGGACGTTTAGATGAGGCTATCGCAGAAACAGTGAGTTCGGTAGAATCACTTAAGTCGAGTCCGACTGCGACTGTTTCACAGAAAGCAGCTGCGCAATATAACCTTGGCTATCTCTATTCTGATAAAGCGCGTTCGCTCTTACCGAGTGATGTAGCTCAAGGGTATGATGCCAAACCTTACATTGATATGAGTGGACAAGCTGCATCAACATTCTATGAAGTCAGTAAACTTGCTTCACCTGTAGAAAAAGCGGACAAACAAACGGTTATTCCGTATGTGCAAACGTCCCTGTTCCAAGCAGGTCAAATTTACTACTCTGTAGGGATTGGATTCAAACGTCGTCCAGAGTTGTTGCTTTCTATTGATCCACTTACAGATTTTATTAAGTATGCAACTGCAGGTGTTTTTCCAGCATCAAGTCAACTTTCTGAAAACGTTGAAACTGCATCAACATATCTGGCATCTGCCAACTTTGACTTAGGTAGGATGCAAGTAGGTATTGATGAAGAGATGTCTCCTCAAGCGGTAGCCTATTTTGATAAGTCTGCTAAACTTTTCATAGAATTAGTTCAACGTTACCCGAATGCTAAGGATGCAGCCCTCTGGCAGTATCAAGCAGGGGAAGCTTATTACACAACCGAGCAGTTTGAAAAGGCAATTGCTGAATACGATAAGGTCAGAAAGGTTAATAAAGCCCATGAAAAAGCACCTGAATCCTTATACGCTATTGCGACTTGCTATCAATACTTATCGGAATCAGCGAAAGAGGCAGGTAATGCATCTGCTGAAAAAGCATATCTTGACAAACTATTCGCTACAAACGAAACTCTTGTCAAAGAATATAATAATAGCAAATTCGCTGGTGAAGCGTTTATCAACATCGGCAATAAGCACTATAACTCTGCATTAGATCCGGGACTTCAACCGACAGAGCAAATTGAGCTTTTCCGTAAGGCGATTGACAATTATGAGCGTGCATTGTCTTCACCCGGTCTCAGTTCTGAATCCAAAAACACTGCACAGACATTCCTCAATGAGACTGCAAGTTTCCTTGCACATAATGAATACAAGTATGCCAATTCGTCACTTGGTCAGGCTCAAAAGGCAGGCAAAAAGGAAGACATTGAAGCCGCAATTAAGCTGTTTAAATCTATTGCGGACGATTATTCAAATACCAAGTATGGTGATCTTTCTTACGGTAAGTTAGGTGAGGCATATACAATCCTGGCAAATGATGAGGAAAACTATTATGCTGATGCATTGCATTATTTCAATGTATTACCTAAGAAATATGCGACGACAAAACCTGCAGATCCACAGGTTGAAGAGGTAATTAACTACTGTGTTCTTAAGGCAAGTGAAATTAAAGCATATATGAATGCCCGGAACATTCCAGAACGTCAAGTTTCTGAGGATTCCGACTAATTTGTCTTGTCTTTTGAAAACAGTATTTTGTAGGGACAGGTCATTTCCTGTCCCTATTTTATTTATAGGAGTAAAGAATAGTGTATGATGAATTAAAAGTTCCACCCCGTATTCTTCTCGGTCCAGGTCCGACCATAGCGAACCCGCGTGTCCTTAAAGCAATGACAACTCCCATGCTTGGTTATTTAGATGCGGATTTTGTTGACATAATGGATGACACCGTTGCTTTATTGCGCCAAGTCTTCGGCACACAAAATTCGCTGACTTTTCCTGTGTCCGGTACTGGTACTTCGGGTATGGAAACTGCTCTGATCAATGTCATTGAACCGGGAGATCATGTCATCGTTGGTATAAACGGATATTTCGGTGGAAGAATAGCAGAAATTGCTGAACGGTGTGGCGGGGTGGTTACACCTGTGCACGGGGATTGGGGTGATATTATTGAACCGGATCAGATCGCAGAGGCATGTAACAAGGTTTCTCCGAAGCTCGTAGCAGTGGTTCACGGTGAAACGTCTACGGGTATCTTACAACCATTGGAAAAGATTATAGAGATTGCACACCAGAATGATGCGCTGTTTCTTGCGGATTGTGTTACAACACTTGGAGGACAACCGGTTTCTTTGGATGCACGCGGCATCGATATCGCATATAGTTGTACGCAGAAATGTCTTGCTGGTCCACCAGGACTATCCCCAATCAGTTTCAGTGATCGCGCTGTGGAGGTGATTCGGAATCGTAAAACGAAGATACAAAGTTTTTATATGGATGTAACCCTTCTTGAAGAATATTGGATGGGTGACACCCGTAAATATCACCACACCTTATCTATGACTCTCGTTTATGCATTACGGGAAGCACTACGGATTGTAGTGGAAGAAGGGGAAGAGACACGTTATGAACGTCATGAACATAATGCTCGTGCTTTGATTGCAGGGGCAGAAGCGATCGGTCTTGAACCAGCGGCATCAGAAAACCATCGTCTACCGATGTTGACTACATTACGTATCCCGAATGGTGTTGATGATGCTACCGTTCGTAAACGTCTTATTCAGGACTATAATATTGAAATTGGCGGTGGATTGGGAATATTTGCTGGAAAAGCGTGGCGAATTGGATTGATGGGTGATGCTGCTAACGAACAGTACGTTTTGCTCGTATTAAACGCAATTGAGAAACTTCTTGGTGAAGTAGGTCATAGTGTTGAACCTGGGACAGCTGTCCGTGCGGCTGCTGCGGTTTATCAGAACAGTTAGCAAAGTTACGTTATTATATGACAAGATGCCCTTTAAAAGCAGAATCTAATAGATTATGCTACAAAACCATTTGCGTGCTATGTGAATAAGCGGATAGGTTTGGCTATCTTTCCGTGTTATCTGCTGTATTAGTGACAACTGCATTCAAATTCCACAGAAGCACGATGCCGTCCTTGCTTCGACTTGCGAGTGTCTTTCCATCCGGACTAAACGTCACTCCCAAAACATCATCATTGTGTCCAATGAGTATGTAAGGAGGTTTGCTGGTTTTCAAATCCCATAAAAGAACTGTCTCATTCTCACTACCACTGGCAAACAGCTGCCCATCCGAACTAAACGTTACGCACGTAATTGTGCTAAGATGTCCGGTGAGCGTGCGAATATGTTTACCTGTAGTTGTATCCCACAGCCAAACAACATCAGCTCTTCTTCCCAAGGGTGTTTTATCTACCATGCCTGTTGCGAGCATGCTACCATCCGGGCTGAATGCTGCTCTCCACTGATTCCTTACCGTTACTGGCACAGTAAAAGAGCATATAAGTTCATTTGTCTTTATATCCCATAAACTGCGGTTTCTGTTCTCATTCTGAAGCACAGCAAGTATCTGTCCATTGGGGCTAAATGCCATGTGAAAGACCCAATGTTTTTGCTTAGTGAACGTATAGACAACTTCGTTTGTTTTTGTATCCCACAAATGGACATTGCCATCCCAGTTTTTAGTCGCAAGTGTCTCCCCATCTGGACTAAACACAGCACTACGATACTTAGATTCAGAGAGAGTTTGGAGGTGTTTACCTGTTCTCGTATTCCACAAACGGATACTGTCGTCCCCCACACTGGCGAGGGTTTTCTCATCAGGACTAAACGCTACGTTAGATACCTCACTCTTATGTCCAGTGAGAGTGGACATGTGTTTACCGGTTTTCGCATCCAATAAACTAATAGTATTGTCTCCATTCCCACTGGCGAGAGTTTTCCCATCAGGACTGAACGTTACATCCAAAATAGCAGCATGCGCGATGACAGAACATAGATGCTCTTCTCCTTCCGTATTCCATAAATGGACAGATTCCTTACTGCTACTCGCGACTGTTCTCCCGTCAGGACTAAACACCGCACTAAAGACCTCGTTTTTGTGTCCCCTAAAACTTCGAAGGTGTTTGTTGTTTTCCATATCCCATAAATTTACAATCTGATCCTCACCACAACTGGCGAGCAGCAAACCATCTGAACTGAACGCTAAACTTAAAACTCCCCATTTATGATGTCCATCAAGGAATTGATAGGGTTGGTCGGTTTTCGTATCCCACAAGGAAATCCCTGTTGTTCCCAATCCAATTGCGACTGTCCGTCCATCCGGACTGAAGCTGATACTCTCTATTGAATTTTCCTCACCTCCTGTAACGAACATGCGTCGGATATACTTACCCGTTGTCGCCTCCCACAAATGAACAGCATCATTCGTCCCCTTGCACAAAATGACGAGAGTTTTCCCATCAGGACTAAACGCTATGCTATGAATCGCACCTATATGATCAGGCATGAGTTCAGTTCCTTCTTCACCCCAGATATTGAAGAAGTCGTTTGAAGCTTTACCTGTTGCTGTCTCCCACAAACAAATAAAGCCGTTGTCATGCCCACTGACAAGGGTTTTCCCATCAGGACTAAACGCCACGCTGAAAACATCACTGCCATAACCATTGTTGAAAGTGCGCAGTGGTTCACCGGTTGCCATATCCCATAAAACGAGATGATGCTGTCTACTCCCACTGACAAAGGTCTTTCCATCCGGACTAAATGTTAAGCAGGATACACCATACATAGGGAAAAGATTTAGTGCTTTTCCATTCTCTACATCGTAAATCCAAACACCGATAGAACTCCCTACTGCCAACTTAGTACCGTCGGGAGCGTAGGCTATTTTGCTTATCGCACCTTTACCGAACCGCGTAGTAGCACCTTCGGGTAAACCGATTTGCGGTGAAGGCTCATTTTCACCGAATGCCGTTGATAGACAAAATGTGATGAGAAGGATTGCAAGCCACGAATATATGTGTTTTTTCATTGCAAGTTACTCCTTACTTTTATATCGTCATATAGATTGTGTTAAGCAAAAGTGTCCATGTCGGAGGTTGCTACGTTTGTTCCGACCTACGGGGCTGCGTTTGGAGATTTCAAAGAATGTTTGACCGCAGTTTCAATAGCAGTCATGTGGACTTTGATGCGTGTTTCAAGATCTAATAACGTTGGTGTTTCAAGTATTAGACACCGTGTCTGTATCTGCTCAGCTAAATACCTTCCGCGCGTCCATCCTTTGGTCGTAACTGTATCAAGAAGAGTTATCACACCGTTGTCGTTTCGGTGATTTTCAATCATGGGTTCTCGGTTGATTGGACATATATTTTCTATGTGTTTCACTATTGCATTGCCGATAGGGGAGCTTGTTGATGCCCGACGTTCCCATAGGTAAAATCCAGTACTATCTGTATCCTCGTGTAAATCCAATGCAAGTGTAATTTTAGTCTTAGGATGGGTCTGTGTCCGCAGGAGCGACTCTGTAATGAATTTTGTCTCTGGACATTGGTTTGGTGTTTCGAACATCCGATTTAGGTCATTTCCCAATGCGTTTTTCCGTGTGTCATGTTCATATCCGTAAGGGTTATCACAGGGAGAAATAATCCAGTTGAATTCCTTTAATAGTAGTCTGAAAAAGTTTTGGTGTGTTGTGTCTGCAAGTTGTTCAATAAGACGGACTGCACATTCAACCCCTGCAGGTTCATCACCGTGGATACCTGCTGACACATAAAGTGTTGGAGCATCCGCGATCTTCGCAGAATAATGCAAGCAGTATAACGGATGAGAAAAAGATGACGTTTTGTGCCAGACTGAGAGACGTTCAGACTTTCTAAGAGCAATAAGAATGCGTTCTACGACATCAGCATAGTTTCGGACTTTCACCCGAATTACTCCCATTCAATTGTGCTCGGTGGTTTTGAACTAATATCGTAGACTACGCGGTTGATACCTTGTACCTCATTGATAATTCGAGTGGATATTTTTGCCAAAACATCGTTGGGGATTCTTGCCCAATCTGCTGTCATGGCATCACTACTGGTAACCGCTCGTAGTGCGATTGCATTTTCATAAGTCCGTTCATCACCCATGACACCAACGCTTTTAACAGGCAATAGAACCGCCAATGCTTGCCAAATATCATCGTACAACCCTGCATTTTTAATTTCATTGATAAAAATGGCATCTGCTAAACGGAGGACTTCTAACTGTTCAGGTGTTACCTCACTAAGGATTCTAACCGCGAGTCCCGGTCCAGGGAACGGGTGTCTTCCAAGGACGTGAGAGGGAATCTTTAGTTCTGCACCTACTGCACGTACTTCGTCTTTGAATAGTTCTCGGAAAGGTTCAATTAGGTCAAATGGCATATCGGGTGGGAGACCACCAACATTATGATGTGTTTTTATAGTAGCGGAAGGACCTTTGGTAGAAACGCTTTCTATCACATCTGGGTAGAGTGTGCCTTGTGCAAGAAAACGGCAAGGACCGAGTTGCTTAACTTTTGCTCTGAATGTTTCAATAAATTGTGCCCCAATTATCTTCCGTTTCTGTTCTGGGTTGACAACACCTTCTAATGCATTCAGAAAGGAGTCTGTTGCATCTACGAATTCTAAATTTAGACCTAATGTTTTACTGGTTGCTAATACTTGTTCTACTTCATTATGTCGCAAGAGACCATTATCAACAAAGACAGACACTGAAGCATCACCTATTGCTTCATGGAGGAGTGTTGCTAACACCATGGAATCTACACCTCCACTGACCGCACACAACACCCTTTCATCCTTCACTGTTGCGCGGATATGTGTGATAGCTTCCGTAATAAAAGTGTCCATCGTCCAATTTGCTTCACAACCACAGATTTTTCTGACGAAGTTGTAAAGGATTTTGTCCGAGTCACGTGTATGTTCTACCTCAGGATGAAATTGTAAACCGTATACTGTTTGGTCTGAGTTGACCATAGCAGCAATTGGGGAATTAGACGTTTGGGCAATTGTGTGGAACCCGTCGGGTAGTCTGTCAATCCTATCTCCGTGGCTCATCCATGCTGTCACTTCCGATGAAAGTCCCGCAAATAAAGGTTCGGTATTAGTAGAACTGACTTGAAGTTGAGCATTACCGTATTCCCGCTCTGAAGCAGGATGAACTTTCCCGCCCTTTAATAGGAAAGCAATAAGTTGCATACCGTAGCAGATACCTAAGACAGGAATTCCTAGTTTCAAGAACTCAGCATCTATCTTCGGAGAATCATCCTCGTAGACGCTTGCGGGTCCACCTGAAAGGATAATCCCTTTTGGTGCCATCTTCTCAATATCGGCAATTGGAATAGTATAAGGTTCAATCTCACAGTAAACTTGCTGTTCCCGAATGCGTCGAGCAATTAACTGCGTATATTGCGAGCCAAAGTCTAATACGACAATAGCGTCACGCTTCATGTCTTTTCTCCATTTAAGATATAGGATTTTTGAACAGAAGTGAAAAATAAAAGTTAGTATTAAAACGGTAAAACTAATTGTAGCGCGAACTTAGGTTAAAATAAATTGCAACAAAGTGTTCAATATCATCGTTGCGGTTCGCAATCAATAATCTCTCCAGTTTCAGGTGCAAAAATAACACCGTAGTTCCCTTGTGGTGCAAATTCCACATCGTCCCACATTGCTAAATTAGTATTTGCATCTTCTAAATAGTAACAGCCTTTGTGAGGATGTCCATCAATGTCAATCGTTCGTACATGATAACAGTGGTTATGGAACTGAATTGTGTTGCCGTAGATAATGATATATCTATCACCGAACAGATTATGTGCAATCTGATTGACGATATAGGGATCTATTTTTTTCTGCAATACTTATGATTCCCTACGCGATTATGGATGCAGACCGTTATCTTTATGGTGCTTTACTGATAATAATATCGATTCTACGATTTTTTTCTTCTGAATTCTGATCAATCGGTTTTTCTTCTCCTAAACCGACAGCCGTCAACCGTTTTGCTATTACTTTTCCTCTATCAATAAGAAACGTTTTTACGGCGTTTGCTCGTTTTTCACTGAGTGCGCGATTAGATGCAGCGGGTCCAAGTGAATCGCTATGACCTTCAATTCTTGCTACATAGTCTATAAAACCTTCCTGTTGCAATATAGCAGCGATTTTGAGAAAAGTTGGGAAATACTCATCCTTTAGACGGGTGCTGGTGGTTGCAAATAGGTTACCACTAATTCTAATGATCACACCCTCCTCAAGTTCTATGATGACAGCTTTTGGAATTTGTTTTGTTGCTTCAATGAGAGAAGTTTGTGCTGTATTCTGTTGATTTGTTTTATTAATAGCGCGTTTAAGATAATCACTGCCTTGCTGAGCGGAATCAATCGTTGCAGAATATTCTTTTTTTGCGAGTGCTGCTTCGGCAGTAGCGAGTGCTGATGTTGCAAGTTCAAATAGTTGTGGTGCAAACTGCGGTACTTTTGTCTCTGTTTGTTCAGTAATTGCTGCTTTTAGTGATGTCACAGCACCTTCTGCACTTTTAATTTTAGCTGCGAGTTCCTGTTGTGCACGTCTGCGATATTCGGCAGTTTCTGAAGTGGCTATGACTTTATCAATGATCGGTTCTACAGCTTCTGCTGCTTGACGCGCTTCTCCATACCGTATTTCATTCATCGCCTTTTTCGCTTTGTCCAATTGGCTTTGCGATTGCTGAAATTGTTTTGGATCATGTGTAGCAGCATTCAGAGATTCAGCGCGTTCAATTTTAAGCTGTGCGCGTTCAACAGCAATAAGTGCTATGGTTGCGGCTGCATCACGTTTTTTCTGAGACTGAACTGCCTGTTCATAGAGTTTGTTAGCTTGTGCTTGCGCGTCAGTTGCGACTTTTTCCGCAGTATCAAACTCCTTTCGATCAAGTTGTGATGCGGCTTGCTTTATCGTAGATTGCACGCGTTCGTAATCTGCAATCTCCACAATTTCAGGATATGTCTGTTTTGCAATGGTGATGTATATTTCTGCTCTTGCAATCGATAAATAAATTTTGGCATGACGTATAGCGTCATTTGCAGTGGCGAGATCAGAAGTGAGTGAACCTGCGCGTTGTCTTTCTGCCTGAATCTCTTTCAACGCTCGTGCATTTTCCATCTCTTTCATCTCATTGCGTATCTTCACCATCTCAATCTCGTAATCTTTTTGTGTTATTAACTCTTGGTATATCTGTTCACGAATTGAGATGAGTTGTGATCGTGCTTGTTGCTGTTTCGCCCTGTATAAAGCGATTTGTGCAACAAGTTCCGCTTGGTATGCGAATTCCATGCTTTGTGCTAATTTTTCTTGATCTTTTGCTTGTCTGGCAAATTTCAGTAGTTTGACTGCGCGGCTATATTCGTCAGCAGCTAATTTCTCAGCATCTGATTCGGCTGCGATGGCAATTGCCTTTTGACCATTCTGAAGTTGTGTCTCTAAGATTACCTCATCAATCTGTAAAGGCGCACAACCGCTACTAATCAGAAAAGTTATAAGAAGTAAGCATACATAAAATCGCATTAGGAAGGACCTTTATTGTTTCTTTGAATCACGTTCTTTTTTAAGAGATTCAAGTTGATTGAGAACATCAGCTGTCGCTTGTTGATCAAGTTCTAATTGAGCTTGTGCTTCCAGAACTTGCGCTTCCTCCTCGGCTGCTATCGATTTCTCTGTAGCGATTCGTGCGTAGAGATACGCCCGTAATCCTAATCGATATGCGAGTTCTACATTGCCAGACAGCGTAGAAGAATCTGCACTTTTGAGCATCTCCTCTGCTGAGTTTATTTCACTGACTGCGACATCACGGGCACCAACGTTTTCTGCAGAAGAAATGCTTACCCGTGCATTTTCAATGGTTTCAATTGCTAATTGATGGATTTCAGGATTTCCGCATCCTAATACTGCAATTAGCAACAAGAACGAGATTGTCCATTTCATTAGTTTTCCCCGAAGTTAATCTCTTTCCCAAAGAGTATTTAACATATTGAATTGTGCAATAAGCAAAAAAGCCCCACACAGAGGTGAGGCTTCCTGAAATACGTTTTAGAACGCAGGACGTTCTGTGTATACACTCACCTTACGACGGTATTTGTCTTTTCGCTCAAACCAGACATAACCGTCAATCTTTGAGAAGAGCGTATAGTCTCTGCCAACTCCGACGTTATTGCCAGCGTGTAAATGTGTTCCTCTTTGTCGGACGAGAATGCTTCCAGCAGAAACATAGTTCCCAGAAAATCTCTTGACACCAAGCCGTTTTCCTATACTGTCTCGACCGTTCCGTGTACTTCCGCCACCTTTCTTATGTGCCATCAGATTCAACCTCCTCTGCGTCATTAGTGGTATTTTCTTCACCACCAATCGCGGTGATTTTAATACGGGTATATGATTGACGGTGTCCCAATTTTCGCTTGTAGCCTTTCCGACGTTTAGATTTAAAAACGACGATCTTTTTTGCACGTCCTTGTTCAACGACTTCACCTGTAACAGAAATATTATCAAGGTAAGGTGTTCCAGTTTGCAACTGACCATCTTCACCGGCAATCGCTAAAACGGAGGGAAATGTTACTGTTTCACCAATAGCATTGTCTAACTTTTCTACATCTATAAGGTTTCCGACCTCAACACGATGCTGTCTCCCACCGCTTGCAAATACTGCGTACATTTTATTTTCACTCCTTTTAGGTGAAGAAATTCCGAAGGATATGTAGGAATATTCTATTTCTAATTTACCCTCAGTTTAGACATATCGTAGAAAGTATGTTATGAAGGTGTTGGGCGCACCTATCCGCCCTGATTAGTAATTTGGACAATAACATGATGCCACAATTTAGTTCAAAAGTCAAGTCTTTTTGACAGGGTTATTTAGTTTTATAAATTTATAGTTGACGAGTTGGACTAATAGTTAGATTTGAATTGCATCGGTGCATGGTAGTAGGCACACGGAGTGTGCCTACTACCATGTTGAGTTCCTAAGTATTACCTTACCTACATTACATTAACGTTTGTGATAAAATGCATCAGAAAAACCGAAAACTAAATAATCCTGTCTTTTTGACTTGTTATATAGCTCTAATTTAGGCTATGGACAAATTGTTTTATGTGGCTAATCTAAATATAGTTCCTCACCGTTTGCGGCAAAAATACGGTAGTCTTCAAGATGCAAATCCGCGTCTGGTTCAAGCGTTAAGTCTAACTTTAACGATCTTTTGAGTTCACGAAATTCGGAATACATCTGTGCGTTGAGATGGGAAACGATATGATCATTTGCGACAATACGAAGTTTAGGTTGACGTGTATGACGATGTGCCCTTTTTATTGCTCGGAACAAACCGATTACAACAGTTTCTATTGACAAAATTGTGCCATGACCTTCACAGTAGGGACACTGCTCAGTCAGCAAAGTAGACAGACTTGCACGCGTGCGTTGACGGGTCATTTCCACCAACCCTAAGTCTGAAAAATGAAGGATATTTGTCCGTGCTTTATCCTTCCGTAATGCCTCTTGAAGCATCTTGAAAACCTGTTTTCGATGTGAGGGTTCATCCATATCAATGAAATCAACAACGATAATACCCCCTAAATCTCTCAATTGGATTTGTCGGACAACTTCATCAACAGCCTCAAGATTTGCACTTAAGATTGTGTTGTCTGGATCAGATTGCCCGACGAATTTTCCTGTGTTGACATCAATTGAGACCATTGCTTCAGTCTGCTGGATGATGATGTGTCCACCACACTTAAGCCAGATTTTCTCACTGAGTGCCTTTTGCAACTCTTCATCTACGCCATAAGCTGCAAAAAGTGTTTTGTCTTTGTCGTAAAAGGAAATCCGATCTTTTAAAGTCGGCATTTCAGATTTAACATAATCAATCGTCTCATTATAACTCGAATGTGAATCGATTAGAAGGTGTTTTACATCTTTGGTAAACATATCCCGTACGATTCGATTCGTGAAACTGACATCTCTGCTCACTAAACTTGGTGCAGTTTTCTGTTTTGCGCGCTGACCTGTTTGTTTCCACTGATTGATTAGGGAGCGAATTTCAGCGGAAAACTCTTCTTCGCTCAGCCCTTCTGCGGCAGTTCGGATTATAAAACCTCCTTCAACATCTTCTTTTAGGGTTTGTGCCAAGTCACGTAAACGGTCTCGTTCGTTTTCAGATTCTATTCGTCTTGAAACCCCGATGGTGGACGAATTTGGTAGATACACGACATAACGTCCCGGAAGTGTTATATTGCTGGTGACACGCGCCCCTTTACTACCAATAGGTTCTTTTCCAACTTGCACAAGAAGTTCTTGATTCTTTGAAATAAGGTCGGTAATAAGAAACGGAAATCCTCTGCCCCCACGCGATTTATTAGGAGGTGTTGCCTGCATGTCTAAAGTCTGTATTCCATCATCCGGTCTTCCGTTTTCAGAGTTATTGTTGTATTTTAGGTCTGATATATGTAGAAAAGCGTGCCGTTCCAAACCGATATCAACAAAAGCCACTTGCATCCCCGGTAATACGTTTTCAACTCTCCCTTTATATATGTTGCCTAAAACGGGTTTTGTAGATTTCCGCTCAATATGAATTTCATTCAGTACTCCTTTTTCAAGAACTGCACAACGCGTTTCATACTCATCGTCAGATATAAGTATCTCCTTTTCCATTATTAACGTTTCCTCCTATCATGCCTTTTTCTACAAAGGCATCTCGGTTAATGAATTCGGTCATATCAAAAAGCGGCAGTTCATTTAAAGAATAATGCATAGGATTCAATTTATGTGAGATTATGTGACGATGTGTGATTGAATCCTCAATGATAAACATAGTTAAATGCAATAAAGTGTAAAGTTATTTACCTTGGTCTTTATACTACTAATAAGATCAGTTCAGGTAGGAACAAATGTATTTGAATGACTATCCGTTCCTCGGTGTTAGGGTAACTATAGGCGTTATTAGTTCTCCCATTGAAATGCCGCCATGTTGAAACCCTCCCTGAAACTGCCGCTTGTATTTGTAAAAGTCGTTTGGGTAGACGAAGTAATAATCGTCTTTAGCGAGAATATAATCTTTGCTTGAGCTTTCAGCGGGTAGTTGGTATTCCTTTGGTTTTGGAATGTACACAGCTTGGTTCTCATCGCAATTCAGATTATTCCCAATTTTAAATCGAAGGCTTGTGCTGGTGTCACGATTGCCATAAGCACGGGTTGCTCGGTTACAGAACTCTGAACCGTGGTCTGTAGTAAGTACGACGTGTGCACCTTGGTCAGCAATTAGTCGTAGGATATCAAACAGTGCAGAATGTGCAAACCAAGAACGAGCTAATGCTCTAAAAGCGGGTTCATCTGGTGCTAATTGTTGTAAAACTTCCGATTGCGATCGTTGATGTGTTAGGATGTCAATGAAGTTAACAACTAATGCCGATAAACCAACTCGCGTGGCTGCAGCGACACGTTTTTTGTATTCACTTCCTCCGCGTAGATCAAATATCTTGAAATATTGGACTCCAGGCTTTATCCTGATTCCATTTCTTTTTAAGTATTCTTCAAGTAACTGTCGTTCAAACTGATTTGTGCTTGTCCCTCCATCCGATTTCTCCTGCCAATACTCTGGATAATCTTTCGCTATTTCTGCTGGAAACAATGCGCTAAAGAGAGCATTCCGTGAATACATCGTGGCACTTGGCAAAATAGAGAAACTATAATTGCGATCAATAGAGAAATAAGGATGTAACAGTGGTTCTATCGCCATCCAATGGTCAAGTCTGAAACAATCAACGACGATAAAGTAGGTAGGAACATTGTTTTGGAGTAATGGCAACACATATTGGTCTAATACGTCGACCGACAACGTAGGTCTGTCTTGATTCCCGTTTACCCAATCACGATAATTTGTTTCAACAAAGTCGGAGAATTCAGTATTACACTCTTTTTTTTGTTCTATGTGCGTCTCCTCTAATCCTTGTTTAGCTAATTGATCGGATAGCAGGTCCCATTCCAGCAATTTGACGTAAATATCAATCCAATCCTGCCAACTGGGTTGTGATGCTTTGAGTGTGCTAATCGTGTTAAAGTCATAAGTGTAACGCCCTGGTATATGGGTTTCCACAATATTTTTCTGTTCAAGTACCCGTTTAAGTGTAGATGCGATTTGTGCGACTCCAATCGGTTTTACTAAAAAATCTGTTACCTGTTTTCCGAGAGCTACATCAACAAATTTATCATCACTTGACTGTGTCACGAGAATTACGGGTACCTGTGCATCAATTGTTCTGATTATATCTAAGGTTTCCATGCCATCCTTACCCGGCATAACTTGGTCCAGTAGGATAGCATCATATTGGTTATTGTTTTGTTTAAGCAGTTCAATTCCGTCTTCGCCATTTGTCGCTGCGGTAATATCATATCCGCGTGTTTCAAGAGAACGTCTGTGGGGCAGCAATGCTTCTACTTCATCATCAATCCATAGAATTTTATGTAAATTTTGTGGCATATCTGTTTCCTCAAAATCAATTAGGAAAGATTACACGGCAAACGGATTTCAAATGTTGTTCCATCTGGACTACTGTTAATCAATCGTATGCTCCCGTGATGATATTCCCTAATAATTCTCTGAACTATTGTCAAGCCAAGTCCCCATCCATGCATTTTTGTTGTCATTCCCGGTTCAAAAATTCTACGTTGATTTTCCTTTGGAATACCACTCCCGTTATCGGAATAGCGAATGATAACTTGTTTCTGGCGTTCATCATATAAAGGTTCAATTTCTATATGTCCATCCACTTTTTGCATTGCATCCATGGAATTTCGGATCAGATTTTCAAAAACCCACTGTAACAGTAGCGAATTCGCAGAAATCTCAGGGACATCATGCGGTGTGACGTTTATATCAATGTTCCGACTAATTTGTGGAAGTCGCTTTTCAAAATATGTAAGTACCTCTTCAAGTACCACTTTGAGGTTAACGTTGGTTTTGGTTGGCTCCGTGCCAATCATTCCAAACCGAGTAGTCGTTTTCTGAAGCCGTTCAAGGTCACTTTGCATGTTTGTTGAGAGTTCAGCAACAACCTCATCTTCAGTTTCTTGACTCCGTTCATCCAACATCTCTGCCCATGCAAGCAATGCGGATATAGGTGTACCGAGTTGATGTGCTGTCTCTTTTGCTAACCCACCCCAAATCGCTGCATGTTCATAAGATTTTATTCGCTGATAGACAAGCAATGCCCCAAACGCGAAGAGAGGAACAACAATGGTTAACACAATTGGTGTTACTAATAAACCGTAAAACGATTTTATTTCGTAATAGAAATAACCCTCCTGCCAATCGGGAGATGTTTGAATCCTTGCAAAGGCGGGTGTATTATGAACGAATGTTCTTGCGCGTTCTTTTTCTTCCGGTGTTGCATTCTCGGTAGTAAGGACATCCTTCCACATCTGCCATTTTTGTGGTGTTTTTTCGGTATCAGTTATTGCGAAAGGGAGGTGTGCCATCTCACTCGGGGCGGCATCTCCGTGGAAAAAATAACCTGCAATCTGTCTATCTTCTTTGAGGAACGGAATTTTTCTCGGTTGATTCTTGTTTTTCATCCGTTCCAATGATGAAGTTAAGAGTTTTTTCTCATCTATTGTTAACGAGACATTATCACTTCCGTTGACCTTCTCATCCAGTTCTGTATCAATTCCCTGCGAAATTAATTCTTTTCCATCGGCATCAGTAATGATAAAGGAAAACCTTCGCTCCCTGTTCTCAGCATAAAGTTCTTGCCTCATAACTTTAAGTAGTCGTTCTTGCAATACGGGGTCTTCAATGCTCGGTAATTCAGCAGCAAGATTAACGAAGATTTCTATTTGTGATTCAATGTCCTTGTTTAACTGAGCAATCTGGCGTGTATAATATGCAAACACGAGAATCAATATACATACGCCTATACCGAAATATATAAACATTAAACGACCAGTTGGATAAGTAGAAATAATACTACGTTTCCATCTTGACATAACGTCACCGAGCAAATTTATTACGTTTCAACATATCGGTATAGTAATATTATATCCTAAATCAAATGATATTTCAAGTAAGTTCTGAATTTGGCTTTGATTATTGGTTAAAGAAGAGGTACCGAGTGCATGCATGGCATTCGGTGTTATTTTGGGATGGTTCTAATAGGATTTGCTGCGATTTCAACCTAATGGATAGTTTTTCTGAATATTGCAACTATTGTTAAATGGTTGGATTCTCTGCTACTTGTGTTGATGTATCTTGTGCTTCTAATGCTTCTGTATATGTATTATTAACTGAGTTTTCAGGTTCTATCGGTTTGATTGAAAGTTGGTGTCCGAGTGCTTTTAAGACAATTCCAAGTGCATCAATCAGTGGTGTATCTTGGTTAGACAGTACTTTTGAAAGAGATTCTGGATCTGTATCAGACTGTTTTGCGAGTTCAGAAATACCGCCTTGTGCTTCTATGACTGTCTGTAGTGCCCTTAGAACAACAACAGGTTCTCCGTAAAATTGATAGTCTTCAAGTATTGCTTGGAGATAACCAATAACTCTTTCCCGGTCAGCGAGTTTTTCAATAAGATATTCGCGCCATACCCCCATTTTTCTCATCGGTGTGTCTCCTTGAATTCTTGCCAATATGTTTTTGCGCGTTCAATGTCACGTGTTTGAGATGATTGTCTCCGCCACAAAGCAAAAGTACGATTGTGTTGCCTACTTGTCCAAAATAGATCCGATAACCTGCACCAAAGTGAATACGTAACTCAAAGACACCATCACCAACACTTCGACAATCTCCTAAATTTCCATCTTCAAGCCGTTCAAGTCTTGCCTGAATCCGATCTTGTGTCTTTGTGTCTTGAATTGATTCTAACCATTCTATGAAAGGTAACCGTCCGTTTGGGGCGCGATAGTATTGTATTTCTCTCGGATGTGTTGTACGCATTAGTAAGTTACTATATCGCACCTATACAAAACTTAATCTCCAAGTTCCTATGGAATAGGAACTCAAATAATAAGCGTTTGCCTGTCCAATTTAGTTGGAAGGCAAACGCGAATATGCAGCAATTATACGGACAGATAGTCAAATTACTTTAGAAAATAATTACCCCTACTCACCTTTCTTGATCGTCAGGCGGTAGTGTTTTCCAATCTTCTTAGTATCAAGAATATCGTGACCATCGTTCGTAAGACTCTTCGGTACGTTCTCAATCGGTTCACCATCGTCAATAGTAATCTCTAAGAGTTGACCAACATCCATCGTTTCTAACCGAACTTTCGCTTGGACATAGTTGAATGGGCATGCGACACCTTTCAGGTCAAGGCTATCAGTGATTTCCTCTACAGGTTTTTTCTCTTTGACAACCTTCGGTTTCGGAGCAGAACGCGATCTACGGGTTTTACGTTTACTCGCTTCCTCTTCCTCTTGTTTAATACGCATACGTCCATAGATGTGATGCGATTCTTCAACAAAAAGGGTAGCTTCTTCTACACGACGGTGTGCCAATTCATGGTCAAACGTAGAGGCATCTTCTTCCGTTGCCTTAAACAGATGTGCCCCGTATCCAGCGAAGAAGTTTCCTGTATCAAAGAAGTGTTTTTTGAATGCTTGGACAGTTGTTTCATTGTCAATGTATTGTAATCCAACTGTCGTTAGGAGTCCGTCAGCGGCTCTTATCATTGCATCAAATGCTTTATCTGCGCAATCTTGATATGTTGCTTTTTCCAAACTCAAACCGGATTCATAGATAAGTCTATCTGCTTCTTCTAACTTCATGGATACCAGTGCTACGACCTCTCCTGCACATTCACCAACACCTGTTTTGAGTTGGTAATCTTTCGTATCGCCTGTGTCCACGTAGAACTCCGGTGATTCCTCGTAAGAGGGGATCTTATCGTACTTGGACAACATAGTCTTGATTTCTGCTTTGCCGAGACGGGCAACGTATTCGGTGAATGTTTCCTCACCTTGCTTTTCATCTACGTATTTTCCAGTCAATTCTTCAATAAAATCTGGAATATAATTACCGTGGATTTTTCCAGTGGCAAGTCCGTAGGAACTGGCGTTTTCCACCATGTGTCCACCGAGTAGTACTTGGTAAATAGGTGCGTTACGTCCCTCTATTCGTTTAGTAGAACCGAAGAAACCGATGTTAGCAATGTGGTGCTGTCCACATGAATTGGGGCATCCGCTAATCTTTATTCGGAAGTCATCTATCTCATTCTGCACACCGTTTTCAATAAAATAGTTTCGTAAATGTGCAGCCAAACCGCGAGAAGAAGATACACCCAGTTTGCATGAGTCAGTTCCTGGGCAAGCCACGATATCTACTAAGGATTCTGCCCCCGGATCACCTAAACCGATAGCTTTCAGTTCTTTGTATAGTGCGGGAAGGTCGGTCATTGTTACCCAACGGAGCACTATATTTTGTTCCACTGTGGCACGGATAGTGTCTTTCACATATTTCCGAGAGATGTCTGCCAAGGCACGGGTTTGGTCAGCAGTAATATCACCGAGTGGGAGTGTAATCGTAACAAAAGCATAACCGGGTTGTTTCTGTAAACGAATATTGGACTGATACCACTCATCAAATCCATCAGGTGTTGAGGCACCGTTAAGCTGTGTAGGTGCTTTGAGTGGGCTTTCGTCGTAAGCATTCAGATTATCAAGATATGCGGTCCATTCTGGGTCGTGCCGTAGTGTTTCACGATCTTCATATACCAACCTACGGAATTCTTCAATGCCGTATTTCGCAATTACAAACTTCAAACGCGCTTTATTCCGATTTCGACGTTCACCTAAACGGGTAAAGACTCTACAAATTGATTGTGAAATCGGCAAGAGTTCTTCTGCTGATAAAAATTCATCTAAAACCTTTGCCTGATGTGGTACTGCACCGAGTCCACCACCAACATAAAGTTTGAAGCCTTTCTTGATTTCACCGTCAACCTCTTTAACTGCAGCAACCGCACCAATGTCGTGCATGTTTGCTAATCCACAGGCGTGTTCTTCACATCCAGAAAAGGCGATTTTAAATTTTCGTCCAAAATCCTGTGCATCGGGGTGTCCTAAGAGGAATGCAGACAACGCCTTGGAATAGGGTGTTACATCAAATGCTTCATCTTGGCACACGCCACTAATGGGACATGCGGTGACATTCCGAACAACATTGCCACACGCCTCTTTCGTTGTAATATCAACACTTGCGAGACGGCGCATTAACTCTGGTGTGTGGTTGATATCTACATAATGATACTGTACATCTTGACGTGTTGTGATGTGGATGATATTGTCCGAAAATTCTTCAGCGACATCCGCTAACATTTCAAGTTGTACTGCTGTGAGTCCACCGAAAGGTATTTTGACACGGATCATCTGCGATCTATCATCACGTTGACCGTAAACACCATGGCGGAGTCTGAATTCGGTAAATAGGGACTCTTCAACTTGACCATCTTGTACCCGACCAAGTTGTATCTCATAAATTTCGATTTCGCGGGCAACATCAGCAGGAATAGCCGATGCATCATAAGCTCCCGCGTATTCAATAGCCATTCTATACTCCTTGAAACCTTATATATGTAGGGTAGGTTAATTGATCTCCGATTACTCTCTGTTTATGTACAGTTTGCAAGTCAATAACGCTGCTAAATATCACGTGGTAGAAAATATCTTATTTAAGTAGTATAGTATACCTTAAAAAGTATTTTAAATCAAAAGAAATATACATTTAATCTTTAGGGGCATCTCCCCAGTCAGGAATTTGGAGCAATTCACCATCTTTAAGTGCTGATTCATGCGCAACAATTCCCGGTGCACAATATCGGACTGCTTCCCAAACGTTGATGCGTGGCAACCGCTGTTGATTGACTGAATCAACAAATTCATGCACGAGGTAAGCATGTGAACCGCCATGTCCTCCTAAATTATCCTTAAGTTCTTCTGGGAGAAACTCATGCATTTGTGGTGGTTGGACATTTTCTGTGCCAGACTTGGTTGCCCATGTCTTCCCTGCAAGACTTTGTTCGTAACTTCCTTCGGTGCCATATATACCGCTGACGCGTTCAGACCCCGGATGACCTATTCTACGGAACTCACAGATTTGCATTATGGCACCATTGTTCATTGTGAATAAACCTACCTCGTTGGAAAATGGATTCTTGTGAATTGTGTCTAACCGAAACCAATCATCATTCGGATAGATGTAACCTTGTGCAGAAACAGAGGTGGCATGTGCGTTCATCACAGAAATTGGGAAACAAGTTGAGTGTGTTGGGTAATACATCGGTATCATACCGGATTTGTCCCGACTCCACTGGTCACCCCAACGGTTTTTTAGTACATTGTAAAGTCCATGATCCATGTCGTGGAAATACTCAGCGCGACAGTGGACAAATTCACCAAACGCCCCTTCCGCTGCTTTCTGACGACAGAACGCTGTTTCGGGACGAAAATAACTTGTCTCACCGTTCATGTAGATCATCCCAGTTCGTTCAACAGTTCTTATCAACTGCTCACATTCATCCAGCGATATGGCAGCGGGAACAGCAGTGTAGACATGTTTTCCAGCTTCCATTGCTTGAATTGCCTGCGGGGCATGCATCCAGTGTTGTGTTATGATGACAAGGGCATCCAGATCGGATTTGCAGATGTCGTCAAGGCTTGTATAGGTTTCAGAGATCTCATACTCTTTTGCCCATTTTTTCAAACGGTCTTCATGTAAATCACACAAGGCAAGCCGATGTACATCTGGATGTGCTTTATATGATTGGATAAAGGATGGACCGAACATCCCTAAACCTACCATCCCGACACTTATACTCATTCGATTGCTCCTTCATGATAAGGTGTGATATAAATGAATGCACAATAGCATGTATCGAAGTTGCAGTCAAGAATTCCGTGGATTTGGTGATTCTGACAGCAAACACTTGTGGATAACTTTACCCCTGTTGTAAACTTAATTGGACATGCTTTGTTAAATATGATACTATTGTAACAACTCATAGAGAGATAGTTGGTAATGTGATTTTCACCTGAATTTACAGGTTAGTCCATAACATACTGAGACTATCGCTCACGTTAAATTTAAGGAGAGAATTAATGATTAATTCTGTTTTTCACAGACACTCACCCTATTTAGTAGGACTTTGTGTCCTGTTACTGCTCACAGTGTCAATACCTGTGCTGGCAGAAGGAGAAGAAGTTGAATGGGGAATGTCTATTGAGGAAGCTACATCACAATCCATTGAAACCAATAAACCGATTATGATGGATTTCTTTACAGAGTGGTGAGGATGGTGTAAGCGGCTGGATGCCGACACCTTCACTGATCCTCGTATTGTTGCTATTGCTGAGAATTTCGTCCCTGTTAAAGTTAACCCTGAAGATAAAGAACGCCCTGAAAATTTGGAAGCACAGAAAAAATATGGGATTAGAGGATTTCCAGCAATTCTGTTCATTAGTCCGGATGGTGGTGTAATAAAAAACCATTCCGGCTACATGCCTCCAGATAATTTTTTGCCTGTAATGGAAGATGTCCTCAAAAAAGAGACTGAGTTCCAAGAAAAATTGGCAAAATATGAAGAGAATCCTGATGATGTTAAACTAAACCGTGAGATTGCTATCCTATTCTTACAGCGTCAACAGATTGAAAAAGCACTTCCAATTAGCAAGAAAATGCCTGATGATGTTGAACTGAACAGAGAGATTGGATTCTATTATCTTGGTAAGAATCAAATTGATGAAGCACTTCAGATTAGCGAGAAGATGCCTGATGATGTTAAGTTGAATAGTCGGATCGCTATTACTTATTTGAAACACCGGGCAATGGAGTTTCAACAGAAAATAGAATTAGCACTTTCGTTCAGTAATAAGGTTATTGAAAAAGATCCAAAAAACAGCACGGGATTATTGCCTAATTTGCATATCGAAATTGGTCTCGCTTATGCAATGCAACTTCAGATACAAGCTGGAAAAGAAGGCGTTGATGTCTCAGAATTAGCAGAAAATGCAGTAATGCATTTCCAAAAAATCGTTGATAATTATCCGAAAAGCAATGTTTATGACCGTTCCCAATACTATCTTGGTATTACATATTCACTCAACAAACAGTATGACAAATCAATTGAGGCTCTTGAGAAGTTGATAAATCATACTGGTGATGACCAGATGAAACAAGCTGCTACCAGGCAATTGGAACGTGTCAAAGGATTGGCTGCGGAAGCCGGAGAGACATCTGACAATTAAGTTTGTAATTCAGCAACTTCCGCAGGGGTCAGTAATCTGTACTTCCCCTGCGGGAGATTGCCTAATCCTAACCTTCCAATGTGTGTCCGTTTTAAACGGATAACGTTATGTCCTACCGCTTTAAACATCAAACGTACCTGTCGTTTTTTTCCTTCGTGGATTATTACGCGATATTTTGCAACTTCTCCATATCTAACTCTTTTCTTTTTTCTGTTAGGTATAGCAGCTGATTTTACATTTAGTTGTTTGATTTTGGCAGGAGAAGTTCTTCCACCAAGGATATTGACACCATTTCGCAGACGATTAAGTGCACGTCTACTGAGAACGCCATTTACCCAAGCGAGATATGTCTTTTCAATTTCATGACTGGGATGCATCATCCGATAAGCAAAGTTGCCATCGTTTGTAAATAGCAAGAGACCTTCAGAATTCAAATCTAAACGTCCTACAGGATAAATAGACTTCGGAAGGTCTACTAACAGATCCATAACAGTAGGACGTCCCCGTTCATCATGACGAGTTGTCAAATAACCTGTCGGTTTATTTAACATAATATAGATGCGTTCGGTTAATGGCTCAACTGCTATCCCATCAAATTCAATGTCATCTGTTTCTATGTTGATGGGATGACCGGGGATGTGTATTACATTTCCGTTAACGGTCACAAGTCCTTCTCGAATAGCGTGTTTTACTGCTCTACGAGAGGCAACGCCTGAAGTAGCGATAAATTTTTCCAGTCGCACTATCGTATCCCACCTGTGCCTACAGTTCTATTTGCCAATTTCTCTCTGTTGCAATACGTCGGAGTTCACGATCAGGATTTACTGCAACCGGATTGCCAAACAGTTCCAACTTATATACATCTGAGTGATGATTTCCATAAGCATAAGAAGCGTTAAGATCAAACCCATGTGTAGTTGCCAGTTCTTTAGCAAGGGCAGCTTTGTTCTCCGCGTAAGGTCGTAATCCGACACGGTTTCCGGTAAATCTACCATCAGTCACCTCTAATTCATCTGCCACCATGAAGTCGGTTTGAAAATGATTATGAAAAAGTTCTACCAAAAATGATAACGAACCTGACATTATGATGACTGATCGTCCTTCATTTCGGTGTGTGCGAATGAGTGTTGAAATACGAGGTACAATGCTTGCACGTAGGGAATTGACAAAACATTCATGAGCAAGTTTAATAAGGTTACGTTGTTCTAAACCACGGAGATGAATTTTGTTTGATTTTGCCACAGTATAGGATTTGACTTTCAAAAAATGAGATGTCCATGTAAGTAAATTTGATATAGGGATTTCCCCTTGGCTCAATAGGTGTTTGAGAAATACCTTTTCTGATGATTTTTGTATAAGTGTGCCATCAAGGTCAAATATCGCACATGTTTTTTTCATTGTATAGTGTGTCCTAACGCTTTACGATAAGCTTTAACTGCGGTTTCCAACCCGATATAGAGCGCATCTGCCATCAAATGGTGTCCGATAGAAACTTCAAGAAGTCCGGGTAATTGTTGCATCAACGGGAGATTGTCAAGATTGAGATCATGTCCTGCATTCGTGCCAAGACCTAAATCAAGTGCCTTTTCACCTGCCCCTTGCAAGAGTGAGAATTCGTGCGTAATTTCCGCATCAGTTTGTGCCATCGCATAAGGGGCAGTGTAGAGTTCGATTCTATCCGCACCTATATCGCCTGTCCTCTCAATCTGTTCAAGATCAGTACCACTAAATAGACTAACACGGATGTTAGCATCTTTAAGAGATTCTATTATAGGTTTTAACATGTTGCCATCTTTTTGAATATCCCAAACGGTGTGGCTCGTAATTTCTCCACTAACAACCGGAACAAGTGTGCATTGTGTTGGTTTCACATCCAAGACCATATCAATGAGTTCTGGACGTGGATCCCCTTCAATGTTGTATTCAATGTTAGTGTTTTTTTCTGAGTTTATTTTATTTAAGTGGTCTGAAATCTCATAAACATCCGTTGGTCTAATGTGGCGTTGATCTTCGCGAGGATGTACTGTAATGCCTTGTGCCCCCGCATCAATACAGGTGTCCACGGCAGTTAGGACTTTCGGAAGGTCACCTCCTCTTGAATTTCGTAAGGTTGCGATTTTGTTGACGTTGACGCTTAGCGCGATCATCTTTTCTCCTTTTTGTCGTAGGTTAGGTTACATAAGTTTGACACAACCTACATTCTATGGAAAAATGCCAAGTTGCATATAGGATTGTGCTATTTTGTGGATTGCATTGATAAATGCTGCTGTTCTACAATCTACAACTTCTCTACCATATTTCGCACGGGTTTCTCGTATTTCTTGATAAGCATTTACCATTGTATCCTGTAATCCTGAGTTGACTATATCTGTTTCATTGGCACCGTGTACATGTCCACGTTCTTCGTCGGATAATTGGTAACCGGTTGCTTGTTCAATAAAGTGGAGCATTGCATTGTACGCGCTTTCTTCATATCGTCTTGCAAGCCTACCGAATCCAACGTGTGATAGGTTTCTCAGCCATTCAAAATAGGAGACTGTAACACCTCCAGCGTTTAGATAAGTGTCTGGTATAATTAACGCACCGCGTTGTTGTAGTATTTCATGCGCTTTTGCTGTTGTAGGACCATTTGCTGCTTCACCGATTATACGTGCCTTTATCCGTGGTGCATTCGCAGCAGTTATCTGGTTTTCAAGTGCGGCTGGAATAAGGATATCGCATTCCAACTCTAAACTGTCGTTCGGATTCTCGAAAAAGGTTGCATCTGGATAGTGCCGAATTGAACCGGTTTCATTTCGAAACGTGGATGCCTTTTCAATATCTATTCCTTTTGGATGATAGATTGCACCGTCTATTTCTGCAATCCCAATAACTATTGCATCTGTTTCAGTTAAGTATTTAGAGGCATGATAACCCACGTTTCCAAAGCCTTGAACTATGACAGTTTTTCCTCTAATACCGGGATCAAGTCCCACCTGTTTCATATCGTCTTCAAAACTGCATGCCTCTTCCAAACCGAAGACAACCCCACGTCCAGTTGCCTCTTTTCGTCCTTGAATTCCGTTTTGTTTAATCGGTTTTCCCGTAACACAAGCGATAGCATCCAGTTTGTCTGGTGACATAGTAAGATAAGTGTCAAAGATCCATGCCATTTCAATTTCACTTGTTCCAAAATCGGGTGCGGGGACATCTATACCAGGACCGATATAGTTCTTTTGTATCAGTTCATAAGTAAACCGTCGGGTAATACGTTCTAATTCGCTATCGGTGTACTCGTTCCTATTGAGTTGAATTCCTCCTTTGGCACCACCGAAAGGTATATCCACTACAGCACATTTATATGTCATCAATGCAGCAAGTGCCATTATTTCATCTTCGTTCACCAACGTGCTATAGCGAATACCACCTTTCGTTGGGAGGTTGTGATGACTATGTTCAGCGCGCCACCCGTGGATCGTCTCAATGGTGCCATCATCTCGTTTTATGGGAAAAGTGAAATGGCAGGAACTGTTACAGATCTTTATCTGTTCCAATAACCCTTTCGGATAATCTGTGAACTTCGCAGCTTTGTCAAAATTCTCGTTCACTTTTTGAAAAAAAGACAAGCTTTCTACCATTGTGTAACCTTTCAGTGGAAAGGGCAGCATCTCATTGAAAACAGTATCAATTCAATTGTGGGTTTTCCATTTCACACAAAGTCCAAGGATAAATTATACCAATTCTAATTAATAAAACCACATTTTGAGACTTTAATGTAAGAGGCGCAATGAATTGCGCGACTACAAACGCGTTTTTTGCTAATGAGTAGTTATAATTCAGAAATGGTATTACCTTTGTCGGACGTATTTTTGTAACCTTGCGTCTGCTTGAACTTCACCAACGTATATATCACCGTGCGAGTCTAACCAGATACCGTGTGGACAGGCAAGAAATTCACCGGGAACAGTACTACCGCGTTCACTACCCCATTGTGATATAACTTCACCATCCAGAGTCATAATAGAAATTCGTTGCTCTAATTCAGCAATATATACAAGGTCATCATCGTCTATAAATATCGTGTCGGGTTGAAGGAGGTCACCCCATTCTTCAATGTATTCTCCATCCAAAGTGAAGAATTGGATACGATTGTTTTCTCTGTCAGCTACCATAACTCTATTACGTGGGTCAACACGTACACAGTGTGGTAGATCGAACTCACCCGGACCTGTTCCTGGTTTTCCCCAAGACTTGATCAATTCTCCATCAGGTGAATATTTGTGAATACGAGCATTACCGTAGCCGTCACTGATAAACATCTCACCGTCGGGTCCAAGTGCGAAATCTGTTGGTAGATTGAAAGGTTCACCCTCTGCACCGGGTTTATCCATAGTACCGAGTGTCATTAGCAGTTCACCGTCAGTTGTGAACTTGTGCATTACATGCGTTTCTCGTTCTACACAATATATATTATCATCAGCATCAATAAAAATACCGTGTGCATCTTTGAGGATATCGTCTCCCCATGAGGTAAGAAAATTGCCATCACGGTCGAAGACGACCATTGGGTGTTCGCTACGGCTATATACATAGACTCGATCTTGTGAATCCACAGCAACAGCAGGGATCCAACCGAATTCCCAACCGTCCGGAAGTGTCCACCAATTTTCTTCCACAGTATACTGATGTGTTCCTTGTCCAAATACCATTAGGGTCTCCAATTGTCATATTAATTGTGAGTCATTTTAGCAGAATGAGTGTGAAATTTCAAGCAGAATTCTTGCCAAGAATAATCAGAGCCGTTCAGTTTTCCAAATAATATGAATTTCAAATAAGGTCTTCCTCTACAGGAGCGATTTTTTTGTCCTGATCTTTACGACAAATACCAACGTATTGACGAAAACCGAATGAATTTGTGTCATATTTATGTGACTTCTTTGAAAGTCACAGTGACGTTATGAATCCAGTCAGGATAAGGAATGTGACGCGAATTTTGCTTTTTTTTATTTTGCTCATTTTTGTTAGTATCGTTTGAACTGTCTGAATCACTGAAAACACTGAATACGCTAAAGGATTTTTCCAGTAATACATTCACTGTTGAAGACAAACATATTAGCTCACAATAAATTACTACACAATATATCGTAGGTCGCTTTGCTTGCTCCGACTTACGGGACTGTATGTGAGAATGCGGACGAGACAACCTCGCCCCTACGGAATATAAGTCGCGCAATAAATTGCGCGACTACGAACGCGTTTTTCAGTTAATAAAAGGTTTCATTTCGAAATGATGTTATAGTTTAACGGGTAGTGGGTTGTGGAGGGTAGTTTATCAGGGAGGTGGAACAATATATATCCAATATGTTTTATGTGGGTTTGGTTTTTAGTTGTCAGTGTCAGTTGTCAGCTGCTATACACCTTTCGCCCCACTGGGGCTCTTTGTTGATGGATACCCGGTAACTATACACCTGTCGCCTCTCCGAGTCTATAGTGTACATGTCACGGGCTGCTACGGGCGAGGGGACCTCGCCCCTACGATGAGATGGATTAATACAGGTGGAGAAACCTGTCAAGATGATACGGGCGGGGAGACCCCGCCCCTACGATGGGAAGGGGCAATATGGGTGGTGGACCTCACCTTACGATGTTGTCTGAACGAGGCTTTTCAGGATAAGAGGTCGCTATTCGCGAGAGTGCTTCTACAAAGGAAGGTTTAATATTAAAAATAGTAGGATTTGGAAAACTGAATGGCTCTGTGTGTAGATAAATATCTGTTGTATAGATTTAGGAGATGTGGTATGATAGTAGCATGCATCAAAATGAGCCAAGTGCGATTCAGGACGTTGAGAAACCTTCAACACTCCGCTTTTTTGTTGGTACTCTCCTCTTCGGTTCTATCCTTATCATTCTTACCTGCTATTGGATTATCTCTGCAGAAAACCGTGTGGTTTGGGAACTCACAGATTTCTCAATCTTTCCCACCGTGCTTTTCACATTCTTTCTGCTGGCTGCACTTGCCCCTTTCCTGAGAAGAGTCCTTAAACGCGCTGCCCCGACATCACGTGAACTTGCGATGACGTATATCATGGTCTCGGTTGCTACAGCACTGGCTGGACACGATATTGTGCGACAATTAGTTCCCATGATAGCTAATGCTGGGTGGTTTGCAACACCGGAAAATGAATGGGCAGACATATTCTTTCGCTTCCTACCTACATGGTTAACAATAACTGATCGAAAGATATTACAAGGTTATTTTGAAGGGGATGATTCATTTTGGCAAGAACGTTATATGGAGGCTTGGTTTTTCCCAATAATTGCATGGAGTTTCTTAGTAATTGTTTTGCTATTTATGATGTTATGTATCAACATCATCATCCGGAAGCAGTGGATAGACCATGAAAAGCTGAGCTATCCGTTGACAACGCTCCCTGTTGAATTGCTTGGAAACACCTCCAATCTGTTTCGCAACAAACTGATCTGGCTGGGATTTGGGATAGCGTTTGGTCTTGAGATGATGGCAGGTCTAAATTATCTTTTTCCGGTCATACCTTCACTAAAAATAAAATACCAACTTTTCTTTTCGGATAGACCTTGGAATGCGATGGGGCGTTTACCGGTTTACGTATATCCATTTGCAATAGGTCTTGGTTATCTTATGCCGTTAGATTTAGCACTGTCATTTTGGAGTTTTTATCTATTTTGGGGTTTACAACGTGTCTTTTTTAGCGCAACAGGATGGACAACGGCAATTGGCTTCCAAACTGAACAACGGACAGGCGCATGGCTCGGAATAGGATTACTCGCGCTATTTACAAGTCGAAGAGAGATATTAAGAGTATTGGGTGGTGTGTTCTCATTTAAATCAAAAGATCGTTTATATCAACTCGCTGTCTATGGATTGATATTCGGGTTAGCAATTGTTTTGATATTTTGGTATTTCGCAGGTTTATCGACGTGGGTTGCTCTTGGTTATTTCGGTATTTATTTAGTATTGTGTATAGGAATGACGCGTATGCGTGCTGAACTCGGTCCACCGACACATGAATTACACGGGGTACATCCTGACCGCATCATGCTGCTATTTATGGGTAGTCGTCCATTAGGAGCACAGAATTTGACAAATACAACATTGTTATCGTGGTTAGCGTACGGTTATAGATGTCACCCGATGCCTCATCAGTTAGAGGCGTTTAAAATCGGTAGACAATTTCGTTTACGTGAAAATCGGATAGTCATAGCCTTGATAGTAGCATCAATAGTTGGTGCCTTTATATCGATTATTGGACACGTAGCCCTTTACTATGAATACAGGTTTGCTCTGTGGGGTGTCGGTGAGTTTAATCGTTTACAGAACTGGATAACTACTCCACGCGCTCCTAACCTTCCTGCGATTCAACACATGGGATTTGGTTTCCTTTTAACTGGTGTGTTGACGATTCTCAAACGGCAGTTTTTGTGGTGGCCGTTTTATCCAGTAGGTTATGCAGTAGGTAACGGTTGGGCAATAGGATGGATGTGGTTTTCAATCTTCTTAGGTTGGCTTTTCAAAAGGATATTATTCACAGGAGGTGGTGTGCGAGCCTATCGCCAAGCGTTACCTTTATTTTTAGGATTGATCTTCGGTCAATTCCTTGCTGGAAGTCTATGGAGTTTATTAGGTGTACTGTTTAATAAGAATATGTACACCCTTTTTCCGTAATAATTTAAAAGTCTTCCAATGCCTCAACTTCAGATGCATAGACACCGATACTCTGTGTCAAGCCGATGGTATTAAATATAGTGCGTACCTGTGTCGCAGGATGTGCAATTCTCATTTCTTGTCCTTTATCCCGCGTTTTCCATAATAATTTTATTATTGTTCCAAATCCACTACTTGTGATAAAACTTTGCCGATCAAAGTTAAGCAGGAGTTTTGTTGCCTGCTGTACCTCATTGTCAGCATAAGCGTCATTTATTGCCTCTTCAGACTCGTTTGTTAGATATCCTGTAATATCAAAAATTGCTACGTCTCCTTCGTGACGAATAGAGATTTGTGGTTGTGCTCTCACATTTTCCTCCTCAAGAACTGCATCCATCATATATAAATAAAACCCCTAATTTATTTAGTGTATAAGTGCGGTTTATACCTTGATTTCAGTGTGGGAAATCAAGGTATAAATTCTATGGTTACATATAACATGAGCGGAACGTCATTCTTCAGTGTAAGTGCGTTTTAGTGGTGTATGTTCCTGTTGATCACGCACTACGGTTCCACCATCAAGATGAATCCATGTATTGAATTGACGTTGACCTTCTTTTAATTCAATTACTCGTGCTCCACGTGGAAATCCGTCTTTACCGTAAGTATTATAGCCAGTGGCTCTACCGTAACAGAGACGAATCCCGTGTAATTCTCCCCAGAAATCGTTAATGTGCTCATGTCCAACGAAGGTCCCTATTACATCTCCTGCTTCGTGTAGGGCGGCGAAAAGACCTGTATTAATCCGTGGTGGGCAAACATCCTCGTATTTTACACCGTAGCAGGTGTGAAAATCCCATACTTCGTCGTATTCAGGAATTGGAATATGGAAAAAAGCGAGGGCAGGAAGATGATTTCCTGCAGATACGGTGTGCTTTGAGGATTCATTGAGAAACCATTCTATTTGGTCACGTTTGATCCAATCGTAACCACCAATATCTGTGGGTGCATAGCTTCCAGAGTCAATAAAATAGAGGAGTGCTGCAGTGTTACGTTCATTTGCATGATGAATTGTTAAGACATAATTTCCGACACCAGATATTTCTTCTGGTCCCGGTTCTACAAGTGATAATTCACTTTCCTGCATCACTGCCATCAATTCGTGACGGTCTGCTGTGCCTTCGTCATCATGATTACCAAAGACAGCTGCCCAAGGTATACCACACCGTTCTAATAAATCAACTATCTGTTGAAGAGATTCAGCAGCATCATGGCATCCTCCTCCAGACAAAATATCTCCTGTCAGGACGATCAAATCTGGTACTTCTGCGCCGATTATACTTTCCATCAATGCAGCAGACTTCTGATCAGGATCTTCTCCATTTTGCCAATGAATATCTGTGAATTGAACTATTTTAAAAGAGCCGTTTTCATCAAACTTTAATTCAGTTTTCACTCTATTTTTTCCTCCCGTGTAACTATAAACATATTTCAAAAAAAAAGCAAGAAAAATAAAGGCACAAAATTCCTAAAATAACGTGAGTTCCATAAATCAATTGAGAAAAGTAAAATTTGTGTACACAAATTTTGGTAACAGATACAAAAAAGAGACGTTAATCATTATCAAGTTAACATCGTGATTTTTAGCAAAAAATGTATGTTTAGGAATGCAAGACACACATAATTTGTTGGGGTAAATTTCTTGATTGTTGAAGTCAATAACAGTAAGGGCTTTCAGATTGGCAAGCGAATTGCTCTGACATGTATAACTAAAGGAACTTAATTGGTCTTTGTATAATAATAATTCACAATTAAGTTATTTGCCGAAAAGTCTAATATAAATTTTGACATTCACATCATGCGACCCGTATAAGATTAACTTAGGTTTCCAAAGACAGGATACTTACCAAAATCAGGTGATTAATCATGAAAAAAATACTTCTGTTAATCTGTATCAATTTCACTGTTTTTGTTTTTTTGGGAGTCTTATGGTATTATCCTATAATGCCGTTTTTATTTTACAACACGCTCGCGGATTCCGAAATGAAGCAGCAGATGGATGAAGATTTGATTGAATTCTATCGGATTGTCAACGAAACGCACGAACTTGCAAGGAAGGGAGTACCACTTACCGTTCCAGAAAAAGTGGTCTTGTTTTTCACTCCTGGTGGTGAATACGGATTTTTACTATGGCCTATTGTTGGTATTTTATTGGGTCTGTGGCGCGGTATATTTTCCCATATCCGTTTGAGAAAACAGGTTCCAGCTACTCCTGTAACTCCGATATTATAATATTACGTTTAGTTATGGAAAGTACATACCGTATGCTTTAAACACTTTTCATTTCAAACGATATCTTACATTACAATTTGATCGTATGTATTTCTTGAGTGTATACTAACAGCATATTTCAGAGAATATAAGAAAATTATAAGACACCTTGAAGACATTCACGGTGTCTTTTATTATAGTGATTCCTTTGTGTTTCTACTGATATAGTGTAATCTCAATGGTTTGTGTTGTGATTCTATACAAGTAGTGGTATAATTAGAAATCTATTTAGGCAAACTACGAGAATTAAGACCACAACGTTAAAATCAAATCTTAGGATATTTACTTCCAATACTACTATTTTATTTCAATTCTACTCATGGATACTTACGATACAAATACCACTATCATCTCAAATGAGAAAGTAGCGGAAGATCATTACCTATTACGTTGTGAGTGTTCTGATATTGCTAAGTTTGCACGTCCGGGACAGTTCATTCATGTCATGATTTCACAAGGTGCGGGACTATTACTCCGCCGTCCCTTTACAATCTATACAGTTAATGGTAGAGAAATTACAATGCTCTACCAGATTATCGGAGAAGGCACGAGACAATTATCAAAAATGCGGAAAGAGGCAACAATACAGGTGCTTGGACCACTCGGTAATACATTTGACATTGCAAAAAATCCTGAACCAGCAATTTTAGTTGGTGGTGGGGCAGGAATTGCTTCTTTGATGTTGCTTGCAGTCGCTTTACGTGCACAAGACACACCAACAATCGGATTGGTAGGTGCACAACATCAGGACAGACTTCTAAGTGTAGAAGATTTAGAAGAAATCGGAGTGAAGGTGCATATCGCTACTGATGACGGTAGCGTTGGACATCACGGATTTGTCACCGATATTTTAACAGACCTTCTGCATAAAAATGATCTGCATCAACCAACAATATATGCTTGTGGTCCACACGGTATGCTCGCTGCAGTCGCTAAGATTACAGAAGAATTTGAAGTGCCGACACAAGTTGCGATGGAAAATCGGATGGGTTGTGCAATGGGGGTTTGTCTTGGGTGTGTTTGTCCTGTTTATATTGATGACAAACGCATTGAATATCAACGCGTTTGCACCGAAGGTCCTGTTTTTAATGCGTCAGACATAGCTTGGGAAATATCATAGATTGAGAAAGCAGATAATATGAAACGAACATTCTACAGCGAATTAGTATCAACAAGTTTAGATGGTGAACTCATTTCAGATGCTTGTTGTGAAAAGATACTTTCTTCACCAGAAATTGAGTTGCTTCCACTGTTAGACTCGGCATATCAGATTCGCAAAACATACTTTCAAAACACGGTCCAACTCCATATCCTCAATAATGCACAGAACGGCAATTGTCCAGAGGATTGCCATTACTGTGTGCAAGCAAAAACTGCAACGACAGACATTGATTCCTATCCATTAAAACCACAGTCTGAAGTCCTTGCTGAAGCAGAACGTGCATATCAATCTGGTGCGTATCGCTATTGCATAGTGATGAGCGGTAGAGGTCCCTCACCTAAACGAGTCACACAATTAGCAGACTTAATACAAGCGGTAAAAACAAAATATCCAATTGAAGTGTGTCTATCTGTTGGCTTGATTGACGAACCCGCTGCACGCACTTTGAAGGAAGCAGGACTTGACAGGTTAAATCATAATCTCAACACATCTGAATCACACTACCCGAAGATATGTACCACACATACCTATCAAGATAGGATGGATACCTTACATGCTGCACAATCGGCAGGACTTGCGTGTTGCTCGGGGGTTATTGTTGGTATGGGAGAAGAAAACAGAGATTTAATCAGGGTTGCTAAAGAACTCCGTAAATTAGAAGTAGCCTCTATCCCGGTCAACTTTTTTCTTCCAATTGACGGGACGCAGCTTGAGGATACATCATCTTTGACACCCGACTACTGTTTACGTGTGCTTTGTTTATTTCGGTTTATAAATCCGAGTGCAGAGATTCGTGTTGCTGCTGGTAGAGAACATCATCTGCGCGGTATGGAGGTAATGTCACTCTATCCTGCGAACTCCATGTTTTTGGAAGGTTATCTAAATGCAACAGGGAAAGAATCATCCCGCACGCTGCAGATGATAACGGATGCGGGGTTTGTCATCGAAACAAACGGTGATATTTCGGAACACTTGCAACAAACTCAAATAGGGCAAGAAGGTGTGCTTCTCAAGGAATTGGAAGTGCTACGTCCACGGATGGGATCCAAGACATAATAGAAGTTAGTTTAAAATAGATTGATATCTAATAGCAATCGCAGTTTTCCTCCTTAAGGTCAAAGGAAAGTTGGCGTGACTGCGGTGCCGTTGCAACGACTCCTCCGTTAGTTTTTATTTTTTCAAAATCAATATGTCTCATATCTTCTGGAATCACAAAGGACGACTTCAACACTTCCCAATCTTTATCTACAATTGTAACAATTTCACCAAGATAGAAACTTACCCAGATATCCCTAATTTTAGAGTTTGGAGATTCTTGTGCTAATTTCTGTTGTGTGATCTCTACATATTGCGGGTCAATATCTATTCCAATAACGTTTCTTCCCAATCTTGCTGCTGCAACTGCAGTTGTCCCAGTTCCCATAAATGGGTCTAAGACTACGTCCCCTTCATCAGTACTCATCAAAATAAGACGTTCTAAAAGATGTACTGGGAGTTGACACGGATGTAGGTCTCTATGTTTGTTATGACGAATGCGATGAATATCCGACCAGATATCAGAGACAAGAGGTCCAAAAGGGTGTAAAATCTTCTTTTTTCCACCATAGTCTTTCAACAAGTATCCACATTTCCTGCACCGTTTATGTGGATAACGAATTTCATAGAATTTGTTTTCTTGTTGATTCTTAGCATAAAACAAGATACCGTAGTGAGAGGGTTGCAAGGTCTTTCCCATAGGTGCTGTTGGGGCATCCCATGCTATCCAGTGTCTGAAGTCTGCAACTTCGTTAAGGAATTCTGTATAATATGTAAGCCACTTTGGGATATTGTGTAAGAAGATGGACCCACTCGGTTTTGTGATCCTTACCATCTCAAGGATCCACTGTTTGCACCAACTGAGATAATCGTCTGTGTCCTTCTCATCCTTGTAGGTTCCATAATTCTTTTTGAGGTTAAAAGGCGGATCCGCAAATGTCACATCAATACTATCTGAAGGAATCTGCTGCATTACCTCAATACAATCGCCATGTATAATTTGATTGATATATTTTTCCATGGAACACCTTAGTTTATTTTAATTTGTAAGGACATCGTGTAATTTTAAAACGGAAATGAGAGATTGTTGGAAACGTTTTAGTTCAGATTCTTCCAGAGTAAAAACATCTTCAAATGCTTCTACCATCCTTTGCAAATCTTTTTTTCTAACATACCAACCAATACCATCCACAAATCCCCAAAAATTAGCACTTGGGTAATATTCAGCAAGTAGATTATTAATTGCAATCTCAGTTTTTGCTTTATCACCTTGTCCAGATGAAGTTGTCTTTGAATATGAAGACTCAATAATTACTTGTGGGTTATCTCGGTTTGGGATTACAAAATCCATTGTTCGCTTTTCGTTTGGTGCATAGTCTCTCAACTTTGGTAAGTCAACTCCATTTTCATAATCAATTTCCATTTCATCCAGTAGATTTCCTATAACAATTTCCGCGTTGTTCTGTGCTTTTCCAGAGTAAGAACCTTTCTCCTTATACCGAATTAATGTATCAATCATTGCATCAACTTCAAAACCAAGTTTAGAAACACTCAATTTTTTTAACTCGAACAGTGGGAGAGTTTTGGTAAGTATTGGAATGGTTGAACCTTCATAGAATAGGTTGATGATCCCTGTTCTAAAATCAGCACAGGTTTGAATTTTGTTTTGTATCTTGTCATTTTGCCACTCTGTGATTCCTGTTTCATCCAACTCGGATTCATCTATCCATAGATTTCTATTAGAGACACGTGAAAGTTCTTCGTCGTCAACAACTCTAATAAAGGTAATTAATCGCTTGAAGTGTTCATTTGATAATCCTGTCAATGCCAATAAAACCTTCAACCCATTTGTTTTTTCCGATATTAGAGTATCAAGTAATTCTTTAGAAAGTCCTTTGTTTTGAACTTGGTTTTTCAGGACAAGCAAAGTTTCCTTTAGAGTATTGATATGTGCTTCATAATTCTCTTCAAACACTCTATCGTAATACCAGAAAGTATTATGTGATATGACCGTTCTAACTTTTTCGTCTGTGGTTCTTGCCATTTAATTATCCTTTTTAAGGGGTCTGCACTATCTTAAATTCTGTAGTTATTTTTGGCAAGTTTAATATCTCTAATATTATCCAATCTGCTTTAAACCACCCATATACGGCTGTAAAACTGCAGGTACACGTACTGTTCCATCAGGGTTTTGATATGTTTCAAGAAGTGCAATGACGACACGCGGCAATGCCGTGCCAGATGCATTGAGCGTATGAATAAACTCCGGTTTTGCTCCTGCTTCCGGACGGTATCGGATATTTGCACGACGTGCTTGGAACGCTTCAAAGTTACTACATGAGGAAACTTCTAAAAACCGTTCTCTTGCTGGAGCCCAAACCTCAATATCGTAACATTTCGCGGCGGCAAAAGAGAGTTCCACCGTGCAATGCTGCACAACACGATACGGTAATCCGAGTGTTTGCAAAACACTCTCAGCGTTTGCTAATAGCGACTCATGCTCTGCATAAGAAGTTTCTGGTGTTGTGAACTTGACCATCTCTACTTTGTCAAATTGGTGGATACGCTGTAAACCGCGTGTATCTTTTCCATACGCACCTGCTTCGCGGCGGAAACAGGGAGTGTAGGCGGTATAATAGATAGGTAATTCTTCAGCGGATAATATCTCACCTGCGAAAAGGTTGGTCACAGGGACTTCGGCAGTTGGGATAAGAAATAGATCGGTATCAGGGTTTTCTTCGTCTCTGTCACATCTGTACATATCCGCTTCTAATTTTGGGATTTGACCTGTGCCTGTCATTGTTGGACGATTTGCGAGGAACGGAGGAGAAATTTCGGTATAACCGTGTTGAGTGGTGTGTAGGTCCAGCATAAACTGGATCAAAGCGCGTTCAAGTCGTGCCCCTAATCCTTTGAAGACAACAAAGTTACTCCCCGCGACCTTCGCACCGCGCTGAAAATCAACAATGTCTAATTCTTCCGCGACTTCCCAATGTGGTTTCAGTTGAAAATCGTAACTCGGTGGTTCACCCCAAGTCTTAATTTCAATGTTATCCTCTTCACCTGTGCCAAAGGGTGTGCTTGACTCTGGCATATTTGGTATTGTCAAACAAATTGCATCTATCTCAGTTTTTAGGTCGGTTGCTTCTGCATTTCGTTCCTTGATTTCCTGAGAGAGTTTCCGCATCTCCGCAATTGTTTCTGATGCGTCTTGCTTTTCCTTCTTTAATTCGGCAATTTGTTGTGAAACTTGGTTCTGATGTGCCTGCAGCGTTTGGGTATGTGTCAAATTCTCTCGCCAGCGCGTATCTAATTCAATTAGTCTGTCTAAGTCTGCTTCAGTCTGACGGTGTTCCAACATCTGCCGCACAGCATCTACATTTTCGCGGATATATTTAAGGTCAAGCACTACGGTTCTGCTCCTTTATTGTAGGGTGTTATTAGTATGTACGGTTATAGAAGTAAAATTCGTTGTGTGTGATGTAACGAAAAAACCACAGTATTGTTTGCACAACCTGTGGCTAATTCAATAAATTTAAACGGGCCCGACGGGACTTGAACCCGCGACCTCCTGCGTGACAGGCAGGCGCGCTAAACCAAACTGCGCCACGAGCCCAGAGGATACTTCTAACAAGTAGGCGGGACAGGACTTGAACCTGTGACCTACAGCTTGTAAGGCTGTCGCTCTAGCCACCTGAGCTACCCGCCCAAAATGAGATTGATATTATCTCATCTCAAGGACGTTTTTAAGTATATCACATACTTTAGGGTTTGTCAAGAAAATTTCATTTTTTCAAAATTGTATAGGTATCAACTTAAGGATTATGCCTTCGTGTGAAATGTATTTGATTGGGCTACTTGTCTGAATCACGGAACACACTGAAGACGGTGAACACACTGAAGGGTTTTGGTATATCAATGTCTTTTTGTAACGCCTGAAACACAACCGCGTTATGCTGCAATTCTGACAGATTGCATTGATTTTTGTGCATGGCGTTCTGTGAATCAGATAGACAAGTCGTAGGTCGCTTTGTTCGATCCGACCTACGAGACTGTATGTGAGAATACGGGCGAGGAGACCTCGCCCCTACGAAAATGTAAGAGGCGACAAATGCTATACGCGCATTTGGATTTAATTATGGAACTCACGTTATATTTTCATCTTGTATCCATACTTAAGTATTATCATTGCTGGATTACAGAATTCATAGCATCCTCTGCATTCAAACTTTTTAGTAACGGAAAGCGTAGAAATATCGTTTTAGAACGTGATAAAAGAATGAAAAAACAATAAAAAAACACATAACGGTAGGAGTAAAAAACAGTGAGACCGTATTATCCTTGTATGGTAATACTTTTATTTGCATCTATATATTCAGGATGCTCAACCATCACAAGTTACAATGAATTATCTGAGCGACATTACGAATATACCAGCGGAGATAAACGCGCTACGGTGGGTGATTGGCGCGCACTTATCTCGGAGTTCGAAAACATCAACCGCTCGAATATAGAAGGTGTATCGGCGGATGAGGTGCAGTACGCCATTGCATCCTGTTGGTTGTGGTGCATCAAGGCTGGAGATCCAGAGGCACCGCAACAAGCAATTTCAGCATTTCGTAGGTTGATTTACGCCTATCCAGATTCTGAACATTTACCTCAGGCGCACTACTGGATAGCCCGTTGCTATACACTGATTGGGGATTCCGCCCGTGCAGCATATCATTACCAGATTGTTACTAATCAATATGCTGATACAGACATCGCAGCAGAAGCACAGTTGGCGTTAGGACGTTCTTATGCTGAGCATGGTTTTGATACACGTGCTGAAACATTATACGTTGAAATCGTTGAATCTGCAGATAATAAGGAAATAATTAACCTGGCAACTGAAGAATTAAAGACGTTAAAGACTCCTATTAATCACACGAAACAACCAGATGAAACTCCTGCTGAACCACACCCTCAAGTAAAACCTCAACCTCCAGCACCTGAACCAGAAACAATCACACCTGGATCGCTAACACGTGAATTTGGATTAACTGCTAAGACGATAGTTATAGACGCTGGACACGGTGGAAAAGATCCTGGAGGAGGCGGTGCAGGGAGTCCTATTGAAAAACCGATTGCGCTTAACATCTCAAAGAAAGTTGGTGCTATCTTATCGGCAAAAGGTTATAAAGTGCTGCTTACAAGAGATTCTGACCGTTTCATTCAGTTAAAGGAACGAACAGCCTTTGCTACAAGACACAATGCCGACTTGTTTCTGAGCATTCATGCCAATGCGAGTGGAAATCCAAAAGCTAACGGTATAGAAACATATTATTTAGATGTAACGAGTACAGATAAAAACGCAGAAATAATTGCCGCGCGCGAGAATGCAAACTCTGGTTATAGTATTCAAGAGTTAGAATCACTTTTGAAAGGATTGATAGTAGAGAGTAAGAGTGAAGATAGTCGCCGATTGGCGCAACACGTACAAAAGGAATTGGTTGCAGCGACAGGTGCAGCAGATCGTGGTGTTAAACACGCACGTTTTGTCGTGTTAATCGGAACGCGCGTCCCTGCTATCCTTGTTGAGACAGGATTTCTTACGAACCCGACAGAAGGGCAGAAACTAAACTCTGACACTTACCAACAAACAGTCGCTACAGCTATCGTCCGAGGTGTTGAAAAGTTTTTAGGTGACATTGAACAAATCAGTCAAGACAGCAAAAATAAAAGCCGTAGATATTTCACCACAACAAAACGTTAGTCAACGTATGATGATAGAAAACCCACAAAGCGTTTTGCTGGGGGAATCGGTTATGCTTTTTAATTTCCTTCATCGGAGGAATTTACCTTTCAAGACAATTTCAACGAACATCATTATCTTTGTATTTGTTCTCGTTTGCGCGTTGGGTGCAGTAGCAGATGTTGATGCACAGCAAGCGGAAATTGTAATCTTGCTACCCTCAACTGCATCGGGTATTGCACAAGGTGATGTCAACTATTCTCGTACTGTCAGTAAGCGGTTTGTCCGCATGCTGAATAGTATCGGTTTTTCCGCAGATCAAATTGAAGAAGCAACTGCAGTCAATGTCCCTCGCTTACAAGATACATCTTCCAACCCATACCGTTTGATTATCCTGCCATTGAACGCAAAAATACGTCCTGAAACTGCTACCCTTCTAAAGAATTTCGTTGCACGTGGTGGTAAACTATTCGTAACCTACAGTCTTGCCGATGAGGTAGCCAAACTGCTGAATTTACGTAGCGTAAAGTGGATGAAAGCGGAAGTAGCAGGACAATTCGCTTCCGTTAAATTTGATGCTCCGGAAGTATTGGGAATTCCCAAATCCGTTCAACAGATTTCATGGAACATCACAGTTGCAGAATCAACGGATCCGCAAACAAAGGCGATTGGACACTGGCACAATAAGGATGGTGAACCCACAGGTTATCCTGCACTTTTCCTGAGCAACATTGGCGGGTTTTTCAGTCATGTTTTCCTTCCAGACGATATCCAAACCAAAACCCAACTATTTGCAGCACTTATCGGACATCTTGTGCCGGAGTTTGAGCATGCAATTGCAAAACGTGAATTGGATGCAATGACAACCGTAGGACACATCAAGGACATTAACACATTAACGAAATTTGTAGCATTGGGCGGGGTATCAGAGGCAAAACAAGCATTACAGTCAGGAAAAATCTTAACAAATCAAGCACGAACAGAATATGCACAAAAGGATTATCATACCTCTATGACTACTGCTCGCGAAAGTCGAAAGGCACTATCAAAAGCATACTTTTTGTCTCATCTAAGCGATAAGACAGAAGGACGCGCAGTATGGAATCATTCCGGTCTTGGTGCATATCCTGGCGACTGGAAACGTTCTGCGAAAGAATTGGCTGCATCAGGGATAAACATGATTCTGCCGAATATGGCATGGGGTGGTGTTGCACATTATAATAGTAACGTGTTGCCACGTAGTAAGAAATTTACGCAATACGGAGACCAAATTGCGCAGTGTGTCGAGGCAGCGCATAAACACAAACTTCAGGTTCATGTGTGGAAGATTACGTGGAATTTGGAAGGTGCACCAAAAGAATTTGTAGATGAACTACGAAAGGCAGGACGTACACAGGTTTCATCTACAGGAGAACCTATTGATTGGCTCTGTCCTTCACATCCAGAAAATGTTAAGTTAGAATTGAATAGTATCATGGAAATTGTTCGGAATTACGATGTTGATGGGATACATCTGGATTATATCCGTTATCCAGGAAGCCACGCCTGCTTTTGCAAAGGATGTCGTAAAAGATTTATGCTGGCGACACGACAATATATTACAGACTTTCCCGCTTCTGTTTTACCTAAAACGGGAGAATACGGGGAATCCTACAATAAATGGCGAGTCCATCAGATAACACGTTTAGTTCGTTTAATTAGCAAAAGGGTGCGTGAGATAAAACCTCATGTTAAGGTATCGACTGCCGTTTTCGGTGGCTATCCATCTTGTGTTACATCCATTGGTCAGGATTGGATTTCTTGGGCGAAAGCAGGCTATATTGATTTTGTTTGCCCGATGAATTATACTGAGGATTCCAAATATTTTACGGATCTCTTGGAAAATCAACTTGCTCTAATGCCAAAAGATGTTGCGATTTATCCGGGTATCGGTGCTACTGCTTCTAATTCCTTACTAACAGCGGATGCTGTCATTGGTCAGATACATCTCGCTCGGTTCTTAGGGGCTTCTGGTTGGACAATTTTCGACTATTCTGTGAACATCTCAGACACCATCTTACCTGCAATTCAGATGGGGGTTGGCAAACGAAAAGCAACACCTACACATTGACATATCCATTTTCAACGGTATTCGTTTATTGATTCAATGCCAAAAGTGCTGGTATAAATCACGCTGGAAAATTGGATGATATTTACAGTACTTACGGTCTAAAGATTCAGAGTTTTCAGAGTCAAGCGAAAAATTGCACAATTTTGTAATGTGCTACGAACCTATATTCAGTATGTGTTTATAGGTCTATTATGACTTATTTGGTCAAGAATGACTCTGAAAATTCGGATTATTTTGCTAATATCAATTCTATAAATGTTTTTCCCTTTTTAGATTGGAATGTAAGAGGTGGAATGAATTGCGCGACTACAAACGCATCTCCTCCTAAAATTGATGCTTATGGTTCAGTTTCCTTACCAAACCTGTATAATAGTGCGGTTAGATAAAGCCTAAGAAATAAATTCGGTAATTTAGTATTCAAGTCCAGCGCGCTTACAAAGCGCGCCTACAGGTTTTGGGGACATTCATATTACCGAAAGAATAAAATAATCTTCATAAAGTTTGTGTCCTAAAGGACTACCGCCATAATAATCGTAAATGAGATAATAATTTATAGAATGGTATAAGAATGAAGGCGAGGAGACCTCGCCCCTACGGAATGTAAGAGGTGCTTAACACATTTACGAAAAACCCAACTCAAAATTCAAGCAGTAGCTGCGGTATTATCGCGGCACTTCGTGTGGACTTTTCAACGTTATTCACTTGATAAACAATCCGTGCTAAAGCACCTTCTGCGAAATGCCATGACAATGCTCCGCCAAGAGTTGTCCAAACCTGTTCATCTTGTTCTCGGTTGAACGTCATCGTATTATACTTTGCTGTATTTGGATTCCAGACATCATACTTCAACCGAATATCTAAGGTTTCTGTTAACGGCAATTCAGCGTGTAAATAATATCCCTCCACCGTTGCCTTACGGTCGTCTGCTGGTATGGGAATATGTAGGTATTTCAAAAGTTGTGTATCCTGTCCACGAACCCATTCCGCTGCTAAGTCAAACCTCCATAACTTAAAACTTGTCGCGAGACCTACGCGGCGTTTGTATAACAAAGTTGAGGGATTGACATCACCATTCATCGGATTAAACGGATAGCTATTGCCATCAAAATAGGATGTTCCAAGCCATATCCGTTTGCCGAAAATCGGTAACGTGCCGTTGACATGTAAAAACAGTGGAGGACTGTTATTTCGTATCGGTTTTAAAACACCGCCACCGCTTCCGTGTGGTCCGATATGGATGCCGGTTGTTATTGTTCCATCAGTTACAGTGCGTAAGGAATCCGGTCCATCGGCAAGTGATAACGTATATGAGACGGGTCCAACGAATCCGTTGAGTTGTAACCCGCGGTCAGAAATAAAACCGATATTTTTCCGCACCAGATTGTATAAGGGATTAGCCGCAGCATCTGATTTGGTGTCAATGCCGAAACCGTGTCGAAACCGTCCAACTTTTAGCGATGCTCCTTTTGGTAAAACAGGAAGTCCTGTCAAAATAGCGTAGATAAAACCGTGGTCATCTGCCACCTGTGTCCCTAAAGGCGAGGTTGTCAACAACTGTTCTCCCAATATACTGACATGATCACCAACATTCGTTGTTACGACAAACTCTGCAACATGGATGAGTGTTGTGCCGGTATCCCAATTAGTGGCATCGGGTACTAAGTCTTGTCCGCGAGTAATGCGACGAATATCCAACGCACCACCAAATACTAAGTTTCCAAACGCACCACCAAGAAAGTCTAAACCACCAGTATCTCCTGATGCTTCTACGTCATCAAAACTAAAAACATCCTCATCACCACTCTCAAAGGCATCTTCCGATTCAGAAAGTTCGTCTGGAGACTCAGTATTATCAGGGGTACTGGCAGCATCTCCAGGATAGGAACGAGCGATAATTTCAGCGATGTTGCTGAACCCGTCTTTATCTGAATCCACCTCTGCGATACGGACGAAGGTTGACAGGTTCATCCCGTTATGTAAGAAGGCTCTGCCATAGGGGTTCGGAGAGTCACCACCCTTTTTGGAGAAATGGCATACATTACAACCTCCTGCCCACTCATATTTTGCGCGGAACATCTTGTAGAACGCTGGCAGCGCAAAGGACTGTTCAGCAATTAGAATAAAAAAGAAAGCAATTGAGAAAGAGACAATGAATTTTCGCATGGTAAATTCCTTATTATAAAATACTTTGGGGATGTTACTATCAACACTAACTGTTCAAGCATTTAATACGATTCAAGGTCAATTTCTTCTTCGCTAAAACGGATGTGTGCCTGTTTTATTAAGGCATCAATTTCCTCCCACTGCTTACGCGTGTCGTCAGAAATACCGTTTTTATCAATTGCTTCAGCAAATTCTTTGAGCATTTTGCTAAACTTATCCTGCATCTCAACATATTCTTCTTTCTGATCAGCATTCTTCGGTGGCTCAAATTGAGAGATTGCTTTAGTATAGATCGCGAGTTTTTTGGCAGCTTCAACTGCCTCTGCTTTGCCTTCCTCTGTGTCAAAATAGTCATAGATGACAAAATATTCATCCACCATTAAGATCATGAGTTCCTTAAGGTCTTCAACTTCAGGTAACTCTTCTGGTTCTTCAGGTTGTGGTTTCTTTTCCACATCTGTTTTTGGTTTGCGTTTAAGGAAAAGTGCATAACTCATGACTAATGTTTTTTTGGGAAGCAGCGCGACTGCTTTTGAGGCTTCTTCCTGTCCCTTAACAGCCTCAATATCACCACCAACTTTAAATTCGTCGTCTATGCCTTTATCTGTGAATTGTTTGAGAAACTTCTCTGATGCAATCGCTTCCGATTCCTTGTGTTCATAGACAGCAACTTTTACCACTTTTCCCTTCATGTTGAGACCAACAGCACCATCAATAGTACCGCGCGGTCCCTTCACATCAACAAATAACACTAAACCCATAGGTTTCTTTAGTTCACTAATTGCGATATAGAAGATCGGTTTATGGTCTTCTTGTCGTAGTTTTGAACCAAGTTCTTTCTCAATTGATGCGATTTTCTCTTTTGTAAGCACAACATTTCGTTGAACAAATTTCTTTGCTTTTGGGAATATAGCCGCAAGTTTCTCACCGGGCCACTCTGTTTCGTGAGCATCACTAAAGATGGGTGAAATTACCATAAAGAAAACTAACGCAAACATAATGCTTGAACTTTTGGAACGGTAGTGTTGGAATAACATCATTAATCTCCTTCTAATGTAGTTGTCTGCTGCCGCTGTTTTTTATTATAGTCTATCTCATAAATCGTTAAACTGATCTCTTGCAGAAAATCACATTTTCATCGTAGGGTGAAGTTGCCTCACTCCATAAGCGTGAATTTTGCGAGGAACGTTAGTGCATCTAATACACCTTTCGCCCCTCTGGGGCTAAGGTTATAATGTATCACGTGTTCTATACACCTTTCGCCTCTCCGAGGCTTTAGTGTGCATGTCGTAGGTCGCTATGCACCGACCTACGATAATGTAAGAGGCGCAATGAATTGCGCGACTACAAACGCATCTCCTCCTTAAATTGACGCTTATACGGGGAAACCCGTCCCTACAGAGAATGTAAGAGGCGCAATGAATTGCGCGACTACAAACGCATCTTCTCCTTAAATTGACGCTTATACGGGGAAACCCGTCCCTACAAGTGATTTATGAGATACGATCCAGCAACAGCAGAACAGTATTTTAGTCTACAACTTCGACCATGAAAGTAGGAAACAGAATTTGATCAGCATGCTTGAGTTGTCCGAAAATCTGATATTTTCCTGCCTTTGAAAAAGTGGTCATGAGCATCACCTCGGGTCCAAATTTCTCTGGAGTAATACCTTGATGTTGATGCCCTGTTGATTCTTTCTTTTTCATTTTATGTTCAGCATGCGGATCTTTCTCTGCCATTTTTTCCATTTTCCCACTCATAGGAACTGTACCATGTGTATGCAGTATACCATCTAAACGGGTACTTACGATAGCAAAATGCATCGGTGCATCTAAAAATGGAACAAGATCGGTGATCGGTTTTCCATCACGTGAAAAATGATAGGTAATATGAACCATCTCACCCACCTTAATCTGTTCAGGCACTTCTATTTTCACCTGATATTCGGAAGTGCCATTTTCATCGGTAACGGAAATCGCTTTTGTGAACCGATCTCCACCTTCTTCCTTATAACCGAAAACTGTTTTTTCCGTACGAAGGTCTTCAGATATATCCGCCATCTTCTTCTCACCCGCGACATCTACATACAAGTATTTTGCGAATTCGTTATCTGCGGTCATCACATCAAGTGCTAATATGTATCTGCCGGCAAAGGGAAATGTGAAGTGCACTGTATAAGTTCCTTCAAGTTCCGCCATCATATCACGCGACTCAAAATCTTCTGGGTGGACATGCCCAACAGTCTGTAAATTCTCGCTGACGATTAGCACGTGGAGAATCCGATCATGATGTATCATCAAATCGGTAAATGGTTCTCCCATTGCATCGGTGAGTTTGAACATGAGAGTCGCAAGTTTCCCAACCTCAATTTTCTGCGGTTCAGTGTGAAGTGCAACATTTAAGGTGCTGGTTTCTTGTTTCTTATGTGTGTCATGCTTTGCATGTTGTTCAGCATTACTCAAGTTTACAAATAACAACATGGTCAAGACGATTGCTATGGCATTACGAAAAATGTAAAACGTGAAATTCCGGGATTGCATTATGATTCCTCCAAATATAATCCTTAGTAAAATTGGTATAATTAATGACAGTCAATTTCCATGCAATTGTAAGCACATGGAAAGAATATTCGTTAAATCTTCTGATTGAATGTGCTCTTTAAGAACGGGTATTAGGAGGACCGCGGCGGGAAAGGTTGCGGTTGAGTGATGAGATAACTAATTTGGGTGGAAGAGTGAAATGAAGTAATTGTTCCTGAGCAACTGGCTGAGTTAAAGATAATGGAACGTTAGGGACAAGGTGATGTTCCACAGATTCACGAACAGAGTCGGCATTGTATGTATCATTAGGAAGAACAATTTCTAAACCTAATACACAGCACGATGTGTCTGTCTCTGATGGCGTTTCAGACTCATTTGTAGCATCAGTCTTCGCTTTTTGGCAACAAGACGAACCAGATTCAGTATACTCTACCTGAATTTCTGCGGACATACTCCTATTGCACATCTTTTGTTCATAAGCCGCACAGAAAAGCGGACATACGAAATTAACACATACCAGTGCAACAAGTAATATCTGATATTGCCAATATTTACGTGTCATTGCTCAAAACTCCACTGTTTATTAATGGGAACAAATTTACTCTTTTAGGGTATTATACACCACAATCTGAAATAGTTGCAAGAAAAATAAGTAACATCAAAACACAGTCCTAAATAAGGATTGCACATGAAACAGGTAACCTGTATAATGTGTATCATACAATTAACCCCAATATAATATAGTTTCACAGTGTGAACAAATAAGAGAATTAAAGTTATAGGAGAATCCGATGGCAAACATAAAGATTCCAAAAGGATGGGAAATCCCAGAAAACCGTATTACTCCTGAATCAGTTTATATTAATCGCAGAAAGTTCATCAAAGACCTCGGCATAGTAGGAGCGGGGGCGTTATCACTGTTCGGTTCGAGTGCTTGTGCAGAGAATAAAGGCGTTGCGAAACAACTTGAAGCTTATCAAAAAGAAAAACTCTCAGCGGTAAAAAATGAAAATTTCACTGTCACAAGACCAGAAACTAAGGAAATCGTCGCTGCAACCTACAACAACTTCTATGAGTTCACATCATCAAAAAGTACCGTCTGGAAACGGGTTGAAAGGTTTAAAACGCGTCCGTGGGAGATTGAAATAACCGGACATGTTGAGAAACCAATGACCGTAGATGTGGATGACTTAATTAAACAGATGCCACTTGAAGAACGTATCTATCGTTTTCGCTGTGTGGAAACTTGGGCAATGGTAGTACCGTGGGTCGGATTTCCTATGAAAGCACTTCTTGAAAAGGTTCAACCGAAATCTTCTGCAAAGTACGTTCGGATGGAGACGTTTTTTGACCCTGATGTGGCATCGCATCAAAACGATGCGCGTCTACCGTGGCCTTATGTTGAAGGCTTAACGCTCGCGGAAGCTATGAACGAACTTACGCTTATGGTTGTTGGTATCTACGGACATATTCTACCACCACAACACGGTGCACCTTTACGATTGATTGCGCCTTGGAAATATGGGTTTAAAAGTATCAAATCAATTACCAGTATAGAACTCACCGATAAAAAACCACGTAACTTTTGGAATGTTATTCTTCCGAGGGAATACGGTTTTGAAGCAAACGTGAATCCAAAAGTTCCACATCCCCGTTGGTCACAAGCTTCTGAATGGATGATTGGCTCAATGGAACGATATCCGACAAAGATATACAACGGTTACGGTGAATATGTAGCGCACCTTTACTAAGGACAACGCTAATTTACGAATTCTGACATTCTCAAAGGTAGGAGAGAACTCCGATTCCCGACTACAAACAGGTCGCGATTCGGAGATCGCTCCTACAGAAATAGCAAATTACAAACAAAGATGGAGGAAGCAGGTGAATAACAAACACATAGTCGGAAAATCCGTGCCAAGTTTGATGATTCTCGTATTTCTGTTATTTGCCGGATGTTTTGATTCTGTTGTGGATACACTAAACCAAGCGAAGGAGGATGCTGAAATTGCCTCCATAAATTCCAACGTCCCTTTAGGAAACACTGAATTCGGTTTTAACCTATTCAGGACAATGTGGGAATCTGAACAGAACCAGAATATCTTTATATCCCCATTCAGTGTTTCCACAGCCCTTGCAATGACCTTAAACGGTGCAGCTGGTGAAACAGAAGAAGCAATGATTGATACGTTACAACTACAAGGTATTACCACCGATTCAATCAATACCAGTTACTATCAATTGCTCCAGACGCTTCAGACATCAGACCCGAAAGTTACACTCACAATAGCAAACTCGCTTTGGGCGCGTGAAGGGGTGCCGTTCAAGCAGGATTTCCAACAGCGAAATAGTCAATATTTCAATGCGGAAATCACAAGCTTGGATTTTGCAGATCCAGATTCCCTCAATACAATAAATCAGTGGGTGAATACAAACACAAATGGCAAGATCAAAAAAATACTGGATGAGATTGAGTCGAATGCCGTTTTATTTCTGATAAATGCAATCTATTTCAAAGGAGAATGGAAAACACAATTTGACCCGTCAGCAACGAGTGATAGAGATTTCCATCTTGTAACTGGTAGCACAAAGCAAGTGCCAATGATGGCGAGGAAAGGTAATTACGCATACTACGAAAATCACCAAGAGAATTTCCAAGCGATTAGCCTTCCTTATGGAGAAGGACAGATGAGTATGTCCATCTTCCTCCCGTCCAACAAATCCAACTTAAATACCTTTTTAGATTCATTGAACACAGAAAATTGGGAAAATTGGATTTCACAGCTGCGGGAACAGGAAGTGATGGTCTATATTCCAAAGTTCAAAATGGAATACGGAACAAAGGAACTCAACGACGCGTTGACAAGTCTCGGTATGGGTATCGCTTTTGATGATGATAACGCTGATTTCAGCCGTATGGCATCTTTAGACGATATCGGTGGCAATTTATATATAGAAAAAGTAGCGCATAAAACCTTTATTGAAGTCAATGAGGAAGGGTCTGAGGCTGCTGCTGCAACCAGTGTAGGAATAGGTATTAGATCAATCCTACGTACAGTATTTAATGCGGATCGACCATTTTTCTTTGCTATCCGCGATAACGAAACAAAAACGATTCTGTTTATGGGAACTGTTGTGGACCCGTAGGACATACAAATCAGAGGAATATGTTAAAAAGGAGAAATGCTTTGATAAAAACAAAATATAGAAAAATATGTGAAATAAATCTTATCCTCATAATGTGTGGACTGACACTACTTATTTTCATAGGTTGTGAACGTGAATTAGATCCAGAAATCATCAAAAGTGAACCTGGAACTTTTGACCCAAATGTCGTCTCTGCTAATACCAAATTCGGCTTTAATCTATTCAATGAAATCCGAAAAATTGACCAAGATAAGAATATCTTCATATCTCCATTCAGTGTTTCTGTCGCGTTGGCAATGACGTTAAACGGTGCAGCAGGTGATACGGAGCAAGCGATGGTCAATACATTGCAGCTACAAGGGTTAGGCAATGAGTTAATCAATTCCGGTTATTCATACTTGAATCAGACACTTCAGACAGCAGATTCTAAGGTGACACTCACAATAGCAAACTCACTCTGGGGAAAACAAGGGATACCATTTAATCAGGATTTCTTGGATAGAAACTCACAATATTTCAACGCAGAGATTACAACACTGGATTTTAGCGATCCGGGTGCATCACAAACGATTAATATGTGGGTTAATAACAGTACCAATGGCAAAATACAGAAAATCGTAGATGATAACATTGACCCTCAAATGGTACTGTTCCTAATCAATGCAATCTATTTCAAGGGTTCTTGGCAAACGAAATTTGATTCCGAAAACACGCGTGATGCGACGTTCCATCTCGAATCAGGGAGCACCAAGCAAGTGCCGATGATGAATAGGACAGATGAATATATGCATTACGTAAACCTTGAGGATAATTTTCAGGCAATTAGTCTTCCCTATGGTGATGGACAGATGAGTATGTATATCTTCCTACCCTCGCGTGAATCCGATCTTAATACATTTTTGGATAGTTTGAACGCAGAAAATTGGGAAAATTGGCTTTCACAGTTCCAAGAACGAAAAATCTGGGTGCAAATTCCGAAATTTTCATTAGAATATGAAACAAGTCTTATTGATACGTTAACATCACTTGGTATGTCGGTAGCATTTGATGAAGGAAAGGCAGATTTTAGCCGTATGGCATCATTTGAGAACTTGGATAGAAATTTGTATATTGCAAAGGTGAAACATAAAACTTTTATTGATGTCAACGAAGAGGGTTCGGAAGCTGCTGCAGTAACTGGGATCGGTATTGCTGTCACATCACTTCCACCTCAGTTTATTGCAGATAGACCGTTTTTCTTTGCAATTCGCGATAACAAAACTAAGACGGTGCTATTTATGGGTACTGTGGTAGATCCGTAGGCGTAAGTATGTATGATATTTCAAATGAAAAACGTTGTTTTTGTTTTATTATTACTTCCCACATTCTCCGCAGCTGCTTCATGGGAAACATCAGAAAGCACACACTTCCGCTTATACTACAGAGAAAACACAGTAGATCCCGCGTCTATACTCAAAATAGCGGAAGATTTCTATGCTGAGATGCCTCGGATTACACGTCACATTCCAGATGAAACAATTAAGATATATGTTTGTGATACCCAAAAAGCGTTTCAAGCGTTTGTTCATGCCCCAATACAGGATTGGGCGGTTGGATGTGCGTTTCCGTTGAGTCGGCGTATTGTCATCCAAAATCCGAAACAGATAACAGTGGCGAAACTCCAGTTAGCACAAGTTCTTCGACACGAAATTGCGCATGTTCTTTTTGGACAATATACAAAAAAAGCGGTTAAAGGAATGCCTTTATGGTTTGTGGAAGGTATTGCAATTCACTTCTCAAAGGAATGGGTGCCAGGTCGGCACGAAACCTTACTGAAAAATGTCTTCACAAAATCTATTTTACCGCTTAACGAGTTAACAAGTAAATTTCCAGTTTCACAGCATGGTGCGGATTTGGCTTATGCACAAAGTCAAGATGCCCTCCGTTGGTTCGTTGAAATTAATGGTACAGAACCATTATGGGCAGTTATTGACCTACTACATACAGGATCGAATCTCAACACTGCATTTAAATCAGTTCTCGGCTATGATCTTACAACCTTTGATATGCAATGGCGAGAATCACTACCAAAACGTTATCATTGGGCATCTCTGCTATCCAGTTCATACATTTTTTGGGGTGGTTTGGCAGTGTTATTTTTGTTTTTCTATTTTATCAGTTGGAATCGTAGACGAATGCGACTCAATAAACTTGCACAACAGGAAGAAGTCGTAGATGCCTTCTTCAGAAAGTAAATACCTATGAATACTTACCTTTTTCCCATCACCCTTTTGCTCGTATGTTTCACAATGGTTGCAAATGCACAACCGAAAAACCTATCACAATATCCTAATGAGTACACACGAGATGGACACGTAGTCGTCCTGCCTGACCACGGCACTGTCTATATTATTGCTGACCTACATGCACACTGGAACGATTTTAATCAGTGGCTTAGACAAACACGACTGATTGAACGTATAGAAGCAGGTGAAGATGTTTATGGAATTATGCTTGGGGATGTGATTGATTATAAACCAGATGAAAAGCCTGAACCACCTTATGGCGACATACAAATTGTTAACCGTGTGATTGAAATACAGCAACAACTTGGGGATAATGGGAAGAGACTTATCTATATTAGAGGAAACCATGAATTCGCGGCAGCAGACACTTACGCTGTGATGAAAAGAAGCGGAATGTCCGATGATAATAGAAAGATTTTCATTGATAGATTATACAACAGCATAAACGGTAGTTACTATAAACAATTTAATTTCATAGAGCGAATGACTGATAAACATTTTGATTTTATTATGAACCTTCCAACAGTCGTTATCGGTAAAAAGGGATTTGTCGCAGTTCATGCAGGTCCAGCGCGTAATATTAATAGCATATCAGACCTTGTTACACCCGCTAAAGATACACTGGATGAGATGCTATGGGACCGATCAAAAATAGTCATGTTTGGCGGATATACATTGAAACATACCGAGAACTTTCTCAACGCTCTCAATGCAAGATTTTTAGTTGTTGGACATACCCCCGTGGGACTTTTCCCACCAAGAAATGTTAAAGATGGTGTAGTCAGACTCGGAGGAAAACAGCTCATCTTTTCCACAGGTTACAGCGGAACCAAAGGTGGACAAACCTATATAGAAATTGATTTAGCCAAAAACTATTCCTCTGTTGATGAATTACAATTCGGTGTTAACATTCATCTTCTCTACCCGAAATAATAGTAGAGTGTCGTTGTATGCGTGCGTTAATCTACATAATGACCCCTATTCTGATTCTGACGATTATTCTTGCATCGCGCTTCGTATCATGGGAAAGACTAAAAGGGTTTGACAGTGATGCAGATAAACACCTAACTGACGGAACACAATTGCTTGGAAAAGGAGAATTTTACCGATCCATAGCCGAACTAACCCGCGCAATTGAGATTGAGCCAAAATATGCAGAAGCATATATCAATCGTGGACGTGCCTACTACTATTTGGCACGATACAAAGATGCAATAGCGGATTATACACAGACCATATCACTCAAGCAGTATATAGCCGATGCTTATGCCAGTCGTGGAGACGTTTACCGTGCCTTAAATGATATTCCACGTGCTATTGACGATTACACCGAATCACTCAAAGCAAGAAAAAATGCTCTTGTCCTGTCAAATCGTGCAAAATGTTATCTGCAGTCAGGAAAACCTGATGAGGCAATTCGCGATTATACTGACATTGTTAAGCACCGTCCTACTGCGATTGTCTACAACAATCGCGGCAGAGCATATCACAAAAAGTATCTATTATCAAAAAAGAAAGACGAATCGCAAAAACACGCATTAGCGGATTTTGACAAAGCCATTGAAATGCAACCGCACTTCGCAATTGCGTATCTGAATCGCAGTGATATTTATGGAGATTTGGGACAACAAAATTTGAAAGATGCCGATTTAACCAAGTCTATTGAACTGTTAACAGAGGCAATTGATAACTGGGAAAATGAACAGTATGAATTAATCCCTATTTATCTATGGCGTGCCGTAGCATTAAAGAAAAACAACCAGATTGACAAAGCACGACACGATGTTAAGAGGATTTCCGGGCTCTTCAGCCAATTTTTACTTGAATAAAATACGGATTTCTGATATACTTAAAACATCGGATACATACATACACATAACACAATAGGAGAAACAGGTATCAATATGACTGGAGAAGCATTAGGATTGGTTGAGACAAGAGGATTGATTGGCAGCATTGAGGCAGCTGATGCAATGGTAAAGGCTGCGAATGTTCGACTCGTCGGGTACCAACAAATTGGTGGCGGATATGTCACTGTGATAGTGCGTGGGGATGTAGGTGCAGTGAAAGCAGCTACAGATGTTGGTGCAGAAGCTGCTGCACGTGTAGGCGAAGTTGTTTCAGTCCATGTGATCCCAAGACCACACAACGATGTTGAAACTATTCTACCAAGTTAATCTTAGTTCCATGAATACATACGAAACATAGTTAAGATGCATGACACAGACTTAGTCAAACTAATTACCCGCAGAGTAGTGGATCAATTGTCTAATGACCAATCTTGTAGCGGGTGTGCTTTGCGAACTTGTGACGCGGGTAATCGTGCATGTGATGTGGCATTAGCAGAGCAGAAAATACCTGTCGGTGTTTCTGCAAGACATGCGCACGTGACACAGGAAGACCTTGAAATCCTTTACGGTACTGGACATCAACTTACTGTCTATGCCCCACTTTACCAACCCGAAGCGTTTGCTGCAAATGAAACAGTTACTGTCGTTGGTAAACGGATGCGTGCCATTGAACATGTTCGTATTCTTGGTCCGGTACGAGATTATTCACAAGTAGAGGTCGCAAAGACAGAGGCAATCCGCCTCGGTATAGACCCACCTATAAGGGATTCAGGCGATCTTGATGGGGCTGAAGCGATAACACTCGTAGGTCCTGCTGGAAGTGTTTATTTAGAAGAAGGTGCAATCTGTGCAGCGAGACATATTCACATGAAACCTGAGCAGGCTGTAGCGTTTGGTATCGCAGAAACAGATGAATTAAAAATTCGTATACCGGGTGAACGTGCATTAACATTTGAAAATATCCGTCCGAAAATTCATGAATCTTATGTGCTTCAGATGCATCTGGACACTGATGATTCAAACGCCGCTGGTTTGAAAGGTGGCGAAGCTGTTGAACTACTACGCGACTAAACATGACACCAGAACAGATCAACCAAATTGAAAAAATAGTTGAGCGAGTGCTTCAGGAACATAACAATAGCACACAAGAATCCGAAAAACATCTGCTGTCAATACTCGGCGCAACACAACTTCCATTAGAACAGATACTTCAACAATTCCAAACATGTATGCAGGAAGGATGGAATATTCGAATTATTTTATCCGAACTTGCAACTAAAGTAGTAAATCTGGAACTTATTAATTCGACTTTTGGTGAAGAAAACATATTACTGGAAAATGAGTTAACTGATATTCCATCTATTGTTGAAAGTTATACGCAGATTGTCCTACCTGCACTTTCCTATCCAATGGCTGGAAAATTGGCTTTGAAGATAGTAGATACACCTTGTACCTATTTGGTCTACCATGCACTTTGTTGCGGAAAACGGGTTATAGCAGCATCAGACCTTACGAATATAAAAAAGTATGTAAATAAAAATTCACACACTCTTGACCAAATTGAGCCAGAACATGTAAACACGTTAACTGAATTTGGCGTTCAATGGATAACAGTTAATCAGATTGCGGAAACAGTTCGTGAAGGTGGTTTGCCAAATCTTGCAAATATAACAACCCCTGTGATCAGTGCAGCTGTTATCGCGGACCTGGCATCCAATGTCCAAGAGTTGGTTTATACTAAACCTACTATCATTACCCCTCTGGCGCGCGAGCAAGCGCAAAAACGGGGTATCAAACTCACACCAAAGTCGTAATATAATATATGGTGAATTAGAAAATAAACATACACTTTTCTCAACGGTAGGCGAGGTTTCCCAACCACGCAGTTGCAAAGTGTCCAATTTAATTCTAAAATTTACCGTAGTTAGATTTCAGAGAGAACCTTCTGTTATTTGACGCGTATTATAACGCTTGACAATTATGTCAAGAAATAGTATAATTTTGTCAATTATGATAGAAAAAGCGATATTAAGATGGAAACCTTATTTATATCAGATCCACAATAACCTAAAACAAGGATGAGTAATAACAGAATTAATCGAGATAGAACAGAAGAAATAGATATATTAATTGATCTTGTTAACCATCAATTATCCACGATGGTATAAGATGCTTACTTAGGAGAGTTCTCATGATAAAACGAATTTTTACTTTAACAATCGCAGGACTCCTCGGCTGTATGCTATTAGGAACATTAGCATCAGTGAGTTTAGCCGATTACGACTATTACACTGACAGATTGAGTCGTGAACACAGAATCGCAAGTGACGTAGATGAATGGATAGAACGTGGCAACGCAACAATCACTGCCAGCCCTATTTTTGAAGATGGAATGCGGCTTACCGCATGGGCAAGTACACATCAAGAACCGGATAACTATGAATTTGCAATTGCAAGTGGTGTATACCTTTTTGAGATACCAAGCAGTGCGCAATCTATTGAAATATTAGTACGGTACAGAGGTGAACCGAACAAGTTTGAAATAAACGATCATTATGAACCTATTGCAGGACGTGTTTGGATTCGTAACCTTAAACGTGAAACGACACGTCGGGGGTACAACGACCAAAATGCATCGGAAACAAGGTATGGTGATACCTTTGTCCTACGTGCAAAAAACCGTTCTGAAACTATCAAGATACCTGTCGCAGGACATGTTGACCGAGGGTGGATGGAGCTTCATATTGTTGCTGAAGGTGGCGAACAACTTGATATTGAATATATTGAAGTTTCAACATATCGCAGAGCACCTAAAGTCCGTGTAATTCAGCACTATACTCCAACGTACCGTTGGCGTCCATGGAATAGATATACTTATCTATACTTTTACGATGGACCTATTTTCTACCACTCTGGATACAACTCCTACTTGTGTTGGAGTTACCCTGTCTATGATCATAATTTCCTTACAATCCGCTCCTATTATGGCGGATATTTAGGACGTTACCGTACATACTACCCATCACGATATGTTTATTACCACTCACCTTATTATTATGGTAGTTATGGCAGGGTTACACCAGTATATCGGAAACGAACACAGTTAAATAGATGGAGTGCAAAACACGAATCGGTACGCAAGCAATATTCTCGGAGTCGGTTAGCAACACCTTCGCGAACTGCAGAACGGACACAAACTCAGACTGATGTTCGTGCTGTAGTAGAAAACCATCGAAGGCAAGCACCACCCTCAACAGAACGTGTTAGCAGGTCAACCATCATTTCTCAAAAACAACGAGCATCAGTTGCGAGGTTAACACCTCAACAGAATGATGCTGTCCGGTCATATAGTAGTAGGACACGTTCTTCAGTCCAGACAACAGACAGACAACGTAGACTGATACTTAATTCACGTTCAAGTGTGAATACAAACAGGAGTAGAACTTCAGCAATAAATGATAGATCTTCCACATATCAAAGAAGATCGTTATCTTCTTCAAGTCGGACGAGTACTTCGTCAAGTTCACGGACGAGTAGTATCACAGACCGAACAAAACAACGTAACTCAACTGTTACGTCATCAAGGTCTACTCCGACGCGAACCCAACCACAAAGGGTTAGTCGTACTCCATCGTCCAGTTCACGCACTCAATCATCAACCCCTACTCGAACATCAACAAGTTCAAGTTCGAGTAATGATGACGACGATGACGATAAAAGCACTACTCGGAGTCGGACATCCACATCCGAGAGGTCAAAACGAAGAAGATAAACCAGCAGAAGTAATATAGTGATATTGACATATATGATGCCTCGTGCATTTTTTGCGCGAGGCATTGTCAACAATAAGAGGAATTAATGCGTTTTTTATTGACCCTTCTGATTTTGTTGTTGAGCATACAATTTTGTTTCGCTCAAGAGGTTAACAACCTAAATGTTCCCGCTGAGCCTGAAAAATCTATAAGACTTATTTCACCGATTGGTACAATGGTCCGTTCAACTATTTTTCCCAGTTGGGGACAATTTCATAGTCGCAACTACTTTCGTGGAAGTTTAATTCTTCTCGGAATTGGAACTTCAGCAGTTGGTGCATATTTCGCAAATCAATCTTTACAAAGTCAATATGACAACTACATACTCACTGCAAGTTATGAACCAGATAATTCTGAGGTTGTATTAGCAAGTTACGACAAAGCAAATCAGAGATATAAACTCAGAATGTTTTTTATTTACACAGGTATAGGAATCTGGGCATATAGTATTATAGATTCTTATGTAAGTGCGAACTTTTATAATGCTAACTCACAAGTTCGCTCAATTCAAGAGGATGCACAAAATATTGAGAAATTGGGGCTCCAAGTTGGAATTAATCCATCACGACTCTATTTAGGAATCGTCAAGACATTTTAATTTGGAGGTTAGATTAATATGTTAAAGGAATTAGCAAAAATAAGCAGTATGCTCGTTTTAGTAGCATTTTTTATCGGATGCGGAGATGTTGATAAAGTGAATCAAGTGCCGCCCGAAGACTTTTTGGCTATTAACGGGGTTTTGAAACGGTGGCGTGAAGGTTATGAAACTGAAGATGTTGAAACCTATATGAGTGCATATTGGGCACAAGGGTTCCGCTATGAATCTGATATGGGTACTGATGGTGACAAAACAGATGATCTGTTGTTTGACGATATCAGAGACGAACGTGATTCTGCGACTCGCGTCTTTAGTAGGTTTCAGGATATTGAAATAGAACTTTCTGTTCCGCCAGAAATATCTATAAATGAAGATGGGGATCAAGCCGAAGTTAGAAATCATTACCGAATCCAAGGATTTGTGGCAGATGGTGAATCGCTTGAAGGTGGATACACAGGCTGGTTCGCGGAAGGTGACAACCTGTTTATCTTTGAGAAAAGAGACGGTGAATGGCGTATTACCGAATGGTATGACGAAGCCTTCAACGATGAAGAAATTCGCGTTGCTAACAATTTATAAACTTAAACAGTTTTAAGGAAGGAGGACAATTTTCTCTCGATTCTTCGACGAAAATTGACATACATGCCTCAAAAAGAGGAACCGTTGCATGACTATCTACATTTTGTTCGGAAGCATGTATTTGTAATTTGCTTATGTACATTATTGGTTTTAGGAACTGCCTTGGTCATTTCACTTCGTATTCCTAAAACATATTCGGCTTCCACGTCAATGCGTCTGATCCAATCAAGCTCTACCTCTCCTATCTCCTCTGCTAATTTGTTTCAATCGGTATTTTCAGGTGGTATGGACAGGAGAGATATGGCAACAATTAGTAAAAGATTTTCAACGGAATCAATGCTAAATGCTGCGGTTGAAAACTTGGAAGAAAATAACTTGGGAGGTATACGACACTTCCCAAGTGTTGGGAACCTAAGGCGTAAATTGAAAGCACAGATAGACCCTGAGGCAGATTATATTGAGTTGTCAATTGAATTAACCGAGTCCGAAGGAGGAGAGCGCAACGCAGCACTTCTGGTTAATCAACTGGCACGAGACATGCAAACGCTACGTAGTAAAGATGAAAAAACGAAGTTGGCAAGACGTCAGAAATTTTTACAGCAGAAACGAGCAGAAATTGATACAGAAATACAACAACTCATAAGCGAAACCCGTAACTTCATCCGTGAAAATAGGAGTCCTGAGACGTGGTACCCTATGTTAGCAAATTTGTTGGAACAGGATCGGAAATTGCAGGAACGTCTTGGGATCTCTGAACAGGCACTTCACACCGCACGTGGGCAATTAACCCATTATAAAACCCAACTTGAAAACCTTCCAAAACAGGCACAAATCTCGGAAACTCATAATCTGAATCCACTTTGGCTACACCAGCAAGAGAAAATTATTGATTTAGAAACTCAGCGCATCGGTGATAGTGAAAAAGTTGGAAAAAGTCCCCATGAAATTGCGGGTTTAGATGCGCAAATAGATAATATCCAGAATCAAGTTGAAACTACTCCCCAAACAACTACTACCAACACATTTGGAACCTCTGCACATTATACCTATATACAAAATCAACTTATTGAATTGCCACCAATTATAAATGGTTATGAGAATGAAACAATACAACTCAGGAAAGAATTACAAGATACCAACGGAGAATTGCAAAAGTTATTAAACCAAATCCCTGAAAATCAACATACCTTGACGCAACTACGCACAAAAATAGAACTCGCTGGATCAATAAAGGAAGAAATTGAAAAACGTTATCTTGAATCCGAGATTATAAGTGCTGAGACCGATGTTACACCTAACCAGAAAGGTGGGATTGAGATTGTAGACATCGCTGTACCGAGAAAGGTTCCAGTTAGTCCACAACACAAGCTGATTGTTATATTGGCAGGAGTTGTTGGGTTGTGTCTCGGTATTACGCTTGCTTTGTTAATTGAATATATTAACTATACTAAAAATAGTTTCCAAAGTTGAATCACAACTCCCAATATCATTCGTTGATTTGGGAGTTTTTGTGTACTTTGGAAATATTTTTTTATTGTTGCAATATTTTGACACTTATGGTATGATTTTCCTGAATTATATAGTTACGATCATTTACTTTGATAACTTGACAAAAAATTATATCTTTGATATTCTAAACACTTAATAAGCGTTTTGTGGAGAGTTACTCCCAAAACATCCTTAAATAATGGAGAGAACCAATTTCTGCTTATCAATACTATCAAATATCATAGGCAGATATGAAATATAACCGAATGGTGTGTAAATAACTAAAATACGGTATCTGTTACAAGACATAACGGGTATTTTCTTTTTCGGTTTACAAATAATAATTATTGGTTCAATTCATTATAAGGTTTCGGAAACCAGATGCCAGCACATAACCGTTACATATTATTGTAGGTTTCTAATATCCGAACTAATATTTTCCTAAGGAGGAATACCAAACTAATGAACAAGTTAAAACGAATTATTGATGTTTTGCTTGTAGTTACTTGTATCCTAAGCGTAATTGTGCTATACGGTTGTGGAGCACAAAGTCTTGGACCGCAAGAACCTCTCTTGCCTACTATTGAGGGAGACTCTAAATTCTCAGACCGTTTCCGATTAGAAGAGGAGCCGAAGTTCTTCTATGACCTATTCGGTAAAGAACTATTGGAAGGTAGTGAAGTACACAACTACCGTGAAGAGAAACAGTTTAATCAGAACGGTGAATTGGTTGTCGGTTGGACAGGTCAGCTTGATAGTGAACGTTTCACAATACAGTTGGACCGTACAATCTTGACAGAAGATTCGTACAGAGGTAGATATACCGAGTTTGCAATTGGTGACCACATACGTCTCAAACCGTCTACCTTATTCCCGAACAGGTATGCAATATACAAAACAGAATTTGACGGATTTCGGTGGGATATCTCTTTTGCACAAGAGCGACATCTCTTTACTCTAATCAATTCACGGATTTCAAACCCTGTGCAACTTGCAGACCAAGCAGCAAACCTTGCGCCGAATCTTGGTAGGCGAAATGGGTTAAACGAAGATGCGGGTTTACGACATATTGAAAACGCCCGTCTTGTAGGTTTCCGTGGACAAGGTCTATTAGGCGACATTTTTCGTATCGGGTTTACGTATATCAACTTGCATAAAGAACATCCAGAACGCGTAGAAAACCCGTTTATGGGAACCGTTGCAAATACCCCGCCAGAAAGCATTACTGTTGTCTTTCGTGATGATTCTCCTGAAGACAATCACTTATATGAAACCTTTATTAATACGAATGACCGGGCAGGACTTTCGGGAGATGAACTCCAGAATATCCTTGAGGATAGGTTCCAAGGTGGTGTCGGTGCGGCTTTCAAAATGATGAAAATCACGGTTATTACACAAGCACTTGAAGAAATAAGCGCGGATGACATTGAAGCGGGAATTGAGCCTAATCTTCTGCCTGAAGCGAAACAAGAGATTGATGTTTTTATTGATGACATTGAACCTGTTGATCCTGCTGTTGACCAAGTACAGGATTCCGTTGATGGTGAATGGAAGATCGCTGAAGGTTTCAGTAAAATGAAATATGACCTAATATTTGCTGATCACGATATTGACCCGCGGACAGTTAAAGACGTTATGTTTGAAATGGTCGTTGCGGGTGATTACAACATTGCCGTTATTGGTTTTAGTGAGGCAAATCTGGCTGAATCCGATCCCGAAATTCAAGAATGGATTAAAACTGAAGATGGGCATATTCAAATGCCGTATCGCGACATTATTGAAGCTCCCGGAAACTATGGTCAGTCTTCGGATTATACTGACAACAGAGCAAGTCTCCGTCATAATCCTGCTGAGTGGGAAGGTGAGGGGAAACCTCGAAAAGTCACATACCGTTATGGTGCTGCAAGAGCTGCGCTTCTCTACGGTTTAGATCTGGAAGGAACAGTTGGAAATGTATTTGTAAGGGCACACTATTCTATTAACGGAAAATATAAACAGTATCCTACTATTCCTAAGGATCAGGTCGGATTTAGTCGTGTCAAAACCGTTATTGAAACAGAAGATGGGGAAGAAACGACTAATATTTCAATCGGTTCAGATGGAGTCGCTATAGATGCCAACGGTATACCGACATACTCAGAAGCCACGGGTGAACGTTTTGAAGCGATGCTCGGTGGAGATGGCACAGATGAAGACGGTGATGGAATGTTGGGGAGAGAAACCGCCTGGTTTGTCCAATTGAAATCACGTTTTGGCAAACTTTATCTTGAAGGTGTCTTATACCACATTGATCCTGGTTATACAACCACTTATTTGAACTTCGGTTCAAACGGTGGACGTGACCAAACATATACCCTGCCTCCTGCTGGACCTTCTACGGAACGAGCTCCGTGGGATGAAACTAATTATGCGTTAGTTGAAGACGACGATGATGATGACGATTGGCCTGATGATTTTGACTTTGATGGTGTTCTCCCTCGTGCTGATGATAGAGATCAGAACGGTATCTTAGACTACCAAGAAGATTTCCTCATTTTTGAGGCAGACCCGCCCGTTTTTACTGATTTAATTGACTTGAATAATAACGGAACCATCGATTCGTTGGAAGATGATTTTGAACCACAATACGAATACGGTATTGACCGAGAAGGCTATCACCTAAAAGCAGAATACGATCTACTTGATAACCTATCTCTTCATGTCGGATGGTTGAATGAAAGCGAAGTCTCAAGCCGTCGAAAAAATGACTCCAAATACCTACACGTTATTTATCAACGGGACATTCCAGATTTCGGTACTGTTCTCTTCCAAAATAGGTTCGTCCGCGTAAGAGATGATATACCTGATTACACTATTACACTGCAGGTAGGTGAATTGGAAGCCGAACAAACCGAGGACGAACTTGATTACTACAATGCTCGCGTAAACACAACAACCTTGCAATTCCTCTATCAGGCAATACCAAACCTGACACTGGAAGCAAAGCTTCTCGTCGTTTTGCAAAAGCAATTCGAACTTGATGAAGAGGATGCAGTATTCTTGGATGTTGAATACGATTCGGGAGCTGAGTTGTTTGAACCGGATGAACGGATAGATTTCCTTGTGCCTGATGAACAAGTTCGAACAAGTGGACAAAGGAGAGAATATCCTTTCTATCCTGACCACGGCATTAATGCACTTGATCCTTCTGATACCGGTCTAATCTACGATGTAGATAACTGGAAGTTACGTCGTTACCCCGAAAGGAACATACGTAGCCAACAGACTATTCTCAAGGCAAAATATGAAATCCCACTCGGAGATCTTCCGTATGTAGATAGAATCGGTGAAGATCTGACGTTGACACCGATGGTCAAATATATATGGGATCGTGCTTTTGATAGAACCGCAGAAGAAATTGGTGAAGTCCTCAACGCAAGGCACTTCGTTCCCACAGACGATGAACCAGTTGAATATCTGCGTTTCAACCGTAGAAGCAGAGAAGATGTCCTTGGTATACGTCTCGATTACCAATTCTCACCGAGGATGAACATCTTAGGTGGATTCCAATACAGAAAGTTTACGAACCGGGACAATAACTTTAGAGTCTATCTGGCTAAATTCGGTCCAGATCAACAGGTGCCAATACGTTATAGACCAGATTTGCGGACTCGGATATTTGAAATACAAGCAATTAACAGAGGTGAATGGCTTGGTTTCAATATTGTAATTTTGGCTGGTTACCGTAGAACAACTATTCTACTCGAGAACACAACCAGTAATACAACGTTTGTTCGAGCTATGATGGGTTTCTAAATACCTTAATTTTATGCTGGGTGCGATTCTTTCTTTGCATCCAGCACCACATTTTCAAATTATATGGTTATGTTTTTGTGTCTATTATCAAATGAAGCGCAACTTCATATCCATTCAGGTGTTACCTTATATGGGTATATTGTTCAGGAAAATTATTTTAACATATAACGTAAATAGTCTGGAGACAACGTTTCTTTTGAAGTTATCATGTGTTGATACTTTAGAAGTAATTCATAAACTATAGCACATTTGGAGATGTGCTGTTTACATTATTAGATTTTTCTTATTGATAGATAACATATTGCCGAATAGGCATTTAATGGCATTTTAATAAAGGAGAACCAGGACGAATGACTCGTTTAAGTTTAATTCTAATGTTAGTAGCACTTATGTTTGTGTCTGCTGGCATAGTTTTTGCCCAAGATGAAGTTGAAGCACCGACTGTTGATGCTGCAGAGGAAAGTGCAGGAACCGAAGATATAGATACTATGGGTGTTGGTGCAACAATTAAAGGTGAAATTATTGATACTTCAACAGAACAGAAACCAATTGAAGATGTTACCGTTAAAATTGTGAATAGTGCTGATGGACAAGAGTATATAGTGACTACAGACAAAGACGGTATCTATGAAAAAACAGGTCTACCCGCTGGACGTTATACGATTAGTGTTTCCAAAGAAGGTTATGGTGACCGATTTGGTAAATCTAAGGTTGTTGCAGCTGGTGGTGAAATTTTTGACCGTATCAAAATGAGAGAAAAAGATAACATTATCTCTTTTTTCAAAAAATTTGGTTTTGTGTTCTACCCGTTAGCGATATGCTCTGTTGTAGCATTAACCTTCATTATTGAAAGACTTTTCACTTTTGTTCGTAGTCGTTCACGAATTGGTACTGAGCAATTCATCGCAAGCATTGCCGATTCATTACGCAAAGAGAACATTATGGAAGCGGTTTCAACTTGTGAAGAGGCTGGTGGTCCACTTGCAAATGTCTTAAAGGCTGGATTACTCAGATATAGCCAAGCCCAGATTGAGGAAAGAGATATTACAAAAGAGGAAATCCAAGAAGCCATAGAAGAAGCAAGTCTTCTGGAAATTCCGGAATTAGAACGGAATCTTCCGGTGCTTGGAACAGTCGCAGTTGTTTCACCTCTGTTCGGTCTGCTTGGAACTGTTACAGGTATGATTACAGCCTTTACCACAATCGCGCTTGAAGGTACTGGTGATCCGCAGCAGCTTGCAGGCGGTATTTCACAGGCTCTTCTAACGACTGCTGGTGGTTTGACAGTTGCTATTCCGTGCTTGATTTTCTTCCAACTTTTTGATAGTTGGGTTAATAGGCACATGGTTGAAATCTCACAGGTTTCTACAGAAATTGTTAACCAGTTGATTGTTGGTGAAGCGAACGCGTAATTATAGCCTGGCGCGGGGCTTTGTTGGCTCCACGCCTTGCTCCTAAATAAGGGAGAATCCTGAAATGCAACAACTTGGTGAAGCCAAATTAAGCCTAATGGCAACACGAATTCGTGAACGTAAACCGCCTACGCTCAGTATGGCTCCTATGATTGATTGTGTATTCCTGCTCCTGATTTTCTTCATGGTATCCACAACTTTTGCTCCTATGCCGGGTATTCGGGTGCAACTACCACCTCCCGGTGAACCGTCAAAGGACAAACCAAAAGGGCTTGTTGTCAAAATTGATAATCCTACTGTTAGCGATAAAGACGGCACAATGCTCTTGAATGGGGTGGTTGTACAGTTTGAAGAAATGTTCTCACTTCTTCTTAATGCACCTGAAGAACAGAAAACAATGCTTATCATCCAATCCCAACGTGACGTGCTTCATGAACAGATTGTTAGGGTAATGGATACAGCAAAAGATGCGGGTATTGATAAAATTGGATTTGCTATTACCGCGCGAGAATGACGCGTGTAATCTGATTACGGTTCCAACCATTATGGAAGGAGGATACACATGGCTCTCCAAATGAGACGTAGACGAAATACCGGTAGTGATGACGATATACCGATGGCTCCTATGATTGATTGTGTGTTTTTATTACTCATTTTTTTCATGGTGTCTGCCATCATGCGGGTTCCACCGCCATTTAGTGTCACTTTGCCGGATTCCTCGACAGAACACGAATTTCCGAGGAAAAAATATAACTTGTTTATCAGTAGCGATGGTAGAATCGCTATTGATGATCGTGAGATGCAAACTTTGGAAGAGGTAGGACTCTTTATAGCTGCCAATGAACACCAAATTAGCACTTTGATTATTAAAGCTGATAAACGTGCAAAACATGGACGTGTCATTGACGTGGTTGAACGAGCAAAGATGCGATCCGCTAAAGTTGAAGGACTTGAAGTTGCATTCGCTGTTGCTGAAGACGAAGGCGGCGGATCAGTTAATTGAATGCACGATGCAAAGATTATGAGTTAGACTCTTTGTCCGTAAAATCATTGCATTGCGTGCTACTCCATACTTTAGCATCACTATTCAGTGAAGTTAGATTGAAATAAATAGCAAAAAGCCTCTAATGAAAGTTTCATAGAGGCTTTTTGTTTTTCTGATATTACAATGGTTTATAGTAAATTCGTAATTACTTATACACTTGACAGGTTCGGTTTCCTAACCGAACCTGTGTAAATAGTGCGGTTAGAGATGAAGCGTAAGAAATAAATTCGGTAAGTTACTATTGGAAGTCCAGCGCGCTTACAAAGCGCGCCTACAGGTTTTGGGGACATTCATATTACCGAAAGAATAAATTAATCTTCATGAAACCGCACCATAGGCATCAATTTAAGGAATATGCCATCGTGTTTAAGGTATTTGATAGTGCTAATTGTCTGAATCACTGAAAGCACTGAAGACGCGGAAAACACTGAAGGATTTTGGTATATCAATGTCTCTTTGTAGCGTCTGAAACCCAATTGCGTTATGCTGTGATTCTGACAGATTGCGCTGATTTTTGTGCATGGCATTCTGTGAATCAGATAGATATGTTGGAGGTTGCTTTGCTCGTTATAGTCTATGGGACTGTATGTGAGCATGCGGGCGAGGAAACCTCGCCCCTACGAGAATGTAAGAAACGTAATAAATTGCGCGACTACGAACGCGTTTTTTGTTAATGAGAAGTTATTATTTAGAAATGATATTACTTTTTCCTACGAGGAGTCCTTCTTGTTCTGCGATCCAGCGTTGGAGGCGTTGGAGGTGGCGGTGTAATTATTTTCCAGAAAAGAGGTAGGAACTTATCCCATTCAGCGAGGATATGTTCTGAACGTTGGCTTCCAGTCAATTCAAGATGCTTTTGTATCAATCCAACCAAGGTATCTTCATCCACTTTTTCAGTAATACGTTCTAACTTAATTAGTTGTGGATTAATTTTATTTTCAAATTGTTGGTTTTCATCAAGTACATAACCAGTTCCTCCTGTCATTCCTGCCCCGAAGTTTCGTCCTGTTTCACCCAGAATGACGATGGTTCCGCCTGTCATATATTCACATCCATGGTCTCCTACTCCTTCAACAACAGCAGTTGCACCGCTGTTCCGGACACAAAATCTTTCACCGGCTGTACCTGCGGCGTATAGGAACCCGTTTGTAGCACCGTATAGCACAGTGTTACCAATGATGGTATTTTCATGGGCTTTGAATCGGGCATCAGGTGAAGGTTTAATAACCAATTCTCCACCTGCCATTCCTTTGCCGACATAATCATTTGCTTCACCAGTCAAAACAAGTTGGATACCACTGATACAGAATGCACCAAAACTCTGTCCTGCACTGCCCGTAAAGTAGATTCGGATAGTTTCTTTTGGCAGAGGTGTATCTCCATACCGATAGGCAATTTCACCAGACAACTTAGCACCAACCGTTCGGTGGGTATTGTGAATCGGGTATGAGAGTTGAATTGGTTCTTTCTTCTCAATTGCGGTTGCAGCATCAACTAAAATCTGATCATCTAAAGGAGTATCTACACGGTCATTGCGTTCTTGTAAATGATAACGAGGCAACTCTCCTGTTGGATCAGCGGATGAGAGAATTTCAGTAAGGTCAAGGGTTGCTGCCTTTGGATATTCAACTAAGTCAGCAAGTCCTAACAACTCTGGACGACCGATAATATCATTGAGACAACGATGTCCGAGGTTTGCCAGGATTGATCGGACTTCATTTGCTACACCGAGCATAAAGTTGACAACCATTTCAGGAGTGCCAGGATATTTTGCCCGAAGTGCGGGGTCTTGTGTAGCGACACCGACAGGACAAGTGTTTAAATGGCATTGTCGCGCCATTACACATCCCGTTGCAACCATAGCGGTTGTCCCAAAGCCGTATTCTTCAGCACCTAACATAGCCGCAATGACAATATCACGACCTGAACGCATACCGCCATCAACCCTTAGTACAACTCGGTCACGCAATTCATTTTCAACGAGTCGATGTTGTGTTTCCGCAAGACCGAGTTCCCATGGTGTGCCAGCATTTTTGATGGAACTAAGTGGAGAAGCCCCAGTTCCTCCTTCATGTCCACTTATCTGGATCACATCAGCGTATCCTTTTGCGACCCCTGATGCAATTGTCCCAATCATAAATTCTGATACGAGTTTTACAGCGACTTTTGCACGTGGGTTCACCTGTTTTAGGTCATAAATCAACTGTGCGAGGTCTTCGATTGAATAGATATCGTGATGTGGTGGTGGTGATATTAACGGAACCCCAGGAATTGAGTGGCGAATCTTTGCTATCTCAAGTGTAACTTTGTGTCCAGGAATTTGTCCACCTTCTCCGGGTTTTGACCCTTGTGCCATCTTAATTTCCAATTCCCGTGCGGAAGCAAGATACTGCGGTGTTACGCCAAAACGTCCGGAGGCGACCTGTTTGAGAGCACTGGATGCCAGATCACCATTAGATTTTTTTATAAATCGACCACTATCTTCTCCACCTTCACCACTACCTGATTTGGCACCGAGACGGTTCATTGCAATAGCTAAGGTCTCGTGTGTTTCGCGGCTTAACGCACCAAAAGACATACTTCCAGTGGTAAAGCGGCGAACAATATCTTCTGCGGGTTCTACCTCTTCAATAGGTATTGGAGTACTTGGTTTGAAATCGAGCAAATCTCGTAGACTGGAAGGTTCTCCCACTTCTACAGCTTCAGCGTATTCGGTGTAATCTTCAGCATCCCCGCTTTTTACGAACTTGTGTAATGCTTTGAACACGGTCGGATTAAATGCGTGAAATTCACCATTTCTCCGAAATCGGAAATAACCTGCTTCTTGTAATGTTTTTCTATCATCAACCCCACCAAAAGCTTTAGTATGGAAATGGAGTGTTTCTGCGGCGATATGCTCAAAACCGATACCACTTAACCTTGATGGCGTGCCAACAAAACATCTATTGATAACGGAAGAATTGATACCAATTGCCTCAAAAATCTGCGCGCCACGATAACTTGACACAGTAGAAATGCCCATCTTTGCCATAATCTTCAAGATTCCCTTTTCAACTGCTTCTTTATAGTTATGTATTGCTTGTTCTGTTGAAAGTTCCTCAAATTCGTCGTTCTCGGCAAGTTGAACGATGGTTGAGAAGGCAAGGTAGGGATTGATGGCATCAGCACCATATCCGAGTAGTACGGCATAATGATGCTCTTCACGTGGATCTCCTGCTTCAACTATTAAACTGACCTGTCTACGTTTCCCTACACGGATCAAGTAGTGATGTACTGCACCAACCGCGAGTAGCATTGGTATTGGCGAGTAATCAGCATTGACATCCTTGTCACTCAAAACCAATAGTGTATTTCCAGCAGTTACCGCATCTGAAACTGTATCACATAAAGTATCTAAAGCACTCTCCAATCCTTGTGTTCCTGAAGCAACAGGAAAACAGACAGGTATAGTGGTATGCTTGAACTCAGGTAATTCTTGTGTTTTTAATGCTTCCAATTCTTCATTTGTCAAAATTGGTGAGGTCAATCGGATTACGTGGGAATGTTTATCGGTCTCTGTCAGCAGACTGTGTCGTTTTCCAAGATAGGTCGTCAGAGACATTACCAATCGTTCACGTAGGGAATCAATTGCTGGATTGGTAACTTGTGCAAAAAGTTGTTTAAAATAGTGATAGAGTAAACGTGGATGCCGTGAAATGACTGCGGGAGGTGTATCATCACCCATTGACCCAACTGCTTCCTTGGCTTGCAGAACCATCGGTTTAATAAAACGTTCCACATCTTCAATCATATACCCAAATGCTTTCTGTTGTGTCTGCAGGTTATCAGGGACTGAGGTTATCGTTCCTATGGGTTTAGGTTTTAGTTTATCTAAATGCGTAATCTGTTTAACCCAATTACTGTATGGCTTTTGATTCGCCACTTCAGTTTTGATGTCTGTATTCGTGAGCAACTGCCCGCGTAAAGTATCAACAGCGATCATTTGTCCTGGACCTAAACGTCCTTTTTTGACGACACGTTTATCGTCCAATTCAATAATTCCTACCTCAGAACCCATTACAACAAGTCCATCATCGGTAACTTTATAGCGAGTGGGTCTGAGACCGTTCCTGTCTAAACTGGCACCGACGATGTTTCCATCTGTGAATGCTACAGCAGCCGGACCGTCCCACGGTTCACTAACACATGAGAGATATTCATAGCATGCTTTTAGAGCAGAAGGCATATCTGGTATCTGTTCATAAGCCTCTGGCATTAAGCACATCATTGAATGGAGAATACTACGATCAGAATGTGTTAGCAACTCTAAGACGTTATCAAGACTCATTGAATCACTGCCGTGAGGGTTGATAATTGGGGCAAGTTTCTTAATATCCTCATTCCATACAGGTGAGTTCATTTCTGCTTCACGAGCGCGCATCCAATTCCTATTCCCCATCAACGTGTTTATTTCACCATTGTGTGCGAGCATTCTGAAAGGTTGTGCCAGTGCCCAAGTTGGTGATGTATTTGTACTGTAACGTTGATGAAAAACTGCTAATGAGGCTTCAAAGTCTTCGTCTTGTAAGTCTGAATAGAACAGTGCGAGTTGTGGGGCAACAAGAAGTCCTTTATAGACAATAGTTCGATGTGAAAAAGAGGCAATGTGGAATTCGTCAAGATTCTCATCTGTAATTTTATGTTCCAATTCTTTACAAATAAGATAGAGACGACGTTCAAACTGGTCAGTGTGTATATGGGTTGGTCTACCAATAAGTGCCTGCTGAATTAATGGCAGTGTAGCCAACGCCTTTTCACCGAGCGCGGAAACATCAATAGGAACTGAACGCCACCCTAAGAGTGGACATCCATATTGTTGTAAAATGTTAGCGACAATTTCACGTCCCCGTTCTTGTGCAACAGGGTCATTCCCCGGCAGGAAAATCATGCCAACTGCGAGGTCTTCAATTGAATCCAGGTTTACTCCGAGTTTCTCTAATTCTTTTTTAAATAGTTTCTCCGGAATCTGTGTCAGGATGCCTGCACCGTCTCCTGTTTTTGCATCAGCAGCAACTGCCCCTCGGTGTGTCAGATTTGTGACTGCTTGTATCGCCATTTTCAGGGTTTCATGACTTCGGCTCCCTGAACGGTTTGCGATAAAACCGACTCCACAGGCATCTTTCTCATATAAATGTTCGTACATTTGCAAGCTAATACTCCAAGTAATATAAATTATTTGTATCCGTTATAGTTATGTATAATAAGGTATAGAAGATAATATATTTTCCGGATACCGATTCGTTAGCCCGTATAGGCTTTTTCGCCTTCAATTCTTCTTAAGTTAACTCTTTTATCAAGTTAATAGTATATCCTAAATCCATTAAATCGTCAAGTACATTTTCTTGGTGGACAAGGTTGCTTATGGTGAATTATACGAATAAGTTGACCTTATATTAGACATGTGTTTCCTCCAAATTCATTGGCAATTTTCATCTTTAAAAAAGATACCGTACGGTATCTTTTTTTTACATTACGGTATCTTTTGGTATAATCGGTCTGAGTATAGTTCCTGTCTATGTTTAGGGGTTATAGAAACCGGTTTTTTCAATGTAAAAAATTTTAAATTTGGTATCTTTTGTATTTGCTGTGTATTCTTCGATTTTTGGCTGCGATTCCGTATATATTTTCCTTTTCATGAAGCTTAAGAAATAAATTCGGTAAGTTAATATTGAAGTCCAGCGCACTTACAGGTTTTGAGGACATTAATATTACCGAAAGAATAAATTAATCTTCATCTAACTGCTCTGTATTAGGTGTGAGATCACACTTTCGTTCTTTTTCGCCGCTCTTCATCCAGAATTGCGCTTTCCGCTGCATCTATAACAAGCTGGAGTGAGTGGAGATACGCCATTTCTGCTTTGATAAGACGACTCGTCTCGCCTAAATTTCCATTCGCACGCATTTTCACAAGCATGTTCCAGTTTTGTGCAAGTCGTTGATTTGCTTGTTCAAGTTGACTAAAATGTAAATCAGAAATCATATTTTTTTCAGCAGCCATAGTCATGTATTTTCCTTTTCTGTTCTGACGGAGCAGTACTATTCATTATAAGGCAATATCCAACCACAATAATCTGTTTAGAGATTTACCTTCTTGATTACTACTTTGATAGTTATAGCAAACTCCACCAAAGATGATCGTTTAAGTTAATGATCTCTTCTCGCGCTTGTGTAACTTTCTCATAATAGATTTTTCGATCAATAGCCATTTGTTACTCTTACTAACTTCTTAAGTGATTAGTTAATGATAACGTATGTTAATAGTTTTTAGCAACAAAAAAACAATAAAAAGTTAACATAAAGGTTTTTGTTTGTTGATTTTGACTTTTTCACAAAATATGTTATTATGTGATTAGCATCTTATTGATAATCAACCAAAGGGAACTAAAATGCGTCCACTTCAAATCATCTTAATCCTCATCCTGATCGCAGGCTTGCCAGCAGTAGCCAGTACGAAAATCGTATTTAGTAGCCAACATAAAGGGACCTTTAGCATCTATGTTATGAATGATGATGGCAGTGGTCTTACAAGGATTTCCTCTTTTTCGGAACGGCAAGCTGAACCCCGTTGGTCTCCAGACGGTAAACAGGTAGCTTTTCTAAGAGACACCGACCCATCAGTCTATATCAGTCTCAACACATTCATAATGAATGCTGATGGTAGGAATAGACGTCGACTTACAAACTTCAAAGGGAATGATCGCGGGTTAGCATTTTCACCAGACGGGACAAAACTTATTACCAGTAGAATGCCGAACAGAGGTGTAAATGCGTTCGGACTTATGGTTGTGGATATTAAAACTGGGACTGAGATCAGAATTTCAAACTTAGAAATGCGTGCTGTAGATTGGTCGCCCGATGGGAAGCAAATTATTTTTCTGAATGATCCATTTAGGGTGAATGAACATAACCTTTGGATTGTGAATGCGGACGGTACAAACCCACGCCCGTGGATTCCACTCAAGAAAAACGTACATCGTGGTAAACCGAGATGGTCACCAAACGGTCAGCAAATTCTGTATACGGAAGCAGATTTGCATATCATTGAAAATGTAAATGAGAACGGTGGTAAAAATATCAGTATTAGACCTGCAGGGACATACCGATATATTATCCGCAATGTAGATGGTGGTGGTGAAAGAATCTTAGATATTCCGAAAGGTTGGTGGGATCATTCTGTCGCTTGGATGGATAATGGCGAGGCGGTGCTTATCTGTGCTTTTGATGATGTTGATCACATAAGAGATCCGGATCGTTCTACGCAACTCTATAGGTATGATCTCGCGACAGATGAAATCACGCAGTTAACACAGAACCTTGAATCTAAAATGCATGTAGATTGGATAAGTGATGAGGTGTATGCTGTCTCTCCGACAGGTAAGTATCCAATTCGGTGGGGTGAACTCAAGAAGGTTTATTCAACCAATCAGTGATAAAATGTCCAAGATTCAGATATAATACAAACAACCTAATTGATAGGGTTAACAGGTTCATTCTAAATTGGTATCACTGGGTTCTTCTTGCTTTAACTGCGTACATGGGCCACGAGAAATAGAAGTTATCACCATCGGGTTCGACGGTATAATGTGATTTCGCCTCAAATGGTGTAAGTTGTTCGAAAGCTTCACGGATTTCTCGTACCACTTCTGGCGGATTTTTCTGGGGACGTACCCACCATAAAAATGACATCTGTGCATTTCTCGTATGTGCTGTCTTTTCAATTTCAAATCCTGCATCTGTAATCATTGTATCCCACTGGGATGGTGGATACCCAAACACATGAGAATCGTCGCGTAATTTCTCCACGTTGTTCTGCCACTTTATCATTTTTTCTGATTCAGGGGAAACAGAATCGACAAGGCAAAAGAGTCCGTCATTTCGTAGAACGCGATAGACTTCACTTAAGAATTTTGGTACATCTTGAAAGTGGTGGGGTGCAAGTCGGACGGTTACTAAATCAAACGAAGCAGTAGCAAATGGCAAAGATTCCGCAGCGGCAACAGAGAAAGTGATGTTTTTAATCGCTTGTTCTTGTGCTAACTCAGATGCTTTGGTGACCATCTCTGGAGTTAGGTCTGTAGCGACTACATGCGAAACTTTGGGGGCAAGTGCAAATGCTGTAAATCCAGTGCCTGTTGCGATATCCAGCGTTTTTTCTGTTCCCTTAGGATCTGCAAAGTCAAGGATGACATCAAGGGTGTCGCCTTTAGCGTGTGCGCTACTTTGCGCGTAGTATTCAGCATGTTGGCTAAACTGCTCACGGACAGATGTGTGGATGGACTTCATTTTTAGTGTCCATTGATTGTTAGAAGCGTGTTAATTAAAGGTGATAACACCGCGTGCGTTTTCACCGGCTTGCATATCAGCGAACGCCTCGTTAATTTGATCAAGTCGATAGTGTTTTGTAATCAGTTCGTCTAATTTCAACTTTCCTTCAGTATATAGATTGAGGAGTTTTGGCATGTCAACGCGTGGTTGACATGAACCGTAGAACGAACCGATTATCTGTCTTTCAGTTGCGACGAAATGCTGCGCTGGAATGCTAAATTCCTTTTGATGGTGTGCCATTCCAACAATTACAGCAGTCCCAGCAGCCCGGACCATACGATATGCTTGAACGATAGTATCTGGATTTCCAATTACTTCAAATGCGTAATCTACACCGCGACCGTCAGTCAACTCACGCACCGCTTCAACAGGATCATTGTCTGTAGCGTTGACGACATCTGTAGCCCCAAAGCGTTTGGCGAAGTTAAGTTTTTTCTCAGCGATATCAACAGCGATAATCTTTTCCGCTTTTGCAAGCACTGCCCCTTGTATAGCATTTAGACCGACGCCACCAGTTCCGATAACTGCAACAGAACTACCGGGTTCAACTTTTGCTGTGTTAAGAACTGCACCGACACCAGTTGTCACGCCACATCCTACAAGTGCTGCTTTTTCTAACGAATGGTGGTCATCAATTTTAACGAGGTTTTGATGGGGCACGACCATATATTCTGACATCGTTGCAATTCGTGCCATCTGAAGGATACCTTGTCCTGATTTGTTGTATAGGCGATATGTACCATCTAATTGAAATCCGCGTGGTACGTCGTAGGATTCACATAGGCAAACTTTTTCCATTCGGCACATTTTGCAATCGCTACAATAAGTAACAAAAGAGAGGATAACATGGTCTCCAACATGGAAGTCTGTTACATCTTTTCCAACATGCTCAATTATGCCAGCACCTTCATGTCCGAGAACAACAGCGGCATCGTAGTAGATAGCACCCGTAACGACAGACAGGTCAGAGTGACAGACACCACTTGCAGCAGTTCGCACCAAGACTTCGTTTGCCTTTGGATCTTCTAACTCCAAATCTTCAACAACCACAGGTTGGTTGTGCTCATACATAACAGCGGCGCGTGTTTTCATCTTTCCCTCTATAATTAGTTGTTTGCCATTGTACTATTCTTTTTCGGAAGCATTGTTGGGATTGGGTGACGGTGGTTCATTAAATGGGATTCCCTTCTCAGCTGCATCCTGTTTTCGTTTTTCCACTCAGCATACCAAGCACGACATACCTCAGTACATCCTTGTTCAATGCCTTGGGCGATAGCTTGTTGTATTTTATGCGTGTAACGAAGCATGATTTCATCTCTTATGCGTTCTTAGAGTAAGGATTCCAGATAACTTCTTGCCTTACGCATTGATTCAATTGGATCGGATTGGCCTTCATAGACAACTGAAAGACATCCGTTATAACCGACACCTCGTAAAATATCCAAAACCCTCGGATAGTCTAACCATTCCTCAACGCCGCTATCAATCTGGTAAAACTTGGTTCGGACATAAACGGCATGAGGTGCAGTCTGTTCAATACTTGTATAGCAATCGTAATCAGGATGTGGCGAGCCGCGATGTCCACTTGCCCCTGGAGAACCTGCGTATTGCCCTGTATCCAAGATATGTGTGAAATATGGATGATCGGTTTCATTTAGTGCCCGTAGTACTGCGTCTCCATCGCGAGTTACATTATTGTGGTTGTGATTTTGTAGACCGACAAGAATTCCTGATTCATAACCGTATTCAGCGACCTCTTTGAAGCCTTCAATCATTGGTTGCCACAAAGTTTCCTCATCTTCACAGTCTGCAGGCACGTAAGCTGCGAAAACACGGACTATAGGACAACTCATAAATGCTGCTACATCAATCCATTTTTTAATAAGAGCGATCTGTTCAGGATGTTCTGCGACAGGTTTGCCAAAATTATTGCTGATACCGATGTAACCTAATGGTAGACCTTTTCGCATTAAGTCTTTCTTCAGTTCACGTAAGTAGTTTGGATCGGTGGATTCAAACGCTCTATAATGTAGTTCAATAACATCAAAACCGAGATCATATACGATCTGTGCAAATTCAGTTGCAGTAGTGCCTTTTACATTCAAAGACATCGTGCCAATTTTCATCATGAAACGGCACTCCTTTCAGCTTTTATTTGGGGTTGAGTCGGGGTTAATTTTCTGGGTTGAAATCGTCCGGTTCATCACTGACTTCTTTCAGCAATGCTTGTGTCTGCCGGGTTGATGTTCTAAAGTAGGTTGCTAAGGTATGATGTAACTTCTCAAGTTGTTGACGGTTAGTTTCAAGAGAATTAAGGCGTTTTTCAAAGTTATCCATATGGTTGAGTTGATCAAAAATGTCTTGTAGCAGTTTATCTTGTTCTTGGATACGTTGTCGTTCTTCCTCTAACAATTGGACTCTTTCAGCCAATATAGCGAGATTTTCCGTTGTTTCTTTTAATTCAGACTGCAGTGTCCGCGTAAAAGTGATTAATTTTTCTAATGTATTTGTTGTTTTATATACAGGTACTTCTGTATCCGTAGTAGAGAAACTTTTTGGAATAACGGATTTTTCACTTTTATTTTGTATCTCTTGTGGCGTGTCTTCTTCAGGAATAGTAGTATTAGTTATTTCAGTTTGTTCGGGAATATCAGTTGCTGGAACTTGTGAATCCGCATGTTGAATCTGCGAGGTGCCTAACAATTTGATATTATATGAAGCCGTAGTATAACTCTCTTTTCGCTCCGAATAAGTAATTTGGACACGAAGTTCCTGGTCAATTCGTAGAGAATTCAGATGGGTGTGGATGTTCCTGATTGCAACTTCATTATATCCGAATGCTTTATTTGATTTTGGATTTAATTGTCGTAGATAACGGTAGAGTTCCATCACATCGTTGCTTTCTCGTGATATACCTTCTTTCGTTAAAACACCGATTATATCCTCATCCTCAGAATCTGATGTTTGCATATTCGGTATAACAATGTCTAAGGGAACTTCCCCTTGAATTGCTTTCATTCCGATAGTCCATTTATTTTCTGCAATCCTACCACTGAATGCAATGAAGTCATAAGTAATTGTCATTATTTTTCCAATTTTATCATTTCCTAACCATTTTATAGTTCAAACACAGGTTCCATTTGTGCCCACCATTCATTTGGTTGTGCTTCGTCAACAGGTTCCTGAAAGGTACGCATTAATTCATCCCACTCTCTACACTTTGGATGTTGTTCAAGATAACGCGGAAAATCGCGTTCTAAATCAAAGGTATCAACGGTCTCCATTGCCATAAACAGTCGTCTTCCTATCAGGTATATATTCATTTTTGTTATACCGACTGCTTTCAGTCCAGCTAATGTTTCTGACCAAGCCTCCCGATGATAAACTTTATATTGTTCAATGATATTTGGATCATCTTTTAGGTTTATTGTTAAGCCGAAGTGTTTCATTTTAGTCTTTTTAATGCAGTGTGAATGATTTCATTATGGTCAAATGCGATTTGAGGCAAATCTGATGTTGGAAACCATGTAACTTCCGATGCATCGGAACCGGCTATGACTATATGTTGTTCAGATTTTACTATACCGAGGTAAGCCACGGTGATTACCCGTCCGCGTGGATCACGGTTTGGATTCCCAAACACACCTATCTGTGTCAATTGGACGTTTGATATACTTGTTTCCTCGTGTAACTCGCGAAGTGCAGCCGTCTCAAGGGTTTCATCCATTTCCAGAAACCCTCCCGGTAATGCCCATAAGCCTTTAAACGGTGTATTCTTACGACGAATTAATAGAACTTGTGGATGCGGGTACTCATCCGTGAAAAGCACAATATCAACAGTAACAGAGGGACGTGGATAATCATAACAATACACTTACAACGTATAATATCAGATTTTAATCGTTTTTGTCAATTATTTTTTACCTCTGATTTCACTTGCCTTAAGTGCCAGAATTAACTATACTTTAATAAAATATAAATTTCATAAATGGTAGAAAGGAGAGAGATGTACGAGATTGACAAATTAAAAATCAAAGACCTCCCCAAAGATGAACGACCCAGGGAACGACTATACAAACACGGACCTTCACATTTAAAAACATCAGAACTTATAGCACTTATTCTTAAAAGTGGTTTCAAAGGAACTACAGCACTCCAACTCGGTGAACAGATACTGACTGAATATAATAACGACTTAAAACGGATGGCGGAAAACCGTCCGAAACAATTTGAATCGATCAAAGGTGTTGGTGCTGCGAAGGCTGCACAACTCGTAGCTGCTTTTGAATTAGGACGTCGTTTAGCCCGTTCACATGCTGATCGTGTTAAGATATCTTCTCCAAGCGATGTTGCTGATTTGTTGATGCCACTCATGCGTGATCTACGAAAGGAGGTCGTTTGCGTTATGTGTCTTGACACGAAAGGTGGTATCACAACGCGTGGCATCGCTGGTGACGCTGATAATGAGATTCAGTGGGGTAAAAAACTTCTTTCTGAGGATACAGTATTTGAAGGAACATTAAATGCAAGCGTATTTCATCCCAGAGAGATCTTCCGATTTGCAATTGAGGAGTCCGCTAACTCGATTGTCTTGGCACATAATCATCCTTCTGGTGATCCGAAACCGAGTCAAGAAGATATACGAGCAACAAAGCAGTTGATTGAAGCGGGAAACTATGTTGGTATCAAAGTGTTAGATCACATAATAATAGGTGATGGTATTTTTTATAGTTTAAAGGAGGAGGGTGTTATTTAGCAGCACGTTGTCGGAGAACTTCGTACAGTAGTACCCCTGCTGTAACAGATACGTTTAGTGAGGTGATTTGACCCAACATCGGTAGATGTACGAGATAATCACATTTTTGCTTAACCAGTCTACGAATTCCATGACCCTCGTTCCCCAAAACGATACAAGTTGGCACTGTAAAGTCTGCATCAGTGTACTGCATTTCGGCATCCTCAGCAGTACCTACGACCCATATTCCTACGGATTTGAGTTTTTCGATGGTTTGGGCAAGGTTCGTTACCTTGATAATAGGTGTATATTCAGTACTTCCTGCTGCCGCTTTGTGAACGGCAGTGGTAATCTCTACTGAATTGTTTTTCGGTATTAGCACACCGTTTATATTCGTAGCGTTGGCAGTGCGTAGTATCGCACCAAAATTTCTTGGATCATGGATCTGATCTAACATGATTAAGACTACCGGAATATCCTTTTTATTCTGAATATTTTTAAGTAGGGAGGATAAATCCGCATATTGGAACTCGCTGATGTAAGCAATGACACCTTGGTGATTCGGATGCATTCTATCAAGTTGATGTCTTGGACAACGTTGATAGGGAATTCCTTTCCGTTTAGCGGCATTTATTATTTCATGAAGTCGCTTATGCTCATTACCTTGAACAATCCAGATTTTTTCTATCTGTCGCGCACCGCTACGGAGTGCTTCAATGACTGGATTCCTACCGACTATTTTATCCGACATAAGGATTCCTCATCAAATGAGTATACAATAGCGGTTGCGTTTATGTTAATCTCCGCGAGCAAATTTGACATCAGGTCCGCGCGGTGTAATCTTAATATCAGGATCGTCCACTTGACATTGAACACAAGTGATGGCACCTACATTTGCGTTTTCCATGTGAGGTGCGAGTTTTCCTAATTTGAAGGCAAAATTCATCATTTCATCAGCCATGATTGTGTTTTCGCAATTGTCACACGGAATGGCTTTACTTTCTTTAAGTTTGGTTAATAGTTCTGATGCTTTCATACTTTTGGATTCTCCTTTTAGAAATATGTTATACCAATTTTAATAAATAAAACCACATTTTGAGACTTTAATACTAATCCAAATGTAAGAGGCGCAATGAATTGCGCGACTACGAACGAATCTAGTCCTTAAATTGACACCTATGGTTCGGTTTCCTAACCGCACCGGACGCTAAAAGGAACTAAAATTTACCCGATTAAATTCTTAATCTTCATCAAAGCGCGCTTAGGTTTTGGGGACATTCATATTACCGAAAGAATAAATTAATCTTCATGAAACCGCACCTACCAAATGGTATTAACTAAGGAAATATCGCTCTTTCTGCTTTGCTTCCTCATAGTCTTGATATGCCTGTTTGGCAGTATCTACTTCTGACACTTCTGCGACAGGGACATCCCACCATGATTCGTACTGGGGAACCCTTGTGTCAAAATGAACATCAATTTTGACGACAGTTGTTCGGTCAGCGTCTCTTGCATCTTGCAGTGCAGCCTTTAACATCTGAAGTGTTGATACTTCTATGACGTTTGCACCGAGACTTTTTGCATTTGCTGCAAGATCAACGGGTAGAATGTCTCCTTCAAGTTCTCCAGAGTTATCGTCACGGTAACGGAATCGGGTTGCGAAGCCTTGTGCTCCAGTTGCATCTGATAATCCACCGATACTGCTGTGTCCATCGTTGTTTATTAGCACAATAATCAATTTGTAGTTTTCCTGAATTGATGTGATGATTTCTTGTGCTAACATCAGATATGAACCGTCTCCTACAAGGACATAGACATCGCGAGTAGGATCAGCCATTTTGATACCCAATCCGCCAGCGATTTCGTATCCCATGCAGGAGTAGCCGTATTCCAGATGGAACTGCTTAGGATTACGAGTCCGCCACAGTTTATGTAGATCACCAGGAAGGCTGCCAGCAGCACAGACAATAACATCTTCCGGACGTGAAAATTCGTTAACAATTCCGATTACTTCACTCTGACTTGGTAGTGGTTGGTTATCAAGGTGGAAAAGCCGTTCGACTTCTTCTTCCCAAGCATCTCGGTAATTTTCGATCTGTGTTGCGTAATCGTTATTGATATGATATGTGCCAATAGCCTTAGATAACTCAGACAGCGTGACACGAGCATCGGCAACTAACGGTAAGGCAGCGTGTTTTGCTGCATCAAATTCAGCAATATTAATATTGATAAACCGAACATTCGGATTTTGAAAGGCTGTCTTAGAAGCAGTTGTGAAATCACTTAGTCGTGTTCCGATGGATATAATTAAGTCGGCTTCGCGTGCAGCGATATTTGCACCGGGAGTACCGGTTGCACCAATTGCCCCGAGGTTTTGTGGATGGTCATATCTCAATGAACCTTTACCAGCAAATGTTTCACCGACAGGGATTCCAGTTTGTTCTGAAAATTTTGCTAACTGTTCAGTTGCTTCGCTATATATTACACCACCACCCGCGATGATCAATGGACGTTCACTGGATAAAATCCATTCTATTGCGCGTTGGCGTAGATTTTCATCAGCACGCGGTCTTGGAATAGTATAGACTCGTTTTTCAAATAGTTGCTCAGGATATGAGTATGCTTCTGCTTGAACATCTTGCGGTAATGCTAATGTAACGGTTCCTGTTTCTGCTTGTGATGTGAGTACACGCATTGCTTCTGGAAGTGCAGTAATTATCTGTTCAGGACGGTTGATGCGGTCCCAGTAGCGAGAAACTGGTTTGAAGCAATCGTTGACTGAGAAATCTTGCGAATTGGGGGATTCTAACTGCTGCAATACAGGTGCGACTAAACGTGTCGAGAAAATATCTCCCGGCAATAGCAGCACGGGGAGTCGGTTGATGGTCGCCCCCGCAGCACCTGTGAGCATGTTAGTTGCTCCAGGTCCAATAGAGGAGGTACAAGCAAAAGTGCTTAACCGATTTGACATCTTAGCATAGGCGGCTGCAGTGTGTACCATTGATTGTTCATTGCGTGTCTGATAAAATCGGAATACATCTGAATATTGGTGCAATGCTTGACCAATGCCTGCGACATTTCCATGTCCAAATATGCCAAACATACCTGCAAAGAAAGCCGTTTCAATTCCATCACGTTCAACGTATTGATGTCTGAGAAATTGTATTATAGCCTGCCCCATTGTAAGTTTACGTGTTTTCATTTTTAATCCTCTGTCATGTATCAAAATAAATTATAATCCGCCTCTTTGTTCAACAAAGGTATTGACTTCTGCCATGGTAGGCATGAAGTTTGCACATCCGTGTCGTGTGACGACAATTGCTCCGGTTGCATTGCCAAGACGGGCTGCTTTTTTCCAATCCCATCGGTTTAAGATGCCGTAGATAAATCCACTTGCGAATGCATCCCCGGCACCGAGTGTGTTATAGATTTCAACTGGAAAAGGTTCTGCATGTATGATTTCACCATCTTTTAGATAGATGTCTGCCCCGTCACTACCACGTTTCACGACAAGTGCATTAGCACCTGCGTTCAGTATTGTTGCAACAGCGATGTCCATATCTCCTTCAATAGTAGGATTTGAGATTTGGGAATGTTCTATTGACATCTGTGAAACATCGGTGAGAGATGCAGCCTTAATCTCTTCTTCTGTTCCAATTGCAATATCAACATTGCATAAGGTAGGTCGAACGCAGACACCGAAAGCGCGTGGGTCATGCCACTGGTCTGCCCGAAAATCTAAATCCAGAAATACCTGACTTCCCATCGCTTTTGCCTGTTCTGCTGCATACATCGTAGCACTTCGACTGGGTTCCTTGCTGAGTCCTGTTCCAGAAATCAACACGGCGCGACTTTCTGCAATCGGTGAAGCAATCACATCGTCAATTGTGAGTTCAATATCTGCACAGTTATCACGGTAATAAATAAGTGGAAATCGATCAGGTGGTTCAATTCCAAGAACAACAGCACTTGTACGATGCCCAGGTTTATTGGCAATGAATTGTGTTTCAACACCTTCATCATTTAAGAATTTAAGCAGGAATTCCCCTACAGGATCATCACCTACTGCGGTGAGAAGGACTGATTTAAGTCCAAGACGACGTGTTCCAACACTTATGTTTGTAGGACATCCTCCAACGAATGCTCCAAAACTCGTAATTTCAGGAAAAGGTATCCCAACATCGTTGGAATACAGGTCTATGGAACTCCTACCTATTGCAAGAATATCATATCTATCTACCATATCCTGACCAATAGAGCGACCTGGTTGTTACTCAAACACCACATACATTGTTATTCAGTTTATAGTAAAATTCATAATTACTTGGACACTTTGGTAGGTTCGGTTTCCTAACCGAACCTATGTAAATAGTGCGGTTAGAAACCGCACCTACCAAGAAGTGTGGACATATTTTTGGATTTCACTATAAACAGTTGCTAAGAGATTTTCTTGTCCCATCTGCAGTATACGTACTCAAGGTCTTGTGTGATTTGGAACACCCATACCGGGTGTTTCTATAAAAGGACTCAACCGGTGTTTTCTTTCCATATTTCTTCGACTAATTTTTGTGCTTCAACAACAGATCTTGGAGGATTTTGCAGATTCTCTCCGATTGATAGGATACGCATACAATAATCGTATGCAGTTTGCAGATCTCCATTGAGGTGCGCGCTTTCGGCTGCGTTGAAATAGCAAACGGTAGCGGAGGATTCGCACTTTTCTTCTTCCAGTTCAAGTTGTGCAAAACGGTAGTTATCTGCAGCGAGGATATATGATTTACCTGCTTCCGTCCATGCACGTTGCATCTCTAATTGTCGTGCCAAATGGACGTAATATACAGCACCGTTTTTTGCATTTTTCCTTGCTGTGCGGTGATTTTTTGAGGCAGTATAGGCAAACCGTGCACGCGTATAACAATTTGCAACGAGTTCTACCTCGTCCATTTTTATGAAACGTCTTGCGTGTCTGTGGTAAAAAGCCCCCAGTTTCTTATACTGATTGAGACATTGATGTGTGTTTTCTTGTTGGGTGTAAATTTGTGCTTGTTGGTAAATATAAGCTGCTTCTTCTTCATGATGGTATTGAATATCTTCATGAACTTTATCCAACAGAAATTCAGGAGATGCTTCTTCTATAAGGACACGATAATCACCTGCAGATTGTCCTCCTCGATGTTTGGATAAATAGGGTTTAACATATTCTTCTTGCTCAACTTCATCGTCAAATTGTTCTTCTGGTATAGGTTGTTTTTCTGGCTTAAGTATTTCTTCAGTTAAACTGAACCTGTTAAGGAGATTCATTTTATCTGATTCAGACAATTTCTGAATCAACTCAGCGATTTCATTGACGGTCAGTGTATTTGAGTCTGGAACGATAGTGGTTAGTTCCTTAAAGAGTATATCTGCTTGTGCAACAAATTCAGCGTCTTGTAAAAAGAGGTTATGAGCTTTATGAAGTTCTCGAAGTGTTCCATCTATATCTTGTTTTTGAGCGTATTCTATTGCATCTGCGTAGTGTTGTTTAATACGTATCTGTACTCTTTCGCGATTCTCTTTTTCAACCTTACTCCGCATTTCGAAGAATAGGTTTTGATTGATTTGTTCTGCAATATCAATATGTAATCTGAATGTTTTTCGGCAACGTTCAAGTGCGCCTGCCAATTCGGTTTCAGGTGAATCAGCACTTTCCGCAATCAGCGCAGAGGCTTGTTGTTCATATTGCCAGCGTCGTATCCTGTCAAGTTCGTCGTACATTTCCTTCGCAGTTTGGAACCGTTTATCGACCTCTCTATGAAGTGCTTTTATGGCAAAGTTTCTAAATTCCTCTGGACATTTTTCAAGGTTTTCTATTTCTCCAGAGGCTTTTTTTCTATCTATTTCATCGGCTTCACCGGAAAAAGGAAACTGTTTTGTCATCGCTTCATATAGTACTAAGCCTGTTGCATACAAGTCTGCTCGATAATCATAAGCCCCATAATTTTGTTCTGGTGCCATATAGCGTCTTGTTCCAGTCATTGTGACAGCAAATTTAGTAGATTCTCCGAAGATACGAGCGATGCTAAAGTCGGCTATTTTTGCTTCTTTCTTTGAAGTAAGTAGTATATTTTGTGGTTTTATATCTCGGTGCAGGATATTATGGGCATGGGCTGTTTTTAAACCGTTGCAAATATCGATTCCTATATTTAGGACATCTGTTAAAGTCAAGTCCCCTTTTTGAACAAGTTTTTGAAGGTTATCTCCCTCAATATATTCCATCACTATCCAAGCGAGATATTTATCTTTACCCGGTTCAACAGTGTGGATTGAAACAATGTTTGGATGTCCCCAGATATTTGACATTGCTTGGAGTTCGGTTAACAGATAGCGCATTCTGTCTGCGGGGTAAGCATCTCTGGAAATTGCCTTGAGAGCAACGGTACGATTCGTCATTTCTTCGCGTGCACGAAAAACAGACGAAAAACTACCTGAATTGAGGAATTCAAGCAGTCTATATTTACCTAATATCAATTCGTTAATCTTCATGTCAGTATTGCGCTAAAAAGTATTTAAAATTATTATTTGGTGAGGGAGGCGTTGTGTATACTAATGAAATTAGCAAATAATATAATAAATGTCAATACAAAAATGATTGTTTAACCCATTTAAAGTAAGTCACGGTCAATTATATTGCATCTATGGACTTATTTATTAGAAGGAACACATTCAAGACGTTTGCCTAATATTAGAAAATATGTAATTATTTATGTGACGTTGATTACATCATTTATGTTTATCTGTTACTTGACAGATTTCACAGCGGCGACCAATTTTTCTGCTCTTTCAGTTAGAATAGTAAAGTTTCCCGAATCAATAATATCGTTGCTAACGAGTGCGCTTCCGACTCCAAGTGCGGATGCACCCGCCTTAAGGAATTCTGCTGCGTTGTTAGTATTGATACCACCGGTTGGAATTAGCGGTATCTGTGGTAGCGGAGCTTTTATATCTTTGATATAGGATGGACCGACGCCGCTTGAAGGAAACACTTTTACATAGTCAGCCCCTGATTCCCAAGCATATAAAATCTCTGTAGGGGTAAATGCTCCAGGAATAACGACCTTACCATAACGGTTGCAAATTTCTATGATATCTGGTTTTGTAACAGGACTAACGACAAATTCTGCGCCAGCCAGCATTGCTGCTCGCGCTGTTTCCGCATCCAGAACCGACCCGACCCCAATTAAAACTGCATTTCCCAAGCGTGCAGATACTTCACCAATTACTTGTAACGCATCAGGTGTCGTCATCGTTATCTCAATAACATCAACACCCCCGGTTTGAATAGCTACAGCTGCTTCAATCAGTTCATTTGAGCTGTTTGCACGAATTATTGCGACTATGCCACATTCCTCAATACGTTGCATCTGTTCTAATTTTGTCACAGGCTGCCTCATTTTTGTATAGTTTAACGTAATATTAGTATCTTCATTTAGCGGTTTAAATGCAACTATAATTTTGTGGGAGATTTCAGTGTTGATATATTATTGTTGCGTTTAACTTGTTAACATGTTATAATATTAACACTAAATTGTTCATTTGTCGTTGACCGTGCATTTCTATAACACCAGAAACTGAGGTTTAGCACCCCGGACGAATATCTTATCAGCCATCGTCACTCAAAAAAATGGAAGTTCCACTATTATATTATCTGATTGGTTTGGTGGGTTTACTCCTCCTCTCCGGTTTTTTCTCTGGTTCTGAGACGGCACTGTGTGCTCTAACACAAGTACAGATTGAAAAAATACGTCTCAAACGGGGAAGCACATCGGCAATTGTCAGTTTTGTTGACAACCCCCGCCGGTTGTTTATTACTGTCCTACTTGGTAATAATCTGGTTAATGTCACCTTTGCGATATTAATGTTACAACTTGTATCGCAAGAGTTTAGTCAATTCACTGAACTAATTCAGTTTGTAATTGCGACAGCACTGAGTGTAATTCTCATGCTTATTTTCGGTGAGATGACACCGAAAACTTACGCGATTAAGCATGCAGAGTCCTTTTCTAAAATAACAGCCCCACCGTTATGGGTATTTTCCGTTTTTATTTCTCCCTTACGCGCATTATTGCGTAAAATCATTGATTTCCTTGTTCCAATATTTGGTGGACAGTCAACGTCGAAGGAAGAACTCACTACAACAGATTTACACGAATTCTTTAAGACCTTTCCCGAAGAAGCCCTTCCGTCCGATGAACGTGAAATTGTTAGCAACATATTTCAATTGCGAGAGATTGAAGCAAAAGAAATTATGGTACCCAGAACCGATGTTGTTGCCGCGCCTACTTCAAACACAATCCAAGATACCTTAACCCAAGCAAAAGAGTATGGAATATCTCGGATACCAGTCTACCGTGAGCATATTGATAAAATCTGTGGCATTTTCTATGTTAAAGATTTTGTCAAATGGCGGCATGTAGGGGTCAATTCACTTACCATTGATGAATTTATCGAAAAGCGAGAGGAGATCCAAGGAATTGCAGAAAATGCTCCGCTCATACGCGAACCTATTTTGGTACTTGAAACCCGTAAAATCGGTGTGTTGTTGCTACAACTGAAGCGTGAAAAAACGAAAATTGCGATCCTCCTTGATGAATACGGTGGAACTTCGGGTATTGTTACGACTGAAGACATAATTGAACAGGTCGTCGGTGACATAGCGGATGAACATGATAAGGACGATTCTCCACCTGAATATATAAAACGATCAGAAGATCCGCTGGTAATTGAAACTACTGGTCGTCTGAGTATTCGAGAACTCAACCAGCAATTAGACCTAAAAATAGAGGAAGATGATGTGGATACTATCGGTGGCTATGCCATAGGTCTCTTCGGACATATTCCTTCTGTAGGTGAATCCTACATTGATGAAAATGGCATTGAATTTGAAATTACATCCACCGAAGGCAACCAAATTACCGGATTGTTAATCAGAGTTCCTTCACCTGAGACGTCCGAAATGCAAGTCTAACTGGAAAAGTTAAATTGAAACCATTCTTATTATCTCTTATTATAATCGGTGCTGGAAGTTCTATACCTATTACAATACTTATCAGTATGTTGGCATTTGCTGTACTTGTATGCCTTATTTTGTCAGCATTTTACTCCGGTTCAGAAACAGCCCTCGTCTCTGTTAATAAAACTTATATTAATCAACTCGTTGAAACTGAAGATACAAAGGCAAAAATAATCCATCGTATAGTTGATTCACCCGATAGGATGCTTGCCCTCGCTTTGGTAGGAACAAATCTTGCGAATGTTCTGATTTCACTATTTGGTGATCGCTTGACTGTAAATATACTACCTGAACTTCCAGATAATTTACAAAGTTCAATTTCAGTTATATATATAACCGTTTTGCTGCTTATCTTTGGAGAAATTCTTCCAAAGACTATATTTCGGGTCAAGGCAGATGTTCTCGCGCTCCGTTTCGCATACGTTTTACGGTTATCTGAATATGTATTAGCACCTCTTATTGTATTTGTTCAAACAGTGACTAAATTCCTCGTCAAGATAATTGATAGAGGTACAAGTCAATCAAACCCCGATGCACAACGTGAAGAGTTGCGGTTACTTGCTACAATGGGTGAACAATCAGGCAACTTGCTGGCAGAACAGCGACGAATGATTCACAGTCTCCTTAACTTCCAAAACCGGACTGTTGCACAAGTTATGGTACCTCTTGTTGATATTGTTGCAATTGAAAAAACAACTAAATGTGAAGAGTTTTTACAGATTGCTGCTGAGTCTGGATATTCACGGATACCTGTCTATGAAGGACGTGTTTACGATATTATCGGAATCGTCAATCTTTTAGATGTTATCTATGCAGAAAATCTACCTGAAACGGTAGAACCGTTTATCCGTACGGAACTGCATGTTGTGCCTGAATCCAAGAATATCAACTCTCTGCTAAAAGAGATTCAGAATACGCATCATACGATGGTATTTGCTGTTGATGAATACGGTGGCACTGTTGGACTTGTTACCGTGGAAGACCTTGTTGAAGAGATTGTGGGTGAATTTGCGGATGAACGCGATGACCCCGATTTGGTCCGTATTATCGCACCTGATATCCTTGAATGTGAAGGAAGAACTGAAGTTGACATTTTGCAGGAGCATTACGGACTTTCTATTCCACAAGGTGATTATGAAACGATTGCTGGCTATATCCTTGAACGGACAGGAACTATACCCGAAACTGACTCAGAACTTGACCTTAGTGATTCGGTTATCACTATTTTAGATGCTGATACCCGCGCAATTCGTAAGATTCGTATTCGACGACGGCTTGGGAGATTCAATAGCTGAAAACTATTGGAATTACAACAAAATGGTTATCGGGTAACAGTAAGCAAACCTTCCTATACCGATAACTGAGAAAAACTATACCACTTCTATAAATTATTGCCTCATTTACGGTTATTGTGGTTGTAATCCTTCAGGACACAAAGTAAATGAAGATTAAGAGATAAATTCGGTAATTTATTATTGAAGTCCAGCGCACTTACAAAGCGCGCCTACGGGTATTGGGATATTCATATTACCGAAAGAATAAATTAATCTTCATCAAAGCGCGCCTACCGTTTTGTGCGTAAGTCCTGATTCAGACAGAATACATGTCGTAGATCGCTTTGTTCGCGCCGAATGCGGGACTGTATGTGAAAATACGGGCGAGGAGACCTTGCCCCTACGATAATGTAAGAAGCGACCACAAACGTATCTCGTCCTTTGGTGCGGTCTCACGTTACAATATTCCGAGGGGTGGCATTACAACAATTTCTTCCGTAACCATTCCTAAGGGCTGTTGGCATACTGACAACACAGTATTTGCGACATGTTCCGGTTTGAGCATTTTTTCAAAGTCAGGATGTTGTGAAATATCATCCCAAAATGGTGTTTCAACGGAGCCGGGTAGGACTGCTGTCACTCGGATATTCTGATGGCGGACTTCAGCAGCCAGAACTTTGGTTAATGCAAGCGCGCCTGCTTTTGCAGCACAATATGCACTTGATGCAGGAAATGCAACTTTCGCAGCGACTGAAAGCACGTTGATAATTTGTCCTCCACCATTTGCTAACAGATGCGGAAGTGCATATTTTGCACAGAGGAATACACCCTTCAAATTTGAATTGATGACACTGTCCCAATCTACAGGATCAAAATCTTCAACAGTTCCGAATATTCCATTTCCTGCGTTGTTGATTAGAATATCTATATTTTGATAGGTGTCTACTGTTTGTTGTATGAGATTCTGAACAGCGTTAACATCTGTTACATCGGTGGGGACAGCAATTGCCTCCGCGCCTGTGTCTCTTAGGTCTGCTGCGGCTTGTTCAACAACATCACGTGTGCGCGCTGCAAGGACAACCTTTGCTCCAGCATCTGCTAAGGAATCAACTATTGCCTTTCCAATACCCTTAGATGCCCCAGTGACAACCGCAACTTTTCCTTCAAGATTATATGGTTGTAGTGTGTTGAGACTGTTTTGTGTTGACATGTTATATATACTATAGTTTGGACAGTTTTGAAATTTCTCATATAGGATGTTGTGGAAAACGTCTAACTTTCAAATTAAGAAACTTGTATACACCTCAGAAACTCAGAGCGTGTTAAACTGTCGCTACGAAAAGTGCCCCGCATAGCATTTGTTGTCATCTTTGAGGCTTGTTTTTCAACCCCGCGTGCCATCATACACATGTGTTGTGCCTCCATAACGACACCGACACCTGTTGGATCCAGCGTTTCTTGCAGTGCTTCAGCAATTTCGCGGGTTAAGCGTTCCTGTACCTGTAAGCGTCTTGCAAACATGTCCACAATTCTCGGTATTTTGCTGAGACCGATAATCTGTTTTCGTGGGAGATAACCGACATGGCATTTCCCCCAAAAAGGTAAGATATGATGTTCACAAAGACTATAAAACTCAATATCCTTGACAATGACCATTTCATCGAAATCTTCGTCAAAGATAGCATTATTTATTATTTTGTTGATATCTTGTCTATAACCGCTTGTTAGAAATTCTAACGCTTTTGCGGCACGGTGTGGTGTCTTTATCAAGCCTTGACGTTTAGGATCTTCATCCAGATTTTCAAGAATCTGCGTGTAAAGCGATTCTAAATTCGCTGACATATCCTGTAAATCATTTTTATGATCTGCTTCACTATCTTGCTCAGTATTCATATATTATGATGGTTCTCCGTAGTAATCAAAATGGTTCTTGGGTGTTTCTCTCAATCGTAGTCGGTGCAAAACCGCAGGTCGTAAATTCGGTTCTAACACATCCCAGAGAACTTTTACAAAGTTTTCAGATGTCGGATTGAGCGTTTCAAATTCCGGTGCATCAAGATTTAGATGTTTGTAATCAAAACGGGTATAAACTTGTTTTTCTACCGTCTCGTCAAGAACATTCAAACCAATCACCAGACCCGTTTTCTCATCAACTTCACCTTTCACGGTAACTTCAAGGACATAGTTATGTCCATGCCCAGCAGGATTATTGCACTTTCCAAAGATCTCTTGATTTTCTTCGTCAGTAAGAACTTGGCTGTGTAAACGGTGCGCTGCACTGAATTCGTATACCTTAGTGTGATAAACCATCTGATCTTCCCCGTAATAGTCGACAAATGTGGTTGAACTTTCATACAACCTTACTCGGTGCAATAATCCCTCTGTGAGAGATGTTACAAGCCGTTGCCATATATCAATAGTGATGTTTTCACAGGTCGGTAGCAAATGTGGATTTGCAGAAAAAACAGGGTGTTGACTATTCAAATGCTTGTGGTCGTAATTGGCATTTACTTCCGATTTCAACAACGCATCTAAATCCGTTAAATTTATGACCATTCCATCATTTGCGTCTACATCACCTTTAACCATTACCTCAAGCACATAGTTGTGCCCGTGGCTATTTGGATTTGCTGCAGCACCGAACAGTTCATAGTTCTCGGTGTCGCTCAACTCAGGAATCCGATTGAAATGAGATGCTTCAAAGGCAATTTGTCGAGTTAGATAATACATGGGACATTGAAATAAGTGTTTATCAAAGACACTTAATGTGTTTGTGTTGGTGTTTTGAGTTCATTACCAACCGATTCGTATTGAACCGTCATGACCCATTCGCCGGTTCCTCGCAATTGCACGTTGCATTTCTTTAACCACTCAATGAGTGTAATTTTATCGCGTGCTTCCCATTCGCAAATCATTCTTCCTGATAATGTATCACACAACACACGGATGTTATTGACATCATCGTTAGCTTCTTCTTGGAATCGTTTCAGTAGTCGTGCTACATCTTGGCGTGTCATACATGCGATTGCGTGTGCAGAAAGTAATCTCATATTGGCTCTTTCGTATTTGCCATGAAAATGGAGTAATACCAGCATCACCCCATATCATTATTAATCACGCGCAATAGGTGCACCGACCAGATTACCCCATTCTGTCCAGCTGCCATCATAGTTGCGAACTTTCTCATAACCGAGTAGGTATTTTAGGACAAACCATGTATGCGATGAACGTTCACCGATACGGCAGTAAGCGATTGTCTCTTTGGTATCGTCAACACCTGCGCCGCCATAGATAGTTTCCAATTCGTCATGAGACTTAAATGTGCCGTCTTCAGCGACTGCGGTTGCCCATGGGATATTTGCTGCACCGGGGATATGTCCGCCTCTTTGCGCTGTCTCGTTCATTCCTGGCGGTGCAATTACTTCACCAGAAAATTCTGCGGGTGAGCGAACGTCAACAAGATTGATAACACTTTGCTCAAGTGTGGGTAGAATATTGTCTTTTGTTGCACGGACATTGTCATCAGGAAATTTCGCTTGATACCCGGTAGCAGCATAAGAAGGGACATCTTTGACGAGGTCTCTGCCTTCATCAATCCATTTTTGCCGTCCACCGTTCATCACTTTTAACAAACTCTCATCGTGTCCATAGTAGCGGAATTGCCACAATGCATAGGTAGCGAACCAGTTGTTGTTATCACCATAGAAAATGACGGTGGTGTCGTTTGCTATACCGCTGTCGTTGCAGAGTGCTTCAAACTGATCTCTTGTTAGGATATCGCGTCGAACCTGGTCACATAGTTGTGTTTGCCAATTCAATCCGACTGCTCCAGCAATATGTCCTTCTCCATAAGCGGAGGTATCCACATCAACTTCAAGTAGACGGATACCAGCATCACTGCCGTGTTCCGCGACCCATTCCGTACTTACTAATACATCTGGATTAGCGTAATCAGCCATATTTTTAATGCCTCCTGTTTCCGGAACTTGTCCGGATGATAATCATAAGTTACTTACTATATGTAATTTCATTTCTATAAATTATTGTCTCATTTACGGTTATTAGAGTTGTAATCCTTTGGGACACAAACTAAATGAGGATAAAGAAATAAATTCGGTAACTTACTATTGAAGTCCAGCGCGCTTACAGGTATTAGGACATTAATATTACCGAAAGAATAAATTAATTTTCATAAAGTTTGTGCTACAAAAAAGAGACATTATATGTTAGAAATGGTATAAATATCGCATTAATCGTCTTCATGCTTGTTATTGTTTATATTATACGCTTTTGAATTTGATTTGTCAAATATTGGTGGTTTTTCCTCAGAGGTATTCAATTGTCGATTTTTCTGTTTTTGTAAATACATCGGTTTATGCTCCATCTAAAAAACGAACCAAAAAAGGGTGTTTTTCGGTTTTTGGTTCGTTTTGAATTTGGGAGTTATGCCTATCTGGGTCTGGGTTTATAGGGGTTTCGGAAAATTTTGAAAATTTCATTTTGGTTCGTTTTTGATATTGTATAATACCATAGGAAATTGTGACTTTTTGCACGTCACAGTGACGTTATGAATCCAGTTAGGACAAGGAAAGTGACGCGATTTTTGCATTTTTTTGCTCCATTTTTGTTCGTTTATTCCATCCCATACAATTTTGGTATTCATGGCAGCAAGATACGCAGAGGACGCAGAAGGTTATTGATCTCCCACAACACGTCCTGATAGTAGAGACGGGGTACATGGTGTCTATACGGGCGGGAAGACCCTGCCCCTACGATGTGATGTCAGAATTGCTTTTTGTCTGAATCGCTGAATGGACTGAAGGCGCGGAGAACACTGAAGTAATACCATTTCTAATAAATGCAGTCTCATTATGAGATTCTGGAATTCGCAATTAGGTGAAGAATGCAAGAGGCGCAATGAATTGCGCGACTATGAACGCGTTTTTTGTTAATGAGAACTGATTATTTAGAAATGGTATTAGTTAAGTGGTTCGTTACACCTTGGGCAATTATCTGCCCACGTTGAGCGTATACCTTCGCCACAACCGTGGCATTCACCGAAAGGATGTTCGTCTGGTTTTGCGCGGGCACCACCTTTTTTATAGGTGATGATACGCCATACCGTTTCGCCATCTTCTTCCCAACAGTGCCAAACTCCCTCTTTTCTCCCATCGGAAGATGTGCCGTCATGTTTCTTGTAGGGACCACCCCATTTGCGATTCCCATTTTCATGATAGCATATATAATCGCCCTCGTACTTATTATCTCGGAAATATGCTACGCTGGATATATTCCCATTCTTGTGATAGAGGATCCATTTTCCGTCTTTTTCCCCGTGAATGAAGTTTCCTTCGCTACGTTTTAATCCGTTGGCAAAATAGGTAATCCAGTATCCATGTTTTTTACCATCAACCATTTCACCTGTATCTCTTGCACTTGCCATAATTTCACCTCATAATACCAAATTAACCTGATTCGTCTTGTTTGCATGGGTGAGGAAACCTTGCTCCTACGTTATGTAAGAGGCGCAATGAATTGCGCGACTACAAACGCGTTTTTTGTTAATGAGAAGTTTTTATTTGGAAATGGTATAAGATAAATCTCGTTAATTGGGTATAACTTCTGACTCGTCAATTTCTGCACCACATTTTGGGCAGCTATCACCCCAATTTAAACGTCTTACTTCACCACATACTTCACATGTTCCAAGGGGATACTCGTCGGGTTTCGCGCGACTACCACCTTTTTTATAAGTTATGATTAGCCACACCGTTTCACCATCTTCTTCGTATCCGTAAAATGGTCCCTCTTTTTTCCCGTCATAAGATTTACCCTCATGTTTAGGATAGACACCTTTAGATCTGAGATTACCGTTTTCATGATACGTTATACAAGGACCTTCATATTTTCCGTCGCGGAAGGATGCTTCGCCTGATTTGTTTCCGTTTTTATGATAATTGATCCATTTTCCATCTTTTTTGCCGTGAATGTAGTTGCCTTCACTTCGCTTTACGCCAGTGGCGTAGTAAGTTACCCAATACCCATGCTTTTTGCCATTGACCATTTCGCCTGTATCTCGTGAACTTGCCATAATTTCACCTATGTAAAAATATCAATTATAGATTTTCATTAAGGTATTTCTCAAAATTTTCTATCGTTTTTTTACCGATACCTTTGACCCCTTTTAGTTTGTCTTCATTAATTGCGCTTTGAAGTGATTGCAGACTATCAATACCTACCTCTTGATACAGAAGTTTAATCGTCTTGGGACCGAGTCCGGGAATTGGTATTAGTTCAGTAATTGTTTCCGGTATTTCACTTGCATATTCCTGTAATTTTGAGCATGTTCCAGTTTCTACATATTCGGTGATGATTGTTGAGACTATATCTCCGACACCGGAGATTTCATCTTGCAACCGACCTTGAGCAACTAAGTCCGATATTGATTCTTCCATGCGAGAGATTGTATATGCAAGTCGAGGATATCGTGCTGCGTGGTCTTCCGGATAATCAGCGACAATCAGAATTGTATGGAGTTCCATCAGTTTTTGGGCGATTTCATCGTTGGTTAGTCTATCGGTGTGTTCTTTTTCTTTCATTTTGACATCACCTTACCTTAACTTATTATTCAAAATGAAGAGTATCAAGGATTGCTTCAGATTATAAATTTGCATCAAGGTATTCCTCTATTTTTTCAAGAGTTTTCTTTCCGATACCTTTGAACCCTTTGAGTTTTCCTTCATCAATGGCTGTGCGGAGCGATACCAGACTATCTATCCCAATATCTTCATACAGACGTTTAATAGTTTTCGCTCCTAACCCTGGAACAGGAACGAGTTCAGTTATTGATCGTGGAATGTCACCTGCATATTCGTCCATTTTTGAACAGGTGCCAGTTTGAAGATATTCGGTGATGATAGTTGCGACAATATCCCCTACTCCACCGATTTCCTCAATTAGCCGATCTTGTTCCACGAGATCAGCGACTGATTCTGGAAAACGAGAAATGGAATGTGCTAAACGTGGATAGCGTGAGGCATGGTCTTCGGGATAATCTGCTATAATCAAGAAGGCATGGAGTTCCATAAATCTTAACGCTATTTCATCGTTAATATGCCACCGAGTGCGTCCTTTTTCGTCTGTATAAGATTCATTATTATTATTCATCTTGTCCACCTTAAAATTTGAATTGTGGTGTCCCACAGTGCTACTGCCAAATAAAGGTAGGTATGGGGAACGAAACCTGTCTACAATAACCTAAAGAAACGCATTGCGGGGTACAGAAACCCCGCACTACATTTCCTGCAATTGTGTTATTCATAAAGTTCAGTAGCGGTCTCGCCTTTGGCAAAACGGTGTGCCGTTTGCACAGCAGAGTCGTTTCCAGTATTTCTACGAATATCCGTTGCCCAGCGGGCTAACCCGACAATAAGTTGATTTCTTGCAGGATGTGACTCGCACCTTTTCCATTCATTAGAGACAATATAGATGCTGCTGAGGAGGTTGTCTCCTCTATCATCCTTTAGTATACATAATCCCATTTCACGCATCAACCGTTCGGCAGAGCAGCCTGAGTTTAGGTATTCTCGGGTACGTCGTCCAATTTCTTGGATGCGGACAGATTCAATCCCATCAATAATTGCGTCAATTGCAATATCTTCATCAAGTACTTTGGTGGATGAAGTCGTTCTCGCCTCTGAAATCGGTTGATGTCGTATGTTTAGCCATCGGTTTGAGTAAAATCTCCATCCGCAATGATAGAGAGCCTTTGCTGCTATTTTCGTGCCGCCAAAACGGAGTAGTTTTCTGATGTTAGCAGCCATTTCCATCTCTTCTTGTAAATCCCACCAACCCGGACTCATGTTAACCGGTGTTCTTGCCATCCTATCAGCAGCGGTCATAACCATAGTGGTAGCAATTGAGTCAATGGGAACACCTGCTGTAAGTACTTTCGTGATAGCATCAAATATAGTGTCTATATCTCCACTAACAAGATCTGCGGATAGTTCGTCTTCGTCAAAGTTAACGTCAGCATCAGGTGATTTTTCCTGTGGCAGTTCATCAAAAATATGATCGATTTCTTCCAGTTTTTGAAGTGCTTCACGGAGCCGTTCACCGGGTCTGCCCCTACCTTGTCCGAGTATCTTTGCGCCGAGGTTACATACTAATTCTCCAGTTAACTCCCATCCCCATTTCTCAAGCACTTCAGCCAGATGACAAAGGTCAATAAGGTTTCTGGAGTAGCTGAGGAAAAACCATTGGGATGCACAATCAAGGAAGAGCGGTATGAATTTATCTTCATGTCCACCTAACGCTCTTGCTGTGATTAGGCATTTTTCTATTCCTTCCCATTCTTTATCAGCTGTGAACACTTTAATCCAATTTTCGAGTTTTTCCCAGTCAACTGGTGGTGGTAAAGGTTGTCGGTCAGGACGGTCATTGTGACTACCCGCAGCATGCGTTGCAGCCATCATCAGTGGAATAAGTCTGTCCTCAGCCTCATACATGTGCGCGACCTTAATTCCGTGCATCAGCGTTGCGATTCGTCCGCCACCGCTTCGTGCATCTTGGCCTGTTGAAATATGCCGCACCATGTGCTTGACCATTATTTCTAAAGTTTCATCTTCAGAAACACCTTTCGCTAACATAATGGCAATAGCTTTGGAAAGAGTCCAACTGTCCTGTGAAAATAGCCCTTCTTTCAATAACAGAAAATGTGCGTCATCGCGCTTCTTTCCACCACTTTCAACATCTATGTAGATGTCTCCATTTCGGACTTCAACAGGAAATGTGGCGAGGTCATCACAACCACCGGTGAAGCACCCACCGCCTTCCATATCATAACTCCATCCATGCCAGTCACATGCTAACACACCTCTTTTGACATGTCCTCTTATGAGTGGATAGCCCATGTGTGGACATTGATTGTCTGTTGCGTAAACATTGCCTTCATGTTCAAATAGGGCAATACTATGCCCTTCAACTCTAACTGCCCTCGGTTTTCCCTCTGCTATATCATTACGGGCAGCGACTTTAACGAAATTTCCATTTTCTGATAACATTATATACTTCTCCTATTACATCAACGGCAGGAGACGATTGTTCTAACCGAAGATGCGTGTGTTTTCATCAATTCAATCTGTTGGGTTTCACTTTGTTCTACGCTATAAGCGTTAATTTATTGCGTAATTTTAGTGCTTATGATACACCTGTCGCCCCTCTGGGGCTGCTCTTAGGAGTATCAACGTTTACTATACACCTTTCGCCTCTCCGAGGCTTAGTGTGCATGTCGTAGGTCGCTATGCTCGCTCCGACTTAAATGTCAGTTATTGCCGCTTTTCGTCTCTAATTTTGACAGAAAATCAGCAACTGTTTTCCGCTTTGCTTTCTTAGCATAATCAAGCGGTGTATGTCCGGCATCATCACGTGTATTGACATCTGCACCGTGTTCAATCAGTAACTCCGCTTGGTTTTTACCAACACCTTTTTGAGCAATAAAGTGTAAAGGAGTTTGTCCTTTGTCATCAGTTACATTTGGGTCAGCACCGTTCTTCAATAAACAGGCAACGCCATTCGTTAACCCGCGTTGTGCGACCCAATGTAACGGTGACCACATCCCACGTCTATGCTTTTGAAGTGCGTTGATATCACGACCTTTGGCTATAAAGCTTTTTAACAATGCATCAAACCGTTTAGGTCCTTGTCCAACCAACATATACCAGTCTCGTAAGTTGATCTCATATCCTGAATCAATGAGTAGATCAACGATCTCTGGTTGCTTGGATTGAAGTGCAATCTCAAGCAGCGGCATAGTCGGTCCAACCTGATATACATATACATGTCCACCGGGAACAACCTTTATCTGTTCAGTTTTAGACTTGGACGGTTTCAACGGAGGTATGATGTAGCCTTCAGGTGCATTCATATTGATCCTTAGCCTAAGGAGTTCAGGATTCTTATGAAATTCTTGCTTTGCGCGTTCTACATCACCCATTACACAATAAAGGACAACATCCGCTTCTGCCCCTTGGTCAAGTAGGTATCGACATACTTCAGGTCGTCTTCGCATTGTCCATTGTGCAGCAGTTCCCCAGTGGTCACGGTCACGCAGATTTATGTCTGCGCCGTGTTTTAGTAGCAATTCAGCAATGCGGGGAGTTGCTGCAAAATGTAATGGGGACATGCTATCGCTTCCCGGTGCGTTGACTACTTCAGGATCTTCACGAATCAAATCCCCAAGCGTTTCAAGCATATCTAAGCCAGCTGCCGCGTGTGCGTCAATAATTGCACCGCGTTCAATTAGATACTCAGCTAATTCCTTGTTGTATCCGAGCATCGCACCTGCTGTGTGCTGTAGTGCTGTGGTTCCACCTGCCCACCAAGAACTCTTGGCATTGATATCCGCCCCTGCATCAAGTAGCACTTGCACAAGCGGACGATTGACCATTGAAGCGGCAAACACAACAGCAGGAGAATCAAAAGCGAACCAAGGTTCATCAATGAACTCAAGAAGTTCCTTGTTATCTACCAACAAGGACTTAACCAGATTCGCGTCTCCCTTATTTACTGCTTCAATATATTCTGTGCGTGGAAAGTGCCAAGTGTTTTGGGGCATTGGATATTATTCCTCAAATACCTCAATCGTTGTCCTACCTTCTGCAAAATTCATTGCAGTGGTAGCAGCAGATTTGTTATCAGTATTGGATCGGATATCTGTAACATACCTTGCTAAACCGACTAATAACTGAGGTTGTGCGGGATGTCCTTCTGCGTGCTGCCATTCTTCAAAGACGGTACGTAAAGTTGGTAGGACTTCACTACCTGTATCATCCCATAGCACTGAATGCCCTATCTCTTTTATAAGACGTTCTCCGGAATAACCAGAATTAAGGTACCCAAGTACTTGTGGTCCCACATCTTGCACGTTGAGCGACTCGATTGTCCCAATAATTAGTTTTATACCTTCATCCTCATTTGCGACATTAAGTTTTTCGTCACTTAACGGTTCGCTTAGGGGTCGTGAGGTGATATTGATCCATCGGTCAGCAAAGATTTGCCATGCAACGTGGAATAAACCCTTCGCTGCGACAAGGTTACCACCTATCTGCTGTGCACTCCGTAGAGAAGACGCAAGGTTAAGTTCCATTGTTAAGTTCCACCAACCCGCATCTACATTAACAGGTGTGTTCGCCATCCTATCCGCTGCAAGCAACACAAGTGTCGTAATAACTCTATCTAATTTGACACCATCAGCTATGACAGCTTGAACTTCCTCAAAGGAACGTTGGAGATTGACACTGGTAAGTGCTTCCACAAATGCATCTTCATCGAATTTATTGGTGCGTTCTAATGCGGTACTTTCAATGGAAGGTAGCATCTCTTTCATCAGATTGATAGCATCTCTACGGTACCGTTCTGGGTCTGCTGGATGGTGTCCTACAAGGTCTGCACCGAGATAGAAGAACAGGTCAGCTGTACGGTCCCACCCGAATTCATCAACGACTTCAGAAAGGTAACTCACATAAAGCGGTATTTGTGGATTGTCAATAAAATTGGGTTCCACAGAACATTCAAACAACAACGGACGTAATTTGTCTTCATCGCCTTTATGATAGGCAGTAAATAGACATCGTTCAATGCGACCAGCTTGTCCTTCGTAAGAGAAGATACGGACCCAACGGCTTATCTTTTCCCATGTAACGGGTTCAGGGAGTGGTACTACCTCAAGCCGTTGACGTGCTTCTCCTGCAGCAGAACATGCAGCGGTGGTGACTGCGATTAGTCTATCTTCACCTTCATACCGACTTCCAACTCTGAGTCCATTTATAAGTTTGGAGACATCCTCTCCACCTTCTGACCCGTGAGCACTGGGAATGTGTCGTGCGACGTGTTCAAGAATTGCTCCCATCACCTCTTCTTCTGGGACACCACCTTTAAGCAACAGCGCAATTGCTTTGGACATTGTCCATCGGTCTTCACTTAAAAGACCTTCTCGGAGCAACTTCTTATGTTCTTCGGCGCGGCGGTAGGTCATATCGCCGGGTTCAATCCAAATTTCATCACCTCTGATATCTACAGGAAATGTTCGTAGATCATCACATTCCACGTGGAAACAGCCGCCACCTTCTAAATCAAAGCTGCGGCGGTGCCAATCACATGTCAGAATACCATTTCGGATTGTGCCTCGTGTCAACGGATAACCCATATGTGGACATTGGTTATCAGTTGCATATATCTTTCCATCTTCATTAAAGAGGGCAATGCTGCGTCCTTCACCCATCTTAATTGCCTTCGGTTGTCCCTCAGGCACTTCGCTTAACTCGGCAACTTTCACCCAACCGAGTACTTTATTTTTCATAGTTTTATTCCTTTGTAATTTACATGATTTTAAAATGCATTAACTTCGTATGGATGTTAATGACATATCATAACTATTGTTTAGTCAAGTGAAAAACGATGGGTTTGAAAGGATCGGGGATCGGAGTTCCATACTACCATAGCAACTCATCGGTCCGTGCGACCTCCGAATCGAGGCGGACAATAATATGTTGACAAAGCACTATAACATATTGTGATTAATTAGAACGTATCTCATAAATTACTTGTAGGGGCGGGGTTTCCCTGCCCGATTAGAAGTCATCTTTCTGGGACGAGGCAACCTCGCCCCTACGATGAATATGTGATTTTTGGCAAGAGATCAAGTAAACGATTTATGAGATAGACTGTAGTATGTCACAATAACTGTAAACACTGCGATACTCGACTTTTTAGAGTGTCCTGTCGGGTTTCGTTCCTCAACCTGACCTATAGGACATTATGACAATTTGTCAATTAGAAATGGTATAAGATACTGGTATATACCTCGTTTTTTATCTCCAGTTCTCTGAATTTTGTTTCCTTCAAACCGTACCAGTTTTCGTTTTTTGGTACGGTTTTGGTACG
>JAJEAG010000063.1 GCA_022824265.1 Candidatus Poribacteria bacterium | reverse complement strand
TTACGATAGACTCTGTTGAGATAGCGGTGAATGAATGTGAGTCTTGCACCGGGATATTGTCTTGCTAACATGTCCATATAAGCGACGCAGCTGTAAGTTTTGCCTGCGTCATAAGTGCCACTTGCGATTTTGATGGGTTCGTGGGATTTGAATAGGTCACGCATTTGTCCATACGGTTGGAATCCATTCGGATTATATGTGATAATGGGCGGTCGGGTTTTGGACGGTGTGATGATATTGGGTGCTGGTCTGGTTATCACTTTCTTTTCTTTCGTTTCATCACTATCCTCATCATTTACTTTATCCTCATTTTCCTCTTTTTTGGGCGGTGGAAGTGCTTTTTGGATCTCTTCCATATCTGAATGTAGATGTGAGAGTTCCTGCGATTCTTGATCGGTTTGGGATGCTTGTTGTTGCCGCTTTGAATTCTTGTCTGACATGCGGACGCTGGAGTCGTATCCTTGTTCTTGGATGTTCTTGCGTCTCATGTAGGTGTTGCATGCGTTAATGATTTTCACGGTGTTGTTTATGCATGGGGTTAGATCTTTGGATCTCTCAACATCATAATTGCCATTCTTGACACTTTCGCCTATTTCTATTTGTTCGTCTAACAAATTGTCAAGTATCCCTTCCATTTTTTTTAACTTTGCTTCAACATCGGGATTCTTCTGATCTTCGTTCTGGATTTCTTTGTTTTCGTTTGACATGGTTTATGCTAATGCTCCTGTTGTGATGATAATATGCGTAATTTTCTGTAAATAAAAAGTTTTCATTTCGAAATGATGTTATAGTTTGCTATAGTTTAACGGATAGTGGTATGAGAAGTGAAATTAATCAAAGAAGTGGAACAATAGATACCCAATAGATTTTATGTAGATTTGGTTTTTAGTTATTAGAATCGCTGAACGCACTGAATACGCGAAAGACGTTGAATACCTCTTTCCCTTCCGCGATTCAGACAAAAAATGTCTGAAGCACAGAACACACTGAACGAAGAGGTCTTTTCAGCGTCTTCAGCGTCTTCCGCGATTCAGACAAAAAACTGTTGACTCAATTGCAAAATACCTTGAAATATAAGAAGAAACATGACATAATTATAGGATACAGAAATTATACAACTACGTGCGTTGTTTTACGCACTACAAATAAGGAATGGATACACAATATGCCACTTGGTAGGAAAATACGTTATGGAATGGTAGGCGGCGGACCTGATGCGTTTATTGGAGCTGTGCATCGAAAGGCTGCCGCACTTGATGGGGAGATAGACCTTGTTGCTGGGGCATTTTCATCCTCACCAGAGAAGTCACGACAGCAGGGAGTAGAACTTTATCTTGACGATAACCGTGTCTACGGTTCGTACAAAGAGATGGCAGAAAAGGAAAGTCAACTCCCTGAAGGAGAACGAATTGACTTCGTTTCAATCGTTACGCCTAATCATGTTCATTATGATGTTGCAAAGACATTTATAGAAGCAGGATTCCATGTTGTTTGCGATAAACCGATGACTACAACGGTTGAGGACGCAGAATCTTTGTGTAATCTTGTCCAGTCTCACGATGTAATATTTGCCCTGACGCACAATTATACGGGTTACCCGATGGTCAAACAGGCACGCGAACTTGTCAAAGAAGGAAAACTCGGCACATTACGCAAAATAGTCGTTGAATATCCACAGGGATGGCTCTCAACCTTCTTGGAAAACGATGGTGCAAAGCAAGCAGTCTGGCGGACAGATCCAAAACAGGCAGGTGCATCTTCATGTATTGGAGACATCGGTTCACACGCAGAAAACTTAGCACACTATATCACGGGTCTTGAAATGGAAGAAGTTTGTGCCGACATGACAACCTTTGTTGATGGACGTTTGTTAGAGGACGATGGGAACCTACTTGTTCATTATGAGGAAGGTGTTCGCGGTGTATTATATGCCTCACAAATCTCGGTAGGTGAAGAAAATAATCTGCGAATACGTGTATATGGGACGGAGGCATCATTAGAATGGCATCAGGAAAACCCGAACTATCTTTATGTGCGATTCCCAGATGGTCCGGAACAGGTATATAAACGCGGTAATGATTATCTGGCAGAGATAGCGCAACACAACTCTCGGATTCCGTTTGGACATCCTGAAGCATTTATAGAAGCATTCGCTAACATATATGTCAACGCATCACGTACTATGGCAGCAAAGATCGCTGGTGAAAGTCCTGGTGAATTTGACACCGATTATCCAACGGTACAAGATGGAGCACGCGGCGTACACTTTATCAATACTGCTGTGGAAAGTGGAAAACAACGGGCGTGGGTTGATGCAAAGTATACACCACCAGCATAAGATTTATAGTGGTTTTTCGATTTTATAAACACTGTGAACAAGTGAGGTTAGGAAACCTCACCCTAAGCGTCAATTTAGTTAGGGACGTTAGTGCATCTGATATACCTTTCGCCCCTCTGGGGCTTGCCATTAGCAGGATCAACGTTTACTATACACCTTTCGCCTCTCCGAGGCTTAGCAAGTCTATTTCAGCACCAGCGGTGCGGAAGGTGTGTAGCACCTAATACAACAAAAACCCAAAGCACCAGCGGTGCGAAAGGTGTAGTCTAAAGTCGGTCAGACCAAGAAACTACCACAAAAGACATGTTCTTAAATTCATGCCTATAACAGAATACACATTGGTATTCTGCATTGGTTAGGAAACCGCACCTACCAAGTTTATAAGAATAAGATTTTATGAAAATGAAGTTTATATATCAATTTTTCAAACTCACATAACTTATAAGAATAAAGGAGAAGGAATATGGCAAGACCTGTTACTCTGTTTACAGGACAGTGGGCGGACTTAACACTTGAAGATTTGGCAAAGAAAGCGAGTGAATGGGGTTATGACGGTTTAGAACTCGCTTGTTGGGGAGACCATTTTGAAACAGACAAGGCTCTCTCTGACGATAGTTACTGTCAAGGAAGACATGACCTACTCGCAAAATACGGATTGAAAGTATGGTCAATTAGTAATCACCTTGTTGGTCAAGCAGTTTGTGATAATATTGACAGCCGACATCAAGGTATTCTGTCAGAGCAAATATGGGGGGATGGTGATCCTGCTGGTGTTCAAGAACGCGCTGCAGAAGAGATGAAGAATACAGCACGCGCCGCCGCAAAACTCGGTGTTGATGTTGTCAACGGTTTTACCGGAAGTTCTATTTGGCACTTACTCTATTCATTTCCTCCAGTTGATGGCACGCAAATTGACGCTGGGTTTCAAGATTTTGCAGACCGTTGGAATCCTATATTTGATGTGTTTGATGAAGTAGGTGTAAAGTTCGGTCTTGAAGTACATCCCACAGAAATCGCATTTGACATCGTAACTGCAGAACGCGCCATAGAAGCACTTGATGGTAGAGAAACGTTCGGTTTCAACTACGATCCAAGCCATCTTGGATATCAAGGTGTTGATTATGTAGCATTTATTGAACGACTCAGTGATCGCATTTATCACGTTCACATGAAGGATGTATGGTGGTCAGATACAGCAAGGTTGTCCGGGGTATTTGGTGGACATCTCAACTTCGGCGATTCAAAACGTTACTGGGATTTTCGATCTATCGGTCGTGGAAAAATAGATTTTGAAGAGATTATCCGTGCCCTCAACGATATTGGCTATGATGGTCCACTTTCCATAGAATGGGAAGATAGTGGTATGGATCGTGAGCACGGCGCAAGCGAAGCATGTAGTGCTGTAAAAGGATACGATTTCGAACCATCTGCTGTCGCTTTTGATGCTGCATTTGAAGAATAATACCAATTTGACGGAAGAATTTAGACATCCAGGATGTTCTACATAGGGTATAGATAGATGGGAATAGGTACCGTTTATCCAGCTGAATCTCGTTCATTTTACGATAGACGTACAGGAATACCTATCAGACAAGTGACGAGGACATCTGCCCATCACCATCATCCATTCTTTATTATTCCAGCGTATGACAACGCAATGAATCGGTTAATATTTGTTTCGCACCGAACTGGTTCTCCACAGATTTTTGCAGAAGAACGGAACACTGGTCAACTGAAGCAATTAACCGATAGACCTGATATAAGCGAATGGTCAGTGCATCCATCGCGCAATGGTAAATATGTCTTTTTTACCGCAGGTACAAGCGGGTGGCGACTTGACTTGGATACTTTGGATGCATGTGAGTTGGTCAACTTTGATGCAACAGAAATGCGTGAGAAGGGCATGGTCGGTGCTGCGATGGGAACGACAGCACTTAGCCACGATGACAAATGGTGGGCGGTCCGATTCAATGTTGGGAAGGAATCTGCACTTGCCATTGTCAATACGGATAGCGGTGAGTATAATATTATTCTACAAAGAGATAGTATCGGACACCTGCAGTTTTGTCCCGATGATCCAAATCTACTCTATTATGCGGGTCCACTTACTGACCGAGTATGGGTGATTAACCGAGATGGAACAGGAAACCGTCGTCTATATGCACGGAATGTTGAAAAGAACGAATGGATTACACATGAAACATGGATTCCGGGCACGCGTGAACTTGCTTTCGTTGATTGGAATCGCGGTGTGAGATGTGTCAATGTTGATACAGGTAAAGAACGTCAAGTCGCAACATTTAATGCATGGCACGCAATTTGTAATCCTAATGGAACAATGATGGTTGCAGATACGAATTTTCCAGATATAGGTATTATTACATTTGATCCACTTGATGAGAAAGGTGAACCAAAAACGGTTTGTTATCCAAATGCCTCCAGTATCGGTGAACATTGGAACGGACCTTTTCCTTATGCAAACGGACCGATTTCGGTCTATGCACCACAACATACGCATCCGCACCCATCATTTAGTCCGGATGGAAACTATATTGTTTATACATCGGATAGAAGTGGGTATGCGCAAATATATGAAGCAACTATAGGAGGTTAGCGACACTATATTTGTATAGCCTATTATGCTACTCACCGATTATAGTGAAATCCAAAATATGTTCACACGCCTTGGTAGGTGCGGTTCCTAACCAATGCAGAATGCCAAACGCGCATTCTGCCATTAGCGTCAATTTAAGGAGGAGATGCGTTTGTAGTCGCGCAATTCATTGCGCCTCTTACATTTGTAGAGGCGAGGTCGCCTCACCCGCATTGTTACATACAGTCCCGTAGGTCGGAGTGAGCAAAGCAACCTCCGACATGGAAACTAAGTCCCAGCGGGACGACAGGTGTATAGAACACGTGATACATTTCTAATCTTAGCCCCAGAGGGGCGAAAGGTGTATCATAAGCACTAACGTTCCTCGCTAAACTGACGCTTATGGTTCGGTTAAGAAACCGAACCTACCAAAGTGTCCAAGTAATTACGAATTTTACTATATATATAATTGAACTATTGTTAAAAATCCAACATATAGGAGAATAAAATGCCAGTAGTAATTCCGAGGCTTATCGTTGAAGTATTTCAACACGTAAACTTTCGTGGTAGGATGGGTTATGTCTTAGAACCTGTCCCACATACCGGACGTATTGGATTTCAAGACAATATATCCTCACTGCGAGTATTTAAAGGACCAAATTTTTCTGGAAGTCCAAATTACAAGGCAATTCTTTACCAGCACGCCAACTATAAAGGAAAAAAACTCGCACTTGGACCTGGATTCTATCCAAACCTACATGATGTAGCATTCAATTTTGCTGATAGAGTTTCTTCCATCAACTTCGGTTCTACAATTGATGTCGTGGGTCCCGAATGGGGGACGATACCAATTATAGTTGAGTGTTATGAACATGCAGAGTTTAAAGGTAAAAAGATCACAATCTTGCGTGATATAGCAAACCTACGAACACCTCAAGGCGGCACCTGGTTTGAAGACAGAATTTCCTCTATCCGTATGTTTAAAGGACCTGATTTTCCCCACGATGGTGCTGAAGTAGTTTTTTATGAACACCCTGAATTTGAAGGACAAAAGTTGCATATCCGCATGGAAGCATCTGAGTTCAAAAAGGAACTACCTAATCTACATCTGCTACCACAGAGTTTTGGAGATTCAATCTCTGCTATAAAGATTGAAGGTTGGTCATCTTCAGGAGAATTCACAGAGATGGTGTTTGAAGATGAGTTTATTGGCAATGATATGCGTCCTGAATGGAAGTGGGAAGATCCTCAGGGAGGCGGTGGCTGGACTGAACGTCAAGGGTACCTTGAAATGCGGACAGATCCAGGACAAGATTTATGGCACGGTCCAAACGGCAGAGGTGGAGATATGACTGCTCCCCGTCTACTGATGGAAGTATCTGAGGACTTTGCAATTGAAACCCGGATGCGAATCTCACCACAACTCCGTGAACACGGTGGACTGATTATTTGGAAAAATGAAAATCAGTTCCTACGTCTCGAAAAAACATCCGGACCTCATGCCTTTAGAGGAGATGTCAGATTTGAACGTCATGTCAACAGAAGATTCCATCTGCAAGGACGTGGCGGCATGCGTAATGTACGTGAGTTATTTCTCCGTTTGGAACGTCGTGGAAATCAGTTCTCTTCTTTTGCCAGTGACGACGGTATTCATTGGAAGGGGGTAGGAATAGCACGTGTTGCAATGGGTCCAAGAGTTCAGGTAGGATTGCATTCGCTCTGTCCCGGTAATATCCCGCCAACATTAACACGTTTTGACTATTTCCGGATATTTAAGCGTAAGGGAGAAGCATCACAATATATCTCTGTCATACCTGAACAACCTTATGATCAGGATACTGATGCCGATGCTGAACGTGAACAAGTCGATGCACGTCGTCGTGCAATGCGTGATGTACTATAGAACTGAGATATAGCAAGAACATTTAGAAAGGGTTTTACATTCATATTTCTTGTACAGATCCTTCCACAAGATCAATTGTAATACCCTTTCTAATAAATAAACTGCCATTACTCGTGTCTCAAAACCAAAGACGTAATGTTTGGTAATAATAGCCGAATTTTCAGAGTCATTCCTGACATATTAGGTCATAAATAGCCTTCGAAACCAGTGTATATATAGGTTCACAGCACACTCAAAAATTCTACAAAATTCCGTCTGACTCTGAAAACTCTGAATCTTTTAAACGCGTTATACCTATAGGATAAGTTATCAAACTGACCAAAATATATCATAAAGGAGACCAAAAAATGCATACAAATACTGAATATAACACCCAGAATATCACAGTTGAATGCTATGAGAAAATTGACTTTAAGGGCAAGAAATTAACTATAGATTCAGATAATGCAAATCTGAACAAATCCCTGGAATCTTTTGGTTTTGATACTCCTATCTCATCCATCCGTATAGTTAGAAAAGCAGAACATCATTCAGTTAGTACAGAGGTTATGTTATATGGAAAACCTGATTTTGAAGGAATTAGGCTGCCCATCCACATTGATCCAAAGCATAAGAAAATAGAATTACCGAATTTGCTTGAAATGCAACAGGATTTAGATTTTTCAATCTCATCAATTAAGATTGAAAATTGAACACCTAAACCGTAGTGTGTAAATGCTGTTTGAGGATCTATGTTGTGTTTCTTGATCAAACAATTTGTGAATATCAATTACTTGTTGGATATAGAGTATAATTTCAACATAACGACTCAAGTAAAGGAGACATCATGTACACAAAAAGTATATTTTATTATGCAGTTTTGTTGCTTACTGTAGTACTCACAATATTTGCGAAACCTGCAGTTGCAGCAAAGGGTGCGGTTCTGGACGGTTTAGTTGCATATTGGTCTTTTGATAGTGATACAGTGGATATACAAAAACAGGCAGAAGATACACTTACTGAATTGGTAGCAACTATTGATGGTGACCCCGAACTTGCGCCTGCCGGTGATTGTGTCGTGGGAGAGTGTATACTGCTTGATGGTGTTGATGATTACTTATTTGTTGAGGATTCTGATCCACCGAGAATCAACCGTGATTGGGAAGAAATCACAATGGAGTGTTGGGTTAAAATCAACGCATTAGACGACAGTTGGAATCGTATTATTTCACTTGATGACATGCCTGCAAATACTAAAGTTGTAACGCTGTATTATGATGATGACGACAATCGGCACGGCTTTTTTGTAAAAGTAAATGCTAACGCAACACAAGCCGCTCAACATCTGATTCAGGAAGATATACCGCTTAATGAATGGATACATATCGTTGGTACTTATGATGGGTCAGAAGCACACTACTATGTTAATGGAAAAATGGAGATAAAGCATGCAGTAGCGGCTGGGACTATAACAAAAGGCGGACTCTTGTTGGGAATAGGAGACAGATCGGATGGAGTTAATGCTGATGCTATTCAAGGGTATATTGACGAATTCCGTATCTATGACCGAGCTTTGACTGCTGCAGAAGTAAAGAATAATATGAATGCTGAAGGATTAGATGTAAGTCCTACATCAAATAAGTTGAGCGTAACATGGGGACAAATAAAAGCAAGACGGAGGTAAAGACTATGGAAAATGTTGGGATTGGTGTCATTGGATGTGGAGGAATGGGTAGAAGTCTCGCAAATGGCGCGAATGCTGTTGAAGGGATAGAAGTAGTCTGCGTCAGTGATTTACAAGAGGAATTGGCAAAAACACTTGCTGAAAACCTTGATACTGATTATACAACTGATTACAATGAACTTCTCGCGAATGATGACATTCAAGCAGTCCTTATCGCTTCACCTCCATTCCTACATGCACAGATGGCGGTTGATGCTGCGAATGCTGGTAAGCATGTCTTTTCTGAAAAACCGATGGCACCAACCTTAGACGATTGTGATGCCATGATAAATGCTGCATCTAAAAATAACGTGAAACTGACAATTGGGTTGGTTTGTCGATACCATGCCACACATTCCAAAGTCCGTGAAATTGTCCATAGTGGAGAATTGGGGGCACCTGCTAATATGATGGTACATCGTATAGGTGGTCCGTGGGGTGGTGGACACCGGACACCATGGCGATTAGAACGCGCTAAATCCGGTGGCAGTCTCATGGAAATCAATGCACACGAGATTGACTTCCTGCGGTGGACATGTGGTGATGTTACTTCAGTATATGGGGCAGGTGGAAATTACGTCCAGAAAGATACTGACTATCCTGATGTTGTGTTGGCATCACTCAACTTTGAAAACGGAGCCGTAGGATTGTTACATTCAAGCCATGCTTCAGCTGTTGGAGGATACGGTGGACGAGTTGACTGTGAGAAAGGTTCCATTTACTTCCCACAAATATGGGGTGGTGATGCATCTATTCAGATCAAACCTTTTGAAGGTGAAGGAAGAAGTATCCGAATAGGAGATATCAAAGTACCACAACCCGTTCAACAGGAAATTCGTGTGTTCGTTGATGCAATTCGCAACGATACAACACCACCAATAACAGGTGTTGATGGTCGCGCAGCCGTTGAAATCGCATTAGCCGCATATCAATCTGTTGAAACAGGACAACCGGTGTCATTACCTTTGTAGAGGAGAAAAAATGAAGATTTCTGTTTGGGACGGTGGTCTATCGGAAACATATCTAAAGCAAGTTACACAACTCGGTGCTGATTGCATTGATTTTGGCAATGGTGGGTCATTTCCTAGTGTGAAAGAACAAGGATATCCAGATTTAGACGAATTGCTCAAAATGAAAAAACTTATCCGTTCCTACGGATTGGATATTAATAGAGTGACACTCCCTAATATCACAGAGAAGTTTATGAAGGGACAACCTGATGGAGAAACGGAATTAGAAAATACATGCAACGCACTTAAGGTATTCGCTGAAGCAGGTGTTCCGATTGCCCGACAACGATTCTGGGGTGATACCTTCGACTACTTGATGACACGGTACCAAGCAGTACATCGTGGTGGGTATATTTCACGAGGTGAAAGTCGGGCTGCAACAAAAAATCCACCCGATACACCGACAAGAGAAGAACTTGATGAATGGTGGAAACGTTTTTGTGAAGTCTACGGTGCCTTAGTACCCATCGCTGATGAGTATGATATAAAACTCGCAATACATCCATCAGATGTTCCGAATCCAGATACGCCTTTAGGAAGTCTCGGTTTTCATCGTGTTATTGATGCATTTCCAAGCAAAAATGTCGGCTATTTATATTGTTGCGGCACTCGTGCAGAGGCTGGTGGCAGCCCCATCGTGCTTGATGAGATCAATAACTATGGACGAAAAGGTCGTATCTTTATGGTGCATCTGCGGAATGTACGCGGCAGCCTTGCAACAGCAGGTGCATTTGAGGAAACTCTCCTTGACGACGGAGATATGAACATATTCAAAATAGTGCGAGAACTTCAAAAAGTTGGTTTTGATGGTTGTATCAATGCTGACCACATTCCAAAATTGGAAGGCAATGTTGGTTTAGCATACTCTGTCGGTTACATTAAGGCAATATTTGCTGCATTGTCGGCATAGACAGATTGTCTATTCAGTTATTTTGAAGAAAGTGCGGTTACAGACCGCACTTATCAAGCTGCGACAATACTATTACCACGAATCGGTTCGGAATGGGGATACAGGTAAACCTTCTTTATTCATCAGGTTCGGTTCTGCAATCTGATTCCACCCCAATCGTACTGCAACAGGTGCTTTAACAGTATCACTTGATACAACCACCGTGTCGCCATCAATGACTGCAACTGCATCTACAAACTGCTGATCTTCACCTGCTATTTGGAACCATGACAACGGTTCACCATCTCGTGATACTAATCCACTACCCGTATACTTGAAACTGATACGGATTGAATCCCCTTCTACTTCCATTGATTTGTAGAGTGGACCTGAATATACAATTCCATCATTCCCATAAGTATTTGCGAGTGCCCAATATGCAAGTCTCAAACCGACATCCTGCTTATTCCGAGGGTGTATATCTTTGACGTTACCAATGTCAGTTGTTACGACCATGCCAGTATTGGGTAATGCCAATGTAGCGGTTTGTGCTTCCCATATTTTGGGTAAATGTGTTGGATCATTCCTATCATATCCACCCCACGGTGCGAGTTGAACAAAATAGAATGGAAAATCTCCTTGTTCCCACACTTCGCGCCAACCATTAATGAGTGCTTTCATCTTTTCATGATACACCATACCTTCACGCATGTTAGATTCACCTTGATACCAAAGTGCCCCGCGTATTGCATAAGGCACGAGTGGATATATCATGTTGTTATAGAGTGCCGTGGGTCTACCTTGGGGAGTCAGTGGGTGAAAGTTTTCTGGCATCTTGAAAATGGTCTTATCATTTTCCAATGCGTCCCGTGTTTCTGCTATCCATTCTTCAATCTCCAAAATCTTTTGAGAAAGTTCAGATCGATAGTTATTATCTATATCTTTGATTTCCTCAGTGATTGATGAAAGTGCTGGCACAGAACTGAAGCCTTCAGGTGCAGTCCAAGCTTCTATACGTGTACCACCCCAAGATGTGTTAATCAATCCTACAGGTACATCAAGTTCTTTATGGATATGTCTACCGAAGTTGTATGCTACTGCAGAAAAATGTCGGACAGAATCTGGAGAAGTAGGTCTCCATTCTGCATGTACATCAGTAGAAGGTAATCCAGAAGATACCCTTGGTATGTGAAACAAACGGATATTAGGATAATTAGCGGTAGCAATCTCCTCCCGACTATTATTTGATCCATTTACTGTCCACGCCATATTTGACTGTCCAGAACATACCCACACTTCACCGAAAAGGATATTTGTGAATTCTACTGTGTTACTGCCAACAACTTTTACGGTATAGGGTCCTCCTGCTGGTGTGGCAGGCAGTGTCGTTCTCCAATCACCTTTTTCATCAGTTTTCACTGTATCCGTATAGATAACTTCAGCATTATCCTGCCGACTTAATGAAACAGATATTTCTTCACCTTCTGCAGCCCAACCCCAAATTGGAGCAGGCATATCCCGTTGTATGACCATGTCGTTTCCAAAAATATGCGGCAGATTAACGTCTGCAAAGGTAGAAGTATTTGCCAAAACCAGCATTGAAATGATCAGAACAAAAATAGTTAGTTTCATGTTATCTCCTATATTGTAGAGATGTGTGTTGTCTCGTTATTGGACTCTGTCCTATAACGCAAGTTTGGTAAATCAGATTTTTTAGACTCGTGTGGATAGGAAACCGAACTTATTATGTTATGACACTACCCTTACCACGAATCTGTTCTGAATGGTGAAGCAGGTAGTCCTTCCTTATTCACCAAGTTTGGTTCTGCAAGTTCATGCCAACCGAATCTAACAGCAACAGGTGACTCAACCGAATCACTTGATACTATCACCGTATTTTCCTCAACTTCTGCAACTGCTTCAACAAATTGTTGATCATCACCAGAAATTTGGAACCATGTTAGAGATTCACCATCTCGTGACATCAAACCACCACCAACATGGTCAAAACTTAGCCTGATTTTGCTGCCTTCAACCTCCATTGACTTATAAAGAGGACCAGAATGAACAAGATCCGTTTTATCATAGTCATTCGCAAGTGCCCACAATGCAAGTCTTAAACCAACATCTTGTTTGTTTTTCGGGTGAATATCTCTAATGTTGCCTACGTCAGTTATTACCACCATACCCGTGTTTGGTAATGCCATTGTCGCAGCTTGTGCTTCCCAAAACCTTGCAAGCCGAGTTGGATCATGTCGGTCACCGCTATAGTTATGTGGTGCAAGTTGAACAAAATAGAATGGGAAATCTCCTTGTTCCCAAACTTTACGCCATCCGTTTATCAGTGCCTTCATCTTTTCATGGTACAACATACCTTCACCCATGTTTGATTCACCCTGATACCACAAGGCTCCACGAATTGCATAAGGCACAAATGGATGTACCATACTGTTATAAAGGGCAGTTGGTCTTTGGTGAGGAGTCAATGGATGAACAATCTCAGGCATCTGAAGAATTACGTCTCCACTTTCTAATGCTTCACGTGTTTCTTCAATCCATACCTCAATATCGTTGATCTTTTCGGTAAGCTGCATTCGATAGTTCTTGTCGATATCTGCAAGTTCTTCAGAAATTGATGAAAGTGCGGGGACAGAGGCAAATCCCTCTGGTGGTGTCCATGGTTCAATCCGTGTTCCACCCCAAGAAGTGTTAATTAATCCAATTGGTATGTCAAGTTCTTTGTATAGGTGTCTACCAAAATAGTATGCCACGGCGGAGAAATGTCTGATTGCATCTGGAGTCGTTTCTCTCCATTCAGCGTTAACATCCAATTTCGGTAGTCCGGAAGAGATGTTGGGAATTTGAAACAAACGGATATTGGGATAATCTGCTGCTGCAATCTCCTCCTCACTATTATTAGATGCGTTTACCGTCCACTGCATATTTGACTGTCCAGAACAAACCCACACTTCTCCAAATAGGATATTTGTAAGTTCAAGCGTAGTGCTACCTACAACAGTGAGTGTATAAGGACCACCCGAAGGATTAGGAGGTAGAACAACTTTCCATTTACCTTTTTCATTTGCACTTACAGTTTCATTATGGATTACTTCAGAATTATCCTGTTTTTTTAGGGTTATAGTTATTTCTTCACCTTCAACTGCCCAACCCCAAATAGGAGCATGCATATCCCGTTGCATAACCATGTTGTTTCCAAAAACACGTGGTAGTTTAACGACAGCAAAGGTAGAAGAATTTGTCAAAAACAGCATTGAAATGATCAGAACTAAAATAGTTAATTTCATATAATCTCCTATATTGTAGAGATATGTGTGTTGTCTCGTTAATGGATTTCGAACTATAGAAATGTTAGTAGCGCGTATCTCATAAATCAGTTGTATGGTCGGGGTTTCTCCTCTCGATTAGAAGCACGTTTACTTTCTGGGCGAGGGTAACCTCGCCCCTACGATGAAAATGTGATTTTCTGCAAGAGATCATCAGATAAACGATTTATGAGATTGACTGTAATTCGAACGGTCTTAACGCATTTTGGAGGCGTTGTGCGAGATAACTGTTACGCCACATCACCTGATTATTACGGATACAAATTTCCAGAGCTTGCTTCGAACCCACAATCACAACTTTTTCCTTTGCCCGCGTGATTCCAGTATAGAGTAAGTTCCGTTGTAACATTATATAGTGTTGTGTATGTAGTGGCATTACGACTACTGGATATTCGCTGCCCTGTGCTTTATGAATAGTCGTTGCATAAGCCAATACAAGTTCGTTCAAGTCAGCCATATCGTAATCTACCAATTTATCAGGAAATTGTATCATCATTATCTTGTTAATTTCATCAATGTCAGCAATTCTCCCAATATCACCGTTGTATACGTCGTAAGTATAATTATTTCGAATTTGCATCACTTTATCTCCTACACGATAGGTTTGCCAACGTCTAATTGCTTGTTCGGTGTTAGAATTTAGCAAATCTTGTAGATATTTGTTTAGATTTTCTACCCCAAGCGTTCCCTTTCGCATTGGACATAGCAGTTGAATATCATCAATTGGATGGTAGTCGAAATGTTGGGGAAGTCGTTCAGCAATAAGTGTAGAAATAATTTCTACTGCGGTATCTGGGTTTTCTTCTTCAATAAAGAAGAAATTTCTGTCGGGAGGTCCAGATAATTCTGGAAATTCACCTGTGTTTATAAGATGTGCATTTGTAACGATCATGCTCTGCTGTGCTTGTCGGAAAATCTCTGTGAGTGTTACGACAGGAATGCTTCTTGATTCAATCAAATTCTTGAGAACATTACCAGCCCCTACAGATGGGAGTTGATCAGTATCACCGATGAGAATAATAGTAGCACCAGAAGGGATTGCTTGCATTAACCGGTTCATCAAGACAATATCAACCATAGACATTTCGTCTATAATAATGACATCAGCATCCAAAGGGTTTTGCAAATTACGAGTGAAGCCATTAGTTTGTGGCGAATATTCGAGCAGTCGGTGTATCGTTTTAGCATCTTTTCCGGTAGTTTCACTTAGACGTTTTGCCGCCCGTCCTGTAGGTGCTGCCAATGCGATCTGTTTTCCGATAGTCTCATAGCATCGAAGAATTCCTATTGTGGTTGTTGTTTTTCCAGTGCCTGGTCCGCCTGTAAGAATCATCGCACTTTCTTCAAATGCGGTACGAATTGCATATCTCTGTTGTGAAGCAAATTCAATATTCATTTCATCTTCTAACTCAGACAGGACAGCGGTGATGTTCAAATGAATAGGATTCTTTTTTCTATATGAAAATAACCGTTGGAATTGATTAACAACACCCATTTCTGCATAGTAAAAGGGTGCGAGATAAACTGCACTCTTTTCAAGCAAATTTGAATTTGTTTCTGATGTTTCCTCTTCTGGATCATCAATAATTTCTATATAATTGAGTGATTCATCTGATATTATTCCATCTGCATCAGGTTCTACAAGTGTTCCATCTCCGAAGAGAATAATCTCCTCCCTTTCAGTGAGTTTAAGAATATTTTTTTCGATAGCTTCTGGTTCCTGTTCCAGAATGGCTTCACATGCCTCGATTAGTTCAGGATAATGTTGAAAGACATGTCCTGCATCTGCTTTCTGACTAAGGACGTATTTTATTCCAGCTTGAAGTCGATGTGGTGCGTTCTTTTCAATACCAAGTTTCTGAGCAATCGTATCGGCAGTAACGAACCCTATGCCGTATATTTCGTCAGCGAGACGGTAAGGGTTCTCAGTGACTATTTGAATCGATTCGTTTCCATAAGTCTTGTATATTTTTGTTGCATGTGACGTGCTGACGTTATGCGATTGCAGGAATATCATCACATTTTTTATCTCGCGTTGTTCTTCCCACGCTTTTTGTATAAGTTTTACACGTTTTTTCCCAATACCAGGAACTAAAGCTAAATTTTCTGGTTCTTGCTCAATTATATCTATGGTATCCATCCCAAATTGGTCAACAATTCGAGTAGCCATTTTAGGACCGATTCCCTTGATTAATCCTGATCCAAGATATCTGCGAATTCCAAGTATAGTTGCTGGTTGGACTGTTTCATATCTTTCTATTTGGAATTGTGGTCCATACTTTGGATTGATTACCCATTCACCATTAAGTAGCAAACTCTCACCTGCATTTACAGAAACAAGATTACCGACGACCGTAACAAGTTCTGGATACCCACGCGCAGAAAGTCTACCGACAGTATAACCCGTATCAGGGTTTTCATAGACTATGCGTTCGAGAATTCCATTTAGTGTTTCCATTTCTTATCTCTAGTGATACTCACGACGGCTAAAGCCGTGTGCTTCTTTTAGCACATCGGCTCTCCTGTGTGATTCCTGTTTCCGTCTCTCGTGCCTCCGCATGAGATCTTATTCGGACTCCACAGGCGTTTAGTCTCTCTGTCTATCCGACAGCGAGGTGTCTAAGGTTTATTGCAGCATTGACATCCCTGATAAGAACCTGACCACCACTGAATCAGTCTTATAATTATACGACAAAATACCTCCAAATACCAACCGTTATTGGACCCACAGCTAAAGCAGTGAGATTGTCAGTTAATTCCCTTCATATAATAATCCTCCATGAAGGTTAATTAGTAAACGTGAGTTTGGAAAACGAATTTTGGCGTGCTGCGCGGTTAGATGAAGATAAAAAATAGATTCGGTAATATTATATCAAAGTCCGGTGCGGTTAGGATACCGAACCTACCAAGGAGTGTGAACATATTTTTCGATTTCACTATAATAGATTATTCAATATTTGCCATCAGTTTTCTAAAGGCATTCAGTTGTGGTGCAATTATATGCGGTTCATCAGTTTTCTCTTCAAGTGCCTCTATTGTTTTGAAGCCATTACCCGTAATTGCTACAACGATACGTTCATCTTTTCCAATTTGTCCACTTTCAATCAATTTCTTGGTTGCGGCAAGCGTAACCCCACCAGCAGTTTCCGTGAAAATCCCTTCAGTTGCTGCAAGTAGTTTTATTGCTTCAACGATTTCATCATCGTTTGCATGCTCCCCAACACCTCCAGAATTCCGAACAGTATCCACGGCATAAATTCCGTCAGCAGGATTTCCAATTGCGAGTGATTTTGCGATAGTATCAGGTTTCACAGGTTTAACAAAGTCGCTATTTTCTTTATATGTATTGACAATAGGTCCGCAACCTTCTGCTTGTGCCACATGGATTTTTGTGTTTGGTTTTTCTATCAGATCCAACAGATGTAATTCCTTCAATGCTTTGCCAATCTTAGTAATTAGTGATCCACCCGCAGCAGGTGCGATTATGTGATCAGGGGCTTCCCAACCGAGTTGTTCAACCAGTTCAAAGCAGAGGGTTTTTGATCCTTCGGCATAATAGGGACGAATATTGATATTTACAAACGCCCATGGGTAGACACCTGCGATCTCACTGCACAAACGGTTAACTTCGTCGTAAGTTCCCATTATGCCAACTACAGTCGGCGCGTAAACCAGCGATGCAACTACTTTGCCGAGTTCTAAATCGGCTGGAATGAATATGTAACAGTTGAGATTTGCAATTGCAGCCTGTGCCGCGACAGAATTAGCTAAATTCCCTGTAGATGCACATGATACTGTGTCAAAATCGAATTCTTTTGACTTACTCAATGCGATTGCAACCACGCGATCTTTGAAAGACAACGTTGGATGACATACCGAGTCGTCTTTGATGTAAATTTCCTTTACGCCAAGTGCATCACCAAGATTCTTTGCACGGATTAAAGGTGTAAAGCCAGAAGTTAACCCATCTGTTGGTTCGTTATCAATCGGTAATAAATCAATGTATCTCCATAAACTGTCGGGTCCTTTTTCAATTGAATTTCTTGATATAGATTTCTGAATTGCTTCATAATTATAATTGACTTCTAATGGACCGAAACAGAATTCGCAAACGTGAAGTGGCTCTTTAGGATATTCCCGTTCACATTCACGGCATTTTAAGCCTAAAACTTTTTCCATTTTTCCTCCTAATGGAATTTTTCCGTATAATGATGTATGTAAATAAACAATAATGAATGTTCTTAATATTTATTTGCGTTTGATATAGGTATTTTTTAGTGTAAATTGTCAGTTTGTGTTCCACAGATGCCCAAACAAAGTTTGAACTACAGGGAGAATACCAAATCATAAGTCCTAATTAGATGGACAAAATTATTTCAAAATCGTTGTTTCCTGTCTCTAATGCAAGACGGATAAATAGTAGGTATTCATCTACCCATGTAACAGTTTTTGCATTCGACTGTGCCAATTGTAATCCTAAATGATTACCCCATACAGCAACACCGTAAGGCATTGCTTTTGTAGATTCAATAGAAAATGTGATATGTAAACGTGAACGTTTACGATTAGGTTTAAAATTGACAACTTTCGGTAAATGATATTCTATACCATGGTTTAAGGAATTCTTCTCTACAATGCCTGCTCCTATATTTTCTAAAACAGGTGGAGAGATGTAGTTCTTCATGTCAACGGGTTCCAATGTACCATCAACAAAGGTTAATTGACATTCAGCATCATAATAAAAGAAAACTTCTCTGTGTTTCTCTTGTGCTTCGGACTCAACATCATTTGATGTCTGTTGTTCACTTGATGCATTAGATTCAGTTGTTTCTTTTGATTCTAATGGGTGCGTAACTACATAAGTAGGCTCTGTCTGTTGACAATTCTCCCAATAATCGTCTACCATCTCGGACATTGGTAACATCTTTATGTTATCAGTGCCTGCTACGTGAGCGAGGTATGTGTCTAACAGTTCTAAAGTTTCCTGTCCTAATTGTGCAACATCCAGAGAATTAATATGTTCAACATAACTGAACCAACGATTCCACCTCACATTATCTACATATAAATCAAAATTTTGTTGTAGCAGAGAATTTATAAGTGAAGCTCTGAGATTCTGTTCCTCCTCTTTTAGATGTGATGCAGTATTGTATGGTATACCTGTTATATTCCCCGCTGCTGGTGCACAAAAATTATGTTGGTCTGCGGAAGGATAAAAGAAACCGAACGGACACCCACGATCTACCTCAGCGATTGAACGTCGTTCGTCCCAACGATAGCCCCATAAACCACGAAATCCCAATTGTTCCAGAGAATAAACTAACACACTGTTTTTCCATTCGGCACCAGCGATGCTGGGTGCCGTCCAATCCAATGCGCGTTCAATTTTCTTCCACTCTGTCTTTATATAACGTGGTAATTCCTGACGCATTTTTACCAGATGTTGTGCTATATCCTCTACAGAAGCGGATGCATGTATTGTGTTTATATTTTCGTTTTGTATATCAAAATTTTCTTCAGATTGCTGCGTGAGTGTTAACCAGTTCGACAACCACAGAGACTTTATATCCAGCATCATTATAGTTTCGTCTCCGTATTCTGTGTGCCAATCTGTTAGGTCCTTTGCGAGGAATTGCGCTGAATCCGCTGTTATTGCCCAAGTAACAGGGATGTTGTGCTTATGTGCAATATTTGCTAACAGATGCATTGCATCTCGTAATTTCTGCCGATCTTCACCAATTGCTGTGCTTACAAGTCCATAATTTAACATTACAATAACTATTCTAAAAAGACGGTAACACCCATTTCCGCATACTTTTCACGAGTGCTCGGATTACCGTTTCTAAAACAGACAGCAGTAGAACATCCTTCTAATTCTTTTGCGACATACTTCACACATTCATCTACCGATTGTAGTGCGTGATTCGGATGGCTTTCCATGCTGAAGGTTAAATCTGTTGGACCGAATGATAGACAATCTACACCATCTTTAGCAAGTCTTCTTGCATGTGTTACTGCTTCTATTGACTCAATCTGCATCCAGAGCATCCCAAAGTTATTCCACCAGTCAGCATATTGAAGCCGTTCTGTACCTGCAGCGTTTTTTCTTGCTGCACCACCCCAACTACGTATTCCCTGTTGTGGATAATAAAAGTATGCCACTGCTTCGTCTACTGTCTCCTCTAACTCCACTTGTGGCACTTCAATGCCAGAAGGACCGAGGTCAAGGTAGTTACCTATAAGATATGTATTTCGTGTATGTTTTATCCGAAAGTTAACTGGTATATCTAATTCGTCTGCCATATTGCAAAATGCGACAAGTCGTTCTTCACTAAATGCGGCATGTTGACTATCCACTGCGACAAAATCATATCCACCCTTATCCACCCTTTCTGCGAGACTGTCACGTTCAATCATCATTGAAACTGAAACACCATAGATATGCTCTTTCTGACGAATACGTTTTTTTAAATTTGTTTGTGTCATATCATCTCCTTCCTATATTGGTGTGTCTCTACACAAAAGGAATAATTAGAGTAAATATCACAATTTTATATTTTTTACTTATTATATCATATTTCCTTAACCTATGCCAAAGACAATTAGAATGTGTGCGTGTAAAGTTATATATAACGTGAGTTCCATAAATCAGCACGAATATCTCCGTAGGTTGGGTTTCGTCCCTCTACCCATAGGTGTCAACCTAAGGATTATGCCTTCGTGTGAAAGGTATTTGATAGTGCTAATTGTCTGAAATGTTGGATGATATTCTGACATACTCCCAAGTCTAAAGACTTGGGGTTCTTTCCTTGATTGTATCAAGGTTTCCTGCTGACGCAGGACAACATTGGACTTCTAATCTGCGTCCAACGGGCGTTGCCATAGACACCGCTACGGGGTTGCCAAAACAA
>JAJEAG010000059.1 GCA_022824265.1 Candidatus Poribacteria bacterium | reverse complement strand
CAAGCGAGAGGTGAAGTCCACCGATGTAATGCAGGATATATCATACCACATTCAGAAAAAAAGTCAACTAAAAAATGAAGGCGTTAGCCGTTCTACATCCCAAAGCTAAAGCGTTGGGTTTTGAACGGAACGTTTGATAATTATGGTATTTTTCGTAGAACCGTGTTGCTCAATAGTATTTCAAGTCCTAATAAAAGTGCCGCAGGTATTAGGAAATATCCCGCTAACTCTTGCCGAACCGTATAGTTTACGACTTTAAACTTGGTCTTTTCAAGTTTGTCAATCTCAGCATAGACATGTTTCAACGACTGCATGTCAGTAGCACGGAAATAACGCGCGTCAGTGGTGTTAGCGATCATTTTGAGTGTCACTTCATCAAGATAGGTTATAACATCCGTGTATCGTTTACCAAAAGTGGTATCTTCATAAGGAATTCGTGTCCCTCCTTCTTTACCCATACCGATAGTGTAAACGCGAATATCGAAGGATTGTGCTAACGCTGCTGCTGTTCCAGGTTCAATCGTTCCTGCGTTGTTTTCGCCATCTGTCAAGAGAATCACAATCTTGGTTTTTGCTTCTGATGTACGCAATCGATGTGTAGACATTGCGATTGCATCACCAATAGCAGTGCCATCTTGCAGCTGTCCTCCCATTTCAACTTCTACATCATCAAGTAAATCGGATAATACTGAATAGTCCAGCGTAAGCGGACATAGCGTAAAACTCTCACCAGAAAATACGATTAACCCGATTCGATCACTTTCACGAAACCTGAGAAAATCACGTATAACCGATTTTGCAGTTTGGAGACGGTTGGTATCATTGAAATCCTCTGCTCGCATACTATCAGAAATGTCAAGTGCTAAGAAGATGTTAATACCTTCAGCGTAACGCCTTTCTTGACTTTGGGAGAGTTGTGGTCTGGCAAGTGCAAAAATAAGAAGTGCAATTATAACAAACCTAAGTATTTTAAGTGATGGAAGTAGTTTGATGGCTAATGTCTGTGGTATTTGACGAACTCCTTCAAGTTCAGAAAAGCGGATTACAGGTAAGGTGCCTTGTTTTTTCTGCCACCAAAGATATAGTGCTAATAACGGCAACAGGATATACAGACTGAGAAAAATGGGAGATTCAAGTGCCATCATCAACCCACCCTTTCAGACCAGTGAATGTTTTTAGTTTGGTTTGGTGATGACATTGCTTTTAGGGTTGACAGTATACATATTCCGATGCCAACACCATTAAAAAGAAGAAATGTCACCCAATCCGCATGAGGTATCTCAGTTGCCATAAAATAAGGGATAAAACCAAAAATCACAGCGAGAGGTCTTAATCGTCCAGCAAGTAGTGTGCTTCCGAGTGTATAAAAGATAACAGTTTTACCACATAACGCGAGCGGAACTAATAGAAATATACCTAATAATAGGAAAGGGAAACCTACAATGGAAAGAATTAGTACCCACGATACTACAGGAACCACAACAAACATGAGCAAACCAAACAAGATACTACCGATTGGTCTGTTTGTTAACATAGCACTGATGGCATTTATTGGTCTTGGAAATGCAATAGCGATTAAAAGATATGTCAACAGCAAAATCCCAAACTTCATGGCGGTTAGGCGGAAATTCCTGTGTTTCTTTATATCCCAGATGGTATGCGGATGCATCAACATTTGTGCTGCAGCCGGAGCGATTCTCCATCCGTTATTTACACTAAAATGCTCTACAGATTCAAGGTTTCCGTATATCTGTCCGCCGATAACTTGGAGCATTCCTTTGATTTCAGCACCCGGAGCGATGTCGACATCTCCACCAATTACTAAGACATTCCCTGTTACTGTTCCCTGTATAGATGCATTTCCGGCAAGTAGAACAAGCGTTGTCAAAACTTCATCCGCTTCTAACAGGTAATCGTTGACAATTTTGAAAAACCGTCGTTCTCCTCTCCACTTTGGTAATGCTGGACCAGGTGTATCAGATGGTTCTTCTATTTCCTCAATCGTAGATATCATATCCTGTTTGTCGCTGTCTATTGGAATTTCTTCAGGTGGAGGCAGTGAATCATTTTCGGTATCTTGTTTTTCGTCTTCTGAGGATTGATCTACTTGTGTTGTGGATTGTTGTTCTTGTGTTGTTTGCGATACGGGTTCAGTAATTTGGCTATTATCCTCAACTGATTTTTCTTCTTCGGGGAGTGTAGGAGGAGATTCCGGTGTTTGTGCAAACAGCGGTTGAATACCACATATAACCGTAATTAATAATAGAATTGCTATTTGTTTCATGTTTATTACTTATTAATATAGAAAGGGACAGCATCCCTCTGGTTTTGATAATACCTAATGTATTATAGACAGTACAGTTACTGATGTCAACTTTTTTTAGTAGTTATACAGAGCCATTCAATTGTCGATTTTTCTGTTTGAATCTCGGAAGACGTGGAAGACACAGAAAGAGTTGATTCTACAGCACATTACAATCATAAGGAGGGTTTCTCTGTGCGAATAAGCAGGGAGACACTAACCATACGATAAGTATGGATAATATGGACAGGGAAACCACGCTCCTACAAGAGAATTCTTATATGAATGCTTGCGCGACTTGATTGTTTGTCATGAATTTTGCGTAAGATCTGACGGCGAATTCTTTGTGCTTTTCTTGTAAATACATCAATTTTTGCTCCTTCTAAAAACGCACAAAAAACGGGTGTTTTTTGCACATTGGTGCGTTTTGATATTTGGGGTTATGCCAGTCTGGGACTGGGTTTATAGGGGTTTTTGAAAATTCCGAGTTTTTCATTTTTTGTGCGTTTTTTATTTGCTTAATTTTGGTCGGTTTTTGGTGGATGTTTTTTGGTGACGGGTGCCGGTTTTTGTTGTGAATGTGGGGTGTAAGCGGTTTTTGTGTTTCATAGTGGTCGTATTATAACAGGTAGTGGAGAGAGATGAAAGGGGTTGTGGGAGTTGGAACAATATATTTCATGTATGTTTTCATGTATGTTTCAGATTTTTGGGTTTAGTTTTTTGTCTGAACCAGGATTTCCAGGATTTCAGGATTTCCAGGATTAGGAATTTGTAGTATATATTCCGTTGTGAAGGATGAAGGGCTAACTTTTGCATAGGAACATTGGCATATAAATCTCTTATTTTGTAAATCTTGATTCAGACACAATACTTGTCGTAGGTCGCTTTGCTCGCTCCGACCTACGAGAATGTAAGAGGCGCAATGAATTGCGCGACTACAAACGCGTTTTTTGTTAATGAGAAGTTATTATTTAAAAATAGTATAACAATGCGGGCGAGGAAACCTCGCCCCTACAATAATGTCCGAGGTGCCAAATGCCATACGCGCATTTGGCGTTGATTTGGCAATGAATTACGCGACTACAAACGCGTTTTTTGTTAATGAGAAGTTATTATTTTAACGTGAGTTGATAAATCAGATTTTCGGACTCGGTGCGGTTAGGAAACCGCACCTACCGGGTCTATAAGGGTGATTTTTTAAAAAAATGAAATTCATATACCTATTATCAAACTCACGTTAAGAAAAATTGTTTGACTTAAAGAAAGGCATGTGATATACTTATTCAATACATTTAACGTGCCGGTGTAGCTCAGTGGTAGAGCACACGACTCATAATCGTGCTGTCCGGAGTTCGACTCTCCGCACCGGCATTGTTCTTTAAAGGCATACCTCATGAAAGCCCGTTTTCTGCGAGAGATGCATCACTTCATTTTGCAGCACGCGATGATTGAGGATGGAGAGACGGTGCTTGTTGCAGTGTCAGGCGGTGCTGATTCCCTTGCACTGCTTTACGGGTTACATTCCCTACATACAAATCTAAACTGCCATCTACACGTCGTTCATTTGGATCACGGTCTCAGACATGATTCTGCCACCGATGCAAACTTCGTCCACGAACACGCTACCCGATTAGAACTACCTTTTACAGGTCACTCCGTTGAATTACCACATTTAATAAAACAGTGGAAACTTTCCGTAGAAGCTGCAGGACGAAAAGCGCGTTACGACTTTTTTGAATCTGTATGTACGCAGGTAGGAGCAACCAAAATAGCACTCGGACACCAACAAGACGATATTGCCGAAACAGTCATAATGAACTTGATCCGTGGAGCTGGAGCCACTGGATTACAAGGTATTAAACCTATAAGAGATGGGAAGTTCATTCGACCGCTTGTCCGGTTCACTCGTGCAGAAATTGAAGCCTATCTTAAATCAGAAGGGATTGTTCCAAGACAGGATTCAACGAATACAGATAGACGTTATCTACGAAACCGAATTCGACACGAGTTGATACCATTGCTTGAACAGAAGTATAACCCCAATATTAAAACAGGTTTAAGCAGAACTGCTGAAATCCTACGTGATGAATCGGAATATCTTGATGAAATAACTTACGCATTATATGACTCCTGTAGACTTTCATTTACTCAGTCCACAAGTATTATATTGGATAGAGACGAATTTCTAAAACATCACATTATTTTGCAAAAACGGATACTAAGACATAGTATCACTGATTTAATTGGACAAATTAGTGATTATTCCTATCAACATTACCAAACAATGCTTGGCATCGTAAAATCCGATAAACCAAATGCAGTGTTTACATTGCCACACGGCGTAAAGTTCAGACGGGCATATCAGCAACTTATCTTTGAGAAAAATCCTGTTGAAACTGAGGACTTTGCCTACACTTTAAGCATATCAGGTAGTATAATAATTCCAGAATTAAATGCAGAAATAACCGCAATTTTATATGATGGTAGGCAAGGTGATTTACTGTCCATTCCTGACGGCTCTTTTGAGGCGATTTTTGATTATAGTAAGATAAAATTACCGTTGACAATCCGCAATCGACGAGATGGAGATAGATTTCAACCTCATGGAATGCGAGGAACAAAAAAAATAAAAGATTTTATGATGGATGCAAAAGTGCCACTGTTTGAACGTGATCGCATTCCAATGCTTGTTTGTGGGAAGGAAATTCTGTGGGTTATCGGTTTCACCACTAATGAGAAATTCAAAGTTCACCCAACAACACAAAGGTATCTTCATTTATATTATGCAAGAGATAATATCGAATCCTAAAACTATCCTGCTTTCTGAAGCACAAATTCGAAATAGGATACGAGAACTTGGCAAGCAGATATCCAAAGATTATGAAAATCAAGAACTAGTCTTGGTTTGCGTGCTCAGGGGTGCTGCACTGTTTTTTGCGGATCTCGCACGTGAAATTTCGCTACCACTAAGGTTTGAGTTTCTACAGACTTCAAGTTACAATGATAGTACTGAACCATCGAAAAATATAAAATTTATACGTTCAGGAAGTGGGTACATAGAAGATAAAGATGTACTTATTGTAGAGGACATTATTGATTCGGGACAAACCTTACAGTTTCTCATGAAACACTTACGAACACTAAATCCAAAAACGATTAAGATCTGTACCCTACTCGATAAACCTGATCGTCGTCAAGTTTCTGTGCCTATTGATTATTCAGGATTTGAAATTCCGAATGTTTTTGTCGTTGGATACGGACTTGATTATGGACAGATGTATAGAAATTTACCGTATATCGCTGTTTTAGAAACAACATCAGAAAAAGCAAGGCATAAGCCAACCTCATAAAAACAGTAAACATTTTATGTTCATTGACGTTTATGTAGTTATCTATACAGTTTTACTTGACAATTTATATTTTAATTTGCTAAACTTAGCATGTTATGATTTTACAACATAAGGAGATGTTTGATGCGTAAGTTTGTTTCGTTTTCAATAGGCGTTCTGCTGATAACAGTAGTAGTTTATTTTACACAAGCACAGATGTCAGATAAAGCGCAACTTGGACGCGAACTATTCCACGATCCAACTTTTAAAGGAACAATAAAACCAGGCAAAGGGCAAGGTTTTGCAACAGGACTTACTTGTGCGAACTGTCATGCCGATTTTGATGAAACTAAAAAACCGGACGGTCTAATCCGTGCTGGACATAGTATCATCGGTGTCCCGCAACGCGGTTCAGCTAAAGGCGGTATGATCGCTGGTGCCAATTTTGCACGTGCAGCCGGTGGAGGAGGTTTCTGTTATGAGCATTTCTTACAGAATATCCCCGGTGACAAAGTGAATCCTACAGCGATCCCTGCAGAACATGCAGAAGCACTCATGGCTTATTTTGAGTCTGTTTCGGGTGACAACAAAGGTCCCGAATTTGAAATTGAGATGTTAGATGCTGATGCCAAAGCAGCCGCCGGTGAAAAAATTGCTGCGATGAAAGGTGATTCGAAAAATGGATGGGAACTTTTCGGACGCGCATGTGTTGTTTGCCACCCCACACCCTTCAAAGCGGGTATCGGCAGTCAACTTGTCAGAAGCAGACCTCCTCGTAATATTGATAGTACGATGACCCGTTGGGCAACTAAAATACGAGGTGGCGGAACGCTTATGCCGTTCTATGCCTCTGACATCCTCAGCGACCAAGATATTGCTGATATTCTTGCCTTTCTCCGTGATCAAATGGAAAGCACAGCAAGATAAACCAAATTATTTGGTAGGAATGCTATATAGTCGTTCCTACCATTTTTTATATTCTTACCTATTTGTTGTAACCATCTTTCTATTCCATCCGTTTTGATTTAATGTATTCTTATATTAAGTCAGGTGTCCCTGTAATAATGATGCTGCATAAATGATTAAATCAGGGAAATATTCTTTGTGGAAACAGGATTCTGAATAGCAAATAAGTTTTCTGTTATCCTTAACACTAAAACTTGGATGGATCAATGAGAACATCTCTATATATAAGTTATTTTATTTCTGTTATCCTTATCGTATCAGTCCTTAGTTTATCTGGTTGTGGTGGTAGCAATATGAAAAACCCTGTATCTGATACTGATACAATGCAAGAAAAAGATGATTCCATCATCGAATTGGAAACAACGGAAGTTGGAGACGTAGAAGAAGCTGGTGAGCTTGATGTATCTGTCACCGTTACGAAAAAAACTGTAAAACCGGGAGAACAAGTGGAGTTAACGGCTTCAGTGAAAGGAGTTAGAGGTACGAGTGTCGTTTTTAATTGGTTAAATATTACAGGGCATGGAACACTTTCCTCTACTAACGATAATGCTGTTACCTGGACTGCTCCTGATTCATTAGGTGAAGTGGATACTAAAGTTGAAGTTCTCCAACTTGTTGTGACTGTCATCAGTGAGGTTATTTCAGTAGAGGCTTCCGCAATAAAAACTGATACGCAAATTTTTTCTGACACAAAGGAAATCTTGCTGCAGGTAGTTCGTGAATAACAAAATATAAAGTATAATTAAAACGCACAAAACATATAATATGTATGTCATATATTGAAACAAAGATACAACAATCAAATACTGTTATCTTTTATTTGAAAAAACATAAAAAAATTGTTGACATTTTTTTTATGTTATTATATATTTTATATACGTCTCATAAAACGTAGACAAAGGCTATTTGCACAAATATATAAAGTTATACGATATTTCTCGTAAGCATAACCAAATTAGGAATCAAATGAAGAAAAATAATATACAATTAATTATGACCATTGTAATAATGGTTTTTATTTCAGCAACATGGACATCTTCATGTATTGGAATGCTACATAAAGTCAAAAAAGGGGAGACGTTATCAGGAATTGCCAGAATGTATGATGTTCCGATGAAGTCTATAGCACAAACCAACAGTCTTGCATCTTTAGACCGCCTACAAATTGGGGAAAGGTTAGTAATACCGGTAGGAACTAAGCCAGCAAACGCGGCTGAAAATCCAGGGGGAACATGGTATACCGTTAAACCTGGCGACTCAATATACGCTATCGCCCGAAAACACAATATTGAGGATTGGAAAAAACTTCAACAAATAAACGGTATTGACAATCCCAAGCGGATCAGAGTTGGTCAAAAGATATTCATTCCAGGCAAGTGGAATGTTGGTTTCGCAAAACCTTTACGTATTAATTTAGTTGTGACCTCAGAATACGGTTATCGCAACCATCCTATATCAAGGAACTACCGTATGCATGATGGTATAGATTTTCGTGCGGCTACTGGCACACGAGTTTATGCTTCAAAAACTGGATCGATTAAGTATTCGGGAAGAAAGGGCGGGTATGGTAAGGTAATCGAGATACAACATGCAGACGATTTCAGTACTGTTTATGGGCATTTGTCCAGAATATACGTATCCTCAGGTGATTTCGTCCGACGAGGTCAAGTTATCGGATTATCAGGAGATACTGGTCGTTCAACAGGTCCACACCTCCATTTTGAAATCAGATACAAAGGCAAAAGTGAAAACCCAGCTCGCCACCTTGATCTTCCGTGAACTAAGATGGTTTCTTATCCCCATCTTTCTCATCTTATTCACGGCTTTTCTTTTTGAAAAGTTTGCATTATCAGATCCAAACAGTCCTCCATCTGAAATTGTAACGAATGATTCGCGACCAGCAGTCGGAACACGTGGTCTCGGCTTAAGCCATGCGTTTATTAGTAATGCTGACGATGCAACAAGTCCGATTTGGAACCCAGCGGGACTCGCTGCCCTTAAACACGGGAGTGTTATATATGATTTCTCACAAGGAGCACTATCTGTTGCTTATCCTGTAAATCCTATTGGAACTTTTGGGATTAACCTCCTTGATTTCAATATTTCTGACCGTTTTCTTGTTCATCATACATCCAATCCTTTCGGTACGTTTGAATATGGTTACAACCAAGCCCTTCTCTCTTATGCAAGGAATATTGGTTCACTGCAACTTGGCGTAAGCACAGGATACAGTCGCGCCCCTGATACGAACAGTCTTTGGGCACCAAATTATGATTTTGGAGCAGTCATGTCTTTTTCACCCCTTGTCACCGTGGGTATGCAGTTCCGAGATATTAGCGGTGTATCCATTCAAGACCCAAATGGTAAAGTATTACAATCCTTTAATCAACAATTTGCTATAGGAACGACTCTCACGCCCCATCCCCTAATACGATGGCATTCATGTATTAATATTACCTCACCAAGTTTGGGCACAAGTTTTGAAATCGTTACAGGTCCTCTTTCTGCAAATGTTGGTTCACATTTCTCACTTGACTCCAATACACCTACCCAATCATGGAGTTTAGGGCTCTCCTTTAAAAAATGGGGTAAGCAGACCTATTATACTTTTTTGAATGAAGACAACCTAAATTATAAGCATCTACTTGCATTTGGCTTGACTTTTGGTGGGAAACAACAAACATCTAATGAAAATAATCCTGAAATAGATGTACCCATTTCTACCAAATCTACTTCAAGAGAAACACCGAAAACCCCTAATAAACTTGTACCAAAATCAAAAGAAAAAAAGAGTATCCAAATTGCTAAAAAACATAATATCTCTATAGAACTTATGCTTGCTATGATTTACGTCGAATCAAAGTTTAATCCTGTTGCTGTGTCAAGAACTGGTGCTGGCGGTTTGATGCAGATGGTCCCTGGAACAGCCAGAGAACTTGGTCTGAAAGTACCGAAATACAAAAATAAACTTAAACCAAATCTTGATGGTAAAGTAGATGAACGATTCGATGCTGAAAAAAATCTTATTGCAGGATTAATTTATTTCAACAGACTTCGGGAAAAATATCTGAACAATTTGACTCTGGCACTTGGTGCATACAATGTCGGTCCGGGTAGGGTCAGAATAAAGGGTCCGCTTACCAGCAGAGGACATAAATACGTTGATATGGTGATAAACCGTCAGAACTTATATCGCAGTGATGCGACACTATTGGAAGCTGATTTGAAGAGATTAGAAATAGTACTTAATAATAAGTAGGAACAATACATGGATACAATTCGATTGGCAATTGTTGGATGTGGCGGTATGGGACATCGGCACATGTATGGGTTAGCGGAACTATATCGAGCAGGATGGGAACGGTTTGAACTCGTCGGCGCGTGTGACCCTGTGCTTGCTAACGCTGAATCACTTGCTGAACAAGCGGAAGAACGTTTCAGTAAGAAACCTGCTGTTGTTGGAAACCTTGAAGAACTGGAGAAGATTGGTATTGATGCCGTAGATGTCACAACAACCCCACCCTACCATCACACCGTTGCCGTTGAGACGCTTGAACGCGGATGGCATACAATGGTTGAAAAACCGATGGGGTTAACAGTTCGAGCGTGTAACTTAATACGTCGTGCTGCAGAGAAAACTAATGCTGTGCTAAGTGTGGCAGAAAACTATCGGAGAGATCCTATCAATCGGCTTGCAAAAGCACTGCTTGATGCGGAAGTGATTGGCAAACCTCGCTTTCTCATCCACCATGCTATTGGCGGTTCAAACCGAATGCTTATCTCTGTTTGGCGACATCAAAAGGATCAGAGTGGAGTCCTGCTTGATGTTGGTGTTCACTATGCCGACATGATTGAGTATCTGCTCGGAGAGGTAGAAACCGTTTATGCGCAAACACGTCTTCATGAACCGATCCGACACAATCCGGCTGCTGTGACAGGTGAATCTGGATCAAATCCTGCGGGGGTTTATACAGAATGGCAACGCAAAATGCCTGCAGAATTTGAGGCTACCGCAGAAGATGCAGCTTATGCGACCTTAACCTTTAAAAACGGTGTTGTCGGTCAATATATTGAAGACCACGGTGCATGGGGACAAGGGAGTTGGACACGTCAGATTCACGGTTCACAAGGATCAATGACGCTCCCAGGTGACCGTAGCGGAGGAGTTATTTCACTACAGATCAATGGACAGGGAACAATTAACGATGAAAGACTATTAGAACTTGTTCCTGACTTCCGTCTTGATGCCGTTACCACAGACCTATTCGGTGGGGAACGTCTATGGCAGTATAGTTTCCCTTTTCCTGATACAGACGCAAAAATTATCGCAATTGAATATGGTGATTTTGCGGAAGCAATCGCAGGCAACCGTCCCATTGAAGTTGACGCATATCAAGGCACGCGTTCTGTTGCAATCTCTTATGCAATGCTTGAATCCGGGGCAACCGGACAAATTGTTCATTTGGACAAGATGTTAGACGAATCCATCAATACCTACCAACGTGAAATTGATGATGGGTTAGGCATTTGAGATTTCATTTGCAAAGTAATTGGCACACTCCGTGTGCTGTAAAACTCATAGATTATAAGACAGACTACATTGATATATTATTCTTATTGAGAAAAGACATAGACAGTCGCGATTCGGAGATCGCTCCTACAAATCAGTTTATCAAGTTTATTGTATAACCCCCGGTTCAGACAAGAAATTATCCACATGACAAATTGGCAAGACCTCGGTATCGGTTTAATAGGTTTAGGAATAGGACAACAACATTTACTTGGATATCAACGCAAAGACTTACGTATCGCTGCTATTTGTGATAAAGACGAAACACGACTGCACGAGGTAGGGGAAAGATTCGGTATAAACAGACGTTACACCCGAATCGTTGACTTGATTGAAGATTCCGATGTTGACATAGTGGACATGGCTGTCCATCCGTGGATTCGCTCACCCATTGTGAATGCCGCCGCACAAGCAAGAAAACATATATTTTGTCAAAAACCTTTTTCAATGACGATGTCACAAGCTGTTGAGATGGTCGACTTATGTGAAAAGCACGACGTGCAACTCATGGTGAACCAAAACTCATGCTTTGTTCCTGGATTCCTCGCCATTGAACCTTACATCAATACCGATTATCTCGGTGAAATCTATCATTTTTCTATTACCTGCAACGGGTTTTATACCGCTTATCCTGGCAAACATCTTATCCCTGTCATGCAAGTGCATCACATCAGCCTTGTGCATAAATGGTTCGGTGAATTTGAGAGTGTTTATTGTCAAGCACATGGACATGATCGTTCTATTGAAGAAGGGGAAACTATGTCTGTTGTTCTATTCAAATGTCGTAATGGCGTAAAGGGACTACTTTCATGTAATTGGTCGTTTCTTGCGAATACTGGTCACAACCTCCAACATCCACATGAGGAGATACGTATTCAAGGGACTAAAGGTGCAATCTATGGAAACAGTGCAGATATGACTATTCACCTCACACAGCCTGAACCGAGAGATATAAAACCTGAGATAGATGGTGTGTGGTTTCCTGATGCCTTTGGGAACGCAATGGTTCATTTTATTGAATGCTTGCAAGCAGGAAAAAAGCCGATGACTGATGGTTGCAGCAACCTACATATCATCCAAACTATTTTCGCCATGCACCAATCTGCGCTATCAGAGAAAGTCGTCATGGTTGACGATATTGCGTTGGACGGCGACTACGACATCAGTCCATATCCAGTGCATCCTTCCGATGATGTGAGTGTCTTATCCTAAACCAACCAATTGGGATCTGACATAAGACACACATTATTATATAGTCTAAATGGGAAAGAAAAAGAAGGGATTGCAGGGGTGGGATTTGAACCCACGTCCTCCGGGTTATGAGCCCGACGAGCTACCAGACTGCTCTACCCTGCGACAAGACATGTTAAAAACAGTATGGTCGAGGAGGGACTTGAACCCTCACGCCTGTGTTAGGGGCGATGGATTTTAAGTCCATTGTGTCTACCGATTCCACCACTCGACCGAATGCATAGAATAATAGTATACACAATTTTCAAGAAGTTGTCAACTTTTTTTCATGTTTTTCAGAACCATTCAATTTCCAAATAACACCACTTTTTTCAAGGTCTTTCTTCTGTTAAATCTGTGTTCTCTCCTTTCCAGAATTTTCGTCTTCTCAGAATTATGCAACCGTTTTTCTTCTAACTTGCGTCATTATAGTTTGATATGTGATTGATCAAACTATCGCTTTCTGGAGATACCAATGAAAAACGAAGATGTCCAACGCATCCACAGAATTCTCTCTGGTGATGAATCCGCCTTCACCGAACTTGTAGAAAAGTATAAAAAACCGGTTCATGCACTGGCTTGGAGAAAAATTGAGGATTTCCATATTGCTGAGGAAATTACCCAAGATGTCTTCCTCATCGTGTATCAGAGACTTCATACCCTAAAAGATCCAAACCTATTTTCTGGGTGGTTGTATGTGATTACGACACGTCTATGTGCCACTTGGCTTCGCAAAAAACGGATTCAAACTGAACCTTTGGAGGACACCGAGACAACGATGTTACACGGAGATTCTTATTCCCAACATATCACAGAAGAACGCGCCAAAACTGCAGGTCAGACACAACGTGATGTTGTGAAGAAACTACTTGCAAGGTTGAAAGAGAGCGAGCGTACGGTGATGACGTTGCATTATCTTGGGGAAATGACAGTTGAAGAAATAAGTCGATTCTTGGGAGTATCTTCAGGAACAATAAAAAGTCGATTGCAGCGAGCACGGAACCGTTTACAAAGGGAGGAAACGATGATTAGAGAAGCACTGGACCATTTTCAGATCTCACCGAACTTAACCGATAATATTTTGCAGGAAGTCGCACGACTTAAACCTGCTACCCCATCTGCCAGCAAACCCTTAGTTCCGTGGGCAATTGCTGCATCAAGTGCAGTATTGATTATACTGATGCTCGGCATAGGTAGTCAATACTTGGCACATTTTCAACCACCTTTTAGTTTGGATTCGCAAACTGAGATGGTGGTAGAACTTGTTGATGCTCCGATAGTGCTAAATATTGAAATAAATCCAGAAGTTAATCACCAGTTTGGGAATGCAAACGCACTTAGTGTGAATGATAATAGTGGGCAGAAACCTGATGAAACTCAACTTGCGGCTGCTTCGGGTGAGGTTGAGGATGTTTCTGTTCCTAAACTGGCGTGGGTTCCATCTGAACCGATATTTGGTAGTTCTGTGGACGGCTTTTTTGCGACACCTGAGGGTGATCTCTATACTGTAATTCCTGCTTCTGGAAAGATATATAAATTGCCTGCAAATGAAGAAAAATGGGAAGCAATCTCTGATATTTCTACATTAGACCATTCCGGTTTCGTAAATCAAATTATTGCGAAGTGGGACAAGACTATGTATTATACGCAGTCAAGCGATCTATTCACATCAATAGATGACGGCAAAACATGGGATCTACTTTATTCATGGGATAACTTTAAATACTATTTTCCTATTGAATTAATCTTAACAGAACAAGCGTTTTATATGGCATTTGAAAATGGTATCTTTAGCTCTAAGGATTCAGGAAAAACTTGGAAAGAGATTAGCGGTAGGTTACCGGAAAGGATAAAGTCATTAGTAGAGGTCCAAAACACAATTTTTGCTGGAACAGATGATGGTCTCTTTCGCTTGGACGAGGACGGTTGGAAACGCATGGAATTACCTGAGTCAATTAAAGAGGTGTACTCAGTCGCTACGAATAAAAAGCGGGTTTATGTATTGGCAGAACTCAGTCGTGCCGCTCATAATCCCGAAAAAGTGTCCCGAGGACATGATCGTGGTTGGGGAGTGTTTGGCACAAGTAACCTTGGTAAAAGGTGGCTTGATATTACCCCAATAAACGCTTGGGCAGTGAATGGTTTTATCCCCGAAGCCAAACTCATTTCTGCTGGTGAAACACTTCTATTAATGGAGAGAGGAATGGTGCGTTCTACCGATGGTGGTATCACATGGTTGCCGCCACAATCGGCTGCAATCACTCCATCTATGGATAGTATGAGTTCTGCAGTAGTTGTGAATATGGATACGATTTATGTCGGTAGTTGGGATGGTCTTCATCGTTCTTCTGATGGAGGTAAAACGTGGGATATGGTGAATATCACTCCGGACAAGGATAAGGTTAGTATGTATGACTTCATTGTGGATAAGGGAAATGAGAAAGCACAAAATGGACTTTCCATTCTCTATGGAAGACTTGGAATAGATGCAGTAAAAACTGCCAATAAAGGCAGGTCTTGGATGAAAGTCCCAGTTCAAATACCTATGGATAAACCCCACAGAGAGCAAAATCCACATATAAATCAGATAGTCATATCTGATGGTATTATCTATGCAAGTGTAAATTATAAAGAAAACGGAAGAAAAGTGCGTCTATATCGTCTGTCTACAGATAACAGTACGTTTGTACCGCTTCAAGATATGCCAATTATTGACTCAGACTATTTTGAACCGTTGGAAATTGCACTGTCAAGGGATCCATCTTTTGAACATTTACAAGACAATTTTACTGGTGCAGCCGAGTTCTTCAGTCAACTGGTTAAAGAGGATTTTCAGATACAGAACAGGCTTATATCGTTAGGTTTACGTGGTGCGTCTGCTATTAGTGGTGATACGTTCTATATGGAATACAACTTTAAACTCTTCCGATGGGAGCGAGGAGATAAAGAATGGTACGACACTAAACAGGAAGAAACTGTGTTGTCTTTGGAAATAGCAAATCAAGGTCTTAAAATTGCCGCATCAGGGGATACTGTCTATGTGGGAAAACGGGATGGACACTTATTCGTATCACTTGATAAAGGAAATAATTGGCTTGATCTCACACCAGTTCTACCTTTTGCCGTAAAAGCTTTCAAAGATATCGTGTTTGTCGGTCCCAAAGTTTATGTGGCAACAGACGCAGGAGTCGCTGCATCAGACCAAGGAAATAATTGGGGTACTATTACCGATTCAGAAGGCACTAATCTCATTATGGATACACTGACTGTTGACGAAAAAACTCTCTACGGAGTTACTAAGACTACAGGTGTCTATCGCTTAGAAAGTGATAAATGGAAACAAATTGTTTCAGAGATACCGGATGGGATTACCTCTCTGGCAGTTGATGGCAGTACCGTATACGTTGGCACGTCACACAACGGTATGCTTCATTTTAATCTTGAAAAATAAAATCGTAAAGACTATAATTGTATAGGTGTTGTTGTAGCGCGGACTGTATGGAGATTATCGTTTACATCGCTGATCGGATGTTGACACACTTATCCACCATAAGCAATTCAACCTATTAAACTACTTCTATTAGAATTCACTATATGGAGATACAAATGACATCGGTTGCAATTCAGACCCAACTCACTCCAGAAGAATATCTCACTTGGGAACGCAAAGCAATTACAAAGAGTGAATATGTAGGCGGCAAGATTGTCGCTATGTCCGGAGCAAGTTATCGACATACCCTCATCACAATGAATATATCAGGTGAGCTTTATATACAATTGAAGGGACATTCGTGTACGGTTCACACTAATGATATGCGTGTAAAGGCATCCTCTACAAATTCTTACTTCTACCCCGATGTTGTCGTGGTATGTGACAAACCGCAGTTTGAAGATAATACCTTCGACACGCTTCTCAACCCGATTGTCATAATAGAAGTGCTTTCACCTTCAAGGGAAACCTATGACCGCGTAGACAAATTCGCTCACTACCAGCAACTGGAATCCTTGCAGGAATATATCCTTGTATCACAAGACGAAGTGCACGTTGAACATTATATTCGAGAAGAAACGTTGTGGAAACCATCCGAATTCCTTTCACTTGATAATGTCCTATCCCTCACTTCAATTGCATGTGAGTTACCACTACAAGACATTTATAGACGTGTTGATTTTCTTGAGAACTAACTACCGATTTATCTTGAAATCTGAATTGATATTGTTTTAGGAGGCATTTATGCCGATTGTATCTCATGTTGTTTTGAGAGAGTTTGTATACGAAATATATCGTGGTGCAGGTGGTACAGAAGAAGATGCACGCATCGTTAGCGACCACGTCGTTGATTCAAATTTAGCGGGACACGATTCACACGGTGTTATCAACGCACCGAACTATATCGGTGGAATGTCAGGCGGTCCAGCAGCAGACAAGATGGAGATTGTCAAAGAGAGTGGGGCTGCGACTGTTATAAACGTTAACGGTGCACTCGGAATGGTTGCAGCACGCAAAGCAATGGAGATGGCTGTTGAAAAGGCAAAAACTTGTACCATCGGTGCAGTCGGCTTGCATCGGTGTGGACATGCTGGAAGGATGGGTGAATATCCACCAATCGCAGCACGTGCGGGGATGATCGGCATCGTTTTATTAAATGGTGGCGGCAGATTTATGCACCCACACGGTGGTACTTCCCGTAGACTTCCACCGAATCCGATTGCGATTTCTGTGCCACGTGCAAACGGAGAACCGCTTCTGCTTGATATGACACTTAGTGTGGTCGCCGGTGGAAAGTTCCTTGTACAGATTGCGCGCGGTGAACCGATTCCTGAAGGATGGATGATAGATTCCGAGGGCAACCCGCTAACCGACCCAGAATCATTTCAAAAACGAGGAAGCGATACCGCAGTAATGCCACTCGGTGGGTTTCAGTTTGGACACAAAGGTTTTGGACTCGGTGTGATGATTGATGCCATTGCAGGTGGACTTTCTTGGGCTGGATGTAGCCGTGAACAACCCACACGCGGGGCAAGTGGTATCGTGATGTTTGCAATAAAAATCGAAGATTTCATTGACTTAGTGGATTATGAACAAGAGATAGAATATCTTGTGGAGTGGGTTAAGTCATCCGCAAAGATGCCGGGAATTGACGAAATCTATGTACCAGGTGACTTTGAGCAACGTAGTCGTGAAAAACGATCAGAGGAGGGAATCCCAATAGAAGATCTGACTTGGAATCGACTTGTGGAAGCAGCCGAACGTTATGATGTTACTATACCAACTACGCTTTTCCCATAAATAGTTGCTCAATTCTCTGGATTCTAATCAACAATATCTGTATACTTGCATATCAACAGGAGAAAACAGATGAAAAACTTAGGCATTTTATCCATTTTGCTGATTGGTGTTTTAGGGTGTGCTGTCCTGAACCAACCAACTTTTGAAGTTGATCCGTTACGGCTTTCAAGCCAAATCTATCCTGAACTCGTAGATGGAAATTTAGAGACGGTAAGCACATTTACTGTGAAAGGTCATGTTGAAAAAGGCTATCAGATTTTTGAAAAAAGGAATCGCAGAATCGATACCGCTGAACTCAGATATTTAACTCAGGTTGAAGGTAATTCTCGATCGGAAGCGGTGATAAAATTAGATAAACCGACCTTTATAACCTATGTTGAGATATATCCCGAATCCCGGATTCCAAGGTTAGCCTTAACAACAACGCTGAACAACCCCCCACAGTTTGAATCATCCTTTGATGTAGTGCTTGATAAACAACATATCAATGTTGAAACTAAACAGCCTGTTAGAATACAAATCAATAGAAAAATCCTTTATTTGCGGTTGACTGCTGACGGGATTCAGGACAAACAACATTCAACACGTATTAAAGATGAACTTAATCCTTTTCGTGGTAAGGGCAAAGAACATGATGAGAACAAGGATACTCGCATCCAGATTCCGCTAAAAGGTGCATCAATTCGGGAGGTTAAATTTTATGCGCGATAGAAATTACAATACCATTATCGGACTACTAATAGTAATAGTCGCTGTTCAGGGATGTGCCATATTTCAAAATACCCCTGCTGTAGAATTAGCACCTACACGTCTAACATGTGCAGCAAATCCAGAGATGGTAGATGGAGATTTGCAGACAGTAGGGGAATTTTGGGCAAACGGTGCAATTCGCCAAATGTATCATATTGAAGGGAAACCAGGTGCTCTCACTAAACCTGGGGATTCTATAACAACCCATAGCGGCACTCTAAAAACAGAAACACTGATAAAATTGGATAAACCAACGTACGTGTCTTATGTGGAAATATATGCTGATTCTGAAATTCCAAAGATTACTCTTGATTTAACAGTTGAGGAAAAATCACCGAAATGGGCAAATTCTTTTATACCTGTAAAGGATAAACGATACACAACTATAAAAGAAAGAGAAGTTGCAAGGTTCAATATAAGGCAAAAGGTGTTATACCTGCGAATTACTGCAGATGGCATTGGAAATCGCATGGATAGCAAGAGTACCGCAAGTAATGATCTAAACTTTTCTCATGAAGTTGTCACTCCTTTGAAAGGGGCTAAAATTCGTGAAGTCAAAATTTACGAGAGAATGTAAGAATCTGCTTGAATTTTGTTTTACAATATTGTAGAATATGAAACTACTCATAAGAAAAACCAGACCCTAAGGTTTGCCGAAATTGGCTTTACATTGTGTCCATCAAGTATTTTTGTTGACTCTATCTACAAAACCGTGTTAACTTTAGCACATTACATTCTTGGAGGATCAAAACCCGATTGGAAAAACAAGAATTAAAGGGTGTTCCTATACAGAACAACGCTGAGGTACAAGCCCTATTTGGGCAAAGTGATGCCTTCTTAAAAATTATTGAACGTGATTTTAATGTGCGCGTTGTTTTGAAAAGCGATAGCATCGCTGTCCTTGGTGAAAACCAAAAAGAGGTAAACAGAGTCGTGACGGTGTTAGAGTCGCTACTACACCGTATCCGAAAAGGAGAACGAATTCAGGCAACCGATGTCAGTTACGTTATCCGCGCATCAGAAACAGAGGAAGCAAGTTCTTTAGAGCAGAGTACTGCCGAATCCATACCCGTATTCTCAAAACGAGGTGTCATTCGTCCGAAAACTGCTGGACAAAGACGATACGTTGAAGCGATTAAACACAATGACCTTGCATTTGGAATAGGTCCAGCAGGAACAGGTAAAACCTACCTCGCTATGGCGATGGCTGTTTCTGCACTAAAAAATGGTCAGGTAAGTCGAATCATTTTAACACGTCCTGCTGTTGAAGCAGGGGAACATCTCGGTTTTTTACCTGGTGATATCGCGGCAAAGGTGCATCCATATCTACGACCCTTATACGATGCGTTATACGATATGATGCCACCTGATACACTTGATAATTATATTGAACGGAATATCATTGAAGTCGCACCGATCGCTTTCATGCGTGGTAGAACACTCAACAATTCTTTTGTCGTACTTGACGAGGCACAAAATGCTACTATTGAGCAGATGAAGATGTTCCTGACAAGACTCGGATTTGATTCAAAAGCTGTTATCACGGGTGACATCACACAAACTGACCTACCAACGCATAAAGTCTCTGGACTCGCTGACGCTCAAGAGGTACTTAGTGGGATCAAAGGGATTAAGTTCATATATTTCTCAAAAGTTGATGTTGTACGACATGAATTGGTCCAACGAATCATCGAAGCTTACGAACGTCCAAAAACCCCGGATGTAAAACAAGTATTAGTGGAAACCGAAAAATCTGAAGACTAACAGTTTGATTGACGTTACCAATATCAGTAGCAATACAACATTTGATGTGGAAATTATTCGTCAAGCAGTTTTGACAGCTCTAAGTATTCATCAATCTACGAATTGTGAAGTGAGTGTTTTGTTGACGGATGATACCCGTATAACGGAACTTAATCGGGAATACCGTGGGATAGATGCTCCAACGGATGTGTTAGCATTTGCACAACTTGATAACGAAGATGCCGAATTGGTAAAATCTAACATACTCGGAGATGTTGTTATATCTTTGGAAACAGCAGAACGTCAAGCAAAAGATAAAACCCATACATTTGAAGCGGAAGTCCTTTTACTTACAGTACACGGTGTACTTCACCTGCTCGGATATGACCATCAAACACAAAATGATGCCTCTATTATGTTTAAGAAACAAGATTCGATAATGCAATTGTTACAGGCACAGCAGTAACCATAAGTTGGGTTGAATTAACGTTAGCATACTAAATAAACACTGCCGTCTGAGTACTCAATCATCGGTAGTAGATAAGTAGACACATATTTTAGATATAATGGAGGTGTGATTTCAGACTTGGATGACCTACATATAGCTACAAGATTAGTTTGTTTAGGAATTCTGTTAATTTTTAATGCCCTGTTTTCAGCATCAGAGGCTTTACTCGCGCGGTTAACACGGGCGGATATCTTAGAGTTTGCGGAGGAAGGTGGAAAACGTTATGAAGTGTTAACGTCGCTTTTACGACACCCCCGACGCTACTCGTTGACCATTATCACAGTCAAGACTCTCCTGATGGTTGCCAGTGTGATACTGTTTGCAACGTTTTGGGAAAATCGCATATTGAGCGGTGGGATCGCAGCATTGTGTCTTGTTGTTTTCACAGAATTGTTTCCTAAGAACTATGTCCAAAATAGTCCCAGTGGAACAACCATTCATGCTTTACGTGCCTTACGCATCGTCTATTGGGGCGGTTTTCTAATATTAATCCCCTTGAATTTTCTTGTAAATCTTATCGTACGTATCTTTGGTGGCAAGAGCACATCAGCACAAGATAGCTTGGTGTCTCCAGAAGTATTAGAAACACTGGATAACGTTGCTGACATCCAGGAGATTTTAGAACCAGATAACCGTGAAATGATCTCTCGTATTTTGGATCTCCCTGACAAAGTGGCAAGGGAAATCATGGTAGCACGAACTGATGTGGTATGCCTTGAAGTCGGAACACCTGCTGCCGAAGTCTTGCAAACGACAATCGCATGCAGACATACCCGCATTCCAATATATAAAGATACAATTGACAATATTGTCGGTATTTTACATGTAAAAGATATGTTGGATTGTTGGGCAGAAGATAAACCAATTAACCTTAGTGAACTTATCGTTGGTCGCACACCTTTTTTTACACCTGAGAGTAAAAAAATATCTGAATTGTTCCGTGAACTACGGGAACATAACCAACACATTTCCATTGTCGTTGATGAATACGGTGGCACAGCAGGAATAATTACCCTCGAAAACATTATTGAAGAAATTGTAGGTGAAATACAAGATGAAGATGAAGCGGATGAACAGGACGCATACATTCAGACAGAAGCAAACACCTATTCCGTTGATGCCAGATTAAACCTTGTCGAATTGAACGAAAAACTTGGCACAGAACTTGAGGCAGAGAATATTGACACTATCGGTGGATTTATTGTTGATCACCTCGGACGAGTTCCTGAAATAGATACTGTGTTTACCTATAGAGGTATCAATTTCACGATATTAGAGGCAGACGAACGGAGGATTCATCGAGTACAAATTCAGATGCCGAAAAATGCTAACGCAGATGAAAATTCAGAATAAGATAAATGGAATTGACAAAGTTCCAAAAGTACCGTATAATTAGGGAGAACGGGGCGTAGCGCAGCCCGGCTAGCGCGCCTGCTTCGGGAGCAGGAGGTCGGAGGTTCAAATCCTCTCGCCCCGATTTTATCCCACCCTATGGCAAACTGATACACATAAAAAATGCCTGCTCAAAAGACCCATGCAATTGTGATTCGCGCTTTTCCTTTACGCGAAACTCACAAAATTATCACCTTCTATACCCCCGATTTTGGTAAAATAAAAGCCGTTGCGTACGGTGTTAAAAGCCCCAAGAGCAAATTGAGCGGTAGGTTAGAACTGCTTAACCACGGCATGCTACTTTTTACCTATCGCGAAAACAGAGATCTTCAAAGCCTGACAGGTTTTGACCTTATTGAAGGATTTGATGGCATACGCGCCGATTTCGCCCGAATTACCTACGGATGTTACTTCGCAGAATTAGTTGATGCTATTGCATTAGAAGGTGACGCGAACCCTGAGATTTTTGAGTTACTGCGAAATACATATCAATTTTTAGTGGACACTGATGATGTGCCTTTGCTCGCAAGGGTGTTTGAAATCAAGTTTCTTGACTTCGCAGGTTATGCACCGCAACTCTCTCAGTGTGCACATTGTGGCTCAGTACCAACCCCCGGACCAGCAAAAACATCACAGGTAACACCAACATCCCCCTTAGTAATGCGGTTTAGCGTGCAACACGGCGGATTGCTATGTGCTAAATGTCAGCATAGAGATACTTCAGCATTTACTATAACCCCCGGTAGTTGCGAATTACTAAAAACACTTCGAAAATCAGAGTTTAACAAATTAAATCGGATGCGTGCATCCAAACGGAATCATATTGAAATGAAACTTATGTTGAGTAGTTTTATCCAATACCATACGGAACGAAGTTTAAAAAGTCTTAAATTTATTGAGAGTGTGTTAGAAATCTAAGATATGCTAAATAATTTGGCACGTTCGCAACATGTGCCAGAGAAAACAAGGAGCCGTCCATTGAAAGTAGATAATATCTTTAAAATTTCGATCTTTTTTCTGAGCATTGTCACATGTTTAGCCGTAGTCGGCACTTATAGTACTGATGCTGCCACAATCGGAAAAATTTCCGGTATTGTTACCGATGAAGCAACCAATCAACCTATAGCAAATGCAAAAGTATCAATTGTTGGCACAAATACTACTGCAACAACAAACGATTCTGGCTACTATGTTATGACCAATATCGACCCTGGTGGATATGATGTCCAAGTTGAACTCACTGGCTACCGTTCTAAAACAGTTCAAGCCACAACAGTCTTCGCAGGACTCACGACAACTATCAACTTTACTTTGGAAGTTGCTGATGTCGCTGAACTTGAGGGCGTAACAGTCGTAGCAACTAAACCTCTGATTAAAAAGGATGTCACGCAAACAACCCGGATTATTGAATCGGACGAAATTGCTTCTATGCCCCGCGATACCGTGAACGGTATCCTCCAAACACAAGCTGGTGTGGCTGTGCTAAACTCAAGTGGATCACTTCATATACGCGGTGGTAGGTCAATGGAGATAAAATATCTTATTGACGGTATTCCAGTTAATGATCCTATTTTTAGAGGTATGGGGTTGCAAATTAGCACAAACGCGCTTGAACAGATGGAGGTTATCACAGGTGGATTTAATGCTGAACACGGTGACGCACAATCTGGCATTATTAACCTCATCACAAAAGCAGGAACACATAAATTTACTGGTAGAATCAGATATCGGGTCGGTCAATGGGCAGACCATCATGGTGATCCCTATTACGGACCTTGGTTAGACCCCGACAACGGCTTCCGACCAGTTGCTCTTGAACCTTTTAGAGGTATATTCATAGGTGAACCTTATGATTATCAAGCACCCTACCGTGGTGACGCTGTCACAGTTGGAGAATTGGCGAAAAAAGAAGGTGATGATCAGGTGGTTTTCACTGAGATTTACCCTGGGGTATATGCAGATAGAACAGAAAATCCATTACAACCAGTGATTGACCCCGAATCAGGTGAACCTATGGTTAACGAAGAGACCGGTGAAGTTGTTATGGAACGGCAACCTTTTAAGGATGCGGATGGTACGGTAATTGACTATGAGCAAAAACAGGTTACACTTATAGACGGTTACATCGTAGATTTGGAACAGTTCAGCGGACAGTTCAATGACACAAAAAATTATAAGTTATCTCCGAGTCACATCGGAGAATTCGCGCTCAGTGGTCCGATAATTGGCAATCGTTTAACATTCTCTTTCGCCAGCCAGTTGCGACGAGATGAAAGCTATCTGCCCAATAGCGGTAGTGGTGGGCACACGTTACAGGGAAAGCTTAAGTTTGAAATAACACCTGAACTGAAACTCACAGCAAGTGGACTCTATGATATACGCGAATTCAACAACACTGGTGGAAGTTTGCGTTTCGTGCCTTATGCAATTGAAGTTGACAATAGAGATGGACGAAGTCTTTCCGTTCAACTATCACATAACATCAATTCAGGTACTTTCTATACTTTAACCTTTGGGCAATTCTACCGTTCCTATGATAGCAATCAACCCGGCAAAGTGTGGGACCCGTTGAATAAAACCTTTGAGGAAAACGCTTACGATCCAAAAAAATCCTTTGAACAGAATCAGGAAGAAGGCAGAATTAGAAATCCTGCGCAGCAAGCATACAACGATTCAACTTATGATGTCGCAGGGGATAATAATTTCTGGGTCACACGCAATTCAACAACTTCTATTTTTAAAGGTGTCTTTGCAAGTCAAGTTACTGAAAATCATCTAATCCAAACAGGACTTGAATTCTCAACCAATCACCTCTACAATCTTGGCACAACAAACTACGGGAGTTCAAATCTTTATATGGAGTATTATGATGTAACACCTACATCCCTAAGTTTATATGCTCAAGATAAGATGGAATATGAAGGTATGATTGTCAATGCCGGATTGCGATATGACATATATAATCCGGATGGTGTATCACCCAAAGATCCGTTAGATCCGCTTGTCTTGAATGAAGAAGATGGCACAATCAAGTTGGATGAAAGTGAATATCTTGTTGGGTTACCGACAATCAAAGATCCAGTGAAACCTTCTACGAAGCACATGATCTCACCACGTCTCGGTATCTCGTTCCCGGTTACTGATCGGGCAAAGTTGCATTTTACTTACGGGCATTACTACCAGATACCACGCGGTGATGATCTCTATGAAAATCTCAGTTTTGATATGCGTGGGGCAATCCGTAGAAGAGGGAATCCTGATATGGATCCAGAACGAACGATTGCCTATGAAGTCGGCATTGCTCAGCAGTTTACTGAGGACTTAACCGTTGATATAACAGGATTTACAAAAGATATTGACAATCTTGTAGATAGCGTGCACGTTGATATATCCAATGATTATAGTTATTTCATCAACAACATCTATGGACGCGTTCAAGGATTTGAACTCTCAATCCGTAAGTGGCGTACAGGAAATAGTCCAGTTTCTGGCATGCTGAGTTATACCTATTCTGTTGCGAAAGGTAAAGGTTCAAGTCGGAATTTGGGATACCTTACCTATTATCGTCAGCAGCCTGAAGTGACCGAAAGTCATCCATTAGCATGGGATCAACGTCATATTGTATCCGCAACGTTAGACATTCAATTGCCCTTTACTTCGTCTGTCAACTTTGTCGGTAGGTATGCCAGCGGATTACCCTATACACCGAATCCGCGAGCACCGGTTAAACCTGCAATCAACTCAAAACGTTATCCTGCGACATACAATGTTGATGCCGTCATTAGCAAACGGAGTCGGGTTAGCGGGATGACATATACTATCTTTGCTGATATTCGTAACATCTTCAACACAAAGAATTTGAACAATTTGCTTGACGCAGTTACGTATGACCGTTATGGTATTCCATTGACCGCACAGAAGCATTCCAGTCCGTTTTCGTGGAGTTCCCCAAGGTTGGTTATGGTTGGTGTGAGTTTGGATTTTTAGATGGAACGGTTTAATGACAAACAAAACCGAAATTAATGACGAACTACGTTCTAAATATGACGAAACTTTACTCAAAAGCGGTGTCCGTGGGAAATATGCAGTACAATACGCTGCCGGGACAAACCTTGTCCTTCTTGATCCAGATGTTGCTGCGGCTTTTCCTACTGAAGAAGCCGTCAATGAAGCGTTATGATACGTGTTAAAAGTAGTGAAGGATGGAAAGCATCTCAATATTAATCATGATCAATAATTGTCATATCAAGTAGGAACTTAAATGAATCTTCAACAAACTATACCACTATCAGATATATATACACGAGAAGAGGAATTTTCATCGGACCTCGCCAATACGCTGGCTGCACTCAACGTCGGTAAGTTTGAAGATGCCGAGACAGAAGCCAACGTCGGTACGCGGCGAGCAGACATTGTAGCTGTTGGCGAGGATGGGATCCTTGTAGTCGAAAACCAGTTTGGTAAAGCAGATTGGGATCACTGGGGTAGACTTGAGGCTTACGCACGGTTGAAGGAGGCTGATGTCGCAGTTTTGGTCGCTGAAGACTTTGAAGAACTGATGATCGTTACGTGTAATCTCCGCAATGAAGACAGTAATGTCAATTGGTATTTAATTCAAGCGCAAGCAAATTCACACAGTGAACTCTTTTTTAATCATATTTCGCGACCTGCAATAGATATCCAAACTGAAAAGAAAGGGGATATTGTGTACAGCGAATTTTGGGAACCCATCCGTGAGGGAAAATTCGGCGAACTCTTTGTTGGAAAACCTATACCTATTAGGGATGAACGTTGGATTATGAAAACAATTCGCAAGGTTCAAATTTGCTTATATCTTAACAAACAGCAATGTTATATTAGACTGTACTTCTTAAGTCCTAATCATTTTGAACGACGGGATAAGATCATGGAATTGTTCCCAGAATCAGAATACGATTATGAGTACAAAGATACATCTTCACAAACAACGGTGATATTTCCTATTCTTGACAAAGGTAAAAATGACAGAGACGATTGGGATGAAATCCGAAAAGAATTAGTCGACTTAGGGACAGATATCTTCAATAAAATCAACGAATCTGGTTTGTAGTTCATATTCCCTGAACTTATCAACGAACAAAAAAGAGGTATTTTAATGGACAAAATATATAAGGTTGCAATCATCGGATGCGGTGGGATTTCCCACATGCACGCAGGATGGTATGTGAACGAACCGAGAGCAGAGATTACCGCAATTGCAGATATTGATGAAGGACGGCTTAATGCTTATGGAGAAAAGTATGAAGTCGAAAAACAGTACACCGATTACATCGAAATGCTTAAGACTGAAGAAATTGATCTCGTTTCAGTCTGTACGCGTCCGAAACACCATGCGCCACTCGTAATTGAAACAGCAAAACACGGGGTCAAAGGCATACTATCCGAAAAACCGATGGCAGAAAATCTCGGACAAGGAAAGGCGATGCTTGAGTCCTGCGCACAAAACGGTGTAAAGTTAGCAATTGACCATCAAGTACGGTTTAGTACCCCTTATCAACACGCAAGACAGATGATTATAGACGGTGCAATCGGTGACATCTTCCGTATTCACGGCATCTGTGGTGGCGGCGACCTCAAGGACAACGCAACACATACCGTAGACCTTATGCTATATCTCCACGACGACTGCCCTGTCAGTTGGGTAATCGGACAAATTGAACGCATCGGTACACCCACTAAATACGATCTGCACTCCGAGGATTTCGCGGTCGGCTACTTCAAGTTTGAGGATAATGTTCGCGGTATCATAGAATCGGGTAACGATACCGCACCAGGTTATCACCATATTTACTGCTACGGTACAGAGGGTGAAATAGAACTTGCCGCTCCCGGTGGTCCAGGAATCCGTTACCGAAATCAGGAGACAGGTGGGGCATGGGAAACGCCGGAACTACCACCAGGAATTACCCCCGTGCGAGACCTCATCAATGCAATTGAGGAAGATAGAGAACATCGTTCAAGCGGTCATTGTGGTTACGCGACCCTTGAACTACTTATGGCAATCTACGAGTCATCTCGGAAAAGACAGCGGATTCAGTTGCCTATGGAAGAGATGGAATCACCATTAACACTGATGATTGAAGATGGATGGGTCTAAGTCTATACATAATAGAGGAATTTCAACTAAACCTTTGGAGAAGATAGATGGGTAGTGATTTCGATATTGTCCAAATGTATATAATTGTATTCCCAATTATGTTCGGGACAATGGCTGCTTTTTTCTTAGTAATTGGGCTGAGAGGCATCATAACCAAACGACCTTTCTTAGTTTCAAATAAATGGTTGCTTTGGATGATATTTATTATTTTTATACCATTGATTTTGCAACCTCTATTTTTTTCGCCACCTGATATGAATATCATGCAATGGCTAAATCCCGCGATATTTATAGTTGTTCTTGTAATGATGTGGTTTGCATTGAAGGGGTATGTTGCTTATGGCGTTACCGATACATCATTCCGTGAAGCACTCCTTGATGCTCTTGAAAAACAGCAGTTGCCTTATGAAGAAACCCTATCTACTATGCGGTTGACCTCTATTGAGGCAGATTTACAGGTGTCCGTACAGTCGTGGTTAGGATCAGGAATGATTAAGATTAAACAGCGCGAACACCGTGCACTACTAAAAGAAATAGTCACTAAAATGAATGACCATTTTCACCTTTCATCCGGTCCAATAAAACTCACTACTTGTATTTTCTATGTTATAATGGGGGTACTAATGGTCATTGGTGGAATTGGGATGGTTATTTTATTCCAAAACATTGGTGATAAGATGTAATAAAACACGCGTCTTTAGAACAGTAGAATTCTACGATGAAAAATTCAAAATTTTCAGAGTCATTTCTGACCTATATTGTCATAAATAGCCCATTAATTCAGTCATAATAAGGGGTCGTAGCACATGACAATATTCCGACATTTTTCGTCTGACTCTGAAAACTCTGAATCTTGAATTCATAAATTAGAGATAGAATTACAAGATACACAAGGACTTTAGATAGGTATATTGCAGAACTGATGATATCAGAGAATTTACAAGAAAAAAGTGAAGCTATTTCAATAAAAATTATCCTATGTTGTATTCTGATTGCATCCTTTAGTTTAGTATTACGCAACCTTGGACACAGCAAGATTCACTTTTGGGATGAAGGATTTCATGCCATTGTCGCGCGAAATCTAACGAAACATCCGCTAAAGTTCACACTCTACGATCAACCTTGGCTTGAATATGATTACAAACATTGGGGAAATAACCACATTTGGCTTCATAAACCACCAGTTGCCATGTGGAAAATTTGCCTTTCACATTTTATACTTGGGATTAACGCTTTTGCACTACGTTTGCCATCTGCTTTAAGTCTGGTGCTGTCAGCATGGTTGACATTTAGAATCGCTTCGGATCTGTTTGATAAACGGACAGGTCTCATCGCAGCATTTTTTCAGGCATTTAATCCGTTTCTTTTCGCATCTGTTCACGGTTATCGGTTTTCTGATCATATTGACATTGCACTGCTGCTTTGGGTTCAAGTATCATGTTGGTTCTTGCTACGTGCAATTCGGACAGGTAAAAGGAGGAATTACATCCTATCGGGAGTGGCAATGGGCATTGCCTATCTCTCAAAAAGTTATCTGGCACTAATAACTTTCGGTATCGCGTTTGTCGTTTGGTTTGTAAAATGGGGAAAACAGAGAATTCTAACACTTAGGAAATCCTCTGATAGTATGAATAAGATTGAAACGGAAGAGCCGGAGGACGCAAATTCACATGAAGAAGAGGCGAGAATTCGACTCAAAGACGTTGGGTTACTCCTTCTTGTTGGAATCGGCACTGTCGCACCTTGGGCAATCTATTGTTTGATAAGATATCCTCGGGAATATATATGGGAACACAGACGTGTTCTTGAGCATCTAAATACAAATATTGAAGGATGGAAGGCAAGTTGGGATAGACCGTTATTTGAATATATGCCGCTATTTTATCCATTTTTTTATGCTGCCCTTTTTGCTATTGTGTTGTGTCTGCTTGTGTTGATGTTCAAACGATGGAAGTTGCCCGTATTATTCGTGTTAGCATGGGCAATTGGGGTTATTGTTCCACACACACTCGCTCAAACGAAAACACCGTCAGCGACAATGATTGCTGTGCCACCCCTGCTCATTTGTCTTGCTGTGATTATCAGCCTGGCATGGCAACGTAAAGATTGGTTTTACACGTCAATCTGGGGTGCATCAATGCTGTCTATTGTTCTCATCACTACCTTAGCAACGAGAACTAACGGACGTGTCCAAATTCGCAACGTTCTTCCGATTGATTGGATCAAAAGTTTCGCACCATTTATGCATAGACATTTCTGGATAACTGAACAACTCATCGGATTTGGGGTCTTACTCGGACTATTTACAGGAATATATTATCTAATACGTCAAAGAGATTGGCAAAGATGGGTATGGACTGGTGTTCGTTATGCAGCACTCTTCATCACTATATTTTATACAGTGAGTTATGTTGAGGGTGCATATAAGGTTACAGAACGTAATGAGCAAATTCCTTTGTATGTTGTCAGTGGTAAACGTATTCAACAAGAGATGCCAAAAAATGCTTGCTTTTTTCTTGATGAAAACCGTACAGGAGCACATTTTGATTTGATGTATTATGCTGACAGATCAACATATTTGGTCAAAACTACTAACGAGGATGAGTTACGTGATCTTGAAAAGAAAGCGAGAGAAGCACGGCAGGCTGGCGCAATTCCATACCTATTCTCTGTTACAGAAACGGAATACAAATATCCGCTGTATATTGAAGGTGAGGTAGATGTAGGCGGTGGTAAGAAACAAAGATATAGGATTTTTACAATCGCAGAAACACAATGATTATATTTATTGAAGTGTCAATCGGCAATTAATGGTATAATACACGCATGAGAATAATATCGCGGCGTACTTTGAGGGAATTTTGGATGAAACATCCTGATGCTGAGAGACCACTTCAAGCCTGGTATGCTAAAGTTAAACGTGCAGATTGGAAAACATCATCTGATATAAAGGCTGCTTATCAAAACGCAAGTTTTGTCGCAAACAACCGCGTGATATTCAATATTAAGGGAAATTCGTACCGTTTAGTAGTGGCAATAAAATATCAATATCGAATTGTTTATATCCGATTTATTGGAACTCACCAAGAATACGATAGGATTGATATTACTACGATCTAAGGTGATTGTTATGGAAATCAAACCAATTAAAACTGAATCTGACTATGAAGATGCACTGAAAAAAATAGATCAACTCTGGGACGCGAGTTATGGTTCTCCAGAAGGTGATAAATTAGATATTCTGGTAACACTCGTAGAGGTGTATGAGGAGGAACATCATCCTATTCCACCAACAGATCCAATTGATGTGATCCTTCACTGTATGGAGAGTCAGGGACTATCAGAGCATGATCTTGAACCCTATATTGGTTCGCGATCATGCGTGACAGATGTTTTGAAACGACAGCGCACTTTGACTTTGGATATGATCCGAAGTCTGCACAAAGGTCTCGGTATTTCTGCGGATATTTTGATTCAACCGTATTCGTTACGAGATGCGTCTTGAAATATCAAACTACAATTCTATGGGTGCGGTTCGTCACACACTCCGCAACCTGGAGGTAAGGAAATATGAAAATACTGCGATATAGTATTTTATTTACGGTTTTAACATTTAGCACACTATTGGTCAATGCAGGAGAGGATTGGAAAGCACTTGATGTCGGCAATATGTCCTCTGCTATTTTCAACACTGCAGTCGTAGGGTATCCCAGGAACCCTTCACAGAATCCGTCAGGATGGTGGCCCGCAGGTACTAACGATTCTTACATTTATGAAGGAGATATCTGGATTGGTGCCAGAAAAGGTGGTGAGATTGGCGTTGCTGAGGCAGATGGCAGACAAAGTGAAATCTGGCCAATTCCAATTGAAGATCCAGATACTGGTCAATTAGTTGATATTCTTTCCAAGAAACCAGGAGTGACATCAAAAGGCACACCGACAAACCAATTAATTAGATTCAAATGTTCTGATACCAACCCTGAAGCAAATAAAGGGTTGATCCTCGGCTTAGAACTTGATGTTAGCGGATTCCAATGGAGTTACGCCCCGCTGTACGACTTCTTTATACTTGAATATAATGTAAAAAACGTTGGAGAAGACACACTTGAAGATGTGTTTATGGCTTTCCGCTATGATGTAGACATCTCCAGTAACGAAACAGGAACGGCAAGTTACTCAGCGGATGATTTCGTCGCGCTCGATCAGACACCAGACGGTCTCAACCCAGATGATCACCCAAATCGGTACCTCTCTTACGGTTTCTCTAATGCCTCTGCCCCCGGTTACATCGGGCTGCGAGTCTTAGATGCATACATGGGTGAGGATCCAGAAGATGCGGATGCAAAAATCAATTTTATTGCACACAAACGAATTACAATAGATACAGATCCAACAACTGATGCGGAAATGTACGCGTTAATCAGCACTCCCGGTGTTGAACCTCTTCCTGCAAACTACGATGACCAGCGTTTTATCCAATCCTACGGTCCGATTGAAACACTTGCCCCTGGTGAAACATTTAACGTCATCATCGCGGTGGCAATCGGTGAAGGACTTGCGGGTTTGCAAACATCATCTGACTGGGCACAGAAGTTATATGACGATGATTATGTTGCCCCAGCTCCGCCTCCTTCCCCTCTTGTAGCGGCTTATCCTGCCGATGGACAGGTGTCACTTGTTTGGGAAAGTGCTGGACGTTGGGTTGATAACGGTGTCCAAAAAAGTATTGAAGAGTATGTTGATGTAACCGATCCAGAAAAAATCTTTGAAGGCTACAGAGTTTATAGACGAGATACCGCTTATGATGAAAACACTGGAAAACCTGTTGAAGACTGGGAATTGTTGATGGAGTTTGACAAACCGAGTGCTACCGGTAATTTCTTCACCGTTTCACACGTTGGTAAGCAGTCAGATGCCACCATTGAAAGCATGGGAGATGAACCCTTTTTCGCTGATTTCTTTAAGAGTGCTACCTATGCCATCAAATTTAATTCCAGCACAAGTTTTGAGGTGATTAACACGACATTGTGGGAAGTTATGGCATATAATCCCGAATTTCCCGCAAATGGTGGTGGGTATGTTGTCGTAAAGGATCCGAATTCAGGAGAACCCTACCCAGATGGAACATATCGTTCTGGAGAGCAGATTTATTTCGGTGGACTCTACGTAAAAATAACCGATGGTCCTTCAGGTCCGCCAGTTGCAGGCGACATTTTCCGCGTCGTTTCCACACCATCACAGGCTCTTGGGGAAGATGTCGGCATCAAGAATTTCTATACAGATACAGACTTAACCAACGGAATTCAGTATACCTACGCAGTCACCTCTTACGATACAGGGAACCCTAAAAAAGCATTACCAGCGATGGAAAGTAGCCAGATTGAAACGATGGTTCATGTTGTTCCACGCGCGCATCCCGCAGGTTATAGAGAACCGGTCATTGATGTGGAACAAAACGCTATTCCTGTTAGCATAGAGCCAATGGTGATAGTCCCAAACAAAGTTACGGGAAATCAATATAAGATTGTTTGGTATGGGGCTAAACAGACCGGACCTGGGGCATATATCACAGGTCCTGGACATCAACCCCCAGCTTACGAAATCATTGATACTACAACGAATCAAACGGTCGTAGAAAAAACAACGTTCGACTGGTATGATGCTAACCACTTTGAGGCTTATGAGGCACGTACACCAATGTTTGATGGCATAATCTTGAATATGAAAGGGGTTGACGTAACTTATGGTAGTCCCGACGAAAACCCAATCAATGATGTTAAACTAACAGCAGGAACCGTCACAGACTGGTCAGTGAAGATAGAATCTCCTGGGGCAGGTGAAAATACTTGGCCCAATATCTTTTGGGCTACCTACTATCGTCCCCATACCTACTCCATCACATTTACAGACGATACACACGTTAAGGTGGTGGACGAAGATACAGGGGAGGAAATCAAATTCAATGACCAACGTGCTGATGGGTATGCTATCTTGACAGGGGCAGGTTGGAGTGATGAATATGTGCCACAGGATACGGTAGGATACTTTAGAATATTCATCCGTGGTGCCTACGTCTATATCTTTGATCCCAATGGTGAACTTTCCGCTGGTGATGTATTCACAGTTGAAATGGGTGGCGTTGCTGCACCACAGGATGGAGACGAGATTCTGATCGCAACACAAGGCGAATCACTTGAAGCTGATGATATAGAAGAAGATCTCGCAAATATTCGTGTTGTGCCGAACCCGTATTTCGTCACCAATAGAGCAGTACAGACTGAAGGAACAGATAAAATCTATTTCATGCGTCTACCGCCGCGATGTACCATCCGAATCTATACATTGGCTGGTGAATTGGTGCGAGAATTAAAACATGAAAGTGCAACACCCTTCAACGAAGATGAACGTCTCGCACAGGGTGACAAAGGTGGAACTACTGAATTTGACCTGCTCAACCGATATAATCAGGCATTGGCAAGCGGTGTTTATATCTACCATGTTGAAGCACAAGATGGAAGCAATAACGTCATCGGGAATAAGATTGGAAGGTTCGCAATCATACGATAACGGTAACACGATTTGAGGAGAAACACATGCACAATACTATTTTATATCAAGATTCACAAGACCATAGAATTGCAAAGGGACGAAAGGCTGATAGACCTCGCTACTATGTTCCCTTTCTCTCATTCTTGCTTATGGTCGCTTCAGTATTTACATTGACCGTTTCCAGTTATGCAACCACAAATGTTGGAACTGCTGGTGCACAATTTCTCAAAATTGGACCGGGGGCACGGGTGGACAGCTTAGGTGGTACTTTCGGAGCAATTGCTAACGATGTTACCACAATCTATTGGAATCCTGCCGGACTCAACCAACTTAAGAAGACCAGTTTCTCAGATACACATACGATATGGCTTGCGGATGTCCGTTACAACTATCTCGCGTTTGCCACACCGATAGAGAAGGTCGGCACGTTGGGTGCAAGTGTCACGTTTCTCAACGTTCCTGATACGGAAATCACAACGCTTGATAAACCTGATGGCACTGGACTTTGGTATTCTGCATGGGATACGGCAGTCTCGTTAGCGTATTCCAGACAACTTTATGAGAAAGAATCAGGTGCTAACCTCTCCTTCGGTATCAATGCAAAATATATTCATCAGCAGATTCATCGGGAAAGTGCGAAAGGTGTTGCTATAGACATCGGCACTTTATATCACACAGGCTGGCGAAGCCTACGTATCGGAATGTGCTTCTCAAACTTCGGACCAGAGATGAGTTTTAGTGGACCCGACCTTGAGACTGGTAACGAAGTTGCTGGAGAGGAACAAATTGCCGAATATTCACCCCACCCAGATACCACGAACCCAACGCGTAAAGCGGAATTGGATACCGTTGAATACCCGCTTCCATCTAATTTCCGTCTCGGAGTTGCTTATGACCTGATTGATGATGAAAGCAATCTGCTTACTATCGCTCTTGATGGCAACCATCCGAATGATAACAGTGAACGTCTCAATATTGGTATGGAATACTGGTACAAAAAGATGGCAGCAATTCGTGCGGGATACAAATTCCGATTAGGTCCTGACCAAATAGATGATGAAGAGGGATTGACACTCGGTTTAGGTATACACCTAAAGTTAGGTGAAACAATGCTATCATTTGATTACGCCTTCGCTGACTTTGGACACCTGAATGACGCACACCGTGTTAGTGTGGGGCTAAAGTTTTAGACTCCACTACAAATATCGTAATAGTAGGAGAACTATAATGAAAACCTATCCCTTTACAGCATGTATTTCTCAAGAGGGACGGTGGTTTGTTGCGCAATGTTTGGAGGTAGATGTTGCAAGTCAAGGTAAGAGTGAAGACGAAGCAATCAACAACCTTAGAGAAGCTATAGAACTATATTTTGATGAACCACACCCCACCGTGATTCCAAAACTTCGCAAATTTAAGGCAAAAATCGCTACTAATGAAACCACTATCCTATTGACAGATTAAACGTAAACTTGAAAGAGCAGGTTTTAATGTGATTCATCAACGTGGAAGTCATGTAAAGTTTGTCCGTAAAAACGAAGGTGAGGTGCGTACAGTGATAGTTCCAAATCAATCGTGAAGTTCGGATTGTGACACTACGCACTATTTTACGCCATGCAGGACTAACTCCAGATGAATTTGATCAACTATGACAAATAGTTATTTCTCATGGGATGGGCATTTTAAATCCCATACATTACAATCTAATAATCATGACAAACAAACCGAACATCGTATATCTCCTATCAGATCAAATTCGTGCCTGCTCATTACCAGTATACGGTGAAAAGCAGATTGAAACACCACATATAGATAGACTCGCACAAGAAGGCACCGTTTTCTCAAACGCAATTGCTACTGCACCTGTCTGTACCCCCTACCGTTCCATGCTACTCACGGGACGACACCCGCAGACAACCGGTCATCTCATAAATTTCGTAAAGACACGTCACGATGAAATTGGACTCGGTGACGTTTTCAATCGTAACGGTTATCGCACAGCATGGGTCGGTAAATGGCATCTCCACACAGGTTCATTCCCAGAAATCGGTGGACGCGATTATGTCCCTGAAGGTCGTGACCGTCTCGGATTTCAACATTGGCGTGGCTACAACTTCCACACCGACTATTTCAATGGTACTGTAAACCTTGACAATTGGCGGAACGAAAGATGGGAAGGATACGAGACAGATGCACTCAACCGATACGCATTTCAATTTATGGATGATATAGGTAAGGATACCCCGTTCTGTCTGTTTATCTCTCCACATCAAGCACACGGGACACCCTACGAATATGCACCACAAGAATACTATGAACGCCTACCCGCTGAACTCCATCTACCTGAGAACGTTTCAGACAACCAACGAGAACGTTCGTTAAATGCTTACAGACACTATCTTGCTATGATTTTAGCAGTAGACGATATGCTCGGAGAGTTGATGGCATATCTTGAAAAAACGGGTCGTGTGGATAACACATTACTCGTCTTTGGTTCTGATCACGGTACGCAAGGTGGTGCACAGAATCTCAATTTCTGGGCAAAGCGAGAACCTTACGAGGAATCGATCAAAGTACCACTCATCATGCGGTTACCCGGTGTTTTTGAAGATAATGGAACCTGTGACACCCTCACATCACCTGTAGACCTATTTCCCTCTCTCTGCGGTTTATGCGGAATTCCGACACCTCGCACAGTGGAAGGTTACGATTTGTCTGCATCTTGGCGTGGTGAAACGGATGCTTATGAACAAGATGCTGTTCTGACGATGAACTTTGGGTCAACCTACGATTACCTTGTTGATGGTAACGAATGGCGAGGTGTTCGCACAAAAACCCATAGCTATGCACGATGGCTTAACGGTAAACGGATGCTGCACGACATTGGATCAGATCCGCTGCAGATGAACAACCTGATTGACAACTCTGAAGCACAATCTTTAGCAGATGAGATGGAAACCACCCTCCTAAACCTGATGGATGCTCGTAACGATAAACTCCAACCTGCCACAAGCTATACGGATTGGTATGACGCACAACGTCGCATCGTCCGTAACGCCCACGGACCTCTTGGCGATCCTGAAGACGAACCTGATTGGTCATTATTGAAATGATTTGACAATAGTCACTATAATTAGGTATAATACCATATCTGACGATGCCGTTACGCGTAGGAGAAATATAATGGAAAAGGAACGTATGACGCTTGAAGAAATGACTGAGAAATACCCCGATCAGTGGTTGTTTATTATTGATTGTGAAATCAGTGAAAATACCGAGTTGTTATCAGGAATTGTTGCCGTCCATAGTAAATCTCGGGACGATGTTTATGAAGCTTCTGGACATTATGAAGGTGGCGCAGCGATACATTATACTGGTGAACTACCAGAGGGAATGCATTACCTACTGTAATGAGGTGTATTTTGTTTAATCTCAATTGCGTTGATAATTTTTATCTCAAATTGAATCTATAATTTCTCTTACTCTTGAACCGTGAGGCTGCATTCCCAAATATAAAAACTGTGTAATATCTGCCAATATTCTCAGATCGGGGATTCCTAACGAAGTTCGGTCACTCAATTTCCTATGTTGTCCACCTTTTTCTTCCCACGAACTCCTTAAAGAACCTGTTGTGAAAAGTTCTGTTCCTGTAAGCATTATAATTGGTGCGCGTGTTTGTTTTCTTTCGTTATCATATTCCCGCCCCCATTCAGCTAATTTCCTGATGTGTTCAATTTCTCCTTTTGTTAGATCTGTCGCATCTCTCATTGTGGCAAACACAAATATAGAACATGGAAACGCCTCAGCCAATAATTTCATTTTATCAATATCGTCTTGTTTGAAAACATCCTCACCAGGTTTTCCAAAACTCTTGGCTTCACCGAACAATGTTTCGGTTTGTTTTTCTATGCCAAAATTTGGTAGACCAGACGCAAAAAAAGTTCTTTCTACGGGCCAAATTTCTTTACGACGATACCATAACATAAAATCGCTCTCAACCTTTTCACTTGATGGCAAATCAAGTTGTTGACCTGTCGACCAAGTAATCTCCGCCTTATCATATCCACCTATAATATCTGCAAAGAAACGAATAGCAAGTGATGCAGCATATCCACCAATGGCGTAATCGGGAAGAGCAAAAGGACCTACTACGCGATATGCCCATCTGGAATGTTCACTTAAAGGAGTAGTAATAGGAAAGTTAAACTGTTTTTGACACAGATCACAAGTGAGTACGTAATCAAGTTCTTTTACCGAATACCAATTCTTACTGTTGCATTTGTTACACTTAAGTTCATACCCAAGTTCTACTGCACCATGCTTGACTAATTTATCAAATGTTTGCTTTTTACGTTTTTCGTAAGTGATCGCATTATTAATCTTATTTTCAAATTCTTTATAATGAGCAGTTTTGGTAGCACTGTTTGCCATTTCATTGAGTAATTTAATAATATTTTGATTTGCTAAATAGCTAACACCTCGCTTTAAACTTTCCAGTGTTTGAATTATCTGTTCCGTTGTTCTACCCCCATCAGAACGGATAGCAGGAATTTGGTTGTCGTTGAACCACTGGTTGAATGCAGTTGTTCCATCCATTAAATCCCACTGTTCATACATTTGTTCATCAGAAGGAAAAATGACGAACCCTTCTGTAGTGGGCAAAAGAAATTCCCATTCCTGTTCAGCATTAGGTTGGAATTTCGGAACAGAAGGATTTTTATAGTTACATGGAAAAACTGTTGCGATTTGATCGTATTCACTTCTATACCGCAATCTAACATACTGGGGAGCATTACTCCAATCTTGTAATCTGACAACATTTGCTACGCGATATAGGTTATAATATACATTAGCAAAATTTGGAATGATCGTATCAAATCGAATTTCAGGTTTGTCATTATCAACTTGTATGTTCATAATTTTCCTATCCGCCACCAAGATCGGACGGGTAGGACTAGGAAACTTTGCTGATGCTCTATACATGAATTGTCGATATTCAGGGGTATTTTCATCTATCCCTAAATTCTTAATATCAGGAAAAGTATGTCTCCTTGAATACTTATACCAGACTATTGGACCCCATTTTCTTACTGAGCAAATATCTTCTTCGTCAATAAGAAGATTTTTTTCAATAATTTCTTCTATATTAGTCTCAGACAGAGATTGTGAAAACATTATAACGGGACCAACTATATTCGGACTTGGATCTTCGGGTAGACGAAGGTGATTTTCACTTATGAATCTTTTACAGAAGGGAACAAGTTCTTCAAGCCATTGAATAGGGATCGCAACAACATGTTTGTGTATTGCTCGTAGATTCCAAAAATCAACTACGTCATTTGATTCCTTTGCATTAAGTATAAATAGTGTTGACAACATAGGCCCGTTATATTGCACATAGATACCTTGGCGTCCGATAGTTAAAGGGGTGCTATAATTGGAATTGGAGTGATACAAACTTGAAAATGCAGCACTATCAAACACTATGTGTTTTGGACGAAATATATCCATATAATAGTGTTCAAAATATTCAAATTTTTCTTCAACAGGAAAACTCCCGAAATTAGCCGCAGCCAAATGTGTGAAAGCCGTATCAGCGGGTTTTACCAATACAATATTATGCTTATACCGTTGTTCAAACTGAAAAGTATTTGCATATAAATCCCTATAGATTCCATAGACACCTAATCCATATCTATGTGCATAGTTTCCACCAAGTTCTTCAAGAATATTATCAAGTTTTACAACTCTTTTCGGATCATAACCCAATTCATCCGCTAAACCTTCTTCTGCTTCAACAAGAAAATCAGGTTCAAAAAAATCCAAATAACTGTTGATGAGGTGTTTGGCATCCTCATAATGAAACCCTTCATCTTCTAACCAAGAAGGCACATTTTTAAATTTCGGAATAATCGGATTGAACATACCTCCCCACAGACATGTATTGAGTCGAAAAATCTCAAGTGTCTTTTCTGAATCATCGGGACGAACTAAAAATCCAAACCTTATAGGTCGTAGTCGAATATCAAAGCGGATATTGTTCATTTAGTTACCTTTTAGAATTATTAAGAATATAATTAAAGTATAACAACCCTTTCACATTTATTCAACTTTATCAAGTTCAGAAATCCATTGCTTAATAAACCCTCCTTATGCTACAATAATTACCCGAAACAACTTACGAAAACGGAGCAGACAGCAAACAAACAGATATGACCTTACAAGAAATAATATTAGCATTAGAGAAATTTTGGGCAGAACAAGGATGTATTATTCAACAACCATGCGATATAGAAGTCGGCGCAGGCACATTTAACCCCGCCACATTTTTACGTTGCCTCGGTCCAGAACCGTGGAAGGTAGCGTATGTAGAACCTGTCCGAAGACCTACCGATGGCAGATACGCAGAAAACCCCTTCCGTCTTGGCGCATACTACCAATATCAAGTCATACTAAAACCAGCACCAGAGGATGTATTACCACTCTACCTTGAGAGTCTGTATCATCTCGGTATCTCTCCACGAAAAAATGACATACGTTTTGTAGAAGATGATTGGGAATCTCCGACCCTTGGTGCATCAGGACTTGGTTGGGAAGTCTGGTGGAATGGTGCAGAAGTTACACAGTTCACCTACTTTCAACAGATGGGTAGCATAGACCTTGCCCCGATTTGTGCTGAGATTACCTACGGACTCGAACGTATTGCGCTTTATCTACAGGATGTTGATACCTTTTTTGATATTCGTTGGAATGAACACCTGAACTATGGGGATGTACATCATCAAAGTGAGGTGGAATACTCTACCTACAACTTTGAACACGCAAACGTTGACATGCTTTTTGACCAGTTTAGCACTTATGAAAAAGAAACCCACGCATGTTTAGATGCAGGTTTAGTTCTCCCCGCAACTGACCATGTTTTGAGATGCTCACATACCTTCAACATGCTGGATGCACGGGGTGTTATCAGCGTCACGGAACGTGTAAGTTATATTGAACGTGTGCGTAGGTTGGCACAACGTATTGCTCGCGCCTATGTAACGCAACGAGAAGAGATGGAACACCCTCTAATGGGACGTTTTGGCACGGAAAATACCTCTACCACAATAGACGTGGCTTCTAACCGCACCGAACCCTCTACATCAGACCTTCCTGATACTGCCGACTTCCTCTTTGAAATTGGGACAGAGGAAATCCCAGCAAGTTATATGCCGCCTGTTCTTGAGCAACTTAGTAAGATTGCAACCGATTCTCTATCTGAACACAGAATACCGTTTGGTGAAATTCAGACATTGGGGACACCGCGCCGTATCACACTTGCTATAGAGAATGTCAAAACCATGCAGGAAAGTCAGGAGACAGAAGTTACAGGACCGCCGAAAAGCATCGCTTACGATGAAAACGGTGAACCCACAAAGGCAGCGATTGGCTTCGCAAAAACGCAAGGTGTTGAAATCTCCGAGCTTCGTATCGTTGAGACTGAGCGGGGAGAGTATATCTGTGCTTCAAAACTTGAAAAAGGTGTGTCTACTCACGAACTATTGGAAACACTACTACCCGAATGGATTGAGACACTCCGTTTTCCGAAAACGATGCGGTGGGAAACAGAATCTGAAGAACCAAACGCATTTGCCCGTTTCGCCCGTCCAATACGTTGGTTAGTTGCATTACTCGGAGATGAAGTTGTCAACTGCACTTACGGTGCAGCACATGCAGGTCGTATTACCTATGGACATAGATCTTTGCATCCCGATCCAATCACTTTGGCATCCGCAGACGTGGACAACTATATTCAGAAATTACAGGAAGTTGATGTTATCGCGTGTCCAAAGCAACGACGTGATATAATTGAAAAACAGGTGCGAACCGTTTTTGAAACCGAAGGATGTCTCCCGAAATTGGACGAAGAACTATTGGATACAGTCAACTATCTCGTAGAGAATCCGCAACCGATTGTCGGTAATTTCAGTGAGTCGCATCTGGAAATACCACCTGAAGTGCTGATTACAGCAATGAAAAAGCATCAACGCTATTTTCCGATGTGGAAGAATGATACTGAACTCGCTCCGAAATTCATCACTATATCTAATGGAACAGATGGCAATAGTGATGGTGTGAGGCACGGGAATGAACGGGTGCTCCACGCACGGCTTAACGATGCTGAGTTCTTTTATAGTGCAGATCAGAAAACTGGTCTTACCGATAAAGTTGAACGTTTAGGTGCTGTCGTCTTCCACGCCAAACTCGGTTCTCTTTTAGATAAGGCAGAACGATTAAAGGATTTGGTGAAGTTCATCAGTGCTGAATTGAAGTTGGTAGAAGAAACAACATATCATGCAGAACGTGCAGCATGGCTCTGCAAGGCTGATTTAACTACCCAAATGGTGATTGAATTTCCGTCCCTGCAAGGAATTACTGGCAGATACTATGCTAAAAACTCTGACGAACCCAATGAGGTCGCAACAGCTATCGCTGAACACTACCAACCACTTGGTGCGGATACACCTCTACCTGAAACTCAGATCGGTGCAATCCTCGCTATCGCTGATAAACTTGATACGATTGTTGGATACTTCGGTATAGAAGAACGTCCCACAGGTTCACAGGACCCTTACTCGTTGCGTCGGCATGCACTCGGTACAATCCGTATCCTTCAAGATCGGCAGTTGCCACTCTCTTTAGATGCAATTGTCCGGAAGGCAATTGCTCTGTATGAAGTAGAATTAGTTGACGATACAGAAACAAGTGTCCTAAACTTTATTAAAGAACGTCTCCGCGGTATCTTACAGACACATCAATACGCCCCTGATCTTGCAGATGCTGTCTTAGCAGTCGGTAATGTTGATATTGTGGATATTCTCGAACGTGCCAGTGTCGTTGCTGAATTTCGCTTGACACACAATTTTGAAGAGGTATATAATGCACTCAATCGGGTGCTTAGAATCTTGCCTGAAGATGTACCAGTAACCGTAGATGCTGCACTGCTAAAAGATAAAGCTGAAAAAGAACTAAATGCTGTCATTACCGAGGCAAAACTCGAATTTGATAAAAGCATTCAGGCAAGAGCATATTCAGAACTGTTGACAAAGTTGGCAGGACTTCAACCTGCAATAGACAAGTTTTTTGACGACGTACTTGTTATGGCAGAAGATACTGACCTACGTAGAAATCGATTGGCGTTGTTAAACCGTATAGCAGAACCTGTCTATGTCGTTGCTGACTTGACGAAATTGGTAATTGCTGGGGAGTAAACACTATGTTGTTGAGGCAATACGTTATGAGGCGATACTCTATAATCTGCATTCATATTATTCTGTGTATTTCATTTCTCGTGGGGTGTGGAGAAAAAGAAGACAAAACTATCCTCTCAGCAAGACAAGCAATTGTTGAAAAGGATTATACAGCAGCGGAATCTGCTGTACAAAAAGCCCGTGATAAAGATTCAGAAAATCAGGAAGCAGTTTATCTCAATCGACTATTGCAGTTACGAAACAGTGCAGATGCAAGCAGTTGGCACCAAGCCATGGTTCAAGCGTTGGCACATCTTGAAACGTTGAATACAGATATCCGAGCAATTACCATACTGGATGACCCCGATTCTGACGAACTAAACCGGCAGGAACGACTTATCAGATCACGGAACTCGATTTCAGGTTTGCTTGCTACTTCACTCGCAATGGCAGTTGAGAAACAACCCACATTGTTAACAGACTTAGCAAAGAGACAGGATTCAGTCGTTGCAGTTGCGCTGTTAGAAAGTCAAAAATGTTATCAACAAGGTGTCCACGTTGCAGTTTCACACCTATTACAACGACTAAAGAACAAAACAGATGGTGTGGATTCTAATTATGTTACGCTACTAAAATCCGCTATACAACACCAAGACCCTCAGATTAGAAAAGCAGCAATTAGAGAATTAGGAACACTGCAAAACAGTGAACTGATTTCAACCTATAAGTCAATTCTATCCAAAACAGATGAAGCACCAGAAGCCGCCTATAGCGCGATTGTTGCGGTAGGAGCACTCTGTAAGCCTAAATTCCAACTTAATCCGGAAATAGTTTCAATACTACAGCTGGCAACAAGAAACAACAATGCTCAAGTTCGGATGCATGCTGCGAAACTTCTGGGAAAACTCCAAGCAGAAGCAGCAGTTGACGATTTAATCAAGCTTTTAGCCGATTCTAATGGTTACGTCAAAGACACTGCTATAGTTGCTCTGGATAGAATTGGTGAACCAGCGATCACACCGCTTTTAGCCGTGCTTGAAACCCGCGCAAACAATATCATTCCAGATGTAGATAACGGTTTTTCAGAACAATATCAATATATAGCGAGTGCGTTTATTGACGATTCTTGGATGAAAAAATACCGTTTGCGAGTACAATCTGCTGCGATTAGTACTCTGGGTATAATCAGGGCGGAAGAAGCAGTTGTTTCTATAATTCAACTATTGGCAGACGAAGACCTAAAGGGTGCAGCACTTACCGCGCTAATTACAATGCGAGGAGCAGCGGTACCAGCACTTATAGACGCGCTGCAAACGGGTGAATATCTTGTTCAATTAGAATCTGCAAATGCTTTGAGTACAATTGGGGATAGACGCGCAATACAACCATTCATTAACATCTTGACTGGTGATGCCAACAAAGAGGTGAAAGCTATTGCAGCTAAAGGGCTTGGTAACATGCGTGCACGCGGTCCTAACAATACTGCTGTCACTGCACTTACTGTAGCACTCCAACTTGATGATACGACAGTTACACAGGCAGCGGAAGCACTCAGTAAAATAAATGTCACTACTAAAGAAAATGTTGAGAAATTGATTGCGATTTCAATGGATAAGCTGCGACGGGAAACGGTCAGATCCGCTGCTATCAACGCCTTGTGGCAAATGAAACCGACAGAGGCTATACAACCGATGCTATTGCTCATACTTAGTGATGAAACAAGTGCTGTGATCCGATCAAACGCTGTAAAGGTTCTAAGCCGTATTAAAGACACAGAAACACTTCCCGTCTTACTTTGGGTATTGTCCATGCAATTCGATGAGATATCCGATTTTCAGCGTCACATGAAACGGAAGTATAAGACACTTGATGCACTTAGATCACATCTTGATTCTCTGAATATCGAATGGACAACAGAATATCGGCGTCCATACTATCGGATTTGGGGTGAACTCAAACCCATACCCAGTCTTGTTCGTAGTGAAGCTGCACGCGCACTCGGTATTTTCAAAGGTGATACCGTCGTTGAACCACTAACGAATGCATTGGTTGATGATCAACGTGCAACAGTACGACGTAGTGCCGCATGGGCACTCGGTAGGGTTGGTGGTGACGTAGCAGTTGATGCGCTTATTACTGCTCTAAAGAAGGAAAAACAGGGGGTTGTCCGTCAAGAAGCAGCCATTGCGTTAGGAACAATTAAATCTGCTAAAAGCGTTGAACCATTAATTGATATAATCAAGACTGATAAGTATGAAACAGCACGTCTTGAAGCGACTAAGGCACTAAGAGAAATTAGTCCAACACTTGCTGACAAAGCACTCGTTGAAATTGTTAAAAAGGGACGAGGCAACTTTGAAGATGGTCATGAAGTTCAATCTGTTCAAAACGAGGTAATCGGTGCACTCCTAATAAACGGAAATGCAACGACAACAGAATTTCTACTTGATGCCCTCAAAACTGTTGATGATGAATGGACTCATTGGGCAATCATTTATATGCTTGGTGTCATTCACCACAGTTCAGCATTGGATACGATGCTTGCTGAATTGAATAATCCGAGTTATGTTATTCGCAAGGAAGTTGTTACTCGGCTTGGAGGCTTCAAAGATAGAAAGACAGTAGAACCTTTAATAGCAATTCTGGAAAACAGAGAAGAATCGAAATCTATACGCGCTGCAGCCGTTGCCTCGTTGAATGCCCTTCGCGACGAACGCGCAGCTCCTATCCTTCGAAATGCACTCAATGATGAAAACAGTGCTGTCCGTTTACAGGCGGTCGCTGCTTTGGGAGGTATAAGAGATGCGAAATCGGTTATTCAACTCAGCGAAATGGTTGAGAACCCTTTAGAGACTGATGCTATCCGTGCTGCGGCGGTTACGGCACTGGGTAATATCGGTGATCAAACTTCCGAGGACCTTCTACTCCGTGCAGTTGATGGACGCATAGGCAATATCTCCAACAATGCCATCATAGCACTTGGCAAACTGGAAAGTACGAAAGCCGTATCAAAACTAATTCCAATCTTAGAGGATAAGCGGATTCCTTTAGATGCCAGCACAGCTGTATTAGCAAATGCTTCCCCTCGAATGAAAGCCGCTGTTGCCTTAGGACAAATTGGTGGTATAGAAGCGACAAACGCACTTGCCAATCGTCTCATTGATGACACGGAATATATTATTGCCCTTGAAGATGCTGCAAACAGACGCAATTTGGCTCTTAATGATAGAAAACGGAATTGGAGTTGGAGAATTATCGTTGGGGCTGCAAAAAAACATAATCTACCTGAATTCATTTCGGGAAAATTGCAGGCGCGCGTGGATGACAAATGGGAAGGGAATCCTATCAGAAACGCAGCTTCAGTCGCTTTAGGACGCACGCGTTCCCTTGATGTCTCACAACTCAGAGAAGCACTTTCTGATCCAGACGTGGATACACGCAAGGATACTGCTCGTAAAATTGGTGAAACAAATACAGTTGCATTGACAAACGACCTTGTGCTCGTAGCAAACGGTGAAAATGAGAACAATAAAGATGTTCGTAGGTTAGCAACACAAGCATTAGGTGAACTTGCAGACGCTTCCACAACTGACGCTCTTATTGAAATCATGAACAATGATGAAAACCATATTGAAATCCGCAGAGATGCTGCACGCGCACTCGGGAAAATTGCTACGAATGATGCTGTTTCAGCACTTGTGCAAAAACTTACCACGTTATATGCTGATAAAACTGAACGCGCGTTTCAAATTGACCTGATTAGAGCAATGGCAGATGCAAAGAACGTAAGCACTATACAAGTTCTGGAATCAGTATTGGAAGACACAGATGCTGATATTCATTTCCTTGCTGCATCTGCACTCTTTGAGATTACTGGAAACGGTTATGGTTATGATCGGCTATAATTAGAATATTAACAAGGAGATTTTATGGCATTTTTTGAATTACGTCAATATCGAACCCAGCCTGGTCAACACGAAAACTGGGTCAAATACATGGAAGAAACGGTTATCCCATTCCAGATTTCTAAAGGCATGGTCGTCATCGGTAGTTTTATCGGTGAAGAGGAGGATGACCTATACGTCTGGATTAGAAGGTTTGAAAGTGAGGAACAACGAGAACAACTCTACGCAGCGGTTTACGAAGATGACCGATGGGTCAACGAAATTTCAGCGCGCGTCGGTGAACTCATTGATAGATCTAAAATCGTTGTAACACGACTGGAGCCGACCTCGCGCTCACCACATCAATAAGAGCAACGGAGATGTCTGTATGAACGCTGAAGAAAAATATCTGTTTGACTTATGGGGATATGTTAATTTAGAAGGCGTTTTAGGTGAAGATGAACTTGCACAACTGAACGCATTGATTGATGCACAGGACTATCCTGATCCTGCGGATGATAACATCCATTCACAACGATTTGGCGGTTTCCTAAGTTGGGAAGACGATGCTTTTCGGACACTTCTCAATCACCCGCGTATTATGCCGTGCTTAGCAGAGATCGTCGGTCCGAAATTTCGGCTTGATCATGTCTACGGTATTTTGATGATAGAAGGAAATCCGGGAGGTACACTTCACGGTGGTGGTACACCTTACGATCCATCACAATATTATGTGTTTAGAAATGATCGGATGTATAACGGTTTGACCGTAGTTTCATGGGCATTGACAGATATGCTGCCGGAACATGGTGGTTTCTGCTGTATTCCGGGTAGTCATAAAAGCAATTATCCGTGTCCTCCACAGTTCCGCCCCGTAGTGGAAAACAAAACCTGTATGACTCCAGTGCATCAGAAAGCAGGGGACGCGGTTATCTTTACAGAGGCGTTGACACACGGGACTTTGCCTTGGACTGCTACACATGAACGTCGTTCAATCCTATTCAAGTATTCCCCGGGACATGCTTCATGGGGACAGGGTAGATATGACGATGCACTCCGCAATCTGATGACTGAAGAAGATCAGAAGTTGATGTTAGAGCCTCCTTACGTTGCACACCGTAAACCGGTGGTTTAGTGGTTGTATGAATCAAGAATAGTTTACTGCTGAATGCTAACAGCTGATAACTGACAGCCAATTACCAATCTGCTACACTACCATCGGTTTCGTAATAGTATTCACCACCAAGTTCTTCGGGATAGGTGTCAAGTGTCTGTTCTGCTTCTTTTTTATCAATCTCAAATCCGAGACCCGGTTTCGTCGGCAATTCAATGTGTCCATCTGTAACTTGCCAATTTTCAGTAAACAGACCTGCCCCTAAACCGTCATCAATCTGCTCTTGGATTAGGAAGTTTGGAACAACAGCATCAACATGAAGGGAGGCAGAGAAAGCAACCGGTCCAATCGCACAATGCGGTGCAATATGCATGTAATATACCTCTGCCATGTTAGCAATTTTCTTGAGTTCTGTAATACCACCAGCATGAGAGGTGTCGGGTTGTAGGTACGCGACAGCCTGTTTCTCAAATACCTCTCGGAAACCCCATCGGGTCAACAAACGTTCACCTGTCGCAATTGGAAACGGCACATGGTCGGACACTAATTTTAAGGCATCAACATTCTCTTGTGGTACAGGTTCCTCAACAAACATTGGTCGCATCCCCTTAATTTCATGGCAAATTTCAATAGCGAGGGCAGGTGTCATTTTCCCATGAAAATCGAAGGCAAGTTCAACATCGGGACCGACCCATTCACGCATCAGATAGGCACGTTCAACAAAAGCATCGATCACCGAAGGAGGTTCATGTCCGCGCCATTTGCCACCGGGACCACTTTTAAACGCTGTATAACCGCCTTTTTGTAGTAATAAATCAAGTCGTTCTTTTGCCGCGGCTTTTCCTTCGTCAGTTAAACTGCCGATGCCCCAATGAGCATAAACACGGATTCGGTCCCGCACGGCACCGCCTAATAGTTGGTAGGTCGGTATACCGTGATATTTGCCAGCAATGTCCCAGAGTGCTTGATCAATTCCGGATAGGGCGGACATCAAGATATTACCACCTCGGAAAAAGGCGGATCGGTAGACATGCTGCCAGTGGTGTTCAATACGTAACGGGTCTTTACCGATAAAATAGTCCGCAAGTTCTCCAACTGCTGCCCATGTGCTTTTCGGTTTACCTTCAAGTGTAGTTTCACCCCATCCGACGATGCCGGTGTCTGTTGTAATCTTAACGAGACGCATCCGACGACGTGGGTAAAATTGTTCAATAGTTGCGATCTTCATTGAAATTTCCTTTTAAGTTTATATAACATCGCTTTTCATATTTAACTGATAACTTACAACCATTATAGGAGACATCATGCCTTCACAACCTAATATACTCTTTATGATTGCCGATGACCACCGTTGGGATGCCATAGCAGGTTATGGGGACTCGACGGTGAAAACACCGACGATGGACTCACTCATGGCACGTGGAACGACGTTCCGAGAAACTCATATCATGGGTTCTCTCGTTGGTGCTGTCTGTGTACCCAGTCGTGCTGCTGTTCTTACCAGTGCTAACCTATTCCGCAGTGGTGGCAACCAACTTAACCGAGATTTGGCTGTTTGGCCACAGGTCATGCGTGATGCAGGATATAGTACATTTTTTAGCGGTAAGTGGCACAATGACAGACAGACGTTTACCAATAGTTTTGACGATGGTGCTACTATTTTCTTCGGTGGCATGGGTAATCAATATAAAGTGCCCATTTTCGATTATGATCCGTCAGGTGCTTATCCGAAAGATAACAGGTATATCGGAGATAAATTCTCTACGACACTGTTTACAGACTCCGCCGTGGATTTTATAGAAAACTATGACCAAACGGATCCATTTTTTGTATATCTCTCCTTTACTTCTCCGCACGATCCAAGAACTCCACCAGGTGAATATGCGACGATGTATAAACCTGAAGATGTTCCCGTTCCGGAGAACTTCGTTGCCGAACACCCATTTGACAATGGAGAGATGCGGATTCGAGATGAAGTATTAGCACCGTTCCCACGCACTCCAGAGATTGTCCAGCAACATATTGCTGATTATTACGGTATGATTACCAGTCAGGATGCCGAAATGGGTCGCGTCCTACAGACATTAGAGGCAAAAGGGCATCTTGATAACACTATTGTAATCTACACTGCAGACCACGGACTCGCAGTTGGACAACACGGGTTACTTGGAAAACAGAATTTGTATAACCACAGCATTCGTGTGCCGTCAATATTTGCTGGACCGGGAATCCCCGAAGGGCAGACAGTCGATGCATTGACCTATCTCTACGACGTATTTCCCACCGTGTGTGACCTTACCAACGTTGACATTCCGGATACAGTGGAAGGCTGCAGCTTAGTTCCGCTGATGGAAGGTTGTGTTGACAAGGTTCGCGATACGGTTTTTGCTGCGTATAAAGACATTCATCGCACTGTGAGTGATGGCAAATGGAAACTTATCCGCTATTATGTCTCTGAAGAGACTGGTAAAGGCACCAATTACCTTCAATTGTTTGATTTAGAGAATGACCCTTGGGAAACAAACAACCTTGCTGAACAACCGGAACACGCGGAACGCGTCAAATCGTTGGCTACTGAACTAAATAGATGGCAGACAGAGACCGATGATTTTATGAAAGATGTGCCAGTATTGTTGCAGTAAGCATACTCCGTCAAATCCTATATGGATTTCACATTTTTAGGCTAAATCAACGTCAAATGTGCATCAGATATTTGGCGTTGATTTACCTCAACTTTAGTAAAATCGAGCTATTCCTTTGTGTTACTAAGTGCTTCTGTTCTTTCAGTCATAATCACGTCAAGGATTTCATTTGCAGCATATAAACGGTTGCGTTGTTTTCCTGTCACTTCTGTCAGTTTTCCTCTATCAACAAGATAATCCACTCCCCGTTTAACCGTAGGAAACGATGTATCCCACCTTCTCATCAATTCTGATATTGATACAATTGGTTTTCCAAATAATACCTCAACTAGTTGGGCTACAGTCTTTGACACCTTCGGTTCCCTTGCAATCTCCGTGTATTCATCTTTCAATGTAAGAAGTTTTTGAACTGTTGAAAGTGCATCTTCAGATTGTTCACACACACCATCAAGAAAAAACTTCAACCACGATTTCCAATCACCTTTTTGACTCACATTCAACAACAATTCATAATAGGTATTTCTATGTTGTTCGAAATAATCAGAGAGATACAGGAGCGGTTGTGACAATACCCCTCGTTCTATTAACATAAATGTAATCAAAAGCCTGCCGATTCTTCCATTTCCATCAACAAATGGGTGAATAGCCTCAAATTGATAATGGATCAACGCGCATTGAATCAAAGCTGGTTCTTTTGTGTTGGAATGAATATATTTCTCCAATTCAGAAAAGCAGTCTCTCATTTCTGGTACTGGGGGAGGAACATAAGTGGCATCCATTAAAGTACAGTTGGGTTTACCAATCCAGTTTTGTTTTGTCCGCATCAACCCTGGTGTTGCATTTTCTCCCCGAACACCTTCCATTAGTATTTCGTGGATTTCACAAACAAGCCTTACACTCATCGGTAAGTCTTTCAACCTTTTGATTCCGTATTCCATTGCATTAACGTAGTTACGAACTTCTTGGACATCGGGAATACGTGGTGTTTCTGTTTGGTCTGCCTCAAACAAAAATAGTTGCTTTAACCCAGATTGTGTGTTTTCAATTCTGGAACTCATGACTGCCTCCCTGCGTATAAACGGACTGATCAACAGGTGAGGATTTGGAAGTAGTTGACCGGCTCCAGACAATTTTCCAAGTCTGATATCTGCTTTGGAAAGTAGGTCTATCAACTCCCAGTCCAGTTCGATTTTGGGAGGCAGCGGATTCGGCACAAAAGCCCAATATGGGTGCCTGCCTATACTTCGGATACATCTACCTGCACTTGAATTTCTGAAGTTTTCTTGGTTCATTTCAGATCGCATTACCTTAATTACAAAGAATTAGATTATTAATTTTACCCTCTTAAACGTTAATAAGCAATCCCGTTATTAACGTTTACCCTCTTAAACGTTAATAAGAAATGTTGTAAACAAGTCTTTGTTAGAGATGAATCGCGAAACTTGTTCAACGGTGTCCGCAATCAGTTGCAGCGTATCCTCATGCAAATGTAATACCAAATTAACCTAATTTGTCTTGTTTGCACGGACAAGGAAACCTCATTCCTACTGACAATTCTTTGGTCTCGGCAGAATGCACTTATGGCATTCTGCATTGGTTAGGAAACCGCATCTACTGTCGAATAACAAGATAAATCTCGTTAATTGGGTATAACTATTAGTTAGAAGAATGGGAAATGGGAGGGTTAGCATCGTTTGTCTTCTGCCTTTCCCATTTTTCTTTTAACTTGGTCAAATTTCGTCTAAAGGGTTCACGTTGACCAACTGCAATCAATCGTGCGGCTTGCTCAGCTGTATCGGTAATTAGTTGCAGCGCGTCTTCAACTGCATCCTCAAGCGACATCGGTGCTTGGACAATGCCTAACATCGCATCAATACCGGCATTATATACCGCTTCTGCCCCGTCACCAATACCTCCAGCAATTGCTATCACAGGGATATTGTGTTCTTTTGCTACCTTTGCAACACCGACAGGAGTTTTGCCAAATGCCGTTTGAAAATCTAATTGACCTTCACCAGTGAAGACAAGAGAAGCACCTTTCATCCGATCCTTCAGATTAACAGCATCAATCATAATGTCAACACCGAGTTGCAATTTTGCATTGAGAAATGCCATCAGACCAGCACCTAATCCACCCGCAGCACCTGCACCGGGAATGTCGTTATAGGATTGCCTAAGTGTCTGCTTCAAAACGTTGCCATAATGTTCCAGATGTGCGTCAAGCGTTGTCACCATCTCAGGGGTTGCACCTTTCTGCGGTCCGTAAACATGTGATGCCCCATCTGGTCCGGTCAACGGATTATTGACATCACAAGCGACAATTGTTGCCGTTTCCGCTATTGCTGGATGTATATTCGTGTTATCTATTGAGTCTAACTCACCCAGTCCACCTCCACCTCGCGCAATGGGATTTCCATCTGATTTAAGGAATTGTACACCAAGTGCTTCTGCCATGCCTGCCCCACCATCATTTGTTGCACTCCCACCAATTCCGATGATTAACTTTCTGCAACCTTTTTCTAATGCAGTACGAATAAGTTGTCCTGTACCGTAGGTTGTGGTTAGCAATGGATTTCGCTTATCTGTTGCAACAAGCGTTAATCCCGATGCAGATGCCATCTCAATCACCGCTGTCTCTTCATCTGCGAGGATTCCGAATTGTGCATCCACCTCGTTTCCGAGCGGACCAAGCACGCGTTGCGTCTGAATGTTACCACCAGTGGCATCAACAAGGGATTGCACAGTACCTTCACCGCCGTCTGCCATCGGAATTTTATCTATATCAGCATCAGGAAATACTCGGCGGAGTCCTTGTTCAATGGCATTCGCGGCTTGTAATGCGGTGACGCTTCCTTTAAATGAATCTGGTGCGACAACAATTTTCATGACCGCAAGTCTATCATACACAACCCGTTTTGTCAAGATTAGGTTTTATTAAATCAGAGACATTCAATTGCCGATTTTTCTGTCTTAATCGCGGAAGACGCAGAAGGGTTGATCCCACAGGACATTCCAATCATAGGGAGGAGTTCCCCATTCCGAATAAAGAGAAAATACAGATTAGACGGGCGAGGTAACCTCGCCCCTACGATTAGAATGAGATTAAAGGGGCTGACAGCGAATTGTTTGTGTTTTTGTTGTAAATTCATCGGTTTTTGCTCCTTTTAAAAACGCACTAAAAACGGGTGTTTTTCGCACATTGGTGCGTTTTGATATTTGGGGTTTTACCAGTCTGGGACTGGGTTTATAGGGGTTTTTGGAAATTTTGAATTTTTCATTTTTGGTGCGTTTTTTATTTCCTGAATTTTGGTCATTTTTTGGGTGACGGGTGTCGGTTTTTGTTGTGAATGTGGGTATGTTCGGTTTTTGTTTTTCATAGATAGTATTATAACAGGTGGTGGATGTGGAATGGAAGGGTTTGAGTGGATTGGAACAATATGTTTCATGTATGTTCAGGGTAGTTTTCAGTTTTCAGTGGCCAGAAACGCGGATTGTCTGTATCGCGGAAGGTACTGAAGACACAGAAGGAAAAGGTTTGTTATGTGTTTATTGTGATTTTGACAGAACATGTCGGAGGTCGCAAGCTCGCTCCGACCTACAATATATAATAGATGCAATACCAATTCTAATCAATAAAAGGACATTTGAGACTTTAATGTAAGAGGCGCAATGAATTGCGCGACTACGAACGCGTGCTTTGTTAATGAGAAGTTATTATTTAGAAATGGTATAATAAATAGAACCCCATCAGAATCAGTAAGTGAAGCAATAAATAACTCTGGTAGGATAGAATTGATTGTAGTCAACAAAACATTGATGTGATATAATTTGTTGAAGTGTATTTATGCATTATACTATGAAAACAGGTGATATATGAGTTGGGAAACACAAACAACAGTCTCTGAGGAACAGGTACAATTTTACAAGGAAAATGGATATATCACATTTGGACGAATTTTCACAGAACCAGAGTTAGATGAACTTCGTGATTATGTTGATGTAATGATTGAAAACTTACCCGAAGGAAGACGTCCGGAACAGATGGATGTACCACACTTTGAACATCCATATCTTTTCAAATATCTCACACATCCAAATGTGTTGAAGGTTATTGAGCGATTTATCGGACCTGATATTGTACTTTGGTCAAGTCACTTTATCAGCAAACGCGAAAAGGACGGTATGGAGGTACCATGGCATCAGGACGGTGTCTATTGGGGCAAAATGCTGGAACCGATGCATGTCATTACAATGTGGTTAGCAGTGGATGAATCCAAGATAGAAAACGGGTGCATGCGTGTTATTTCTGGTAGTCACAATTTGCGCGACCGTCGTTATGAAAAGGTAGATCGGGACAATAATCTCTTTGGAAGCGAAGTTGTAGAGGCAGACTTGGACGGGACAAAGGCAGTTAACCTTGAACTTGAGGTGGGTGAATGTCATTTTCACGATGCGTGGACAATTCACAATTCCAGTCCGAATGCCTCACAAAAACGTCGGTGTGGTTATACGATGCGTTACATGCCTGCAAATGTGCAATTTCACGGTGCGAATTGGCGGCGAACACACAACATTTATCTTGTGCAAGGTGTGGATAGAACAGATGGGTATAATACTTATGAATCTGTCCCGGAATTCTAACGTTTTAGAGAGGAGTACTTATGCGACCCTATTTTGATGTGCATTGTCATATCGGTATGACAGTATCTCGTGCCCCGGTTATTGGACAAAGTGTTGGTAGGTGTTTGGCACGGATGGCTTCTGCCGACGTTATCGGTGCGATTCCGTGTCCTACGGCTGGTGGACCTCAAGCGCGCGGTGTATTAGACACTAGGACTCAGAACGAGACAATCGCAAATGCTTGCCGAAAGTATCCAGAACGTTTCCCTATCGGACTTGGAATTGTGGAAGTTCGGCATGAACAAGCAGGTGTTGACGAACTTGATAGAGCTATGCAGGAGGACGGTTTAGTTGGATTTGTATGTCATCCTGCGTTGTCGGGTCATTCGCTTGGGGGTGAATTACATGCGTTCCTTGAAGTTGTGGGAATGCACAACGGATTGTGCCTACTGCATCAGGCAGGTTCAACGCAAAATATCGCTGCGTATGCGAACAGATTTCCGTCAATAACTTTCATCATCGGACATGTTTCAATGAATAAAGCAGGACAACTTGATGCCATTGCACATTGTGCAAAGCAGGAGAATATTTGGTATGATATTGCACAAAAGCCTCCTGGAGATGAAAGTTGGGACTTAGTGCATCTTGTGAATAACCTCTGTAAAGAGAGACTTATGTTCGGTAGTGACCTGCCGTATTACGATTTCCGCTTAGTCCAATCGCAAATAGAATCAGCGAACCTTGACGACGAAACGAAGGAACGGATTGCTTATCAAAATGCCGTGCGACTGGTTCAACAATACCGACCAGATTGGCAACCGACGTTAACACCCATAACACCGCCTCAGTTATATTCAGAACAGGAAATGTGGGATGCAAACGGTGCCAGATTAAAGTAATAGAATAAATAGTCTATTTGACGATCTCTACAGCACGTATCCGATGTCTAAGAACGAGGATACAGCCGACAGTCAACGCACTTAATATCAGGAGCGTGATAGACCAGTGTGTGGTGTAGCTATTATCTGAAGCGAAAAGGACTGAACCAAGACGATCATAGTTTGCCCAAATAGAGACTAAAGCAACTTTGCTCGTTCGAAGAGTTATTATGAGGATGGCGTGGAGGACAGGTAATCCAAACCAAACTGCACAAAAACCGATGGTCGCATACCGAGAATTTGTTGTTAGTGATGAGAAGACCAACATCAGTAGGCTCGTGATAGTGGTGACGACTATTGAATAGCCGATAATGGAGAAAACTATCCAGAAATTCTCTTTAAAGAAGTTAAAATCGGATAACAACAGTTGTTCCAGAAATAGCAACATCCCGGGTAACAACGTTATGCATGTAAGCAATATACCGACTGCAGCAAATTTTCCGATGAGGTAATCTACCCATGAAATTGGTTTAGATAGGTAAAGGGAAAGTGCGTTGCTCTTTAGATCGTTGGCAATTAACCCTGCACCCCCAAAAATTGCAATTATGGCAACAAAAAGTCCTGATATAAACTCAATTCTAAAAATAAAGTGCTGAAAAAACGCTGAGTCTACCTTAAAGGGAAAATCAACCGCTTCAAACAGGTTGTATAAGTAGATCATTACTGCGTGCACTATGATGTAAATAACCGGTGGAATCGCAATAATTAGTCGGACGATTTTGCGTTTTGCGAGTAGTTTCAATTCAGCTTTTGCGATAACCCACCACCGTGTATATTTTTGAGGGTTTAGCGTCCCTTCCCAATGTCGATAGTCTTGTGTGTGTATAGGCATTGTTATTTTCTATATATAGCAGTTTCTTCCACGGTATCCGTGAAAGGACCCTGTTTTTCTGTCTTTACTTCAACAGTGATAACTCCATTTCTCGTATCACGGTCTGGGTCTTCATCAATTAGCGCGCGCGGTATTTCTGCCTTCAGGATTCTATTAAGGCTGTTTGGTTCCTGTCCCCATCGCACATCAACAAGCCTTTCATCGTAAACTAACCGATGTTTCTCACCGTTGCGCATTGAATAGATTTTTGCGTGTGTGATAAAGTCAGCGTCTGAAATAGTGCTAACACCGACACTTGGACTAAGAATACTTTGATTCCATATTAGTGGAACTCCATGTTTATCAGTAAGATAAACGGTGATGTTTATCCGATCAATACGCGATTCAGATATGATGCTGATACCTTCAAAATTTTGGATTTCCCCTGTTCCGCATGCAAGCAGTGTGAGTATGCAGATGCAGACGAGAATAACTGCTCGTAATTTCAATTTTAAGCGAAACACGTAAATCTCTCCTCTTGAATTATTAACGATCATGGGTTGATAAAAAGGTTTCGTTCGCCAGTTAGCGCGGTTTAATAATTATCCGCGTTTCAACCCTTGGTATATCTTCGGCTTTTATATTCTCACTTGGTAAGATGAGAATATAAGGTTCCTTGAGATCAAAAGTTAATACTCTATTAAAAATAGTATACAATGAAAAAGTTGATTTTGTCAACGGCAATGCAGAGATATAGATATGTATGGTTGTTTTGTCAGAACCAAGATTTTCAGGATTATAGGATTACCAGGATTAGTTTCTCCTGAAATAAATCTGTTTAGATTCGTTTATGGTGAACTTTAGAATTAATGGAACATATAGAGATGTAGGTTGGGAACTCCGATTCCCGACTATCAATGAGTATCGTCGCGATTCGGAGATCGCTCCTACAGAACATAAGTCCCTTTATTTACAAAGTTCACCATATATAAAACAGGTAGAATAACATAAACTAACCGAGAATACCTTCCATACGGGCGCGGATCCACGCTTTATGTTCAGGGTGTGTGTGAATATAGAATGTACCTGTCTGAATTGCGTTGTAGACATGATCTGCCACTTCGGCAGGAGAGATTCCTGCTTCCATCTCAGCGCGAACATTCTGGGATTCGGTGATATGTTGCCGATTATGGTGCGCTTCAACATCTGGACGATTACGAGAGGAATTGAGTATACCTGTGCGCACCCAACCGGGACACAATACATGCACCTGAATTTGTGAATCTTTTTGTGCTAACTCGTCGGCAAGGGTTTCCGAAAGCGTAACGACACCGTGTTTGCTGACTTTATAGATGCCTTCACCTGGACCTCGGACTAAACCGAGAATAGAAGCAGTGTTCACAATATGACATACAGTTTCTTGCTTTAGCATGCGTGGGACAAATGCACGGATACCGTGAATTACACCCCAGAGGTTGACACCTAATACCCATTCCCAATCGGCGGGGGTATGTTCCCAGATTGGACGGCTACAGACTACACCTGCGTTGTTGCACAGGATATGCACCGCACCATAAGTATCAACCGTTTGTACAGCAAGGTTTTCAACATCGGCTGCGTTTGAGACATCTGTTCGGACAGCGAGGACTGTTGCGCCTTTAGTCCGTAGGTCTGCCTCAAGTTTGGCTAATGGTTGTTCCTCAATATCCGCGATGACAACTGCCATTCCTTCTGCAGCGAACCGTTCCGCCATACCGCGTCCGATGCCACTTGCGGCACCGGTAATCACAGCAACGCTTTTCATTCAGATTTCCTCTTGCCGTTGCTGATGATATTCCGCTAATGCATGGTTTGCATTCACAATTGTCTCTAACTTATCTATAATAGCATCAATATGTTTGCCTGGGAAAGCTAAGTAGAAATCATCGTCAGAGAGCGCAGTATAAACTCGGTTACCAATGCATCCCAGACTACTTGCGCCTCCATCAGACTGAATAACAGCAGGTATAACAGCACAGGTTGGTCTTCCCATGATGCCGTTTTCTATCTCTATTCCTGCAGCGGTCGCGGCTTCAACTAAGAGCATCATCTGCTTTGGCGTGCCAGAGATAATAACAACATCCGGTATGTCTTGTGTGTCTGCTAATGGGGAGTAGACTGCGTTTTGAAACGTATTTTCTTGACGAGGGATACCGGGGACTTCATCCATACTAATATAACCGAGTTCACCCATTAATCCAAGAGTGTTTTCCAACTCCTTCATTTGTTCATCGGGTAGTTCGACATTATGAGTATAACACCCTATTGGACAGTTGTAATGGTCAGATGCTTCTGTGTAAAAGGTTTTTCCTTCTGATGCGCGTTTCCAATAGGTGCAACCTGATGCTTCAACTTTTTCCACACGGGAAACACCATCAGGTTGTGCCTCGTGGAATGTTACTGCAATAGGTGCAGTTTCTAAGTCAAGTAGTTCTTGTAATTGTTTTGACATACTTTCTCCTTTGTGAAGTAAATTCTAAACATGTATTGGGGCAAACTGCCCTTCGGTAGGTTCCGCTCAGCAAAACCATGCTTCAGTAATACGTGGCGCGGGTAAATGTAATACACTCCTTCGTTTCGGTATAGGTTGTCCTTTCATATCAGCGGCAAGTTCCCATATCCGATAAAAGGTGTCCTTTGTATCAACATCGGTTCGTGCGTCTTTTTCTACAAGGGCATTAACCGTTTTGTGAAGTTCATCCATACGTGGATCGGAGTGTGACCACATATAACTAAAGACAGTTTGATCAAATGTGAATGAAAGTGCTTTTGTTTCGGGTCGGTTTAGCAGATATGAACCGGGTGGAATGAGCAACCGAACCGCGTACTGTACAAGATCAACATGGTAAACGAGTCGGTGTGTGTTGACGAATTCAAGGATTTCAAGATAGTCGTCTAAGGTTGTCCACGGAGTGAACGGTACCCATGTTGGTCTTAGTGCGATTCCAGCACCGTGAACAATCTCAAGTGCAGTTTCAACATCTGCGCGAGTGTGGTGTTTCTCCAAAATAGTTAACGCCTTGTCACTTAGCGATTCTACCGCAGAAATGATAAATCGGCATCCGAGTCCAGCAAATTCAGCAAAGTGTTTTCTATGTTTAAGAATATGCTCAATCTTTGTTGTAAAGTCAAATGTTAGGTCGGGGCAGATCTCATGCATTGCGCGGAGAATGCGAAGTCCGTGCATTGGACCGTTGAGGAAATCAGGGTCACCGAATGTTATGTGTGTCGCCCCTTCTGCTACCTGTTTCTGAATTTCGTCTAACACAGTATCACGCTGCACAGGAAAAAATTTTCCGTTATAGACAGGAGGTATAGGGCAATGCGTGCAAAGATGCTTGCATCCATGCGTTGTCTCTGTATAGCCGACGGTTCGCACTTCATCTTTATCCTCAAATTGTGCGTATTTTTCTAAAGCAGGAAGTTTTCCGATAGTGATTGTTGGATGTTTCTGTGCCTTCGTGTGTTTTTTCTTTGCAAGAGATTGTACTAACTCAACAAGTTGCGTAGACACTTCACCACTGATGCAATAGTCAACCCCGTGTGAGAGTAGGTAGTCGGCATTGAGTCCCGCGTAAAGTCCATACATGCATATTGGGACATCTGGGTTGAGTTCACGAATTCGTTGGAGCAGGTGAACACCGAGTCGTAAGGCAGTATGCATCGGTACAGAGATACCAATAAACTCTGCACGGCTGACCTTTTCTGTATCCAAGGTTTCGACTGCAATGTCAATAGTATCGGGTGAAAATCCTGCACTTTCAAGTGCGCGAAGAGGACGCGTTAGTCCTATTGGTCGGTGTCCAAGTTCATAGCAGGAGATTAAGAGTACAGCACCGGGAGTGCGCATTGCTGAAGGATTTCGTTTTGCAGTTTCCATATAAATAGGATAGCACGTCATCACCGAATACGCAACAGTAACTAACATTATACCCGCAACGGATTTTCATAAATAAGGATATGTTGCATTGGCATCATAGTCAGGCAACAAAGCTTTATGGGGTTGCCCCGCAATGAGGTTCTTTCCATCCGTAAAACCTTCAGGACGGTCGCGGAGGAACTCAATCAGACGATTCCTCCACGGAGTTAGTAGAGTTTCAGCGTCGCTCTGAAGTGCTAAGTCTGTTGTTTCGTGTGGATCCTCTTGCAAATTGAAGAGATGTTCTCTACCCGTTTGGGAATACCAGATGTACTTGTGTTGTCCATCAGTCACATAGTGGTTGCCATGTTTGTTATCGTAGCAACCGGAGTGTTCCCCATGTAGGCATTCTCTTATCCGATCAGCATCACCTCGCATGATAGGTAATAGACTTTTACCAGTACAGGTGCTTGGAATCTCAATATTTGCAGCATCAAGTATAGTGGGCATGATGTCCTGCAAACCGACAGGACTATTACAGACGGTTTCTTGTGGATAACCCCATCTCCGAGGTGCTCGTATAAGAAACGGCACTCGTGCAGAGGCTTCATAAGGGAAGGTTTTGCGGTACATGTTATGGTCACCAAGCATTTCACCGTGGTCGGAAGTAAAAATAACGAGACAGTCATTCAAACTACCAGCATTTTGAAGCAACCGACCTATCTGATCGTCAATAAAATTAATCATTCCGTAATAGGCAGCCCGCGCACATTGCATATCGTATTTGTCAAGGTTAATCTTCCACGCATTTGGATTCTGCCCTTTCTGTTCAATGTCAAGGTTTAATGACCAGTCACCAATAACGGGTGGTGGAAGATCCCGCTGTATGTAACGTTGGTAATAGTGTGCGGGTGGTGTCAACGGTGGGTGCGGGTCTATAAAGGAGATGTTAAGGAAAAAGGGAGTTGATGGATCGCGTTTTCGGAGGAATTTAAGGGCGCGGTCGACACACCAGAAGGTGTGCATCTGTTCTTCGGGAAGATGATGTGGTCGTCCAACCCACCCGTTAGCAGAGACACCGTGTGCCATCCCTGGATCGTAATCATTACGACAATGGTATTGTTGTAACCATTCGACGTAGTCGTTATTGGCAGTTCCATGAGTAGCATCGGACAACTGGACGTGATCAAAGCCGTATCGTCTGCGTGGTGGAGATAGATGTAGTTTGCCGATCATCTCGGTTTGATAACCAGCTGCGGACAATTCACCTGCCAGCGTATGTGGTGGGTTCCATTGTGCTCCTGTATATCCAACCATTCCGTTGGCTGCAGGTGCAGTGCCTGTCATTAGACCGCGTCGGGCAGGAATACAACTCGGGCATTCCGCGTATCCGCGTCGAAAATGTGTTCCACTGCGACCGATCCAGTCAAGATTCGGTGTCTGTAGACAGTCAGGACCGTCGGGGTCAATACCCAAACAGTCGCCGCGTTGTTGGTCTGTGGTGATTAATACGATATTCGGACGTTCATTAGCCATTCAAAACTCCATGTAGGGAAATGTTAAATTTGGTGGTTTAACGTTTTGTTAGGTCATAGAATTAGATGTTATATAGAAATTACTTCATGCCGAAAGCCGCCGCAAAACATTATGCGTAATCTGTTCCACAACAGCATCCCCACCTGCCAAGCCGTGTGACCAGTCTGTCGTAGCAGCAGTAAAGACAGTGCCACCTTTTGTGTAGATACCCATCGTTGCAGCACCTGTATATCCTTGCTCCCAATGTTCATACCATTCGCAATCATCTGGATGCCAACGGACTGGTGCCGTGGCGAGAATTGTAAATCCTTCAGGAGTGCCATCTTTATAAGTTGGTACAGGTAAGCCATCTTCAAGTGTAAATTCACATCCATCGCATTCGTAGCCGACTACGGTATTTTGCCCACCGAACTTTTCATCCCTTGACAAGTTAGTGCCTTCAAACACCCAATGTTCTGGACGGTGTGCCGTATATGCACCATCTCCATCCATAAATTGACCGTGACTCAAATGATAACCACCTTGAAGGAAACCGACACCGGTCAGTTCGTTTTCAGGACGTTTCACCAGATGGTGGCTCCACAAAGTGCTCAATGTACTGTGATCATCTGTTTTGTAAACAGGGTCTTGATTGTAGCTTTGCTTCCAACAGACGAGGGCGCGTCCATCGTCTTCAGAACGCACTTGCCAACACACAGCATTACCACTAAAGAAGGCGACATTTCCTCCATCCGCAATGAATTTCTCAAGATTGTCGCGCATTGGTGTAGACCAGTATTCGTCGTGCCCAAGGCTCAATACCAGTTTGTAATTTTTCAACATCTCAGGACGGAATTCAAGGTCACTATTTGCAGCATAATCAAGTGTATATCCATTCTGTTCTGCCCAGACAACAAAAGGTAACTCCCACGTCCTATACTGGCTCCCAATAGGTCGGTCAAATGAAACACGTCGTCCCTGCATTCCATTCTGTCCGTGATACCCATAAAGACTAAAACCACCCCAGTTGGTATAAGCGTTATATGTGTTGGTGGAAAGTTGAAATAGCATTGGAGTTTTAGCTCCCGGTTCTGCTGGACGAACAATAAAGTGTAAAGAACTTTCTACTGTGCGATGGTTCCTATAGATGGGGTCACCACCACCATCTGATGCGCGGAGTATACCTTCATAATATCCGCTCTGCCATGTATCTGGCACTTCAAACGTATAGGTAGCTTCCCACCCACATCCGTGAGATGAAGCATTTACGGGAACAGGTTGTGCCTTCCCGGGTAGTCCAGATTCATTGAATACTACTTCACGTTCTGCACCGATGCGTGCAATCTCAAGAGAGTGGTTCCCAGCACTGGTTGAGACATGAAAGGCAATCTCTTCGCCAGGTGCGTAACTCAGTTGATGGGTGTATCCGTCAATATAGAGGGGTCTAATGCGGTTTTCAGTTTGCGTCAAAGTTGCCATGATGTTTCCTCCTTTGATATGTGTAGGGTATCAATTTCTGGGTAAAATGTCAACGGTATAAGGAATATTTGTCAGCACAACAAAATGTATACTTGAAAAATAATAGTCAATTTTACTTAAAAGTGATATAATAAATGAGATGTCTTATTAGAAATAAATCAATACGATATTATGGAATTCGAGTGGGACGAGAATAAAAATGATCAAACTTCCAAGGGATGGAAAGCATCGAATTATATCGGCAAGAAAAGCCACTTCTAAGGAAAGGAGAAGATACAATACAGTTATCAAAGACGCGACTCTCTGAAATTGAGAGTCTCCCTGAAGACGCTATTGACACATCAGAAATTCCGGAACTTGATGATGACTTTTGGGAAAATGCAGATCAGATTCTCCCGAAAATCTCCTTCAAATTGAACCTGAGGTTTTAGAATGGTTCAAAAGACAAGGACAAGATTACCACCTCCGGATAAATACAGTGCTCAGAACATATATGGAAACACATAGATAAATCATCAACATAGAAAATGTTAATACGGAAGTAAGAAAAATATGACAACCGATAAAAAGCAACCAACTCCACTTTCTCCTGAACAGATGCATCAATGGGAAAACGACGGCTATCTACTGCTGAAGGACGTTGTTCCAAAGGCTACTATCAATGGTGTACGCGACAGTTTTGCGCGCGTTGTTGATGGTATTATTCGCCAACTGAAAGAACAGGGAGTCGTTGAAGATGAAGGAACAGAACTACCGTTCGAAACGCGTCTTGCACAAGTTGCTAAAGAACATGCCAACCGCTTCGGTCGGTCGTGGCGTGGACAAATCGCTACCGCTGAAATTTTCGATTTGCATTACGCTGCACGCCTCGTAGATGCAATTGGTCAACTCACAGGAACTGATGTTATTGGGCATCCCGTATTTAATGCCCGTCCCAAACTTCCCGGTCAACAGTTAACCGTTGTTCCGTGGCATCAAGATAGCGGTTATTTTGGGAAAGTCAGCGAAGAGTCACTCATACCAACCGCTTGGATTCCACTCGTGCCTGTTGACGAAACTAACGGATGCCTACAGGTCGTTGCAGGTTCACATCGGTTAGGAGTTGTTGACCATCACACTGAAAATCGGGAAGGCAAGTTTCTTGAGGTGATGGACGAACTGATAGAGGATTCTCGTATCATAACTTGTCCTATGGAAGTCGGTGATGCTTTGGTGTTCCATAACCTTACCCTACACCGATCCTTACCGCACACAACGAGCAGAATTGTGCGATGGGCAATTGACATCCGTTATCTACGTGACGGTGATAGTCCGGGTTCAATTTATTGGAAAGACCCAGATTTTAAATGGGTTATTCGCAGCGAAACGCAACCCTTGACCACCCTTGCAGAATGGCTTGAAATGTGGTAATCCTAAGTCATAATAATAATACTGAACAGAACGTTTAAGGAAAACTGCATGATACGTGTGCCTTTTCAAGCATTATCTGATGAATTTTATCGTGTGCTTACATCTGTAGGCTTCAACGGTGATCGCGCAAAACTGTGTGCAAAACTATTTGCTGAGAATCAACGGGACGGTGTCTATTCACACGGACTCAACCGTTTTCCTGGATTTGTCTCAGGTTTGACAAGTAAACAGATTAACTTCCGCGCAGAACCAGAGAAAATTGAGGGTTTTGGTGCATTAGAACGGTGGGATGGCAAGATGGGTGTAGGGCTTGTCAACGCCAACATCAGTATGCAACGCGCAATGGAACTGGCTGAAACGCACAGCATAGGTTGTGTCGGACTTTCAAACACGAACCACTGGATGCGTGGTGGTGCTTATGCGTTACAAGCAGCAGAAGCAGGCTACATCGGTATCTGTTGGACAAATACCACTAAACTCATGCCACCGTGGGGTTCTGCTGAGAAAAAGATAGGCAATAATCCTTTGGCAATTGCCGTGCCGCGTGTTGATGGCCACATTCTACTGGATATGGCAATGAGTCAGTATTCAAACGGAAAATTAGAAGTGCTCAAGTTGCAGGGTAAACAACTTCCTTTACCGGGTGGGTATGATACTAAGGGTGAACTAACGGTTGAACCCTCAGAGATTCTCAATTCGATGCGAGCACTTCCAATCGGTTACTGGAAAGGATCAGGATTGGCATTGGTACTTGACACAATGGCTGCTATGATTTCAGGTGGACAAGCGACTCATCAGATTGGAAAGCAGAAATCAGAATACGCTGTTTCTCAAGTCTTCATCGCTATTAATGTTACCGGTATGATGGGACAAGCGGTTTTGAAAGAAACCGTTGAGGAGATTATCAACGATTTTCATACCGCCGTGCCCTTAGATGAAGATGAAAAAGTGAGATATCCGGGAGAAGGTATGATGCGCATACGGCAAGAGAGTCTTGAAAAGGGTGTCCTTGTAGACAAAGCACAATGGCAAGCACTGTTGGAGATGCATAGAGGTAAAATGGACTAACTGTTTCTAAATTGGAATCGGAGATAAATTATGTCCTTACGGGCGGGGATTGTTGGATGTGGTGGCATTAGTCGGAGCCATGCGGCAGCTTATGATAGTTTAGCAGACGTTGCCCTTGTTGCAATGTGTGATATAAACCAAGATGCCCTCAATAACCGTGCCGATGAATACGGTGTTTCAAACCGATATAATGACTACGAGGAGATGTTTGCCGATGAATCTCTTGATCTCGTAAGTGTATGTACGCACGCCCCTTTACACGCTCCGATTACTATTGCAGCAGCAAAAGCGGGTATCCATGTTTTATGTGAAAAGCCACTGTCTGTTGATTTAGAGACAGCTGACCAAATGCTGACGGCATGTAACAAAGCAGATGTTCACTTAGCAGTGAGCCATCAATTCCGCTTCACTCCGCTGTTTCGACACGCAAAATCATTAGTTGACGCAGGGGAAATTGGTGAACTCCGATCAATTCGTGAGGTAGGTAAGGGACGAGAAGCAGGTTTTGAACTCATGGAGATGGGCGTTCATTACTTTGACGAAATGGATTTCTTCTTAGATGGAATCTCTTGGATACAGGCACATATTACCTATCAAGGACACGATGTGACAGAAGCAGACATCATGCACAGCAGCGAATTGTGCAAAACTGATCGACGTGACAACGGTATTGTAGCAGGAGATACGATGCTTATCCATATCGGTGGTGCAAAAGGCACTTATGGAATTATGGAACTTTACAAACGGGAACAGAGACAGGGATGGATGATGGGACCGCATCTCCTCGGATCTGAGGGACAATTCATGATAAAACCGAACCCCAAAACAGGTATAGATGAAATGTGGTACTGCCCATTTGATGTTTCATTTGCCACACATACACCCGCCTGGGAACAGATAGGACTTGATACATCAGCGTTTATAATCTCTGGAAAAGCGTGGAGATCTCGGCATACTATCTGGAGTGCTAAAAACATGAGAGACGCAATTCTAAATGGCAACCAACCAGAACTTGGTGGACATAACGCGCTTACGTCTCTTGAGTGTGTAAGCGCAACCTATGTGTCTCATTTTTCTGAGAAAAAAGTGTCTCTCCCTTTGGATGAACGAAGTCACCCGCTTGTCTCTTCATAGCCAGTTTTGTCTAAATATACAATAATAATTATACATAGGAGCGATTAACCACATGAAACTTGCATTCTTTGATGATTACCGACTCGGTGTGATAACAGATAATAAAATCGTTGACATCAGCGATACACTGAGCGATATTTCCCACCATACACCGCAAGAACTGATTCAAATGGTGATTGAAGATTTTGACAATCTGCGTTCAACAATAACGGGCGCAGCTGAAAACGGCACTCCAATCGCATTAGACAAAGTCAGTTTTAAACCCCCACTACCACGACCTGGGCAACTTGTTTGTCTGGCAGGCAATTACATTGAACCAGACAGTCCTTCACGGGGTGATTTTAATGCGTTCCTTAAATCACCGACCGGTGTTATTTCTACAAAAGAGACTGTCAAACTTCCAGAAGCAGATGTAACTGTTTTCCATTTTGAACCGGAGTTAGCGATTGTTATAGGAAAAACAGCCAAGCATCTCACAGAGGAAAACGCGCTTGATTGTGTGTTCGGGTACACACAATTTATAGATGTTTCAGCACGCGGTTTACCGGGAGGGTTCTTTTTAGGGAAAAGTTGGCACACTTTTGCACCGATGGGACCTGTACTCGTCACCGCTGATGAAGTTGAAGATCCTAATGCACTCGGTGTACAACTATGGATCAACGATGGCTTACAACACGATTTCTCTACCAATTCAATGGCGCGATTTGTCCCAGAATTACTCGCTGAGGTTACCAATGTACTGACACTGGAACCGGGAGATGTTGTTTCTACAGGCACACATCATGAAGCACTCACAGCGGTTGGTGACGGAGATACGGTGCGGTTAGCAATAGAAGGTTTCGGTCCAGCGTTAGTCGTTGAAGTGCACGACCCGTTAAAACGGACAACTTGGCGTGGAGAATAAAAAAGTTGACAACAACAACGGTTTGCATGTATAATTTTAAAAATAAGGAATTTAGAACGTAGTCAGCCAAAATGACAAATCGGAATGTGACGTCCAAGGTTGCAGGAAATTATTTTTAGTTTAGACAGACAAAAACCGTTCGTGATGATAAGGAGATACGATACATGAAAAAACACAGAAATATAGCGATACATGCTATCTTCGCATTTATCTGTGTGTGGATGGTAGGATGCGGAGGTTGTAATCCGGAACCTGTCCCATCAGGAATGACCCCAACTGAAGGTCCAGAGACTGGTGGCACCTCTGTCCGTATTACCGGCGAAAAATTTGATATGAAAAACGGTGTGACCGTTACCTTCGGTGGAAAAGAAGGGCAAAATGCAACTGTCCCAAGCAAAACAGAAATTACTGTGGTAACACCTGCTGGCACAGCAGGACAATCAGTGGATGTTGTCATTACCAATAAAGGAAAACCCGATGCACCTGTAACACTCACCCAGAAGTTTACCTATAAGGATGCAACACCACCGACCGTAACCCTAACCGATCCTACTGATGGTACAGTTATCTCTGAGTATGAAAATTCTTTGAATGTCAGGGATAGTCTTTCAGTAACCTTCAGTGAAGCAGTTAATGCAAATAGCGTCTCAATTGAGGTCGCAGTCGCTAAAACTGAAGATTCTATGAGCGAACCCGCAGCTGCTACGATTTCCGGCACAGCAAGTGGAAGCGGGGATTCGGTAACGTTTACTTCAGATATGCCAATGCGCGCTGGACGTATCTATACCGTCACAGTCTCTGGTGCTACTGATATGGCAGGGAATACTCTCTCTTCTCCACACACTTTTAGTTTTAGTGTAACCAGTCCTGAACCGGTTGACAGATATGTTGTTAGAGAAGAGGATATTGAGGAAGCAAATGGAGAAGCAGCACTGAAACACATCGCTGCGCGTCCTGAAATTTATGACGATGCCGAAAAGTGGACACGGTTAGTCGCAGGGAATCAGGACGATTATATCTTTGATCGGACGAGACTCAGTGTTGGACAACGTTTATGGATTAAGCGTGGTCCTGCTTGGGGCGATAAATAGTCGTAAAAAATATCATATAAGAATTAAAAGCCGTGTATCTGTTACACGGCTTTTTTGTTTTCCATTGTGTTGTCTGAACCAGGATTTACGAGATTACCAGATTACCAAGCTTATTCATTGTCGGATCAACAGAAAATGTAGACGATTAGGGATCACTTTGATGTGTAGATTTCCAATCATTTATGGTTATTTTAGAATTATTTATACACTGATGGTTTGTAGGAGGGAACTCTGATTCCCGAATATCAGTATGTGTTAGGAGCGATTTGGAGATCGCTCCTACAGAAAAGTGTAAACTTATACCATTTCTAACATATAATGTCTCTTTTTTGTAGCACAAACTTTCAGTTTGTGTCCTGAAGGATTACAACCATAATAACCGTAAATGAGACAATCATTTATAGAAATGGTATTATTTTGATGTTGTTTCACTATAATCTTGTAAATCTTGGTTCAGAACACAAAGACAAGTATTTGAAAAAAGAAAAACGGACTGACAACAACCTAATGTTTGCCAATCCGTTTTTGTTAAGTAATATGAGATACTTTAGGCACCTTCACCCATGCCTTCGGTTTCACCTTCACCCATGCCTTCAGTTTCACCTTCATCCATTTTAAGTGATACGAAAACGGAATTACCATCAGGTGCTTTTGCATGACAAAAATGGCAAAATTGAGCACCCATTTCCGTGGTAAATGTATTTAACATTGTTTTGTCTACTGCTGTTGCTGAAGCCGGACCTGTTGCACCGTATTCCCAACCATCATTATCTTCGGAATCAATTTTTGTCATCGTTGAAATCTGTGAGATAAATGTGTTGGTAGTATCCATGGCTTCCTTGACAATCATAGAACCGACGGGATAATCTGTCCCATCCTTGTTCGCCATAGCAGCGGCTTCATTAAAATAGACGATACGTGCTCCCAAATCGTGAGCCTCGCCTCCAAATTCCATTACCGCTCCATCAAGCATAGTATGTTCCCATGACTTGTAATCAACCATCATTTCCGGTTCCGGATCTGGCATAACAGGCATTAATGCTTCTTGCGCGCGTTCGCAAGCCACAAAAGCAATACACCCGATTAAAACTAAAATTAGCGTTATCTGATATTTTAGCATTATTGTTCCTTCCCTATAATATATTATTCGAGAGTAAAAAATTAAAGAAGAGTTTCAAATCTATATCGTTAGGCTTTAAAACTAAAATCCTTTCAACTGAGTTAGTCACTCTTCAGATTCGTGTACTACACAACCTTATTTTAAATGATACCATAATTGTAAATAAATTATCAAGAATTAAATTATATTCTTACAGATATTATATCGTATTCTTACAGAATGAGTTTCAGAATTACAGCCAAACTGACTAAATTGGGTTAGATACCACCTTACTTTTGGTCAGTCTGTAGTATTTCTGAATGGATCTTTACAATATATGGATGTTTAGGTGTTTGTGAATAAGCCTTTATAATTTCACGTTTAGCATCAGAAACACGTTTAAGACGGTAATAAACAAGCGCAAGTGTCGCATGATGTGTTGGTCGTTTATCACTGGTTACAGCAGATTTTGCAAGGGTAAGTGCTTCATCAAGCGATCTGTTTTCAGTAGCGAGTAAATATGCTAACGCATCTTTTGGAAATGGAACATTTGGTGCGAGTTGGATTGCACGACGAAAATCTTTTTCTGCCTTGCCAGACTCACCATGTTGTTGGTAAATTAGTCCACGCCACCAATATCCCGGTGCCCATGCGGGTTGATGTTGAATACCCATCGTAAGTGCATTCTTTGCACCAGCAAGATCTCCTGACGCTTCGCGCAGATTTGAAAGTTGAGAGTATGTATCCATAAAGTCCGGTTCATGCTTGATGAGCGAAAGAAAATGTGATTCTGCTTCTACGCTATTCCCAAGTTTTGCTTCTATCCTACCCAAATGTAGCAATGCTTGGCGCGAGATAGGTTCTAATTCAAGAACGCGTCGATATGTCTGTTTAGCAGATGCTAAGTTATTCATCTGCATCTGAACATAGGCGAAATCCTTCAAGGCAGGAATATAATTCCCATCCGTATTGAGTGCTTTCTGTAATAGTTCAAGGGCAGAATTTCCCTGCTGTTTTTCAATATACCGTTGAGCTTGACGGCGATAGACTTCTGCTAATGTATGTCTGTAGCGCAAACGGACAACCTCAGATGCTTCAGTATCACCAAGTTGCTGCAGAACATCAGCGAGTGCTTTGTGAAATACCGGTTCATGTGGTGTCTGTTGAATAGCTTGTTCATAATAATGTCGTGCCTTAGTGAATTGTTTACGTTTTACTGCGACATCACCTCTACCGAAAGTAGCACTTGCAAGAGTTTTATCTAATGTTAGTGCTTCACGAAACACCGCATCTGCTTCATCAATACGGTTGAGTTTTAGCAAGACATGTCCGAGGTTGTTATAAGCAGCTGTTGTGTCTGGATACAGTTGCACTGCAACGATGTAATACCGACGTGCCTTCTCAAAGTTACCCCGTTCCGTTTCAATCTGCCCCAAAGCGATATACCAAGAAACAGGTGCCTTTTCATTTGTCCGTCTGATAGCCTGCTGAAACAATACATCTGCCTCATCAAGTTGCTTATCGCGATGGTAAGCAGAGGCGAGTTTGGCTTGCACGGTCGGTTCAAGAGCAAAACGTTGAGTTTGTGGTAACTCTGAAATCAGTTGTAAAGCACGTTGAAACGCCTCAATTGCACTCTGGTAATCTCCCAACTTCGCTGAGGAATCCCCTTCACCGATATGTGTATTCGGAAGTTTAAACACATCTTTAGAAAGCATCTGATACAAACGCAGTGCTTCTTCAAACTCACCCTCTTTAAATGCGTGTTGCGCTTTCTCCAAGTGTTCCTGCACTTCTACGGAATATGTAGACACATCCCACCACAAATCGTTTCCAATAACAGGGACAGTGATTACAATTAGGAAAAAAGATAAGACTCTTCTGAAATTTGCTAAATTCATCAGGTTATCGTGTGAGGGTAATTTTTATTTGGGTGACTCGTTTTAATGCATCATCAAGGATATACCAAGGTTCTCTTGCTTTTTGCCTTGTTAACCACTTTTTAAACTCAGATTCTGCTTTATTTTGTCGAATCATCTCTGCAATCTCATCCTTAACTTCCGAATATTCTTTTTGACGTGCTGGTGTTTTCTTTACAAGTTCAACAATCTGATATCCTTCTGGAACAGCAATAGGTCCCTTACGTTCATCGGGTTCTAATTCCGTAATAATCGCACCTAAAGGTGTATCTGTCGTAAGGGTTTGTGAATTGAAACTTATAGATTTCTCAGTTTTGAAATTTTGCTCAATCCCATCATAAGTTTCACCGTTCTCTAAACGTTCATAGATTTGTTCAGCGAGGAGTTTTGCAGCTTGCTTTTTTTCTTCTGATTCATCGGATGGAACGGTTATCAGAACAGAACGAAAAGTAACCTTCCCAGGTGCAATAAACTGCGCTTTATTCTTTTCAAAGTACTGCGGTGCTAACTCGTCAATATCTTCGTTATCAACTCTATTGACAAATTGACGTTTATAATAGACATCGTAAACAACCTGTTCATATATCCACTTCTCTAACGATTCAATTTCTAATTCTTGTTTCTGTAATGCGTTATGGAACGCTTTGTCGGAAGGAAATCTGGCGCGGATCTTTGCAATTCGTTCTGTCACCTGTTTCTTGTGATCAACTGCAGTAATTCCAATCCTTTTCGCTCCTTTTAATACTAATCTACGATTGATGATAAGATTTAATTGTTCCTGTTTTTCTTTTTCAGTCGGTTCACGTGATAGAGGTTTATCCGTAATAGCAGCAATACGAAATTCGTCTACAAGTTCGCTCTGCGTAATTGCCTGTTCATCAACAACAGCAATCACGGAGTCGATTAAAACTTGTGCAAATGTATCCCCGACGAATAGGAAAAGCAGGAAAGTGGTATTAAGTAGTATGTTTGATAAGAGTTTTTGTGTGTTCATGGTTTAGATATGATAGCGTAATATTAGGGTTTATGGCAAGCGGATTTGAAGGGTGATTTACCCCCAGTTTTTGAGAGGCCATAATTGCGTAATATTTTAGTGCGAAAAACTTTACACTGGGTGTGTAAAGTTTTTGTACAAGTATCTGTTGAAAAGAGTTTTTGCGCTGTATAACAAGAAATGGTATCCTATCCTAATAATAACGTATTTTAGATTACATAGGAGAGGATACCAATGTTTAGTATATCTTTAGAAAGTTGT
>JAJEAG010000093.1 GCA_022824265.1 Candidatus Poribacteria bacterium | reverse complement strand
ATCAAGTGGCAAGCACAAAAACGAGGCAAGTCTATTGAACAGATCAACCGATGGACACCGACAAGCAAAGTCTGTCATGCCTGCGGACAAATACAGATGTTCTTTGATTTGAATATCCGAGATTGGTATTGCCATAACTGTAAAATCTCTCATGACCGAGATATAAACGCTGCTATAAATATTCATAAGGTTGGGGCATCAACCTTTTCAAGAGAAGACGTAACACCTGCTACGGCAGGCTGTCTTTGATGATAGAAGAATCCCATGCCTTTAGGCTTGGGAGTATGTCAAGACAATTCCGCAACCCGAAGGTAATCAAAGACCAATCACGTTAAGTTTTTCACCATGTGGAGAGTACCTTTTTTCTGGTTCATGGTGGCAAGGTGATTTACAGAAAGTACCTATCCGTATATGGAAGGTTGAGACAGGTGAGAATATCGCAACGTTTACTGGACACACAACTGACGTTTAGTGTTTTGCAATCTCAAAGGACTGCACCGTTCTTGCAAGCGGTGGACATGATGGGTTAATTTTCCTCTGGGATTTGAAACCTTATATCAACTCCTAACATGTAGTGTTAATTCTCTTGGTCAAATTCGCAGTATATCTAAACAGGTAAGATTAACGAATCTCAATATCCATTTGAGGTAAAGGAGACATTCATTATGGAAAATAGAACCACTTCAACCCCAGCACTTAGACCACTTACCGACACAGATGTAACAACTTGGGAACTCCCAGATGGGGCAATTGCACGATTAGGAAGAGGTGGTATTTTCGGTGGTACGGCATTTTCACCCGACGGAACTGCACTTGTTGTTGCTTCAACTATTGGTTGCTGGTGGTATGACCTTGATACTATGAAACTACGCGCATTTTGGAATACAGAACGCGGCATGCTATCAGATATCGCCTTTTCACAAGATGCCCGGTGGTTTGCTACTGGAAACTGGGATGGGGATGTAGTGGTATTTGATACACAAAACCTGCAATGTGTTGCCAAAATAGATATACCCAAAAATCCTGAAGGTGTAATTGGAGCAGTGCGAAATCTACGCTTTTCACAAGATGGTCAACATTTAACACTCTCACATTTAATTGTAAACTTAGATGATAAACCTTTTTCTCGTGAGAGAACAGGTAGAGGTAGATACTTTACCGTTTACAATTGGAAGGAAAATACTGACACACCCATCGACAGCTTCACGGTACCACTGAAACTGGTTAGAATGGATGTTGATCCCCATACATCTTTTCCAAATGCACTTTCACCAGATAAACGTCTTGTCGCATATACACCTGTTCCGCATATTACATCCGTGATACACCTGGAGACTGGAGAACAAATCGCAGAATTCTCGGATGAATATACTGACAGAGTTCGGAAAGGATGTTACAGGTTAGTTTTTTCTCCGTGTGGTAAATATCTGGCTGCATGTGATTGTGGAAATAAATATCATGTTTGGAATGTACATAATGGAACATTTGAAATATCACCAACAGAATACATGGAAAAACGGCATATCTGCAGGGGGATCCCTACCTATACATCAGATGGCACTTTATTGGTTGCCGGATTAACAAGTAAAGAGGTAGTGATATGGAACGGAACCAAGCAAGAGACTGTAGATACCTTTGAATGTTGGATGCCTTTAAGTAGTAGTTTTTCAAATGACGGCTCACAATACGCAATAACTAATAGACGTGGAGAACTGCAGCTATGGACAAAGGAAACAGCATCAACCGTTCAATCACTTCCCACATATTTAACAAGAGGTGTAGTTGACCTTCGATTTTCAAAAGACAATCGGACATTGCTAAGTTGCCATGATCCTGCCGGATACCGATTATGGAATGTCAATAATCGAGATATAAAACAGACTTTTCACTCTCCATTTACCAATTCAGTCGGTGTTGTTTCTACTTCCCCCTGTAGAGAACTACTCGCTGCAGTTGAAGATAAACAAGTTAGGGTCTGGAACCTTACATCAGGCACACAGGTCGCTGAACTAAAAGGTGGATCGATGAAGGTCGATATGGTGTTCTCGCCGACAGCAGAATATCTTGCAACTGTCAGTAAACCAAACACCATAAAAATCTGGCACCTTGCATCCAGTACACATATTGCAGAACTCCCACAAAACAGATCAAGAATAAAAAGTATGAGATTCTCGCCAACAGGTGAATATTTTGTTAGCATTTATGGAGAAAGTTTTACAATATGGAATACTTCACAGTGGGAGAAACTACACCAAGTGCCACTGCCAGAACAAAGTTCTCGATGGCAACTATTGTGTCATCCAAACGGAAAGCATTTTCTCACAGTGCCACGCGAAAATCCAATTCTCGTATGGGACCTTAAAAGCGGAGAACAAGTCGGTTCACTTGATACAACGATCTGTTTAAATTCTTCATTGTATAGAGGTACACCACAAAATATTCAACGGTATCAAGAACAGCAGGAAACAATCTCGCAACGTTTCTGGGGTAAACTCAGGTTGTCACCTTGCGGTACACGTCTTGCTGGGATAATACGACGAAGTGGGATGCGAAATGAAATAAGACTATGGGATGTGACCACCTTAGATCCATATATTATAATTATTCCACCTACAGGATGTCAGAAACCTCAAACCTTTAGGTTTTCTCCGTGTGGGAAATACATCGCTGTTGGCGCACAATGGCAAGACGGACAAACAAGAATGTCTGTCCGTTTGTGGGATGTGGAAACTGGTGAAAACATACATACATTCTGGGGACATCCTACAGATGTTTGGTCACTTGATTTTTCACCGAATGGTGAACTCCTTGCCAGTGGTAGTTACGATGGTACAATCCTCCTTTGGGATGTGAAACCCTATATCAACCCCTAAAGCACTGAAACCTTAATGTATCAATTGCATCGGCATTCTTCCCGTGAGTTATACACTTCTTTCAGGGAATTTAATTACCTTACAGCAAGAATTTTCGCATATTGTATATCCACAAGAAAAAGGAGACAACTTTATGGAAAATAGAACCACTTCAACCCCCGCACTTAGACCACATGACGACACAGATGTAACAACTTGGGAACTCCCAGATGGGGCAATAGCACGATTTGGACAAGGTTTACGACTTGATGTCCAATTCTCACATGATGCAAGATATCTTTCCGTTGCAACAAAGATCGGATTTTGGTTGTATGATACAGAGACACTTGCCCCACGTGCACTATGGGGTACAGAACGCGGCATGATGAATGTTGCTACCTTCTCACACGATTCACGTTGGATTGCCACAGGAGACCAAGACGGGATTCTTAAGGTATGGGATACACAAAACGGACAGTGTGTTACAAAAACTGACTGGGGAGGCACTGAACGACGTAATGTCGTCCTTCATGTCCACTTTTCACCGGACGATCAATATATCGCTGCTTCAGGTTTTGGACATAGTACAGTCTATGCATGGCGCGAAGAACACTTCGAACCCATCAGAAATTATAAACTTGAAAAACCTAAATTTGATGATTATAGGAAGGAAGGTGCTGCATACGACAGACATTTTCCAATTGCTTTTTCACCAAATAGCCATCTATTTGCGTATGTGTCTTCACCAGAAACAGTAATGATTTCTAATATAAATACAGGTGAAGACATAGCACACCTCACAGGACACACTGACCCCTTGCATACCCTCCTGTTTTCACCTTGTGGACAATACCTGGCAAGTGCAAGCCTCGGTGCTACCGTTCAAGTATGGGATATTCAGACTGAATCTCTTATGATGATGCCCAAATCCTATGAAGGGAAACGAGTCAGACTTGCTTATAAACCTGATGAAACACTACGAATTGCAGACATCTATGATGATAAAGTGATAATATGGGATGCTTCACAACATAAAGTGATGGATACCTTCAACACTATTGGCACTACGGCAAAAAACGCAAGGTTTTCAAAGGATGGAACAAAATTTGCAATTGCATGCTGGAACAGTAATATTCAAATATGGCAGGAAGATACCTCTACTACAAAATCGTTCTTTTCTGGATATGGAAGTATTCCCTATGCGGTGGAATTTAGGCAGGATAACAATACATTGATTGGTGGCAACTGGGGAAGTACTGGTAAGATATTTTGGGATATTGACAAACGGGATGTCCAGCGGATACTGCCTCCTTCAGGTAAGCGTAGATCTCTAAAACAATGTATGGCACTGTCTCCAGATGATCAACTCTTGGCTATTAACGCAGGAGACAATGATATACAAGTCTGGCATATTGCATCTGAAGAATTAGTCGCAGAACTAACAGCACATGAACACGGTAGCTATTCGTTGACGTTTTCGCCTACTGGGGAATACATCGTTAGTGGAGGACGGGGAGATGAGTTATTTATTTGGGATGTTGCAAACTGGAAAAAACAACACGCTCTGATAGGACATACAAGTTCAATTGAAGCAATAGCATTTCATCCTGATGGAAAACGGTTCGTTACCTCTTCCAGGGATGGAACAGCTTTGCTCTGGAATGTTGAAACTGGAGAACAAATATCACCACTTCCGCTACCAGACACCTTAGAAGATGCCTCTATGTATAGAGGTGAACCAGAGGAAATTGAGCGCGTTCTCAATGGAGGGAATCTTCAATGGAAGAAATATCAACACATGCAGTCAATCATTTTTTCGCCGTGTGGAAACTGGATAGCAGGTGGACTCGGTACTTGGATCGCAGATGGGTTAAACAACGAAATCCGATTGTGGGACACAGAAACCTTAGAAACACGCATGATATTCCTTCAACCTAATGGATGTATTCGTCCTTGGGCATTAGCATTTTCTCCATGTGGAAAGTATCTTGTTTCCGGTGCTTGGTGGAAATGGGGATTGGACAAAGCACCAATACATTTGTGGGAAATGTCGACCGGTGAAAACGTCCATACTTTTTGGGGACATGCTTCTGATGTACAAGATTTAGCCTTCTCACCTGATGGCAAATATCTGGCAAGTGGGAGTTATGATGGCGCTATCCTCCTATGGGATATGAAATCAATTATTGGTTCATAGAGAAGGAAAAGATGCGTTCATAGTCGCACAATTCATTGCCAAATCAACGCCAAATGCACTTATGGCATTTGTCCGTCTCTTACATTCATCGGTAGGCGAGGTTTCCTAACCTCGCCATTCCAGAGTGTCCAATCACATCCAAAATTTACCATAATTGAGAAAATCTACCGAAAATTCGCAAAAAAAGCAAAATATTTCAAAATTAACTTGACAAACAACAATTATAATGTTATAATTGGATTCACATAATAATTGTTATCCTGTATTTAACATCATGAAAAGTGGAAAACCCAACCAAAAAGGAGAAAATAAAAAAACGAAAAAACGCGTCACATTCCTTGTACCGCTTAGCATGGACACGTCACTGTGACGTGCAAAAAGTCACACGAAATAGAGGTATATCATGGACATAGAAAAAACTGATGTTGATATATTAGATGATGAAATACCAGGTTTAGAAACACTTGAAAAATCACTCAATGAAGCTGAAGCAATGCTTCAGCAATACGAAGAAAATGTTGGGACAAATAATGATATGAATGATGAAATCACCGAGGAAGTGCAACTCTTTGACCATAAATCTTTCCAACTTGATACAACCCTTGTCCGGGTAAGAATGAAAGAATGTAACCTTGCACTCACTGACTTACAAGAAAAACTCGGGGTTGCATATCGAACACTTATCCGTTGGCTCAACAAAGACGACTTCCCACAACATTGCAACTTAGTAAAACTCGCAAATGTTTTAGAACTTGAACCCCATCAATTAGTCATCAGATGGAGAAGTTACGCTACCACAGGTCCTAATGAAAGTACTGACACACTTCGTTATATACAAAGACGTATCGAGACAATCGTTGCCCAAATCCTTGAAGACAAGGAAATATCAAAGGAGGTAAAACTTGACGCACTCGTCAAATACCACAACATCCTACTCAAAGCAACAAAATGAAGTAGAATCAATGTGTGAGAAATCTTTAAGTGAACGACACCAATTCTTAGCATTACCAAAAAAAGAAAGACACCGTATCCTGAGTCAACAGGCAAAGGAAATGGCTGATTTCTACGAAAACGATACGGAATGGAGGGAGTGGGAAGGAGGAACCGTTGTCGAGTACGAAACTGCCTAACCCAAGTCGAGGAGAAGTTTGGAATGTAGACTTTGATCCAACCATTGGCACAGAGATTCAGAAAACGCGCCCTGCCGTAGTAGTAAGCATTGACAGCATAGGACGATTACCTATCAAAATAGTCGTACCAATCACGAAATGGAAAGCAGAATTTATCTAACGTTCGGCACAAAGCCCAATCTCTTAGGTTTGGGAGCCGTCAGACCAACAAAGACGACACCCGATTTGTTGTTACCAGACAGATCGTTCGCAAATGAACATATCGCTTCTCTAATTCTCTCTGGAGCATTACCAGACAAAGATTCTTTGAACTCAACACGTTCAGATCCACCTGTTTCAATAAGTTGTAAGAGTTCTTCGTCTGTGAAATACGACATAATCGGATCCAATGATATTCAAGACATATTTCAATAAGTATATATAAGGTGTCTTAATTTGTCAAAATCAATACAACACATGCACACGATTCTTACCGCGCAGCCTCTCATCAGGCATAACAATCGGCATCTCAACAATAGCAATAAGCGATCCATCAGCACTAATAGCAAGCGTATCGTAAGGAAGTTGTCCCTCCGTACGATAAGTATACAGATATTTCGCCAATCCGCTACCCTCAGCAGTCAAATCAAACACCGAAACACCATGCAGACTCTCATTCGGATCATTGCTCCGTTTAGAAACAGCCAAGGCAGCATAACGACCTTCAGAATCAGTACGTAAACCTTGCGGCATATTCTCAAGTTTCCACTGCCAAACCTTTTCACCACGCCACGAATAGGCAAAAGCTGTCATCCCGTTAGGATGCATCGTAGAAGGACGTTGCGCACCTTTCTGAAGGTGGTATGGGATATACGTAGTCCCAGTCACAAAGAGTGCCACATCATTCGTTGCCCCAATAGTGCCAGTTGTTGCAATTATCGGCACGCCACTCACTTCAAGTGGTGTCGCTAAATTCTGTTGCCATATAGGTTCTGGTTGGTTTACATCAAATATGAAAGCGCGTCCATCATCCGTTGTAACGTTCACAAACTTACCATCACCAGACATGCTGACACCACGCCAGAAAGTAACACCCTCAAAATACGGAGTAAGGGGTTCAATATCTGTGTGCCATTTTTCCATTCCCGTTTCCACATCAAGCACAGTAAGCATTCCGTTGCCTTTTCCACTCTCATCTGTAACAAACGCAAGTGTTTTACCATCAGCACTCACATCAAACCAGCGAAATATCTTCTGCATTGCACCAGTACTTGGAAATTTCCATTTGACAGCACCTGTCTTAACATCAAACCGATAAAGCAGTGATCGCTTTTCAGCTATTTCGTTCTGTGTCCACGAATGCACACCTGATACCAACAGATCACCATTCGGAAGTGTCCGCATACACGACTGACCGGGGTAGCTAACCCACGCATATACACTGTCTGGATTAGATGGCGTAGAGGTCTCAATATCATCTGCTGTTCGGTATTTCCAACGCAGTTGTGGGGTTTTCGCTGTCAGGTCATAACAGTAAATAAAGCCGTCCGCAGCTTGCTCTCCAACATACAGCAGCGAACTATCGGGACTAAATCCAATATGTCTGATATAGCCTTCCGATATTCGTGTTTTCCAAACCGTCTTACCAGTTAACGGATTTATAATAACCAGATGTCCTCTATCCGTTGCGACCACAAGTGTTGGATCTTCCATGCTGTTACCAAAAGCAATGGAAGTCGGTTTAGCAGGTTGACGAAGATTCTCCATCAACGACAAAAGACCATCTAATTCAATCGTTCTGATGAGATAAGATACTGGTTTCAAAGGTGAAGTTACATCTAATACGGTCTCTCCTATACGAAAACGATAATCTTCGTTGGGATGCCACGAATATCGCAGTAGAACACGTTTCTCATCAATACTTTGGATTGGCACAGTATTAAATAATGTTGTATTTTCTTTTGTTGCAACTTCAATTTTTGAGTTAAGTTCGCCTTTTGTTTCAGCTTCAAGCACAACACCTGTCCGAACCCAGACAACGTTCAGTTCTGCGATAACTGTTGCACAAGGTAAGATAAACAGCAATAATAGAAAACAATAAATTCGATTCAATTTCATTATGATATTCCTCACAATATAAAGATTATAGACAACAACCTTAATCCGCTACTCGCCACAAACCGCGTCCTAATCTTGCACCGAGCAGCACACCGATGAATGTATATGCAAACCCCTCAACAAATATACGGAGCCATATATACCAATCTGCAAAGAAGAGACGGTAAAAGAGAATAGAGAGTTGAAAATCAACATAAACAGCAATCGCATCACAGATACTGAGAACAAGTGCCCACGCAAGCAAACCACGTCTACGAACAAGCAGAAATCCTGTCTCCAATAAAAGAATACTCGTACCTGTGTAGATAATCGTCATCGGAGTGAAAAGACCGAACGTAACAGCACCAAGAAGCAAACGAACCGCAGATACCAGCAGGATTACACCTCCCTTGTCACCTGTTTGTGAAGGATTATGTCCTCGTTCTGCGTTTTCTCTCGGTGTTCCATAAATATAGATTAACAATGCAGTAAGCAACGCATAATAGAGCGTCTCATTAATCAATCCAGTTAGCAGCACAGAGACAGGTCCCAGTATCACGCGGATAAGGTTCAAAAATAGTGTTGATGGCACTACGACAGCAACGAATATCGTTGTTCCAAATAGGGCGATGACAATGAGTTGCTTAGTGGAGAATCGGGTAAAGAATTGACGGTGAAAACGAAGCAACACTACCAAACCGATACAACTCGCGAAAATTGCCAATCCACTTACATAAAGTGCCTGACGATTAGGAGTAATGACGTGTACCGGTCTTATAGCACTGAGGACGGTTGTATCGCTTCCCCATATCTTCACTTCAATCTCACGTTCATATTTACCTGCTTCGGCTGATTGCGGATGAAAATAGATAGGTAAAGAGATAGACGTTAATTGTCTACCCGGTAAACTTGCAAAACTAATGCTACGATCTGTACCAGCATTCACTGCATCCGGTGGTGCCAGAAAGGATACCGCCTCTCCAGTTATCACATCACGGTTTATTGATGCAACTACCACGTGAATAGTATCTTCACCCGCATTATTAATACGAACTGTCTGATAACTGATAGGAGCATACTCATCCGTTTGCTGTGTTTCAAGCCAACTGAAAAGTGGACGTGGATGATATATAGTATCTTCTCTTTGTCTCGTATCCGCTATCCCTGCCGCATCCGTAGGCATATCAATTGATGCAATAGAAATATGTTCTACAATCTCAGGAACAGAGGCTACACGTAATTGAACCTCTGCTTTCTGTTCCCATCTTTCCCCATCAGCAGTTGTCCAGCGGACAATCCCCGATATACTTTGAATATCAGTTGTATTGGTTGGACTGGCAGGAAAATGAGGTATATTTATTTCCAGTTCACGATACCACACTTCCGATGCGACACTAAATGCATCAGTTGTTGAAAGACAAGTTTGTCCATCCGTAGTTACAGTCTCCCATCCTTCTGGAAAAAGATTGATGTCAAGAGATGACGGTATACATAGTTCTATATCAAAAGTAGCAGGAACATTTCCGTTTGTTACAATGACAGTTGCAGTCATCACACTTCCTTGCAGAAGCAGTGCTCTCTGATTATCACCCTTATGTCTTTGTTTTTCCGATCTCATTGCAGCACCATAAGGGATAGCAATCTCAAAATTACCGCGAGCATACTTAAGCGGGGCAGTCACCGTTTCAACGAATACCTTTCCTGAGGGTATAGTCGCTTCAAATCTATAGGTTTCACCGGCTTGCCATTCAAAATAAAGCGACTCAACCTGACGCGGTTGAACAGGAAAGTCGAGGTAAGCGACCATTGTTCCATCGGAATTGTAGGCAGCAACTTTATTTATTGGTATAGTGTTTTCAAACTGTACTTTTGCACCCAGTGAAAAAAAGGTAATCTGCCATGAAAGCGGCTCTTCTGACTTTTCTTGTGTACAACCGATACAGAATATCGGAAGAAAAAACAAAAATCCCCATCTACCCATGACAGAAAACCCTTAATTCTAACTCAAGTTGACACAGTAAATGTGTTTCCTAACCTCATCTAAAAATGCTGAGCAACGCGGACTAAGTCTAAGATATTAACCTCGCCATCCCCATTAACATCACCAATTAAACCAGGACCGGTTTTACCGAAATCCTGCGCGACGAGAACAAGGTCCTTTATATCAATAAATCCATCATCATTCACATCTTCGTTCCGTGGCACAATTTGCGCAAGTGCTACCTCATCGGTACCGTGCCCCAGTTGATAGGTTTTGATAAGTGTCTCGTCAGACCCCATCACCAGCATGGTAGACAATCCACCACCTGTCCAGTCAGGTTTCGTAATGTAAAGGTTACCATCATCACCAAAAGTCATTCCTGAACCGCCAGCAAATGCCTCTAACGTGTTATCTTTATCACGAATCCACGCTTGTGTCGGGACATCATAAATAAGCAAACCCCGATTGAGCCATCCACCCTGGATAAACAACTGCTTCTGTGAATTGATCGCAAATGATCCTGGTGTCATCTTAAGGTCAACCGTATTGAAAACTTCATCAGTTGTTGCATCAATAAAGACAAGTTCGCCGGATATTTCGTTATAGTTCCCTGTTGTCTTTACAATAACCGTGGAATCACCATCATTGAGAATACCACCCGCATTGATAGGCATTGCAATAGTTTTCACCACTGAGTCTGTCTCTGTATCTATTACACTGACAGAACTCTGATGATAGACAGACTTCCCAGCAGCTGCATCCCACTCCCACGCAGGATTAGTCACGTATGCTTTCCCATTGAGAACTGTAATACCGGTCGTTTTGTTGAAAGATGCATCCGTTATGATTTTAGGCACGCTGCGACTGCCAATGTTGACAACATGCACCTGATGCGTATTGTCACAGGTAATATACATTTTGTCTTGGTTAACAAGTGCGAGACTTTGTGGATAAACCCCAGGCTGCAAAGAAATGACACCGATAATCTCACGTCGTTCCAAATTAACGATTAATATACTGTCGTGGGAAGGTTGAGAAAGCCAATCAAAATTTGATATATACGCGTGATGTCCGTGAATAAGAATATCGCTTGGAACACCACCGATAGAAATGACTTCGCTATCAACAGCCTGATTCAGATTCGGTTCATCCAAATCTATAATTGAAAGGGATGAAGTAATATTCCAGTCGTCCTTATCCAGCGCGTTTAAAACAACGGCAAGATTCTGAACTTCTGTTTGTGCAAAGGCAATGTTGAAAAGGAGTGTGAAAAGCATCGCACCGATAAATAGGAACGAATGCACTTTACGATTTATATCAAACCGGAGTTGTCGCCTAAAGAAAAAACTTCTGTTCATTAATACCTCCGTAATGAAACAAGAAACCCCTGCTCTCATTGAAAAGACAGGGGAAAGGCAACACACTCTGAAAATCTGATCCTGTAATTCTGTAAAAGACTAAGTCCTTTATATTGACCGTTTATTCTGAATTTGACAGGATATTGCTGTGTTCTGTTCCACCGCTTTCCCGCGAAAGCAGACGCGTGAAACTCGATCCAGGCAGGTCTCCTGACTTCCGATCTTTTAACATAGCATACAAAACAACTTGTGCTATTAAAACCCGCTGTACCTTCCCATCAACCGTTGACAGTGGTTTTTTCAGCGGAAATTCCTAATTGAGGAATTAATCGTTTACAGTGGCGGGGCCGTGACGGAATTTCACCGCGCTTCCCTATTCTCCGAGGTTTATCGCAACTCTTGCGACCGGCACCTGAACCGTTCATCTATTTAATTGTATGTAAAGTATTATAGCATACTACTCCATTTATTGCAAATTTATGTCTTTTTCTACGGTATTTATGATGAATTATTACCGTATTTCTGTTATAATATTATCAGTAAATTAAATGAAATATAAACCGATTTTCCATCGTAAAATGTAATAAAAATCACAAAAATCAGGAGTATCCATGTCGTCCGAATTTGTCCATCTACACAACCACAGCGAGTATAGTCTGCTTGATGGGGCATGCCGAATTTCAGGTATGATTCAATGGGCAGTAGAGAATAGCACACCCGCTGTTGCACTCACTGACCACGGCAATATGTTCGGGGCATTGGAGTTTTATACCAAAGCAAAAGAGGCAGGTGTAAACCCTATTGTTGGGTGTGAGGTATATGTCGCCCCAGGTGACCGACACAAACGCGGTAAAGACCAAGGCAGCCCATACCATCTAACACTTCTTGTTGAAAATGCAACTGGCTACCGAAATCTCCTTGAATTAGTTTCGCGAGGATACACAGAAGGTTTCTATAGCAAACCGCGCATAGATATGGAAATTTTGCGTGAACACCGAGAAGGAATTATCGCACTAACAGGATGTATTCAAGGACAAGTGCCGCAACTCCTCTGTTCAGACAAACGAGAGGAGGCTATAAAAAACTTCAAAACACTGATTGATACAATGGGACCCCGCAACCTTTACGTTGAGGTGCAAAATCACTATATTGACAAAGAACTTCAGGCATACCCAATAATGGTCGATTTGGCAAAAGAGTTTGAATTGCCACTTGTCGGAACAAATGATTGCCACTACCTACGCAAATCAGACCACCACATGCACGATGTTCTCCTCTGCATTCAAACAAAGAAAACTGTCAATGAACAAGACCGAATGCGGTTTGACAACCATTTCTACTTTAAAAATGTTGATGAAATGCGAGAAGTACTGAAGGATTTCCCACCAGAAGCCATCAGTAACACGCTTGAAATCGCTGAACGTTGTAATCTTGAATTGGATTTCGGCGAAAGCGTAATGCCGAAATATGAAGTCCCAGAAGGACATTCAAATGAGAGTTACCTGAAAGAACTCTGTTACCAAGGATTAAGAGAAAAATTGAGTGGAGAACCCTCTACGGAAGTCCAACAGCGGTTAGAACATGAACTTGATATTATCAATAAGACAGGTTATCCCGGTTACTTTCTAATTGTATGGGATTACGTCAAATATGCAAATGAGCAAGGATATCCGCTCACTGCACGCGGATCTGCTGCCGGTAGTCTTGTGCTTTACGCGTTAGATGTTATCACCTTTAATCCTATGGATTATGACTGTATCTTTGAACGGTTTTTGAACCTTGAACGGGTCAGTCCACCAGATATTGATATTGACTTTGCAGACCGAGCACGGGACTTCGTAATTGAGTACCTCGTGAAGAAATACGGACACGATTCTGTCGGGAAAGTTGCTACCTTTTCAACTTTAGGTGCAAAAGGGGCAATCAAAGATGTTGGACGCGCACTTGATGTACCTCTTGAAAATGTCAATAAATTAACCCAATTGATCCCAAGCACACTTGGCATTACGCTTGATGAGGCTTTAGAACAGGTCCCAGAATTGCAGTCTCTTGCTGAGCAACCAGAAAATAAAGAACTAATAGACCTTAGCTTGGCTGTTGAAGGTATGAAACGCCACGTCTCTTGCCATGCTTCCGCAATTGTTGTTTCAAACGGTCCACTCACAGATTTCGCACCACTGTTCAAAGATAAACATGATCAAGTAGCAACACAGTTTGAAGGGAAGACAGTTGAAAATGTCGGTATCGTCAAACTTGATATCCTCGGTGTGCGTAGCCTCACTGAGATATACGATTGTCTTCAAATGGTTAAAGAGAATCATGCCAAGGATATCACGTTAGAAGATATCCCATTTGACGATGAAAAAACCTTTTCATTAATTAGTAGAGGAATTATTGCTGGATTGTTCCAACTCGAAACTTCTTCAGGTATGTATAGGGTTGTGACGCAACTCAAGGCGGACAACTTTGAGGATTTCTGTGCAATACCAGCACTCTACCGTCCAGGTCCATTAGAAAGCGGAATGATGCAGCAATTTATTGACCGAAAAAATGGATTGGAAGATGTAGAATATATGAATCCATTGCTTGAAAACGCACTCAAAAACACTTACGGGGTGTGCGTTTATCAAGAGCAGGTAATGCAGATCGCACGGGATATGGCAGGTTTCACACTTGGGGAAGCTGATGTCCTCCGTTCCGCTATGGGTAAGAAAAATCCAGAACTCCTACAAGCACAGCGAGAAAAATTCGTTGACGGTGCACTCAAAAATGATATACCGAAAAAAGAAGCTGAGGAAATATACGACCTACTTGAACCTTTTAGTGGATACGCCTTCAACAAATCACACTCTGTCGCTTATGCTATGCTCGCTTACCGCATGGCATATCTGAAAACTCACTACCCACGAGAATTCATGGCGGCGATGATGACAGGAGAATCAGAATACTCAGACAAAATTACTCGGTATCGATCTGAATGTGCAAAACTTGCCGACTTTCTTGAGGTAGAAATAAATCTGCTACCACCAGATGTTAACAGCAGCAATAAAAATTTCACGGTCGATGGCAACGATATCTGCTTCGGTCTTGCCGCTGTAAAAGGTGTTGGTGATAACGCAATTGACGCAATGGTTGAAGCACGACAGGAGGAAGGTCCATTCACTTCACTGCAAGATTTCTGTGAACGCGTTGATACAAAAGTTGTCAATAAACGAGCTATTGAAAGCCTTATTCTAAGTGGAGCATTTGATTCGCTTGAAGGAAACCGAGCACAACTCCATACGAACTTAGAAAGTATTTTAAAAGTCGCACAGAGTGCACAAGCAGAACGCGAACGGGGACAGATGAATCTCTTCGGTGATGCAGCTGATATACAGGTAAAATCTGTAACACTCACAGAGGTAACCGAATATGAACCACTTGAAAAGCTAAAACTTGAAAAACAACAACTCGGCTTTTACGTCTCCGGACACCCACTCCAACAATATACAGACATTATCAAGTACTATACAACTGCAAGTACACAAACGCTGGCTGAACATAAGATTGAGTCCACAGTTTCTGTTGCGGGCATGATCACCGATGTAAAAGATATCAAGACAAAGAAAGGTGATTCCATGGCAGTACTTGGTTTTGAAGATTTAGAAGGTTCAGTAGAAGTTGTCGTTTTCCCAGAAGCATTTAAAAAAGCAGGAGAACTTCATGAAGACAGGATAATTTGGATTGAAGGAAATGTTAAGATCAATCGGAACGGCAAGAACCGAAGCCCTGATAATGATGATGAAACTGAACAGGAAGAACGGCAGATACAAGCTGAGACAATTGTAGATTTAGACACTGTACCTGAGAAACAGACTTGCGCGGTTGAGGTTACAGTCCCTGAAACTGACCTTGAAAATCTTGAAAAACTAAAGGCACTCAAAGAGATTGCACTTGCCAACAATGGCGACCTACACTTAATTTTGCGTCTTATGACACCCCGCTTCGGTGAAGTTATCACGAGATGTAGTTCCAAATATATGATCGCGGGTACAGACACCGTTTTCAAACAGGTGGAAAATCTATTTGGTGAAAATTGCATCAAACGAAGCAATCGAACAAGACCAAAAAGCAAAAATGGAAACCGAACTTCACGTTCAAATTATGTTTAATTCATAGCATGTAGATCGTTGCGACTAACAACATGAATACTTAGTCCATGCGGGAAAAAGCGTCTGTAGCCATTTAATTCATTACGCTTCTTACCATTATCGTAGGGGCGAGGTCGCCTCGCCCGCATGCTCACATACAGTCCTGTAAACCGAAGCGAGCAAAGCGACCTCCGACAGGGACACTAAAACCTCAGCGAGTCGACAGGTGTATAGTAAACGTTGATCCTGCTAATAGCAAGTCCCAGAGGGCAGCATGTGCCAAATCAAAAAATCAAAGGTATGAACGCCTTATGAAGATTAAAAAATAGATTCGGTAATATTACACCAAAGTCCGGTGCGGTTAGGAAACCGAACCTACCACGGAGTGTAGACATATTTTTGAATTTCACTATAAGAAACACAATCCTGAAAATCTTGGTTCAGACAAAAAAGTATAACAAAACTATATCGCAAAAGGTAAAAAAATGTCAAAAATAAAAGTAACAGTGAATACATTGTCAGTATTTCTGATTATCGTTAGTATTTTTCTTGTATCTTGTAGTAATCCGTTAGAACTTGTAGATAGTGAAGAGAAAGAAAAAGTAAAATCTGAACTCAATGACCGTTCTTTTAGGCAATTCGCTCCATCTAAAGGTGCTGTAAAACGAAAAGGTGTTATCCTTGATTTCTTTGACAGCGAAGAGCGTACTATTAGCCTATGGGCACAATATGCTGAAGGGGATACCGCAATACAAGAATGGGAGGTATTCGCCACGGATTATAGAGTTGGAAAGGGGGGTTCGGAATACAGACTCTATTTTGACTCACCCAATTCACATCAGAATCTACCCAACAAATGCGACAATTGCATTGAAACAGAGGGTATTTCAATATCCATCCGTAATCTATTTGATAGCGATAAGATTGAGTTTAGAGTCAATGACCCTGATGACAGTCTACCATCTCCTTTCCCAGTATTCACATCGTGGACTCGTTTCAGCGAAGACGAGTATTTTGATTGAATTGTTCTATATAGCATCAAATTAACTAAGAGATATAGATCGGTCAGCTGGGCAAAGATAATCAAACAGTTAACGAGAATATTCAATCTTCCATATTATGTAAATATGTGTGAACAGGTTTAAAACGTTGACAAAGAGTATTATTATTGCGTAAAATTGCATAATCAAATTCCTGTATGCATTAAAACGGAGGAGAGAAAGATGCTAACGCAAGACCAAGTAGATTTTTATAATGAGAACGGTTATATCAAAGTAGACCAACTTTTCACGACAGAGGAAACTGAAGAACTTGCATCTGAAATGGTGCAAATCATAAACAATTGGGGACAAGAGACGATTGGATGGCCCGGTCCGTGGCGAACAAAATACCTCAATGAGGAAGACCAGCAAACCACAAAAGCAGTCTTTATGCACAATCCCCATTTCTATTCTGCTACATGGGGTAGAGTAATTTTCCATGAACGTTTAACTGGTGCAGTTCAATCCCTTATCGGTGATACGATTCAATGGCATCACACGGTGCTACATGCAAAACCACCAGAAAAAGGCACACCATTCCCAATGCACCAAGATTATCCGTTTTACCCACATGATGGACTGGATTTTGTTGATTGTCTCGTCCATTTGGATGATGCTCCTTTTGAAAGTGGTGCTCTCAGGGTTGTACCAGGTAGTCATAAAGAGGGACCGAGAGAACACATCACTGGACAAGGCACCGCACCACATCTGCCAACAGACAAATTTCATCCAGATTTTATAGATTCTATACCTATTCCAGCAAAGGCTGGGGATGTAATCTTCTTCAGTTATTGTCTTATTCATTGGTCAGAAGTCAATCGCACAGATCAGTGGCGGAAGGCAGTGCGGTTCGGATATCATACTACAGAGATGCGACCTGTAGGACGAGAACCGAATGAACCTTACAACAATATTGTTGCTGGTGGTTTCAAAGTCAATCCTACGGCAGAAGAGGTAATGGCTTAGCAGTTAATCTAAATTACAATTGCATTCCATTATTCATAAAAATAAAACTGAAATTCAACATGGAAAAATCTATGCTTGATCACAGGGGAATTTATGTTTCATTCACTTAAGACACAATCTTTTTTCAGAAAACATCAACATCTCTCCTTAACATACATATTTGTATTTTCTATCATAGGTATGAGTATTTTCTTTTGTGTCAACGCAGATGCACAGGATCCAACCCTTGCCGAAAAGGTGTTTGAAAAGTATCAGACACTTCTTCTGAGAGAAGATATCTTAGAAATACTTCCCGTAGTTCTTGAGGAAATCAAGAAACCAGAAAATCAGCAACTCTTAACACCTGAAACCGTTTTGCTTGTATTGGATGAGCCAGATATATTAAAAGATCAGATTCCTAATATTGACGATAAATTCATTACATTGTTAAAAGAGGATGAAGATGTTCGAACGATGCTCAGAGATGACGATTTTCAAGCACTGCTTCAAGATATAGATGCAATCAATGAACTTGCCACGATACTTGAACAAAACCAACGATCACTTGCCGAACGTATTTTTGAAAGGTATAAAGATTTTTTTCAACGAGAAGATATAAAAAATAATCTTCAGGAAGTGCTCACAGCAGCAAAAGATCCCAAGATTCAACCACTGCTGTCACCAGAAAATATACAAGTTGTAGTTGATGATCCTGACATACTTAAGGTATTCTTACCTGATATACCTGATACATTTATCACACTGCTAAAGGAAGATGCCGAGGTTAAAGCATTTATCAATGATCCTGATGTGCACCTTCTGTTACAAGACTCCGCTGCAATTGATGAACTGGCAGCATTACTCGCTGTTGAACAACCTATCCATGTGATTGTCAGAATTATGCCTTCGTCAGTGGAGTCTCCTCGGGTCGGTGAACAACTTGTTATCACTATTGACATTGCAGATGCTAAAGATGTTAGTGGGTATCAGGCTGTATTAGAGTTTGACCCGACAGCATTAAAGTTCGTCTCATTGACACATGGAACATATTTATCTGGTCAATTAGTCCCTGTGGAAACAATAGTTGAAAACAATCAGATTTCTTTTGCTCAGATCTCTGTTGACACTGTAGCAACTGCATCAAGTGGTACTCTCGTAACCATCATTTTTGAAGTCGTAAGTGCTAAAGCATCTAAACTTACATTGTCTGAAGTGATAATTGGTGCGTTGGGTGGAGTCTCGTTTCCTGTTACTGTGGAAAATTCGGAAATACTTGAACCACCCAGAAAACCGTGGGATGTTAATGGTGATGGAAGAGTAAACATCTTAGATTTAACTTTTGTCGCCTCACACTTCGGGTCAGATAATGCACCACCAGAGGCAGATGTCAATGGTGATGGGAAAGTGAATATATTAGATTTAACGTTAGTGGCTTCACATTTCGGTGAGGAAGCTTGATATTTGAATTGCAAGAATCAAAGCCGAATCATACAAAATACGTTTGTGGTATTTCGCATGGATTCGGCGTTTGAACTAAACAACAAAATTTATTAAGCTTTGTAGAATTCAACTGTCGTACCAGCCATATCTGCTACTTTCTCAACTAACTTATTTCTTTCTGCTTCTTTCATGCCAGTAAATGTTTTGGCAATGTCTATTTTCTCCTGCATCTGTGCAGCATTGTCAGGACCGGTGACAAGCGTACTCACTGGAAATGACCATACGAAACTAATTGCTTCTTCAATACTTACTCGCTTAGGAACTACTCTTGGGTTTGTCCCGTGTTTGCCATGTCTTGATCCGCCAAAGAAACCGCCATTTGCCAATGACTTCATTCCAATGACCCCGATGTTCTTTTCAACGAGTGTAGGTATTACCCCTTCAATAAAGCTTTCATAACTAACATCGGCTATGTTTACTGGCAATTGGCAGGCATCAAAGATGTCCGATTTTGATAATACACGTTGATGTGCAGATGGACTGGTATGTCCTGTAAATCCAATATAACGGGCTTTCCCTGATTTTTTTGCTTCTATCATTACATCAAATACACCGTTCTCAATCCTTTCATCTACATCCTCAGGGTTGCGAACAGCATGTACTTGCCATAGATCAACTTGTTCAGTATTAAGTCGTTTAAGTGATCCTTCAAGGTGTTTTCTTGCAGTTGCAGCATCGCGTGCTACTGTCTTAGTCATAAGAAAAATATCATCACGATATTTGGGTATAAGCAGTTTCCCTAAACGTTTTTCACTTCCACCTTGTTGGTAAGATTCAGCAGAATCAAAGAACCTTACACCCCCTGCCAGCGCAGTATCTATTGTCTTTTGTGCCTCTTTCTCGGTCATTTCACCAATATGCCAACCCCCGACTCCTAACATTGTTACTGTTTCACCTGTACGTCCAAACTTTCGCATCGGGAGTAGTGTTCCTAAACGGTCACTTGAAGGTTCTGTGTCCTGACCTTCTGCACCTCCTGAAGAAAGGAGGATACCTGTGGTTAATCCTGCCAATGACTTTAGAAATGCACGTCGATCAATCATATTATTACCTCCAAATTAAATCCTATCAACTTTTCTCAAACTTGTCAAGTAAATAACTGTGCCACCATCTGTTAATTTAGTAAAAATCTCATCTGCGTGTACTTTGTTGTTTGTCTCATAGTTGATAGAAAAGTTGTTTCCAACGACAGACGATAATTAAATCCAATTGCCACTGTAGGCTGGGTTGTTTATCAAACTCGCGTTAGATAAGTATTGAGTGCCACTTATCACTCCTAAAATATGTAAATGTATTATGTAAAAAGCAGTTAAACCTACCATTAACAACACGTTTTGAAGAATAATTGGTTTCAATTATCAATCTGATTATTAAGAGAGTTGTCTACATCATTCATCTTCCAGAACAGGCAACACATCACGTTCAACTTCATGCACCTTGTCAGGATAAGTCTCACCCCGAACCCACATCACAGGTTGTCCTTTATATGTTCCGTTACCTTTTGCCCATTCTGCCTGTGCACTCAAGTAATGTATCACATAACTCCGTCGAAATCGAAGACTGTGGTTGTCTGTGCTCTTATGTAGGAGATGACTGTGAAACCAAACGACTGCACCAGGTGGCACTTCTAAAGCAACACCATCTTCATCGCGTGCATCGCGTGCTAATTTGAATTCCCGCTGTTGTGAACCCTCAAGGTCATCGTGCTCATGAATATCATGTTTATGGCTGCCCGGGATAACATATAGACAACCGTTATCACGATCAGCAGCGTCTATTGATGTCCACGTGCCAATTGTCGTTTCGGTATTAAACCTATTCCGAAAATAGAACATGTCCTGATGCCAAGGAAAACCGAGACCGATTTTGGGTGCTTTCCAAATAAACAAGTTGTTTATACCGAGAATATCCGGTCCCATCAGATCGACAAGTGGGTCAGTTAGACGTGGATCGCGTACGCGTTCAAGAAATTCTGAGACGAAACAACTCGGATGATGTATCTTGTGCATCGCATATATGCCTTGTTCCTCTTTTTTCCCATCTCTAACAAGCGCGTTCTGATCTATGTGTGCAGATGGGAACTTACGCTTTCCATCAACAATGTCCTCAGCAACCTGTCGAAGCGTATCATTCTCTTCAGCATTAAAAACACCTAAGCGAACCAGATAACCCTTATCGTTCCAATGTTCTATTTCCTCAGTACTTAAACCATAACGTCTTTCCTGTGGTGTTGACGTTGTATTCATTTCTCATCTCCAACTTCTTATTTCTAATGGTAGTAATCTTATATTCGTTTATCTGATTTTCAACTGCAGAAATATTAACATCATTGAAGAATTAAGTCAAGTAAGCACTTTAATTCATCATACAGATTCCTTGCATTTAAATCCTATTTATACTATGATGTGCATATCCCGTATCAAGGAGAAAATGAATGAGTTTATTGGGTATTGATGTTGGCACAACAGGATGTAAAGTTATTGCGTTCCAAGAGGATGGGGAAATCCTTGCACATGCTTATGGTGAATATCCGTTGATACACCCACAACCCGGTTGGTCCGAACTGGACGGAAATGTAGTTTGGGAAAATGTATCTAACGGAATTCGCAAGGTCGCAGCAAAAACAAAAGACAATCCGATTGAAGCAATAAGTGTGGCATCTCAAGGTGAAGCAGTCACACCTGTATGGGGTAACTGTGATGTCCTCGCAAATGCTATTACAACCTTTGATTCCCGCACTTTAGGAATCTGTGATGAAATTCTACAAGATATTGCCCCTTTGGAAGTCATGCAAATCACCGGTATGCCACCGAGTGACATACACACGCTTGCAAAACTGGTATGGATACAACGCAATCAACCTGACATATATAAAGAAGTATGGAAATTCTTCGGTTTTGAGGACTTTATTAATTTCAGACTTGGTGTGCAGCCTGCTGTGGATTATTCTCTGGCAGCACGCACAATGGCGTTTGATATTATCAACAAATGCTGGTCTGAAAGAATGCTTGAATTAGGAAATGTGGATGTATCTATATTACCTGACACAGTTCCTTCAGGAACAATCATCGGTGAAATTGGCAAGAAGGTATCAGGTGAACTCGGTCTTCCGTCAGGAGTAGTGGTTGTTGCAGGAGGGCACGATCAGCCCTGTGGGGCATTAGGAGCAGGTATTATTCGCGGAGGAGAAGTCATGGATGCCACAGGTACAGTTGAGTGCATCGCACCTGCCTTCGGAGAACCTGTTGTTAACCAACAAATGATAGATGGCAATTTTTCTTGCTATCCTCATGTCGTTGAAGGACTCTATGTAACACTTGGTTTTGTTTCGAGCGGTGGCGTTGTGCTAAGATGGTTTCGTGACACATTAGCACAAGCAGATGTTGCACGAGCATCCGCAGAGAATAGAGATGTCTATGATATTCTGCTTGAAGATATCCCAGATGTTCCTGGAACGGCTATGTTGCTTCCGCACTTTACAGGTTCAGGCACGCCACATCTTGACTTAGAATCAAAAGGTGCGATTGTTGGATTATCTCTTTCAACATCCAAAGGTGAACTTGTGAAGGCTATTCTTGAAGGAATCAGTTACGAAATCAAACAGAATCTAACAATGTTGGAAGATGCTGGTGTGGAGATCAATGAAGTACGCGCAATCGGTGGTGGCGCAAAATCCGAAAAATGGCTGCAACTGAAGGCAGATATGTTTGGCAAAAAAGTCATCGCGCTTGATATTTCAGAAGGAGTTTGTCTTGGAACAGCGATTCTCGCTGGAACTGCGATTGGCAAATATAACTCTATAGAGGAAGCAGTCGACCTGTTAGTCAAACCACAGAAGGAATACTATCCACGAGAAGAGATTGCACAAGAATACAATGATAAACTGAAAGTATATCAACAGATCTATCCAGCACTCCGCGATCTAAATGATCAATTGTAATATGAAGAAAACTGTTGTAGGAATAGACATCGGAGGAACGAAACTCGCTACCGTCGTTGCCGATGATTCAGGGAAAATACTCAGCAAAGTTAGAAGACCTACTCAAGCAGAAAAAGGTCCTGAATATATTATCGATCTCCTGTTTGAGATGATAAATGAAACTATCGCACAAGCAGGTCTGGAACAGAATGCTATTTCAGCAATCGGTGTCAGTTGTGGGGGTCCGTTAGATACAAAAACTGGGATCGTCTATTCTCCACCTAATCTACCCGGTTGGAATTCATTTCCACTCAAAGCAAGACTTGAATCGGAGTATAACATTCCTGTTACGATTGAAAACGATGCGAATGCATGTGCACTTGCAGAATATCGGTTCGGCGGAGGAAAAGGTTATGATGCTGTACTTTATATGACTATGAGTACAGGAATCGGAGGTGGTATCGTCCTAAATGGACAGGTATATCACGGTGCTAATGACAGTGCTGGAGAAGTCGGTCACCAAATACTATTACCAGATGGACCTTTGTGTGGATGTGGACAACGTGGGTGTCTTGAATCTCTATGCTCAGGACCGGCAATTGCACGCCGTGCAAAAGAAGCAATTCACAAGGAATCTAACACAATGATCCTTGCACTTGTAGATAGACAGATAGAATCAGTGAAATCTGAACATGTTCTGGAAGCAGCTCTCAAGAATGATCCATTAGCACTAAAGTTAATTGATGAGACAGCGTATTATATGGGATGGGGTATAGCAAATCTTGTAAACATATTGAACCCGGACATAGTGTTATTGGGAACGATTGTAATCGCTGCAGGAGACTTGCTCCTTGTACCTATCCGAAAATATGTTTCATCTTTTGCTATGGCACGTCCTGCTGAAGTCGTTAAGATAATGCCAGCACAGTTGGGTGATACATTAGGTGATCTTGCTGCTATCGCATTAGTTGTATAAGATTACAGGAGTATAAACGGAATGGAGAGAATTCAAAATTATATTTCGCACCTACAGGGTGTTCTGGATCGTCTAAAACTCGAAGATGTGCGTCAGTCCATAGATGTTATTATGGATGCATATCATGCAGATAAACAAATATTTGTTATAGGCAATGGGGGAAGTGCATCTACAGCGTCACACATCGCATGTGATTTAGGTAAAGGAACAAGCATTGAAGGTAAACCGCGTTTTAGAGTTATCAGTTTAACTGATAACGTAGCAACAATGACTGCTTGGTCTAATGATGTATCCTACGAAGATGTATTTGTGGAACAACTGAAAAATCTTGTAAATTCAGGAGATGTCGTAATCGGAATCAGTGCAAGTGGTAATTCAGAGAATGTAATCCGAGCAATGCATTACGCATCAGAAATAGGGTGTCCGACAATAGGATGGAGTGGCTTTGGTGGTGGAAAGTTAGCAAAGATCTGCGATGTAAATGTTATTGTTGACAGCAATCAGTATGGACCTGTTGAGGATGTACATCTTATATTAAACCATGTCGTTCATGCTTGGATTAAAGAAGAATTTACATCTGAAAATAGTAATGAAGTTCCTTGACACCACAACAGTTCTTAAGATATACTAATAGCACAAGATATATAACAATAATATACAAAATGAAGTGCTATAGCAATCAATCTGGAGTGAAAAAATGAAACATAAGAGAAATCTACTATTTTATACGCTCCTCATAATTTTCTGCTTATCCTCGTTAGTTAGTATATTCGCTCAGGGTGATGCTTTAGTTTACATACTGGATATTAGAACTGAAATCGGTGGTGGTGTTGGTTCATATATCATGAAAGGTATCCAAAGAGCAGAGGCGGCAAATGCAGACGCTATTATCTTTGATGTGGATACACCTGGCGGAAGAGTTGATTCTGCAGTCAAAATTATTAGATTGATTCAAAAGACGGAAATACCTACTATTGCTTTTGTCAACCGACAAGCTATCTCCGCAGGGGCTATGATTTCTGCTGCATGCACACAGATTGTTATGACTTCGGGGGCGACTATTGGTGATTCAGAACCTGTGGACTCAAGAGGAAATGAGGTAAGTGAGAAAATCGTCTCTTATATTCGAGGAACTATTCGTTCCACTGCAGAACGTCAAGATAGAAATCCGGACATTGCAGAAGCGATGGTAGACAAAAGACTTTTTCTTGTTCGCTTAGCAAATGGCGATATAATTAAATTACGACCCGAGGAATACCTTAATGAGCAGGATGCAGGAACACAGATGGAGATCCTTTGTGCAAAGGGTGAACTCCTTAACATGACGACACGACAGGCACTTGATTACGGATTTGCTGATACACAGGCTGAAACTATATCCGAATTGCTTGAACAATATCAGATCGTGGAAGTAGATTTAAGGTATAGAGAGGATAAGAATGATGCTATATTTATGGCACTTACCAGAGAAGGTATCATCAATAAACAGGAAGAACTTAGTGTTAATCAGGTCACACCTATAAAATCTTTGAAAAATGCACAGATCAATCGGTTTGCTGTCACTATTGCTGACCGAATCGTCTTCTTTATAACAAGTCCATACATCAGTGCATTTCTACTATCGTTAGGCGGACTCGGGCTTTTTGTTGAAATCCGCACACCAGGTTTCGGTATTCCAGGATTTCTCGGTATAATGTTCATCGGTTTATTCTTTGGTGGACACATGTTAAACCAAATTTCTTCAGCATGGATGCCACTCATCTTTGTAGTAGGATTAGCATTAATTGTTTTAGAGGTATTTGTTATTCCCGGTTTTGGAATTGCTGGAATCCTCGGACTAATAATGATGTTTGGCAGTATTTTTTACGTGTTTTTCGAAAACACAGATGATATAAATATGGCTCTACTCTGGCTTTCTGTTTCTGTAATACTAACCTCTGTGTTAGCCATTCTTGCCACAATATTTCTGCCTAAATCAGCTCCATTTCAACGATTTTCGCTTTCCACAGTGATGAGCACTGATCTTGGTTACCATTCTGCCGGTCTTGAGGATTTTGAGAGTTTCCTCGGTAAAACCGGTGTTGCATTAACACCGTTACGTCCCGCTGGTACCGCAAAAATAGATAATAAGCGATTGGATGTTGTCACGGTCGGGGACTTCATCGCACAAAATACACCTGTTAAGGTCGCAGAAGTTGAAGGATCGAAAATATCGGTTGAAACTCTTGAAGAATAGGAATTTATATTAAACTTTCGGAGGTTATATCAATAATGTGGGTACCAACTATTCTCATTGCACTCGGAATACTGTTAGTGTTTGTTGAAATTTTACTTCTTCCAGGATTCGGTGCAGCAGGTATTCCGGGAGTAATAATATTCTGTGTCGGAATCGGAATGATTTGGGTGAGAGCTGGTGCTACTACCGCACTAATTTATACCAGTGTTGCTTTGATTTTCGTTATACCGATATCTATTATTGGTCTGTCGTTACTCCGTGAATCCTCTATTGGTAAAAGTTTTATTCTAAGTGCTTCTGAGAAGACTGAGGACGGTTTTCAAGCAGCACCGCCAGAATTAACAGCACTTGTCGGAAAATCTGGAAAAACGGTTACACCGCTTCGTCCCGCAGGTGTTGCCCTAATCAACGGTCAACGCGTTGATATTGTTACACAAGGAGAGTTTGTCGCACCGGAAACAGAAGTTGAAGTAATATTAGTTGAAGGGAGTCGTGTAGTCGTCCGAAGTTTATGAAATCAGGGCTTACGCACAAGTGATAGGCGCGTTTTGTAAGTGCGCTGGAGGCTCATAATCCTGCTGAAAATACACCATTTTAGTCGTAATTATTGGGAAAAATGTGAAAAATGCGTAAGTCCTAAAATGATGAAATTGAGAGTTATGTTTTAATAACGAACACAAAACAATAGGAGATTTGATATGGGAGAACTAACTGTAGTTCCGATAGTTGCTGTCGTAGTACTCATTGTAATCTTTATGTTCTTTTGGTTCGTCCCAGTTGGGCTTTGGATTGCTGCTGTAGCAGCGGGTGCCCCGCTTCGCATTTCTGAACTTATTGGAATGCGTCTGAGACGAGTTAATCCGAACATTATCGTCAAAGCATTAATTAGTGGACATAAAGCTGGATTAACAGTCGCAACAACCGAATTGGAGGCACACTACCTCGCTGGTGGTAATATCTTGAATGTTGTGAGTGCGCTCATCGCGGCAGATAAAGCTAAAATTGATCTGACTTTTCAAAGGTCATCTGCTATTGATCTGGCAGGTAGAGATGTGTTTGAAGCCGTACAAGTTAGCGTTAACCCTCGCGTTATTACTACACCAAGAATTAGTGCACTTGCCCTTGATGGTGTAGAACTCATAGCAACTGTCAGGATTACTGTCCGGACAAATATCAACCGCCTTGTTGGTGGTGCTGGTGAAGAAACGATTATTGCACGAGTTGGGGAGGGAATCATCAGTGCAATTGGTGCTTCTGAAACCTATGAGGATGTCCTTGAAAACCCGGATATTATTTCCAAAACAGTGTTAGATCGCGGTCTTGATGCGGGTACCGCTTTTGAAATTCTATCTATTGATATTGCCGATGTAAATGTAGGTAAAAATATTGGTGCGGAACTTCAAGCTGAACAAGCAGAAGCGGACCTTGTTGTCGCACAAGCAAAGGCAGAAGAACGCCGTGCACTCGCGGTTGCACGGAAACAACAGATGACTGCAAATGTACAGGAGATGCGTGCTAAAGTTGTTGAAGCTGAGGCTACTGTCCCGCGTGCACTTGCAACTGCCTTTCGTGAAGGTAATTTAAATATTTCACCTCTGACTGAAGGAGAATAAGGATGGAACCAGTTATACTTGCGATCATTGCTGTTTGTACTTTACTGTTCTTAATTGTTATTGCTTGGTTAGTCCCACTTGGTTTGTGGATTACAGCAATTGCTGCTGGTGTGAAGGTTGGTATTTTCGATCTCGTTGCCATGCGTTTGCGCCGTGTTCCACCAACCGCTATTGTTGAACCGCAAATTAATGCTACGAAAGCAGGGTTAACCCTCTCACTTGACGACCTTGAAGCACATTTTCTTGCAGGTGGGCGCGTAGCAAGCGTTGTTGCAGCACTCATCGCAGCTGATAAAGCAAATATCGTGCTTGATTTCGCACAAGCTGCTGCGATTGATTTAGCCGGTAGAGATGTCCTACAAGCCGTACAAGTCAGTGTTACACCTGAAATTATTGATATTCCCGCGCAAGAAGATCCAAGCACTGGTATTACTGCCGTTGCACGTGATGGAATCCAACTCATCGTTAAGGCACGCGTCACTGTCAGAGCAAACATTGACCGCCTCGTCGGTGGTGCAACAGAAGACACAATCCGTGCCAGAGTCGGGGAAGGGATAATTACAACAATCGGTTCTTCAGGAAACCACAAACAGGTTTTGGAAAACCCCGTGAGGATCTCTGAAACAGTCCTTGAAAAAGGGCTTGAGGCAGGAACTGCATTTGAGATATTGTCTATTGATATCGCTGATATCAATGTCGGTGAGAACGTCGGCGCAAAATTACAGACTGATCAAGCAGAAGCTGAACTAAAAATTGCACGCGCAAAAGCCGAAGAACAACGGGCACGCGCAGAGGCAGAAGAGGAAGAAAACAAGGCTCTTGTAGAAGAGATGACCGTCAAATTGATTGAGGAAGAAGCAGAAATTCCACTTTCTATTTCAGACTCCTTCAATTCTGAAAGAATGAGCGTGATGGATTATTACACACTCCGCAATATACTTGCAGATACAGAAATGCGTCAATCTATCGCCTCTCCCGGTGGAACTGAAGAAACAGACACAACCCGTTCCTCACATTCTCTCGGACTTTCATAGATAGGTCTAAAGGAGAAAATGATGGATTTTGATATACAAACGATAATTGCAATTGTTGTTGGAATTCTATTTCTAATCTTCGGAGGAGCACGTCGTCGTAAACCTCAACAGAATACATCGCCTCCACCTCAGAGTAATCCCGATGTTGAAGTACAACCCGATAGCGAAGTAGTGTTGCCGCCCTTTATGCAGGATTTTGAGGATTTTCCTGAAGAAACAGAATTAGCAGAGGAAGTTGTAAACAGTGAGGTAGAAAATGCTCCGATGGTAACGGAACAATCTGAACCTGAGCCTGAACCGGTTCAAGAACCTGAACCTGAGAGAAAACCGGAAGTACCGCCACCTATTCCACCGGATTCCACTACTCCGCTACCAACGAGACCATTTCCAGTGACTTCCCTGATTGATCTCTCACCGAATACATTTCGGCAAGGGATCATTCTTTCGGAAATATTGGGTAAACCTAAAACACTCAGATCACGTAGAAGGTAATCAACTGATTGCGTCAGTAAATAGTTTATATTCTGATCTCATCATTGATTATCTTCTATGGGAAGTAGTATTGCAAAGCTAAATCGTATGTTAGCAGAATCAAGTTACATTGAGCAATATGTCCCGACTCATTTTTCAGTTTTCTATAATAACTTTCCTGTTTCTAATTTTATCCAACTGTGCCCAACCCCATCCAGAGAAATCAACGCAACCAGATACTATTGAGAAAGAGATACCATCCTATGCACGCTTCCTCAAAGGACTTAAGATATGTCTTGATTCTGGACACGGTGGTCAGGGACATATTCCAGGCTATAAACGCGGTCCAACCGGTCTCCGTGAAGCAGAAATTAACCTAAAGGTTGCCTTTTATCTAAAAGAGTTATTGGAACAAGCAGATGTCACCGTAGTCATGACACGCGTAGACGATTCCTATGTCAGTCTTTCCAAACGAAGTCAAATAGCCAATGAAAACCAAGTGGATTTCTTCATATCAATACACCATAATGGTCTTGATGACAATCCAGAGACAAACTACTCCTCAACGTGGTATCACGGTGATGCTGATGAATCGCGCGCAAGTTTAGACCTTGCCCGTTACGTTCATCAGGGGGTTACAGATGCCCTTCAATTACCTAATTCTACAGCAACAGGACTCTATTCTGACAAACTTGTTGTTGCATCCGGTTTCGGTGTTCTACGACTGACAGAATGTCCCGCAATCGTATGTGAAGCATCTTTCTATACAAATCCAGAAGAAGAGACAAGGCTAAGAGATGATAACTATCTCAAGAGAGAGGCTTACGGATATTTTCGTGGAATTGCCCGTTATGTTGAAGCGGGGTTACCAAGAGGAGTTCTTATAACACCAAAGCATGAAGCTGTTATACAAACGAAAACACCAACTATCAAAATTCAGGTAATGGATGGAATACATGAACGTGGCGCGTGGATGCTCAAACGACAACAGGTGTTTACCAACACTATACAGGTAAAAATTGATAATGTAATTGTCCCATTTCAATATGACCGAGATACCGATGTGATTACTGTAGACAATCTAAAGCCACTATCAAACGGTATCCATTATATTCAAACAGACCTTGTTAATTATTACGGTAATCATAGTCTACCTAAACCACAGCAGATTAAAGTGGCACCACCTGCGACTGAGTTACAACTAAACGCATGGACAGAAACCCTTCCTTATGATGGAAATAGTTACGTTGGTATTTCTGCAACAGCACTTGATGCTGATGGACTTCCGATTGCAGATAATGAACTAATTACAGCAAAAACATCCAACGGTATCCTCAAAAATGCAGAGAATCTATCTAAAAATGGTATAACACAATTTTATCTGAACGCACCTGGAAAACAGGGATCTGCAACGGTAGTAGTATCTTACGGAGAGACAAGCAATTCAATCAAAATCCGTTTCACAGACATTGCGAAAGCTATTATACAGGGACAAGTAACCGACACTGACACCCAAACCCCAATTACAGATGTTGTCTTGCTTGCTGATCCAGAGTTAACTGCAATGACTGATGTTGAGGGACACTACTTCATCCAATTCGATCCCGTATTGAAAAATCAGGATGAAACAACACTATCCATCTCAAAATCGGGATATTATCCAGATAGACATAGAGTTGTAGTTGAACCAAATAAAGCAACAATAGTCAATGCCGAACTGCAGGCAATTGCTGATGGTGCGTTCTCAGAAACCGTACTGGTGCTTGACACTGAAACAGATACCTCTAAAACACACAAGCTCATCATAATGTTGAAAGAGATGTTTGAACTTGCTGGGACAAAGGTATATAACATTCATACAGCAGGAGAGAAAATAAATACAAAAACACGGATTCAGACAGTGAATAAAATCAAAGATGAAGGATACTACCTCCAAATTAACCATACCTCTAAGCGTAAAGGTGAATCACCGGTTGTCGCAAAACATAACCGTGGCAACCAAGGGACTGAGACTTTCCAAAAGCGGATTCTTGAGCAATTCAACGCTAATCTTTTTGAAACACTATTAGAAACTGTCCAAGACAGAGAAACACCTATTATACAACAGACGAACAAACTTGCTATGACACTTGAAATTCGATCCTTAGACATTCCTGATGCCACTGTTATGAAAGAAGCAACTGCAATATTCGTCGGGGCATGGCTTTATTTAAAAGATGAAACGGAGATTGATGAAGAAAAACTAAAACGGTTCGTGCAATACTTTAACCAGAAACGAGGTGAATAAGGGTGAAGATTGTTACAAAAATAACCAAATTGCAACTCAATCACCCGTTTAAGATTTCCCGTCGAGAAAAAGATACATACCGAGAAGTAATATCTGTCGAAATTGATGGTGGCATCGGAGAAGCTGCACCAGCAAAGTTTTACGGTGAAACCGTTCAGACTGTAGCAACAGCAATAGATAAACTCGCATCAGTACTTGATTGTGACCTTGATCAAATCCAAGATGTCATGACTGAGATTGAACAAACCCTTGAAGGTAATTACGCCGCAAAATCCGCAATTGACATGGCTCTGCACGACAGACTGGGTAAAAAGTTTGGTGTACCACTTTACAAACTCTGGGGACTAAACCCGAAAAAAACACCGCGCACCTCATTCACAATAGGTCTTGACGAACCTTCAGTGATGGCTAAGAAAGCACTACAAGCTGAACAATATCCGATTCTCAAAGTTAAACTTGGCACACCTCGTGATATTGAAATACTGCAGACACTGCGAGATACCACAGATAAACCTATCTATGTAGATGCTAACACAGCATGGAATCCAAGAGAGGCAGTTAACAAAATCCACCAGTTTACGCAGTATGGCGTGGAATTGATAGAACAACCCACTAAACCTGATGATTTAGATGGACTGAAATTTGTTCGTGAGAATTCAGAAATACCGATTATTGCAGACGAGAGTGTTAAACGAGCATGTGATATTCCTGCATTGGTTGGATCTGTAGATGGGATCAACATCAAATTGGTCAAATGTGGTGGTTTGTTGGAAGCATTACGGATGATGTATGTGGCACGAGCCCACGGTTTACTCATCATGATCGGTTGTATGATAGAAAGTTCTCTCGGTATCACTGCAGCAGCACACTTAACACCACTTGTAGACTATGCTGATTTAGATGGCAATCTATTAATTTCAAATGATCCTTACTCTGGCGTTAAACTTGATAATGGCAAATTGGTTTTACCAAATTTACCTGGTATTGGGGTTTTAAGAAATAGAGAGGTGTAATAATTCGTCAAAATATCACTGTTTATGTTATAATAAATATAAAATGGCACAAAATATAGAAAAAACTACATCTAACCAAACATCAGTACAGAGTGGTCAATATGACACCGTTTCAAAAGACTTAATTCATCAAAATCCAGAGGATTGGATAAAGTTTGGTCTCGGCATACCTGAGGTAAGGGTTATTCAGGTTATTGATACCGAACAACCCACTGTTAGATCAAATCGTGCTGATAGTTTTATTCAGGCAGAAGTCAACGGTAGGGAATCAATTGTCCATTTTGAGATACAAACGCGGGATAGTACGGAAGCTCCTATGCCACGTCGTATAGCAGGTTACGCAGGAAGGTGTATTGAAAGTTTTGGATTGCCAGTCTACTCACATGTCGTCTATTTACATCCTGACGCAGGTCGCAACGATCCAGGACAATACGTTCAAGAGATGGAAGGTTATCATATATTGATCCAATACAAGGTGATCAGACTATGTGAATTAGAAGGTCAAAACATTCTGAATGCTAAGCTTAAAGGATTAATTCCATTCGCACCACTCATGAAACCTAAAGAAGGCGCGAGTTCTGAGGAGTGGTTACGTCAATGTGTTCAGGTTGCTAAATCTGTGACTCAAAATGCACCGCATCAAGCGGATTATCTTACTAACTTGGGTATTTTAAGTGGTATAATATTAGACTACGAAATCATTCGTGATATTATAATGGAGGAAATTATGCAAGAATCATCTGTTATACAACACTATACACAACAAGGAATACAACAAGGGGTACGAGAGGGAACTATTGATTCTATACTTGATGTCCTTGAGGAACAATTTCAATCCGAAGATATTCAGACCTTAAAACCTGTCCTTGAAAATATTGAAGAATTGCAATATCTAAAACAATTACTTCGTGAGGCAGCGCGAGCAAACAGTCTTGAGGAATTCAAACAAACGTTACCTGAATAGGAGTTGGCATGGCAAAACAGAAGCGAAATGTCCTTATTACGGGTGGAACAGGCTTTTTAGGAAGTACTGTCACCAAAGCCTTCCTTGCACAAGGTGACACCGTTGCTGTAACGTATCTTTTTGACAATGAGGTAGAACGTTTCAAGCAATACAATCCCGATCTCAGTGAGAAAGTCACCTTCATATATGCAAATGTTACCAAAGAATCCGATGTTCAAAAAACCGTACAGACTTTCTTAGGTCAATTTGACCACTTGGACATAGTGGTGAATATAGTTGGTGGTTTTGTTGGTGGAATTCCTGCTGTAGAACTTGATGAGGACAGGTGGGATTTTATGATGAACCTAAACCTAAAATCTGTATTCCTTTGTTGCAAGACTGTCATTCCACACATGACAGAGCGCGGTTTTGGCAAGATTGTCAATATCTCAGCACGCGCTGGATTAAAAGGCGAGTCTGGATTGAGTGCCTACTGTGTGTCTAAAGGTGGCGTGCGTACCTTAACAGAAGCATTAGCTGCTGAGGTCATGGATTCTGGTATAAACGTTAATTGCATTATGCCAAGTATTATGGATACTCCGATGAATCGAGAAGCAATGCCAGACGAAGACCATAGCCGTTGGGTAAAAACAGAGGATGTGGCAAAAGTTATATGCTTCCTTACTTCAGATGATTCTGCGATTATCAATGGTGCTGCCATACCTGTATATGGTAGGGCGTAGAAGGGTTGTTCTTAGAAATATCCACGTCTGAGTGTTCCATTGTAACGTAAACTAAGAATCAGGGATTTAGCATCTTATACCATTTCTATATGATAACAGGACAATATTTCGTAGGTCGGGTAGAAGCGGTAGCAAAACCCGACTTTTTATAGTGTCCTGTCGGGTTTCGTTCCTCAGCCCATAGGTGTCAACTTTAGAAAGATTAAAGTTGTTTTTCGCGATTAAAAGTGTTGCAAAAATGAAACACCTTTTGCATCATGTAAAATATACTAATTTATTTTACAAAGAGGTGTTTCAATGTCCATAATAGCACAAGTT
>JAJEAG010000011.1 GCA_022824265.1 Candidatus Poribacteria bacterium | reverse complement strand
TTGTGTCTGCTGATGTGATGGGTGTTGATGTAGGTGAGATACATCCGATTGTGTGTTGTGATGGTGTAAATACCACGATTTTCAACGGGCGGTATATACGCAGTCTATACCGATTGAGAAACAAGGTTTTAGCATCAATGAGTTCAAGTATTGACAAGTGCGCAAGGGGTTCTAAACGATTTTGGTATTTTGTGAGGCGTAAGTGGAAACGCATCAGAAATCTTGATAATCAGATCAAGGATTGCCTACACAAGCATACCACAAAGTTTGTTGAACTCTGTCAAGCGAAGAATATAGGAACGATTGTGATGGGGGATTTGACTGGCATAAGAGAAAATATCAACTATGGCAAACGGGCTAATCAGAAACTACATCAGTGGGCGTTTGGTAAGATCGCACAACTGATTACCTACAAAGCAAAATCGGTTGGTATCACAGTCAAAAAGATTGATGAAGCATACACTTCACAAACTTGTCCACAATGTGCTAACAGAAAGAAATCGACAACGCGCGAATACAAATGTAAATGTGGATTTTCCAATCATCGCGATGGTGTTGGTGCGCTGAATATAAGAAAAAAGTATCTGGGTTGTTTTGGCAACCCCGTAGTGGTGTCTATGGCAACGCCCGTTGGACGCAGATTAGAAGTCCAATGTTGTCCTGTGTCAGCAGGAAACCTTGATACAATCAAGGAAAGAACCCCAAGTCTTTAGACTTGGGAGTATGTCAGAGAAAGGAAATATTATGAGTCAAAAAATATATCGTGCAGCAGCAATCGGACATACTGGTGCTGGAAACTACGGACACGGATTGCATACCTGCTACAAAGACATAGAAAACGTAGAATTTATCGCCATATCCGACCCTGATGAAGCAGGCAGAGAAAAGGCTGTAGCAGAATCAGGTGCCCAACGCAGCTACGCAAATTATAATGAGATGTTAGAGAAGGAAGAATTGGACATCGTAAGCGTCTGTTCACGGTGGGTAACAGAACATCTGGATATGGTAACTGCGTGTCTTGAAGCGGGATGTTCTGTTTACTGCGAAAAACCTATGACAGGTTCACTTGCAGAAGGGGATAAAATCGTAGAAACTGCAAATGCACACGGATTGAAGGTAGCAGTTGCACATCAAGCAGTCTATCTACCCGCAACACATACAATCAAGCAAATGCTTGATGATGGTAAAATCGGCACTATCCAATCCATCCATGCCAGCGGGAAACAGGATAGACGCGGCGGGGGAGAGGATATGATTGTCCTCGGAACACACCTGTTCAATATGATGCGTTTTTTCGTTGGTGATGTAGATTGGATGCAGGCACACGTTACTAAGGACGGAAAAGAAATAACTTACGGTGATGACCACGAACCGACTGAACCTGTCGGACCGGTTGCAGGGGATTGTATAAATAGTTACCTTGCTTTTAAAAACGGTGTTTCAGGATTTTTTGAATCCCGTAAAGATCAGGCTGGTGCTGGTAGATACGGTATGGAGATTGTTGGCAGCGAAGGCACTTTTTCACTGCGAGGGGATGTGGCAAACAGACTTATGGTTTATCCGTATCCAGTGTTAGTCCCATCAAATTCTGAGCAGGAGTGGAAAGCAATTGATCTTGACCAAACCCCATTCTTCAAAGGTAACGAACTTGCTATTCTTGATCTAATAGACGCAATAGAAAACGACCGCAAACCCATTTCCGCTGCAGAAGATGCTATCGCTGCTTTGGAAATAATTTTAGGCGCGTACGAATCTCAGCTTACAGGCAGCCGTGTTCCATTTCCAATTGCAAACCGTGAACATCCCTTAAGTCGAGGCAACTAAACGAAAAATCAATCATGTGACGGTTGCGTTGAACGTGAAAAACCCAACATGGTAGTAGGCACGCTCCGCGTGCCGTAACATCAGATAAGCGAAAGGATTAATGCATCAAATTATAGTAAAATTCGTAATTCCTTATATACTTTGGTAGGTTCGGTTTCCTAACCGAACCTACCACGGAGTGTGAATATATTTTTGGATTTCACTATAAAATCAAATGTAATTTACTTAGGGTTAGAAACAAGTCCCATACCGGATGAAACAGCCATATCCCAATCAGCAGTGAATATCCACCAATTCGTCATTTCTCTATCCTCAAACGGTATACCGTTATTATATCCAGGCATATTTTGCATCCAATAGATATACCACTGAGACTCAATTCGTTGCTGAATATCTTCAGGGTTAGATTCTTGCCATGCATACTTCAGATTCCCATAAGTATCAACGTTCACCAAAGTCTTTGTTCCACTATTATCAGGAGTCCAATCCTCAATATCACTTTCCACGAGGGTCATCGTTCCCGTGTAGTCATAGTGTTTCGTTGTATTTGGTGGCATGTGTGTCCATCCAGCACGTCCTGTAATAAAGTTACCTGCTTCATCTTGACCAACGAACTTCTTCCAAAATAGGTCTGTATTTCCGAATTGTAATTGGTTCGCATGACTTAATATCGCTTCCAACTGATGACCATGATTATGCACCGCTTCTGCATGGCTTCGTCTGAAATTCTGTCCATACACAGTATATGTAGATTCGTAAATAGGTAGGTCTGTATTATCACGGTTGCTATTCGAAATATCTCCTGTCAACGGACTTGACATATTTGATTCCCACCAGTTTCTGAAATCTTCCGGTTTATGCAAAACAGGATCATAACACGGAAAATCAGAATTCACACCACCCATCCACATCCATATCTCTTTGACACCTAAATCGTTGACATAATGCTCCATATTAAATCGTTCAAAAATCTTATGGTAGTCAGGAGAGTACAACGGTGTTCCATCCTTTAGGTGAGTAGAAACTGGTCCTTGTGGAGTCTGTTCATATACAGTGATATATTCCACAACCCTATAACCAATGGAAGGTACAGCAGAAGAATTCTTATAACCTCTAAAACGAGTTCCCTCTTCAAGCATAAACTTCACTCGTTTGTCATATAGATCTATCTTTGACTTGAGTTCTTTCAAGGACATTTCACCCAAGTCGTAAAAATCGGGTGCTTTACTAACATCCACATTCTTACCATCTGCTGTAGGTAAATACCTCATTATGACAACAGGTATTTCATACAGATGTCCAGGTGCGGGTGTAGCCAAATAAGGGTCAATCTCCTCAAATACTACTGATGATTTTTCATTAGCACATATAGGTATAGAATGCATCAGTATCATAATGACTACACCTCCCATTAATAAGAATTTCATATTATACCTTGAAATTATGGTATCAAAAAAGAATCCTCATGGGCAAATAGCACATGAGGAACAAAACAATATCATTATAGTTTGAAATATGTAAGGGAGATACGAAAATACCTCCATTTACTATCCATATTTATTCAATTACTTTTGCTGTAAAACGTGGTTTTTCATCAATTTCTTCAGCTGCTGCGACAGCTTCTACCAAAGTAGTAGCTTTAACTTGATCTTTTTTGACCTTCACAACTGCTTTACCATCCGCTTGAGAAACACTGACAACCTCAGTAACACCTTCAACTTTTTTAAGTGCAGACTGCACACTGGCAACGCAAGCACCTCATGTCATACCGGTTACTTGTAAACTAATTTCCTCAGTGGCAACATTTGCTTCTGTTGTGTCCTCTGCAGAGTCCTTCTGGTTAGCACATCCAAAGATAACAAACATCATTACTATGCAGATAAGTGCTCTTTTCAACATTATTTTATCCTTATAAATTTGTTCTTACGAATTATGAATAACATTATTGATTATAGAAATAAAGGGCGAGTAACCCCGCCCTTAAATGTCGTTAATTAACGGATGATACCGTAAAACGAGGATCTGCTTCAACAGCTTTAATCAGAGCGTCGTTAGAAACTTTGCCCTTTTCAACTTTAACGACAGCCTTCTTGGTGGATCTTTCTACACTAATGACCTCTGCAACACCTGTGACCTTACTCAGTGCATCCTGCACTGCGGCGGGACACGATGCTCAAGTCATGCCCTCCACCTGAAGTGTCACTTCCTGATAGGCTGATTTTTTTGGTGTTGGCACAGAAATTTCTTCCATCGGTTTTTCTTCAGCCACCATTGTGGTGTCTTCCGGCATCTCTGCCTGTTGACCAACCATACCACAACCTGTCAGGAGTGCAAAGGTAACGAGTGTAATCAGCGCATATTTCGCGATTCTCATCGTTATACCTCCTTTGTTATTTACATTACAATATTATCATATTATTACTTATATTGTCAATATCTTTTTATGATGCAGGTTAGTATCATTCATTAACTACAATTATAGAAAAAAATAAGTAGGACTCTCTGTTAGTGTTAGTAAGGTTTTTCTCTATGTGCATCCAGAAAAGGAAAGATTTTTTGAAGACGTAAGATCTGTTTATGTATTGCAGCAGCCCTTTCAAATTGTAACATCGCAGATGCACTATTCCGCTTTGCTAATAAATTTGTTTGCACTTTTTCATACTCACCATCAAGTAGATTAATGATGTTCATTATTATTTCTTTATAAAGTTCTCTTGTGATAAGTGCAGCACACGGAGCATAACAACGTTTCATATCGTATTGTAGGCACGCTCTATATTCTGCATGTGGTGTAATGATTCCTTGACACGTTCTAACCATAAATATCCGTTGTAAAACATCAATCGCTTCATCAGTCCATCTGCGACTTGAAAGTGGACCGAAATATCTTGCATTGTCTGATTGTATCTCTGGAACTCTTTCAAGTAGCGGAAAATCATCAGAAACATCAATGCGGATATACCACGTTTGCGTTCCATACTTCAAAGCGGAATTATATGAGGGTAGATGTTTTTTAATTAAACGCGATTCAAGGAAAAGTGCTTCTTGTTCAGATTGGCACACCTGATAACGGACAGCAGTCGTCCAACGGATAAGTCGTTTGATTTTTGAACGTCTATTCTTTACATTATGGATATAGGAACGGACCCGTTTACGTAGACATTTAGCCTTACCGATATATAGGATTTTACCCGATGCACCATAGAAAAAGTAGACTCCCGGGTCCAAAGGTGCGTCTTGCACCATTTCTTTCGTGAGCATTTTAGATCCCGCAAATGTGGTAGTACAGTGATAATTACAAAATTAAATGTTGGGAATAGGATGAATAGATACATCCAAAATTGCTTGACACTGTATTCAATTTATGCTAAATTTCGCTATTAGGTTTAATTTGACAATTTTCCTACTAATTTAACAAAAATCACTTAAAACACCTGTGACAGCATAGTTTCCTAACTATAATATACCCTTTAAAAAATCTACGTTAAAATATAAGTATTGGTTACAATAAAAATGTATTTTTTGAATTTAAATGTCATTATTGTCCAAATGATGTGATATTTCTATTCATCAAAGGAGATATTATTTCTATGTCGCTTTGGCAACCAACCGAGAAACAAAAGACGCAATATGAGTCAGAAGGATACTTTATACTCCACAATGTAATTTCTGCGGACCTCGCTGCTGAACTGCGCGGGGTGATCCGTAATGTCATAATGCTGCCAGAACCCGGAAAGTTCGTTGATATGGATCCAATGAATCCTATGGAAGATACACCACAAGGTCGTATTGCACGCTACAGGAAATTAGCCAACTTCTGTGTTCAATCACCTTTAATATGGCACAATATTCATGCTGGTGAGAAATTGCTAAACATAGCACGTCATTTTCTTGGTGGTGATATATTAGTCAAATATAATAGTTGTTTCCTAAAACCTGCGCGTACTGGGAGTGCTACTCCATGGCATCAGGATAACGGACTTTGGCGTGATGGTGAGACGGAACCATTCAACTTCTGGATGCCACTTGAACCGGCAACGCGGGAAAATGGATGCATGCAGTTTATTCCCGGAAGCCATAAGACAGAGATCGTGGAACATGTGTTATATCCAGATAGTATCCACGGAGAACTACCACGTGAAGCAGTTAAGGAGATGACAAAAAAACAAGGTATACACCACATAGAATTGGACCCTGGCGATGTGGTGTTCTGGCATAGCAATATGTGGCATTATAGTCCTCCTAATAAGAGCGACAAGAGTCGTATTGCTGTCGCTGGCGTGTGGACAAATCCTGATATTGTAAGAAATAGCATACGCATCCCTCCGCAAACCCGTTGGGCAATGAAAGATGGTGAAGTATGTACTCAATTCCCGCCAGAACCTGTTGAAATAGAAATCAAGAACACTGAGAAAATGAAACCGTTCCCAACAGCTGAGGGATATGAATGACGAAACTAAATATCGTTGTCTATCTCTCCGATGATCATGGCAAGGAATACCTCGGTTGCTACGGTAATACATACATCAAAACACCACACTTAGATCGCATTGCTGAACATGGAATGCGTTTCACGCAAGCATTTACACCAACACCTACCTGCGCGCCTTCACGTTCCACACTATACACAGGACTATATCCTGCGCGACACGGTGCCATGGGAAACCATACAGAATGCCATTCGACACTTGATACCTTACCAAAACTGCTACGCGAACAGGGTTATAGAGTTGCAATCGCAGGAAAAATACATGTGAAACCTGCATCGCTCTTCGATTTTGAATATATCGGTGGATTTCTACCAAAACGGGAAGAACATAGACGTAAATACCGCGCTGAAGGTCTTGATACCGTTCCAGTTGAAAAATTTCTATCCACCCATCAACATGAGAATCCTAATCAACCGATCTGTCTTATTTTAGGCGATAGCAATCCACATGTTACTTGGGAACCGAACAAGATATATGACCCCAACACATTACCTTTACCACCCTATATAGCAGATACACCTATTGCACGGAAAGCACTTGCTAACTACTATCAGGATATCACTACGATGGATACCCGTATTGGAGAGATTGATAGAATATTAGAAACACACGGATATTTAGATAACACACTTTTTATATATACAACCGATCACGGATCCGAATGGCCCCACTGCAAGTGGGCATTGTATGATACAGGTATACATCTTCCATTTATCGCAAGGTGGAAAGGCGTAGTTCCAACAGGTTCTGTATCAGACGCAATGATTTCTCATATTGATTTTTTGCCTACCCTTATAGATATCGCAGAAGGACAACCTTCTGAAGAATTAGATGGTAAAAGTTATAAGGAAGTTTTATATGGACAACAAGCAACTTTTCGTGATAAAATATACGGCACACATACACGCGATGGTAACATGAACGTATTCCCACAAAGATGTGTTAGAAATAACCGATACAAATATATCTTAAACCTTATGCCTGAAAATACTTGGACTACGCATTTCACACAGGTAGAGGGTATACCAGAAAGTCATGCAGAAGTATGGAACAGTTGGATGGAAAAAGCGAAACATGACCCAAATACTGCTGAACTTGTTCATTTGACACAACACCATCCAGTTGAGGAACTGTACGATATAATTGCAGATCCTTACGAATTTGACAATATTGCTTATGATCCAACATCACAACCGATTCTTGAACAGATGCGTGCGGATGTTCAAAAATGGATGCAAACACAAGGAGACGAAGGAGAAATTGAGTATGATGAATAAACTTATTAATGGACTTTCGTTTGTCACACTAATTGCTGTGACATTGATAGGTTTTAGTTGCCTTGATACTGATATGCTGCCGGAAAATATATTAACAATACCTGAAGAACCAACTTTCGACCCTTTACCTGCGGGAGACGGTCTATCAATTGGAGAAACAGCACCCGTATTTTCACTTCCTGATGGAGATGGAAATTTACATTCCTTAAACGATTACGCAGGAAAAGTGGTTGTACTTGCCTTCTATGCCACTGGCGGATGACCGTTTTGTAGAGGACAACTCGGTGAGTTGCAAAATGGGTATGAGAATATAAAATCAGCAGGTGCTGCTGAATTAATTGCTATTAGTGCTGATACTCCAGCGGGGGCATCTCATACACGTAATAACGAAAGTATATCTTATCTTCTACTTTCAGATGAGGATAAACTAACTATCGATGATTACAATGCTTTCGATCAGAATGGTTCAGGGTTAGCGCGTCCTACAACCTACATTATTGATGTTAATGGAAAAATCGCTTGGAAAGACCTCGGTGCAAGGTACGGTCATCGAACATCTTCGGATCAGATTATCACTGCATTGAATGAATTGGAATCGCTATAGGAAGATTCTATCTCTACTATAGAACATAATGGATTTGCTTCGCGTTGTTCAGTCCAACCTACCCGATTAAGATTAAACACTCAATCTAACAAGAAACGAAAAAGGGCAGAGATATCTCTGCCCTTACATGCTAAACCTAACCCTAAACCTACTTTTTGTTTTCAGCTTTTATAAGACCCCATCTTGTAGCCAGTTTATCTGCAGGTTCTACGGATAAAAATGCCCCATCTTTAACCATGCTTATCTCATCAACGGTAAGGATTCGATTAAAGAGATACACTTCGTCAATTATCCCCGTAAAAAACTCAAGTCCAGGATGCCTTGCTCCAACCATTACTGAACCGTCAATCTGTATAATTGCTGGTGGTTTTGGTCCACCACCGACTTTTTTGCCATCATAATAAATGCTTACATCATTCTGTATATCATGCGTCACAGCAATATGCACCCAATCTTGCGGTTGGTTTTCATTGGTTATACCTTTTTGTGTCCAACCTGGTGCTTTAGACCATAAATAAGTCTTTTGGCTATCTCGATTAAAAATGGTTGCCCATACAAGCGAACCAGCAGAAACCATATAGTTCCATGTCGCAACCTGATTGTCTCCACGTTTGACCCAAAATGCTACAGTAAACTGTTCTCTCAACTGGAGAGTATCGTTTATTGGAACTTGTACATATTGACTTTTTGCTCCATCAAATTCAATTGCCATGCTGTCAAATTTACCATCAGTCCATGATGGATTTGCGATAAGATCACCGTCATGTCCATAATTAGAACTATCTTTTGCTGTGTTCCCTTTGCCTTCATCAAAGGAAAAGTATAACACGAGTGATTCATCATCTAAATCTGCGAAGGTATGCTCAGCTACAATGAACAATGACAGTAACGTAACCAATACCATTGTGAATTTTACCCATCTTAACACTGTAAGTCCCTCCTCATAGTAATTCATTCTCACGTATGTCAATTATCAAATCAATGCAATATAAAAACACAATCCAGCAATTGTTTAACAAGCACCGCATTTTTTACAGACAGTAGTATCACATTGACTTGTCATAAAACCCTTTTCGTGTTTGTTGTGTTCAAGTTGTAAAAATTGGGGTTTAACGTTAAGGTCAAGATGATCCCACGGGTTTACTTCGGTGAAACCTCGTTGACGAAGTGCGTAGAAATCTGGAGCTAACCCATGTGTGCGGAATGCGTTGTTCCACGTATTTCCGCGTGCAAGATCAAGGATAACCTTTCCAAGCCGACGGTCTCCTCTGGCAAATACAGCCTCCTGGTGTGCCATTCGTGCGCTTGCAGAGGATACTTTGATACTGCCAAGTTTGTTTATCTCTCGCTTCAGATAATCAAGTTTTTTTGCAATTGTTTTTGGTGGTTCCATCGCTACCCATTGAAATGGTGTATGTGGCTTCGGCACCATCGGTGAAATTGTAAAACTGATACGACCTATTTTTCCTGTGCGCTTAGCATGTGGTAACAAGATAGTACGCATCTCTCGTGCCATATCCACGATTGCAGTTACATCGTCCGGTGTTTCCTGCGGAACACCTATGAGAAAATATAGACGTAGGTTAAGAATATCTCGTTTCAACGCCTCTTCAAAAATGTAATAGAGACGTTCTTTGGGAATTGCTTTGTTAACAACCTTTTGTAGTTCCTCAGTTGCTACTTCCGGTGCGATAGTGATCGTACCTTGATCACTATCTGCAAGTGCATCAAGTAGTGGAGCCTCAACTGTTTCTGCACGAAGCGAAGCACAAGAAATACGAAATCCTCGATCAACTAAACCAGTTGCTATCTCGTTAATCTGCGGATGATCAGAAATAGACGCTCCTACCAAACCAATTTTGTCCGTAATACCGCGTGCTTTTTCTGCAAGTTCAAGCGTGTTATCTACGGTACGGTGTCGAGGCCATCTACGTGCATAATCCGCCACACAGAAACGACACTGCCTACCACACCCACGTACAATTTCAATCAGGTGTGCGTTGGAAAATTCTGTGTTAGGTGTATGTATATGTGTACAGGTCTCCACATCATTCAGAACTGGTACTGCTGCGGAACGAATTTTGTCTGGAAATCCTGGCTTAGCATTGACATGATCAACAACTCCATCTGAGTTGTATGTAACATCATAAAAACTTGGAACATACAAACCTGGTTCTTTTGCGAGAGATTTTAGTAATTCTGCTTTAGGGGTATTGGACTGTTTCCAATCGTTGAATTTATCCATCAAATCATGGATAATCAGTTCTGCTTCACCTACAACAAAGACATCTATAAAATCCGCTAACGGTTCTGGATTATATGAGATATTTATACCTCCAGCGATAATAAGCGGATCCCATTCTGAACGTTCATCAGACAGCTGCGGTATTTTACCTAATTCCAAGGCGCGCACGATATTGACGTAGTCAGATTCAAATGAAACTGAAAAACCGACTATATCAAATGCGTTCAGAGGAGTTTGTGTTTCTAATGAGAAAAGTGGAATATTCTTCTTAATCAATTCGTGAACATAATTTGATTCTGGAATAAAAACACGTTCACAAGCAGTATCCAAACGACGATTCAACGTCGCATGTATTACCTGTACCCCTAAACTTGACATACCAAGTTGATATGTACTCGGATAAACCAATGCGAATCTGTTAGACTTCCTATAGTGTGTTGATGCACGTTTATCTTCAACTATGTGTTTTTCTGATTGTAGTAATTGAAGCGTGTGCTTGCGTAAATCCAATATAATTCCTCATAATTAATATTAGTCAAGAATTTGAACAGTATTAGTTTCTTCGTTTATCCCGTCGCTGTTGAACACGAAGAAATGCTGGGATGTCCCACTGTTTTTCTCGGTTCTGTTCTTGTTCATCATTTGCAGCCTGATCATTTTCAGGTTCATCTTGTGCTTTTTGTGGTGGTTGCTGCCGTTGAGGAGCAGATGTTTTCGATTGTGTGGATGCGGGTGCTCTCTCGTCCTTTCTTTCCTGAGGTTGTCTGTCCCATGCAGGACGCTGCGAACCTTGTTGTCCTCGGGCGGAACCACTGGATTCAGTATTACGAACACGGCTACCTTGGAACATCGGGTTCGGTTGTCCACCTTGCCCACTGAATCCTCCACTTGGTCTTGATATATGACTTGGATCAGTAGGTGGGTCAAATCCTGTAGCAATGACAGTCACCAGCACTTCATCGTTGAGTTCCAATTCATCCTTATAGACCAATCCGAAGATGGGTTGTGCATCTTGAGAAGCTTCAACAATTACTCGCATCGTGTCATCCAATTCCGCCATTGTAAAATCTGGAGGTGATGTGATATTTACGATCATCCCAACAGCACCTGCAATACTGTTTTCTTCAAGTAGGTCAGAGGAAATAGCAGCTGCAGCAGCAGCTTGAGCACGATTATCTCCAGTGGCTCGTCCCATACCCATCAAAGCTGTTCCTGCATCACGCATGACAGTTTCAACGTCAGCAAAGTCTACATTAATTTCACCTGCCTCCGTAATAATATCGGAGATGCTCTGAACACCGTGTAATAGAATCTCATCGCCTATCTTGAATGCTTCTGGAATAGGGAGTTTCCTATCAATGGTGTCTATCAGGCGTTGGTTTGGAACTACGATGACAGAGTCAGCACTAATACGAAGTTCATCCAATCCAACTTCAGCCTTTTCTGCACGATGTCTACCTTCAAAATTAAATGGACGTGTAACGACACCAATTGTTAAAGCACCCTTCTCTTTAGCAAGAGCAGCTACAACTGGTGCAGCACCAGTTCCTGTACCACCGCCCATACCTGCTGCAACAAAAACCATGTTTGCAGAATCAACAATTTCTTGTAAAACTTCTCGATCTTCATCAGCAGCCTTTTTTCCGATCTCAGGATTTGCACCTGCACCTAATCCATTGGTTGTGCTCATTCCAATCGGAATTTGTTTCGCTCCATGGCATGTGCTAAGTGCCTGCTGGTCAGTGTTTACTGCATAGAACTCAATGCCGGTGAGACCTGCTTCTATCATGCGTCTTACAGCATTTCCGCCTGCTCCACCAACACCAATAACCTTTATTTTCGCACTCGCATTATCAAATTCTTCTTGTTCAAAATCTATCATTATTTCTTTTAGTCACCTTTGGACAACTCATCCTTCGGTGCATCCGCCGCATATAACATCCTTTTGAATAGTTATATAATGTTGTATTTCCAAGGGTAACCTTATACCTCCCACTTCAAAAGTATTTCAATTTCTTCAAGCACTATCACAATGTGAATTTTGGTCCGTTCATAATATACTTTTAGTTTAGCAATGAATATAACACCATCCCATTTACCCCTACGGTGTTAATTTACGATAATATTGAGAGTAGAGAATTCCGATTTAATCAAGTAACTGTTTCTCTTGATTTAAAATATCATTATTAAGATAACAATATTTCTGTCACCACCTTTTACAAATCTATATTAGTGTTGTAGACCTAATTAAATTATACATTAGAATATATTTTAAATCAATATATTGCTATAGCATGGAGAAAAGTGAATTTCAGTGGTGTGTCAGTATTCTCGTCAGTTGAATCATAAATATAATATAGGTAATTTACATTTTTATGTTATTTGCCTTCAGACTTATATTAAATTGAATGTGTGTTGTAATGCTGTTGATTAATTTAATAACCGAACCATTCCTTTATATTACGAAAAACCCCTCCAAACCAACCTGAACTACGTCGTAAAGCATGGGCTTGTTTTTCTTCACGACGTAAGGATTCTCCATACATCGCTAACCCTAAACTCGTTGAATACATTGGATAATTTACACGATCTGTTAAGCCTTTCAGTTCCTTTGGATATCCGACTTGGACACGTACCTGTAATATATGTTCTGCAAGTTCTGTCAATCCGTCCATTAGTGCTGTTCCACCTGTTAACACAAGTCCACCAGGCAGTTGTAAGTCTCCAAGTTCGCTTGCAATTGCTTCAAGAATTTGTGCCATTCGGAATTCAATGATTTGTGCTAATTCTAAACGACTGATGAATCGTGGAGGCGTAGATCCTGTTGTAATCGGCACTGGATTAGTATCTTCTTCAGTTACCCACTCAGTCCATGCACATCCCCGGTGAAGTTTCAGTTCTTCAGCCATAGGGAGAGTTACCTTTAAATATTGAGCAATATCGTTTGTTACATGTTGACCACCAACTGGAAATACAACTACGTGTTCAATAGCATCTTCTTTGTATACAATGATTTCTGTTGTTTGATCACCGATATCTGCAAGGGCAATACCCACTTCACGTTCATCTCTCTGCAAGACAGCTTTAGCAGATGCCATAGGTGCAATGGCAATTGTTTCCACACTTGGTATTTCTGCACTTTCAACGCTATTTAGAAGACTTTGAATTCCACTTGAATTACCAGTAATAATATATGCGTTTGCTTCCAAACGAGAACCAGACATACCAATCGGTTCCTTAATCCTATTATCCATATCGATAATAAAGTTCTGTTCAATCACATGTAGAATATCATGACCTTCGGGGATCGCAGCAATTGTTCGTGCTGATTGCACTGCTCGGTCTACATCATCCTTAGTTATCTGAGAACTATTTTTTACTGTCACGACACCGCGTGAAGTTTGTCCCATAACATGCTCACCTGTTATCCCTAAACACACTGACTCTATATTGACCCCTGCCATAAGTTCAGCTTCTGAGATTGCCTCTCGAATCGCACCTGCAGTTAGATTGATGTCGGCTACGACTCCTCTGCGTAACCCTTGTGAACTTGCAGCACCGACTCCGATAATTTCCATTTCTCCATCTAAACTTGGCAGGGTATGGCATACTACAACAGAGATCTTACTTGAGCCGATATCCAAGCCGGTGATAATTGTTCCTTTTGCCATCTATCTGCTTTCTCCTCCTAAAAATAGTGTATCTTCATATCGTGCATCTAAATATGTTACTGTTTCTGGTATGTTAATATCCTTATTATTTCCACGTTTATTCACAAATGTTGTTCCTTTTACACGCATTTTTTCTCTCTGCAGGATATGAAGACCTTGTTGTTTTATGAACAACCAAATATGGTTTAAACCTGTCTCAATCATGTCCGATGAGATCCATGCTTGCATCGGCAAAATGCCAATATTAATTGTTATCATATCAGACACTCGTGCATCAATACTCGTCAAATGTCTACTTAGTTCCGGCTTTCTCAACCTTACGAGTTTGATGATATGTATACCACGTTGCGTTGTACCAGTTTTGATTTGTTTACCAATTTCTGGTTCTTTAATCCCTTCATCCAGTATTAGTGCCAGGTGGTTTTCTCTTTCTGATGTAATAGCTTCTAACACATAACCTGCATCGTCTATTAAATAATATTGATGTGTGTTTTTCTTGCCAGTGTTTTGTTGATTGGCTTCTTTTGGTCTCTCTTCAGTTAATATTAAGTGTTTTAATCGTGCAAACGGCACTCGTTCAATAATTTCAATAGTTAACTGTCGTTTGACATAGTTTTTTGAAACATAAGCATCTTTGGCATAACTCAGATTTTCCTTCAAATATGTAACAGTTTTAGCTTCAGAATCCATTATGATATTTTCAAGATTATCTCCTAAAACATCATAAATATCACCTTCTGTATAATGAGAATTACCTGCAAGTACAATGGAAACGTGCACGTGTTGTAAATCAAAAAAACCGAGAAGAATCTTTCCTATATACAACATCGTTATTAAAACAGTAAAGGCTATAACCATCCTTCGCACACGATACCTTGCGTTATGGTTACCCTTCGATTTTATGATTCGATGCACAGGACCATTATTCCTATGTTTACCGGCTCTAAGCAATTCCATTGTATTATACTCTATTCTGTGGAAAGTCTACTTAATAATTTATGACCTACATTTACGATATCACCAGCACCAAGTGTAATAACCAAATCATTGGGACGTGTAATCTTCAGAAGACGATTAACCACATCATCCATATCGGATATGTAAATTACATTAGGGTGTCCATGTGCTTCTATAGCGTTAGCAAGGTTTTCTCCTGTTACATTTTCAATCGGTTCTTCACCAGCTCCAAAGATAGATGTGACAATCAATATATCTGCCTGATAAAAGGACCTTGAGAACTCTTCTGCAAGGTCACGGACCCGTGCGTATCGGTGCGGTTGGAAAACTGCTACGATGCGTCGGTTATAACCTTCTCTTGCCCCTCGTAATGCTGCCATTAATTTTGCAGGGTTGTGTGCATAGTCATCAACGACAACAATATCATCGACTGATCCTAACACCTCGAATCGTCTATGAACACCTTGAAATGATTCAAGTGCTTGACGTATGTTTCCGAATGATATATCCAATTCGAGTCCAACTGCTATAGCAGCTAAAGAGTTAGAGATGTTGTGTCGTCCAGGCATTTTTAGATGTACTTTTCCACACAGTTCTCCGTTGTGACGAACTTGATAATGAGAAGTAGGACCATCAATCTCAATTTCCTCTGCAATCAAATCTGCTCGGGTGTCAAGACCGTATGTTAGATATTTCTTTTCAACTTGTGGAATGAGTTTCTGTATGTTTTCTTGGTCAAGACACAAAACAGCAGAACCATAAAATGGCACTTTGTTTATAAAGGTAAGAAAGGTTTCTCCGATTTCTTCAACACTTTCGTAGTAGTCCAAATGGTCTGCATCAACAGAGGTTACAACAGCGATTGTCGGATAAATCATATCTATGGAACCGTATGCCTCATCTGCTTCAATTACCATCACATTTCCATGACCACTTCGTGCGTTACTACCGTCAACTAACTTACCACCTACAATTACCGTTGGGTCAAGTGTTGACAAGACAGCGGCAGTCATTGCTGTAGTGGTCGTTTTACCGTGTGTTCCACTAACGGCAATACTATACCGCATACGTGTAATTTCATTCAGCATTTCAGCACCCCTAATAATGGGGATTTTGGCGTACAGTGCAGCTTGTAATTCCGGATTATCCGATGGGATTGCTGGCGACATAACAACAACGTCCGCTCCATTAACTTGAGTAGCAGCATGACCATACCAGATTTTGGCACCACAAGTCTTTAAATGTTCTGTTGTTGCAGTTTTTTTTATGTCTGAACCGGTTACATCAAATTTGTGGTCAAGAAGGACTTCTGCAATACCACTTAATCCCGCCCCACCTATACCTATAAAATGGATGTGTTGAGTTTTACCAAACAACACTTACCCCCAAAACCGAAACCAGAATTGAATGAATTAAAACACCTAAATAAGTCTTATGTTTACAATGCATCTGTAAGTTTATAAAGCGACTCGGCAATAGTATCACAAGCAAACGGTCGTCCCAAGTCTTTAGATGCAGCTCTCATTTGTTGATAAGTTTCATCCTCTGTGAGAATATTGATTAGATGATCCACAAGGTCTTCGGGTGTAAACTTATCTTGTTCAAGAACTACTGCTGCACCAGAATTTGCTACTGATTTTGCATTAATTACCTGGTTATTTCCAATAGCGGCAGGCAATGGGATGAAGATTGCAGGGATACCACAAGCGGTTACTTCGGATACCGTCATACCACCAGCTCGACATATCATTACATCTGTAATGCTATATATTTCTTCTACAGTATTAAAAAAAGATTGAACGTGGTGTGGAATTCCATGTTGAACATACGCATCTTGTACTTCCTCAACATGAGATTTTCCTGTTTGATGTACAATCTGGATATTACACGGAGTTGAATTGTTAGATAAATCTATGCTGTCTCTATTCATTTCCCGTTCAACAGACGTAGCAAATTTAGCAATTAATGGACAGGCATCAATCATTGCTTCATTTATTGCACGTGCACCCTGACTGCCTCCCATAACAAAGACCGTTTTACGTAATGGAGATAGATTGTATTTGTTGTAAGTCTCGTCATTCCGCGGGTATTCTGTTATACCAGGACGAATCGGGTTTCCTGTCACCTTAACAATATGTTCAGGAAATCGTTGGTTATTTGGCGGTAATGCGAGATACGCTGCCTTTGCCCAACGTGCAAGAATACTATTCGTCAATCCTGGTGACACATTTTGCTCCTGAATCGCTATCGGAATATCCATTAACCAAGCAGCAAAAAGAACGGGACCTGATACATACCCACCTGTTCCTATAACCACCTCCGGCTTTAATTGCTTCAAGTATTTCAACGACTGCATCAGTCCTTGACAAACTTTTATTATAACAGGGATCCACTTCAATGTCAAGCTGCGTGGGAATCCTTCTACGGTAATAGGTAGAAAATTGAAACCTTGTTGTGGAACAAGTGTCGATTCTAATCGGTCTCGCCCACCAATAAATACAAGGTCTATTTCTGGATTGAGTCGTTGAAGAGCTTGGGCAATACCAACGGCAGGATATATATGTCCACCTGTACCACCACCAGCAAATACGAACCGTTTCAAATGTTTTTTCTTATTTATATTTTCGTTTATAGTGTCTTGCCGTTTCTGTTGTGTATTCTGATTTTTCACATCAACTAATATCACTTACATTTAAATGGGTTGGTCTTGTCAAATATTAATACTATCTTAACAGAGTATTTATAATTAGCAGTCTTTATTTAGGTTCATTTTTTCTTGCTTTTGGTAATGTCCTTGTAGCACTTCTGGATATATTTAAGAGTATACCTACACTGACTAAACTTATTACAAGAGATGAACCTCCATAACTGAGAAATGGAAGTGTAATACCTTTAGTTGGCAGTAGTCCTGTTACAACACCAATATTGATGAATGCTTGTAGTCCAATAATTAACGTTAGTCCAGTTGCAAAAAGTGCCCCAAACCTGTTTTCAGTGCGTCTTGCAATTGAAATCCCGCGCCACACAAATATCATAAAGATAATTGTAACACTCGCCGCACCGATAAAACCAAATTCTTCACCCAGGACTGAGAAAATAAAATCTGTATGCGGATACGGTAAATAATTGATTTTTGCTGCACTGTCATCAATACCTACACCGTAAAAACCACCCCATTTCAGTGCTTCCAATGAACGTCCCAACTGAAAACTCGTTGCATCCGGCGATTGTAAGGATGCCCAGTAATCCGTCAAACGTTTTAGTCTGTATGGACTACTTATAATAAATCCAGCCAGCAACGATACACCAGCACCTACTAACATGAATGTGTGAGATAATCTGATACCTCCGATGAACAGCAAACATCCCGCGGTTGCTGCTAAAAGAACCGCAGAACCGAAATCAGGTTGTTTTGCAACTAAACCAAACATCAAACCAATTATAAGAATGTTAGGTAACACACCATGAAAAAAGCTTTTAATACGTTCCGGTTTTCTTGCTAAGAAATGTGCTGTATGAATTAGCAAGGCAATTTTCGCAAATTCCACAGGTTGAAACCGAATACTCTTTATGGCAATCCATCGTCTAAAAGTACCACCCTCTGCTCCCCTTACTCCTATACCTATAGGTGTGAAAACAAGGATTAGTAATACAAAGGCAAGGAAAAGTAGCAAATTACTGTGCTTTTCATAAAACCTATACGGGATGTATGAAGCAATTCCCATTCCAACCAAGCCTATTACACAAGCTATGGCTTGGATCCTCAAATAGTGAAAACTGATTCCATACTGATTGTATGATAATACATGCCCCGCACTATATACCATCAATATTCCTATTCCCACCAAGCAAAGTGTAACAGCAAGCAAACCTGCATCTACTCTGCCGAAACCCGAAATTTGTGGACGAGCCCGATCAGATGAAAATGCAGTCGAATTACCATAATTTAGTGTATTTTGATTTTGCATAACAAATTGTGTGTATTTATTTTTGTGTGTTTATTTCGTTTCAAGTGATTTTACAACTCTTTTAAAATCTTCACCACGTTCTTTATAATTTGTATACATATCAAAACTCGCATTTGCAGGAGACAAAAGCACAATGTCACCTTGCATTGCTTGGTTATGTGCAAATTCAACTGCAGCTTCCATTGTTGCAGCCTGACACATCTCAGTACAACCTGCAAGTTCCTTTTGTATGTTCTGTGTATGTTCCCCGAGCAATATCAAAACCTTAACTTTGGTGCAGACAAGTTCAACAATGGCTTGGTAATCGTTACCTTTATCAAAACCACCAATGATTAAGTATACCCGTTTAGCTTTCTCGTTCAGATGTGATGATACTTGGATTGATTCAAGTGCAGCGTATGTTGCTAAGACGTTTGTTGCCTTTGAATCGTTTATATAATCTACTCCATTGATAACACTTACTTTTTCATAAGCATGTTCAAGAGCAGAATGTGTCCGGTTGAATTCAAGGATAGCATTTCTAATGTCCGTAGGTTTAACACCGTAGATAGTGCCAATAACAACAGAAGCAAGTGTGTTCCGAACATTATGAGCCCCAGCTAACGGTATTTCTGCAGTATTACAAATCCAATGTTCCTGTTTGTCTATAAAGGTGTAAATGTCAGCATTGTCTGCCTTACTTTGCAAACGTGCTCCTATATCCGATTCTAACTGTTGGCATAATAAACTTAACTCCATCTCAGCATGTTCGGGACTGTCAGTAAAATATGCTTTTTTAGCCTCAGTGTTGTTGTTAAGACCTTTTACTTTTGGGTCTGATGCATTCAGCACGATCCAATCCTTCTCAGTCTGATTGACGTATATTTTGCGTTTTGCGTTAAAATACGCATCCATTGTTTTATGACGATCAAGATGATCTCGTGAAAAATTTAACATTACACTCACTTCAGGGCAGAAGGTGATTGTACTCTCTAATTGAAAACTGCTTGCTTCTACGACTACGATATCGTTCTTTGTTATGGTTCCCACCATACTTGCTAACGGAACACCTATATTCCCTGCAACTACCACAGAAGAAAAAAGTTTACACTTCTCAAGAATGGCTGCTGTCAAAAGGGTTGTTGTGGATTTTCCTTTTGTTCCAGTAATCGCCACAATGCGAGATTGACATAGACTTGCTGAGATTTCCAATTCTCCCAAAATAGGGATATTCCTATTCTTCGCCTCAACTAAAATCGGAATATCTAATGGGACTCCCGGTGAAACAACTATTAATTCAGCATTGGCAATACAAGATTCATCATGTCCACCAAGGTAATATTGTAACTGTAATCCGTCTAATTGAGATATTTCTTCAGCCAATGCACCAGAGTCACGTGTATCTGTAACGGATATTATCGCACCAAGATCAAAAAGTAATTGCGCAATTGCGATACCACTGCGATTTGCTCCAAAAATCGTGATTCTTTTTCCTGCATAACTGTTCATGTTAGGATGTTTCAAACATTTACCTCATCTGAAGAATATAAGCAGGAGTTATCTACGTCATATACTATTATCCCAATCTCAACGTACTTAATGCTATCAACATTAAAATCAAGGCAACAATCCAGAAACGGATTACAACCTTAGATTCTTTCCATCCTGATAGTAGGAAATGGTAATGAAGAGGAGACATCTTGATGACCCGTCTTCCAAAAGTTCTGTAAGACCAGACTTGTATGATGACAGATAATGCTTCGGCAACAAATATACCACCAACAATGATAAGAAGAAATTCCTGCTTGATTAACAACGCAGAAGTTCCAAGCGTTGCACCCAGTGGTAGAGAACCTGTGTCTCCCATAAATAATTGTGCAGGATGTCCATTATACCATAGAAAACCCAAACCTGCTCCTGCTAAGGAGGCGCAAAAGATTGCAACTACCTCACCACCAATCGGTAAGTGTGATAGGTTAAGGTGATCTGCTATCAGATTATGGCTTGTTAAATATCCCAATGCTCCAATTGTCGCTGCGACGAATAAAGTACACCCTATCGCTAATCCATCCATTCCGTCTGTTAGATTCACTGCATTTGATGTGCCGACGATAACTAAGGTTGCAAATGGGATAAAGAGAAATCCAAGATTAGGTTGTATGTCTTTCAAAAATGGAATATGTAATGTTGTACGACTGGCTGCATCATTCGCTTCAACAGGACCCCATTGATAAAGGTAACATGCAATCGCTAATGCACCTATTGTTTGCAGGACTATTTTCTGCCAACCACGTAGACCAAGTGATTGTTTCCTGCTAATTTTACACATATCATCTAAAAAACCAAGTCCCCCAAACCAGAGCGTCGTAAAGATCATCAAATAAATAAATGGTTGATCCAACTTTGCCCAAAATACGATGGATATCAATACCGCTACAATAATTAGGATTCCACCCATAGTTGGAGTTCCCGCCTTGTTCTGATCTTCGTTTTGCTGTTGAGCTTTTTCCACCTCCTCTTGAATATGTTCACCGATTCGCAACTGTTTTAACCGTCTGATCATAAACGGTCCTAATACAAGCGAAATAACAAGAGCTGTTGCTGTCGCATAAACCGCACGAAAAGGTATTGAACCAAAAACTTCAAAAGGTTGAAATATACTGACAAGGGTTTCAAAAAAAAGGTGATAAAACATCTATATTGCTGCTTCCAACATAAGGTGGATAAAGTGTTATGACAAAGTTCTAATAAAGATTTATATAATCGTATGCAGTTAGATTTACCCAATTACTACAGATACACTATTTAAGTGGTTTCCTCTGGTTTCGAGTTACCATTGCCTTTTAACTTACCAAAACTTGCTCCTGCTTGACTCAACAAATTGGTTGTATAAGAATATATTAATCTGCTCTTCTCTTGATGTGTTTCTACGGCAAGTGAAACTAATTGAGATACCAATTCAGGAAATGATATTCCGATCGGTTCCCATAAGTAAAAACTGAAAGAACCAGGAATCGTATTTATTTCATTCACATAAACCTGTTCTTCGCTGTCTACTAAAAAATCAATTCTGGCAATACCAGCACAATCAAGCACATGAAAAGTTTCAGTTGCAAGTTTTTGTATATGTAACGTTAATTCATCTGAAATTGGTGCAGGTATTTCACGTTGTGCACCTGCCATTCCAGATGCAACATTAGACTCAGACGTTCCATCGGCATTTGATTCAGAATCCGAATTTTCATGGATATATTTGTCGTCAAAACTTAAGAAGTCTGTGCTTGAAATCGGTTGTTCACAAACAGATGCAGTCGGCTGATGCGTACCCATCACAGAGCAATTAATCTCATAGCCGTTTACAATAGCTTGTTCAACGATGACACGGCGGCAATACCTACAGGCAAGTTCAATCGAATCTTGTAGTTCATCTTGGTCTATAACTTGACTCACACCAATGCTTGATCCGCTGATTGCAGGTTTAACATACATTGGGTATGAAATTGTATCTTCAATTACCTTTAAAATCTCGGTATTCGCTGAATCCCAATCATTTTTTGTGAATGGTATATAAGGAACTATAGGAAGTCCATTCTCATTTAGAACAGCTTTCATCATGATTTTATCCATACCTATACCAGAACCTACAACACCAGCTCCTACATAAGGTATATTCATCAGTTCAAGAAGTCCTTGAAGAGAACCATCTTCACCATTTACTCCGTGAATCGCGGGAAATACAACATCAATAGAAAGTTCCCTTTTTTTACTGAATAAACCACTTCTTTTCGGTAAAACAGTAAATTTAGCGGTTGTATCAAATTCAATACTAACAGTGTCAAAATCAGTTGCATGAGGGAGTGTTCCCTCTGTAAATGTATTCAACTCATTGAGTTTATCACCTGTTAACCATGCACCATCTTTTGTTATATAAATTGGAATAACGTCATGCGTTTCTGACAAAGCAGCATTGACCTGGTGCGCGGTAACTATAGATACTTCGTGTTCAGGAGATCGTCCACCAAATAAGAGTGCCACATTCATGTTTTACATTTCCTTTACAGATACAATTGTTCTTTGTAACATCTTTTCAATCCTGATCAAATCATTACCCGTACTCTGAATCAATTGATGTATATTAAACTGCTTCATTATAATTGTCTGGTAAATCGTTTTCAAAAAGCACCACATCTCCCGGTGTTACGTGTTTGGTAAGGTGTTGTTGTGCTTCATCAAGGTTATTTGCAACATATATCTGTTTTTCAGGATAGTTGGCTTTTTTGAGTCCATCTAATATAGGAGCAGTTCTTGAGCGACCTACAAGGATTACGAGATCACATACTTTGGATGCTTCTATACCAAACTTTTTATTTTCCTCATACTCAAGTTCACCGAGTTCCACCATACCTGGAGTAACCAATATTTTATTTCCTTCTTTTTCGCTTACAAAGTCGGTTAACACCTCAAGGGCAGCTTTTGCACCTTCCGGATTTGCGTTGAAACTATCGTCAATAACAGTTACACCTGCAGCTCCAGGTATCAACTGTAAACGGTGAGGTACAGGTTCTAATGCCTCAAATGCGTCTCTAATTTCTTCCATTGTCATACCGCAATACAGTGAGACACCAATTGCAGCAAGTATATTAGAAACGTTATGTTTTCCAAGTAACCGAGTTGTTATTTCTGCTGCTCCTGCCTCTTTGGCAACAACTGTAAAAGTCAATCCTTTTCCGCTTTGGATAATATCGTGTGCTGATAAACTTACGGATGTGTCTGTAGATGACTCGGTTTCTACGCCATATCGAATTACAGGTACACTGTCGGTTTTATCTGCTAACCCGGCACAAATCTCATTATTAACATTTATCACTGCCAATCCATCGGATGGCAATGCTTCAATTAACTCATACTTTCCACGGGCAATGTTATCAATACTTTTAAATCGCTCCAAATGCTGAGGACCAACAGCAGTAAGTATACCAATCTCAGGTGGAGCAAGATGACACAACTCACGGATATCACCCCGTTTATATGCTCCCATTTCAACAATAAAAATTTCATGTTCTGGCAATAAGTCGCCTCTGATAACCTTACATATCCCCATAGGTGTATTATAGCTATCTGGAGTCATCAAAGTTTTATATTTTTGTGATAAAATTTGGTGAAGAATATATTTGGTGCTTGTTTTACCATAACTGCCTGTAATGCCTATAATTTTTGGCTGAAGTGTTCTTATCCGTTTTCTTGCATCACGTAAATAGAATCCGTTTATTAATTGTTCTACAGGCAATATTAAATAACTGCTTACAACGAGAATTGGCACACTAAGTTCACTGAATAAAAAAACACCAATTCGCAGTCGGTTATCTGTGACTACTACACCGATTAATCCAGCAGTTACAACAAGTAGGGTAAGTGCTAAACCAAAAAGTCGTTTTGCACGAGCAGTATAAACCAACGGTTTTTTTGCTTTTGTCTTTTTTCGCCACACTATCTTGTAAACTTGGTACGCTGTCCAAACGAGACAAAGTGTGGAAAAAAACCATTCTGTCTGAATATTAGGAATAATTGACACTGTTATCACTACTGCAGCGACAATACTTATCTCAACGATTTCAAAGCAGTGATTGATATGTGTCAATATCCATTTCAGATACCGTCCAGGTTTATACCCGTCAAGTTGTAATATATGTAGACCACTGTTTGTCCTAATGATGCCTCTTACATAACAGGCAACAACCAGGACATAAAAGAGTATAGAACTGACCATAGCTATTATATTGTGAATGTAATTTACTGATCTTTATTTTACTTATGTCTTATTACGAAGATAACAAAATACGCAATGAAATGCCTACTACCAAACTAATTTCTCAGACACATTCATTGCGCTTTAAAGTGTAATTTTGGATGAGTAACTAAATTATCTATTTTTACATTTTTCTTCAAATATTCTGTATGGCAAAACTTGCCATCATTATCGGCTGTTCATTCTAAGAATTTTGACACAATCTGACAAAATTGATGCGTTTGGTCAAGAAACGAGTAATGTCCAGCATTATCAAGAATCACTAATTCTGCTTGTGGAATTTCCGCTTCCATTATCCTACCATCAGATACTGGTGTATCAGTATCGTTCTCTCCCCAGATCAACAATGTTGATGCTTGTATCTTCGGCAATAGCGGTCTCAAATTTTGATTCACCGATTTAACAAGTGTTGCTCTCATTGCTCCTGCTTCCTGATAATCCTTTGAACCTACTTGATACGCTATTCTGTCAGCAATTCTATTACCAAGTGTACCACAATGTCGCATCAAACGACCAATTTTTGCTATACATATTCGTATATAATACTTTATGTATCGTCGTGGTATGATTCCAGCACTATCCACCAAGATTAGTTTATTTACCTTTTCCGGTGTTTCTGCCGCCAAAACTATTGATATTCTACCACCATAAGAATGTCCAATGAGATTTACTTTACTGATGTTGAGTTTATCTAAGAATGAGGAGATCAATTTAGCATAGTCTGAAGCATCCCAAGCTGTCGGCGGATTCTCGCTCAGACCAAATCCAGGCAGATCAAGGGCAAATACTTGGTGAGTACTTGATAACGTATCCAATACGGAATTAAATATATTAGCTTCGCAACCCCAACCGTGGAGGAGAACAACAGGCTTACCGGTTCCTACAACATTATATGCAATCTTGAGTTGATCTATTTCTATGAACTTTACTCGCCCCATCATCAATGCCTATTCAATATACCTATTATCAGTTGTCTTGGTACAGCATTATTATGTACATATCTCATCTATGTAACAATTTCATGTAGACTGCATTGGTAAATTTTGTAGTATTTCAGCTGCAACTGTACGGTCATCAAATGGGAAACGTTTACCGTTAATTTCTTGATAATCTTCATGACCCTTACCAGCAATTACAACCACATCACCTGGTTTTGCATCCAAAATCGCATAACGAATTGCTTCACGTCTTTCTGAAATACATAAAAATGCTGCATTATGTGGTAATTTTGACACAATATCTGAGATGATTTCATCAGGATTCTCAGTTCTCGGATTGTCAGAGGTAATCACGCTCATATCGGCAATTTGCGTAGAAATTGCACCCATTTTAGGACGTTTTCCACTATCACGATCACCACCACAACCAAATACAGAGATTAACCTACCTTCTGTGATTCCACGGGCAGCGGTTAACACATTTTCTAACCCATCAGGAGTGTGTGCATAGTCTACAATAATCGCAAATTCTTCAACAGGTTTGCCATTTGTCAAAATCCGTTCAAAACGTCCAGGAACAACAGTTGATGTAAGACCATTATGAATTGATGTAGCACTACAATTATAACGAAGCCCTATGCCAATAGCAGCAAGGGCATTGTAAATATTGTATTCCCCAAGTAACCCAATGGTAGCCTGTAACTCATTCCACGAAATATCTGAAGGACTAAACACGCCGTTCTTATTTAAAACTGCAGTAAACGCTAACTGATGTAAAGAACTATCTACATCTCGTGCTTCTAAATCAGCTGCTTTCTCAAGACCGTATGTTAGTATTTTCCTATTTTGAATATGTTGTATAATACGGGGTGTCGCGGTGGAATCTGCGTTTAAAATTGCAACACCTGTAGGACTCAACTGTTCAAATAGCATCATTTTCGCAGAAAGGTAATTATCCATCGAACCATGGTAGTCCAAATGGTCCTGTGTCAAGTTGGTAAAAACAGCTGTATCAAAGGTTAGTCCAGTTAATCGGTGCTGAGCAAGTCCTTGTGAAGAGGTTTCCATAACAACATGTTCAACACCAGCATCTGCAATCTGTTTTAACATTGCATGGAGTTGAAACGCATCTGGGGTTGTCAGAAGTGCTGGAATCTCTATTTTTGATGGCTCCTTACCATTTGATGTTGAATCAAACGTATGTCCAACTGTCCCTAGTACAGCAGTTTTATACCCATCCGTACTAAGAATACCGTATGTTAAATGTGCTGTTGATGTTTTGCCGTTAGTACCAGTGATACCAACTAACTTTAGACGTTCTGCTGGATTACCGAACCAATTTGCAGCACAAAGGGCTTGTGCTATTCGTCCATTGGAGGTCACAACACCAGTTACATCGTTAGGTAGGTCTGGGGTTTGTTTTTCTGAAATAATGGCACGGGCACCATTCTTAATCGCTCCAGAAATAAAAGAATGTCCATCTACATTAAGTCCTTGATAACAGACAAAGGCATATCCTGATTTGACTTGTCGATGGTCACTCACAATACCCGTAATTTCCGGATTCCGATTTCCTGTGATTTCGCTAACTTCTATCCTATCCAGAAGTTTTTGGAGTTTCATAAACCCACTCCATTTTTCACAAGAGTGTTTTCAGGGATAGAGGTGTTTTGTTGGTTTTCAGATGAGGTACTTCTTTTAGGTTTGCTGGTGTAAGAACCAGTTGTAGTTGTATTACTTTGATTTCTTTCTACATATTGTCTGTTGTTATTGTTTCTTTTTCTTGGAACGGAGTCAAATAAACCTATCCTGTCGCTATATTCAAGTGTTTGCTGTGCAATCCGTTTAAAGACTGGAGCAGCAACTAAACCACTAAATCTTGCACCTTTGGGTTCATCAAAGGTTACAATAATCGCGATTTTTGGGTTGTCCGCGGGAAGAAATCCCATAAAGGACATTACTTCTTTGCCCGCAGCATAGCCTTTACCTTTTTCTGCTTTCTGCGCAGTTCCGGTTTTACCAGCAATACTAACACCTTCAATTCTTGCCCTCATTCCGCTTCCTTTTTCAACAACACCAACAAGAATTTCAGTCATCTTTCTTGCTGTTTCTGTATGTATAACTTGACGGATTTGTTCAGGACGATTCTTTTTGACAAGATTACCACGGTCATCGCGAATTTCTTTTGTAATATATGGTCTGTGCAATGTACCGCCATTGGCAATTGCTGCTAAAGCATTGACCATCTGCAACGGTGTAACTGAGATACCTTGACCGAACGGGACAGAACCAAGCGAATTTGTATCCCATTTTCTTAGTGTATAAAGACTGCCAGATTGTTCATACGGTAAATCTATGCCTGTTTTCATTCCAAAACCATACCTATCAACATATTCTTGGAATAACTTAGGTCCCAATCTTTGCACAATCTTAATCATTCCTATATTACTTGACTTCTGGATTACTTCTGTAAGACTCAAATCTCCTTTTGCTGAAACATCTTTGATAACACGTCTATTTGAAAGACGGTAACGGCCATTTTCACAGAAGACTGTTGAGGCAGGTGACATGATACCTTCATTCAATACAGCAGAGGATGCAACAATCTTGAATATTGAACCAGGCTCAAAAAGATACCAAATTCCGAGATTTCGTTTTGCGTCCTCATTTGAATTTGTCTGATCATTTACATCATAACTTGGATAACTCGCCATCGCTAATATCTCTGACGTTTCTACTGCAAGTACAATTGCAGTTCCTTTAGGAGCGTTCCATTTCTTACACGCTTGTTCAAGTTCTCTTTCTGCTATATCTTGAATGATTTCATCAATGGTAAGAACTACATTACAACCGCTGTTGCCAAGTAATGCGGTGGATGAAGTATTTTTTAGAGAGACAGATTGTAACCCAGTATTTCCCTGTGGTTGGGCGGAATGTACCCTCTGAAGGAAAGTGTTATATTGGTATTCTACTCCTTCACCATGATTTAAATCATTCAGGTATCCTATGACTTGTGATGCCAACTGCTTTTTTGGATATACGCGTTCAGGTTCAATCTCAATTTTAAGTCCTCTGTGTTGATTAGTAATGTTAAGAATATCATCTAACCTATCGTATTCAATCCCTTTCTTAAGCCAGACAAATTCGACGTACTTCCCATTTCGTTTGCGATTGAGTGTTGCTAATAACTCGGAAGTAGTACTATCCAATAGAGGTGCTAATTGTGAGGCAACGGTATGCGCGTTAGATTTTTTATTAAAGGTTTTAGGGTCCGCACTAACCGAGATTAAGTCTTGACTAATACCTAAAACTGTACCATGTCTATCAAGTATCTTCCCACGTTTTACATCATTATTTTCTTCCGAACGCCAATCACGTCGAGATGCCTCTAAGCCACCATCTAAAGGTATTTGTAGTTTGAATAGCTTACCAATCAATAGTAGAAACCCTAATTGTAAGACTATTAGAACAACTACAAGTCGTCGAATTGAAAGATATGTATTATTTTTCATAGTCTGATTATCGCTTTCAGATATGCAGTAAAAAGATATTAAAGTTCTTAATAAAACAATCGTATGTCATCAGAGATATTAAAGCTAATCTATCTGATTAGTAATAGCAATTTATATTAACCAACCAGCTGTTCTCCAGTTATGCTATCTATCATGTAATTCTAATGTTCTTATTGTAGGTTCAACTAAACCTAATTCCTTTATTAGAGAACGCACCCTATCAACATCAGTTAACGCATTTTCCTCCAACTCAAGCTTTCGAATTTCATCTTGTATTTTCTCACGCTGCTTTTCAAATGTAGGTCTACGTTGTAAAAAAACACCCTTTGCATAAGATGAAAACCATATACTTGCGCCAAAAACACCTAATGATAATCCTAAAACCAAATAAACAAAAAACATGGCGACTTTGGGTTCCGGATTCGGTTTTGCATTAAACAACGGACTGAAAGTTATCGGATTTTGCATTTTATAATTTATACGTTAGATTTTAAATATTGATACAAATTTTCAGGTCAAACCTTAATTGCAACTCGTAATTTGGCACTACGTGAACGCGGATTTGCCTCAATTTCACTTGTTAATGGCATCATTGGTCGGTTTGTAACTATATCCAACGACTTTTTATGTTCACAGATACAAACTGGTGTGTTCGGTGGACATATACAAGATTTCGCATGTTTGCGAAATGTATGCTTTACTATCCGATCTTCAAGTGAATGAAAACTTATTACACAGACACTTCCACCAAATTTCAACACTGGGATGGCTGATTCTAAACCTAATGTTAGATTTTTAAGTTCGGAATTCACCTCAATCCGTAAAGACTGAAAAACACGTGTAGCAGGATGAATACCTTTACCTTTTTGTGGGGATTTTTTAGAACGTTTTGTATACCTTGAGTAGACCTTTTCAATGATCTCTGCAAGTTGTTTTGTAGTACTTATCTGTTGTTCATCACGTACTGAAATGATTTGCTGAGTGATCTGTTTTGAAAAACGCTCTTCACCATATTCCTTGAAAATCTTGGTTAGTCTTTCTGATGAACTTTCATTGATAATCTGATAAGCGGATATAGACATCTGTGTATCCATCCGCATATCCAAGGGACCCGAATGTTGAAAACTGAATCCTCTTTCGGGTGAGTCCAGTTGCAATGAGGATACACCCAAGTCCATCAATATGCCATCAACTTTGGAAATACCTTGAGATTCTAATATCCGCTGAAGTTGAGCAAAGTTCCCATGTACCAACTTTAACCGATCTTTGAATGGGAGTAATCTTTTTTTAGCGATTGCAAGTGCATTCACATCCCTGTCAATACCAATCAACCGACCAGAAGGCTGAGATTTCTTTAAAATCCAATGGCTATGTCCGCCTAATCCTATTGTCGCATCCACATAAACCCCTTCTGGCTTCGGTTTAATAAAATCAAGTATTTCGTTACGTAAAACAGGGATGTGTGTTTCTGACATATTGTCACCTTAATAGCAAATGTAGCAAGAATTATGCCAATTATTAATAAGTTAATTTCTTCTGTGATATTGACCATTATCTATAGATTTTGATTTTTTGGACTACCTCCTTCATCTGACTAATACAGGTTAAATTGCAGTACCAAATACTAATTATTTTTTTGAGCTATTCAACTGTCTCAAATCACATTTCTTGGAAGAATTTCCCAACTCAATTCAGACAAATTTATTGTAGTTTTAGGTATTATAAAGCAAACTAACCAACCTATAGCTAAATTCTAAAAGTTTCAGAGTCATTCCTGACTAATATAGTCATAATAGCCCTATGAACCCAGTAAATATATGGGTTCATAGCCTCATATAAAAATTGGAGAAATTGTGCTTGACTCTGAAAACTCTGAAAACTTGACATTTTAAACTTGTCAATTATCGTGAATAAATTGAAATAATATTTCCTTAAACGGATTATTCAATACAAAGGTAAAAATTGTCTGTCCAACGGACGTAACATTCCTACTTTATCTCTATCCATCGTTTAAAATATGACATTTTACTGCCTCTGATTCACATCCAAATTTGTCTTGTATTTTGTTCTTGTTATTGGTATACTTAAAATCTGAATTATTGATATATTATACGGTATATTTACACATAGTGTGTCAATCTCAAGACACAAATCAAAATTTAATCGTAGCAAATAGATCTGGTTCTTCTTTAGTCAGCATAAAAATAAAAAGCAGATGAAAATTGCAATCATGGGGGGCACATTCAATCCTATCCACTATGCACATTTGCTAAGTGCCGAACAAGTGCGTGAGGGTCTGGGTTACCATAAAATACTGTTTATCCCCGCTGCACGTCCACCTCACAAATACCAACCAGATCTCGTTTCTGCTGAACATCGTTATCAAATGGTGAAGTTAGCTACTGCACAAAATCCGTATTTTGAAGTGTCACGGATAGAATTGGATCGCGAGGGACCCTCTTACACAATCCAGACTATCAAAACGTTAAGACAGCAGTATGGTAAAACAACTGAACTCGCTTGGATTATAGGCGCGGATTCCTTGATTGAATATAAAATTTGGAAAGATTTTGATGAAGTTCTAAAACAGTGCACCTTGATTGTAACAACACGTCCAAATTACGATTTAGAACTTGTTCCATCAGAAATCAGAAACCGTGTTACAACTTTTCGAATAACCGGTTTCGATATGTCAGCAACTGAGATAAGGAATCGAATTCGTAATAATATTTCTGTCAGATATCTTGTTCCTGAAGCAGTTGTTGCATATATTGACCAACACAAACTATATAGATGACACCATAAATAGAACATAATGAACATTATCCGCAAAATAAGTTAAGATTTAGTTTGGAAAGGAGTTAATATGCAACTGAAATGTAGTCTCTGCGGAAAAAACTATGAATTTGTTTATATCAAAGATGAACCTTTACCTGCACATTTTCCCTTTTGTAGCAAAAGGTGTAAGTTGATAGATTTAGGTAAATGGCTAAACGAGGAATATCGTATTAGCACTCCTTTACCTGATTCTGAGGAATTAACGAAACTTGAACAAGATACCTTTTCTGAAATACAGGAAGAGACACTTCTAAAATTAATTAAAAGTGAAAAAGATACAGAATAATCAATACCATTTTTTAACAAATACAACGTGAACTTACTCTATGGAATTAAAGCTATACTAACAAAAACATGACCATACCTAAGATAAATTCAGTAAACAGAAACATTGTTTTATCGTTTCCAACATTATCAGAACTTAAGGAACATCCTAAATCTGTAGAAATACAACGTCATCTAACTGAGAAACTTTCACCAGAACGTTTTGAACACGTTATCTCTGTTCAGGAAACCGCAGTAGCATTAGCACGATGCCACAATGCGGATCTGTGGAAAACAAGTTTGGCAGCACTCTTGCATGATGTAGCAAAATGGATGAGTGATGATCAACTATACAATGCTGTATCACTTTATAAAATACAACTTGATCCAATAGAACAGATAATGCCCGCGTTGTTACACGCTATCATTGGTGTTAAATATGCTATTGATTTATTCGAAATAACTGATTTGGACATCCTTGAAGCAATTCGATGCCACACAACAGGCAGCGCATCAATGGGTTTAACAGCAAAATTAATATATGTCGCAGATTTTGCAGAACCGAAAAGGGAATACAAAGAGGCAGCACAGGTAAGATTATTAGCGGAAAACGATTTGGATAAAGCAGTCCATACAGTTGCTCAATATAAAATTGAATACCTGCTTCAATATGGAGGTATTATCCATCCAAATACTATTAACACATATAACAGTGCATTAGTAAAAACCAGAAAAGGCAACGACAGAATTAATCTTGATGTGAATGAAAATGCATAATTTCAACATCTGGCAATTGATATATCTTCATAATTAGGAGAACTATCTGATGGATACAAATAATACTTTAGATATAGTAAAAGATGCTGCAACAGCAGCCGTTAGTCGTCGGGCACAGAACCCTGTGATTCTGGATCTACGTGAACTCGATTGTTTCACCGATTATTTTGCGATTTTCAGTGGTATCTCAGATGTACAAGTTGAAGGTATTTCAGAAGCAATCTTAGAAGAACTTGAAGAAAAGTGGAATCAGCAACCGTGGCATCGAGAAGGTGCTAATAAAACAGATTGGATATTGTTGGACTATGTCGACTTCGTTATCCATATCTTTTTGGATGAAAGTCGTTCTTACTATAATCTGGAACGCTTATGGGCAGAAGCACCACATATAGAATTGCCAGAGATGGGTGACACACCAGTTATAGACATACAGGAAGAATATGATGAGGATGAACTGGTGTTGGGACTTGTTCCTGCAGATGGAAATGGGCAATCATAGGAATAGAAATTATCGGATCGGTTATGTCAAAAAATGTTTGGAATGACGGTCAATTTAATCAATACTACTGAGGAGGACTGTTACGTTATCAGTGCCACCATAGGCAAGTGCCCTACTGATTAGGTTTTCGCTCGCTGATTCAAGCGTTGGTGCCGATGAAATGATATTGCGAGTTTCGGTATCATCGGTAATTAGGTCGTGTAGACCATCAGTGCATGCAAGGACAATATCACCAGGGGCAAGTGGACAAACGTTCGTGGCAGGTGTTATCTCTTCAGATAATCCCACAGCTTGTGTAATGATATTTCGTTTTGCATGGATACGACCTTCTTCGGGGGTAATCTCACCCTTCTCAATCATCTTTTGGACTAATGAATCGTCGGTTGTAATTTGTGTAAGAATGTCGTTGTGGAGCACATAAAGACGACTATCACCAATATGGACATAGGCAAGGTAACTCGGAGTTACAAAACCTGCGGTAAGTGTTGTTCCCATCCGTTGATATTGAAGAGACTCTTGTCCCATGGTATATACCCGCCGGTTAGCTTCAATCGCAAGTCTTTCAAGGATATTGAGTCTGTTGATTGGACCTAAATCACTTGCAGGATTTGGTGATTCTGCCACCCATTCCTCAAAGACTTGGAGTGCAATCCGACTTGCTATATCACCACGCGCATGTCCACTCATACCGTCAGCAATTGCAAACAGTCGGTTTTTATCATCAAAAAAATATGAGTCTTCGTTTCTATCCCGAAGGTTACCTATATCTGTTTTGGCTATAAAGTTCATAGTATAATAGCCTTCCCCTTTTGTTAACATATTATAACGTTAACACGGTTGGATTGTTTCAAAATGTCAAAAATAAGGTTTCAATATGCCTCATAAAGTTAGATTTGATTATAAAATTGGCAAACTATCTTCTTCTCCAAAGCATCATTTCTTCGGATATTATGGGATTAATCCTTTGGATAAAACTGGTCGGTATCATCTTGGATTGGAAACAGAGTTTCATACCCATTGTCCAACGGAATCTGATGTGGCAAAAGTTGGACTAATTGACCGTGAGACACATGCATTTAATTCTTTTGCACAGACTTCTGCTTTCAATCTACAGCAAGGAAGTATGATGCACTGGATAGGTGAGGAATTTACGATGAGCAGTTTAGTGGCGACATTCGGTGTGATTTACATCCCCGATGGTCATCAGATGGAAAGACAATTACATTTGACTCAGTCCACGAAGACTCCCACCAAATATACTGTATTGATCTTACCTAATCCAGGAATACCTCATGAATGTAGATATATCTATGTTTATATTGATAAAGCAACTATATTTAAAGGAAATATAAATGTCAATATCCACCTCAATTCTTGATTTACATATAAAATCTATTGTTATAGATTCGCATAATGATTCTATCGTTGCACATATTCGTCGTGGTAACATAAGTCTTGCAGACGAACATACTAAAAATCCTGATGTACATAGTGGAACGATTGCCTACCTACGTGGACGTGTTCCTCCTGCAGAGGATGCTATCGGTATTCAACTCAATATTCCAAAAATGCGTGAGGGTGGAATAGATGTGGCATTTTTCGCTGTTGATGTAACGCGCGCTTGGAAAAATCATCTATCTTATGCATTAGATGCGTTTGGTTGGTTCAATGCAGAGGTAGATGCAAACGCAACGGATATCCGTATCGTTCGAAAAGTAGATGACATCCATACTGCCAAGGAAGAAGGTAAACTCGCAGCTGTCCTTACTATAGAAAATAGTGAAGCCGTGGAACGTAGTTTGAATATATTACGATCGCTTTATCTACTCGGTGTCCGCTCAATAGGGTTGACACATAATCCCAACACATGGGCATCTACAGGAAATGATGAAGGTGAGACAGGAGGTGGGTTAACGAAATTCGGTGTGCAGTTAGTTAAAGAGATGAACAAACTCGGTATGTTGGTAGATGTATCACATATTAGCGAACGCGGATTTTGGGATGTGCTTGATATAACAGACGCACCCATCATAGCCTCACACAGTAACTGCATGACCTTATGTAACCATTCTCGTAATTTAACAAATGAACAACTCAAGGCAATCGCCGTCAACGGTGGTGTTGTAGGGATTACATTCGTTCCGGGATTTATCACAGAAGACGGTTGGAGAAATAGACCACCCTTTGCACAGCTGCTCAATCATATTGAGTATGCAATTGATGTTGCTGGACTTGATCATGTCGGTATCGGTTCAGATTTTGACGGTGGTGGAGATCTGCTAAAGGATGCAACCGAATATCCCAAAATTACCGAAGGTTTGAGCAAACGCGGTTATACTGATACTGCTATTCAGAAAATTCTCGGAGGAAATCTATTACGAGTTTTTGAAAATGTCTGCGGTTAACTTTATGGTTTCAGATACCCAGCAATGAAGTATAAAATAATGAAAATAAAATTTTTTACGGTAAGTTTGTTTATATTATCAATCCTCTCTGTAATATGTTTTCCAATCACTGTTCTCGCCCAAGATTATATGCATTGGGGTCTTCCACAAGGTGCTAAAGCGCGTCTCGGAAAAGGCATGCTAATTGGTAATGTAGCATATTCTCCTGATAGCACACAGTTAGCTGTGTGCACAACTATCGGTATCTGGATTTATGATGCTGATACCGGCATAGAAAGACATCTTTTCAACAAACATTCTAAAGAATGGGGACGTTGTATAGCATATTCACCTGATGGAAAGACCATTGCATGTGGAGGTGAAAATCTAAATTCTCAACCCCTACGGATAATAGATGCTACTACGGGTGAACTAAAGACTACACTTAAAGGACGATTAGGCAGTGTGCTTTCCATTGCCTTTTCTTCTGATGGTAAATCTATTGTTGGAGGAAGAGATCATTACTTGTATTTGTGGGACATCTCAACAGGTGAACAGAAAACTGATTTTTCATATCCTCGTGGTAGTATCAAATCGCTTTCTTATTCACCTGATGGAAAAACAGTTGTTACTACAGGTGATTGGAGGGACAACTCAATTTATATATGGGAAACAACAACAGGAGAAAATGTAGCTACACTTGCTGGGCACCGTAATGATGTACTTTCTGTGGCGTATTCACCCGATGGAAAAGCTATTGTTAGCGGAGGTAAAGACGAGACCATAATTTTATGGAATGTCGAATCTAAACAGATACGTACAACCCTTGAGGGACATCGCGATGCCGTACTTTCAGTTGCATATTCACCTGATGGAAAAACTATTGCCAGTGGAAGCGAAGACAAAATCGTAGGTTTATGGGATGCGAAGACAGGAAAGCTCAAATCCATGTTACAAGGACATACCGGTTCAGTCAAATATGTTGTGTTTGCCCCTGATGGAGAGACTATAGCAAGTGTGAGTGAGGATGACGCAACCGTAAAAATATGGCATGTGCAATCAGGTAAATTATTAAATACACTTGATGAACATTTTGGTGCTGTTTTTAACGTCGCATATTCTCCAGATGGAAAAACTATCGCAAGTGATGAGTTTGAGAATTTCTTATGTTTATGGGATGCTGAGACAGGACACCTCAAATCCATGTTTACTGCAGAAGTCATTGATAACTTTGCCTTTTCACCCGATGGCAATACTATTGCGGCGGGTGAATTTGATGGTAATTTGGGGTTGTGGGATGTCACCACAGCGAAATACATAACTAAACTTACAAAAGGGTCTACTGGTGGTGTCTTTTCAGTTGCATACTCCCCCGATGGTAAAACTGTGGTGAATGGTAGTGGTAACGACTTGTGTTTGTGGGATTTAACGACGAATAAACGCAAAGCTTTATTCGTTGGTCATACCGACGAAGTTCGGACCGTTGCATTTTCTCCTGATGGAAAAACTATCGCAAGTGCAAGTTCTGACAAAACGTTACGTTTGTGGGATGTTGCGACACAAGATGTCAAAGCAATACTTAACGGACACACTGCACGAGTCTATTCAGTGGCGTATTCACCCAATGGAAAAACTATCGTGAGTGGAGATGATGAGGGAGAGGTCCGGTTGTGGGATGCTACTACAGGTAATGCAAAATCTACACTTACCAAACATTCCTCTTTTGTCAGTTCACTTGAATATTCTCCAGATGGAAAAACTATCGTTGGCGCAGGTGGAAATAGTTTTACGGTAGTTTTGTGGGATGCTACTACTGGAGACATCATTACTACGTTTTCACGCCATATCGGCACAGTCTTTGATGCGAGGTTTTCACTTGATGGAAAAACTATCATAAGTGCAGGTAGGGACGGAACGGTGTTATTATGGGACGTACATACGGAATAGAAATGTAATAGCCTAAGTTGAATATCTACATACCTATCCGCTGCCGATCAAGAATCTGGCAGATAGAATCCCACACTTCATCAACTGTTATCTGTTTCATACAGATATTATCTTTACATTTTTCCGTAAACTGTTTACATGGACTACATGGCACATCGTGACGAATTACTGTGTTAGATTCACCAAGTGGTTGGAAACGTACGTGATCGCCAGGTCCAAAAAGTGCAACTGTGGGTGTCCTGACAGCAGCAGCAATATGCATTGGACCTGTGTCATTTGTTAGAAATAGATCACACTTTTCTATACAAGCCGCTAACTGACGGATCTGAAGATTTCCTGCGAACGGAATAGCAGGATGCTGCATCAGATTCGTGACAGAACGGACAAGTTCCCCTTCTTTCGGTCCACCAAAAATGATGACTTGTGCATCAAACTTTTCTACAAGTTTATCTCCAATTGAGGCAAAACGGTCAGGCATCCACTCCCGCAACTTCCATCCTGCACCTGGGAATAAACCCACTTTTAACTGCATTTCCGATACGTCAGCTTCTTCAAATACATAACAAGCATCTGTCCGTTCAGATTTGGAAAGGAATATCTCCAATTCACGGTTCTCTGCTACGATTCCTGCTGCATGCAATAGATCAAAATAGTCTTCCGTTGCATGTTGTTTACCCTGTTTTGGAACACGAATAGTACAGAGTCTACCTTTCCCAACACGCTCATTTGCCCCGCTGAAATACATGAGCAATTCTGTGCGAAACTTACGTTGAAAATCAAATGTAAGCGCGAATCTTCGTTGGCGTAAGATACGGATGATACGTAACATCTCCCCTGTATCCTTATCTTTTGCAGATCGATTGAATTGAATTATTTCATTCAGATGTGGGTTCTGTAATAGGACATCAGCGGATTGTTTAGCAACTAACATCGCAATATAGGCATTAGGGAAGTGTGCGCGAACAGCTCGGATTGCGGGGGTTGTTAAAACAATATCACCGAGTGAACTGAGGCGAATGAGCAATATCTTATCCATAAATCTGCGAACTCCTTGTTAATGAGGCTTCATACCGCAAATTCCGCAGTCTAAATTGAATAAAACTATATCACTAAATCATTACCACGTGTCTATTCATAGGAAAAACTAATAACCTGTTTTTCAAGTCTCTGAATTGCTTCTTCAACAAGTGTTGTTGTATCTAATCCTTTCTCTGCTTTGTTTAACTCTGCATGTGACGCATGGGTCGCAGGATGCTTGGGAACAAAGAGTGAGCAACAGTCTTGGTGCGGGAGTGTTGATACATCAAATGTGCCTATCTCTTCTGCTTTTTCTATTATCTCAACTTTATCAAAACCGATGAGTGGACGAAGAATTGGTATCTCAGCAATTGCTTCAATTGAACGCAGGTTCGGAAGCGTTTGTGATGCCACTTGGGCAAGACTTTCTCCTGTCACGAGTGCTTCAGCATCTACAAGTGCAGCCACATGTTGAGCAATTCGTGTCATAAACCTACGATACAACAGAACTCTATACGGTGCGGGTGTTTTGGTTACTATGATCTGTTGCAGGTCACCAAATGGCACAAGATAAACAACGCTCCTATAGTTAGATTCTGATAAAATACGGGCAAGGTCCATCACTTTTTCTAAAGATGCTTTATCCGTATATGGATAACTATAAAAGTGTATAAATACTGCCTTTGCCCCGCGTTTGATCATTTGCCATGCTGCAACTGGGGAATCAATCCCTCCAGATAGCATCACTAAAACTTTACCACTGACACCAACCGGAAGTCCTCCTATTCCTTGAAGTTTATCAGTATAAATATAAGTATCGTTATGTGAGATATTTATCCAAAAACGCAGGTCTGGATTGTGCATATCTGCTTGTGCACCGGTTTCTTGAATCAGATACCCGCCAACCTCTCGGCTAATCTCAGGAGATGTTAAAGGAAATGCCTTATCGGACCTTTTTGTTTCTACTTTTAGTGTCTCAAAAGTTTTGCCTTTTGTCAACTCCAAAGCAGTCTTTTTTATTCCTGCGATGTCCTTGTCGGCACGTACTACAAACTCATAATGAGCGATACCCATGACCCGCCGCAGACGATTTTCAATTTCAACGATATTTGTATCTGGTTTAAGATACACAACGATTCTATCGTGTAGTCTTTTTACCTCGGAATATTCAGTGCCATGCAAGGATAGTCTAATGTTTCGGGCAAGTTTCTTTTCAAAAAATACTCTGTTTTTTCCTTTTAGTCCGACCTCAGCATAATGAATAACAAAAAACTTTTCGGAATCAGACATCGCTATTATACCTTTTACTTGTTAATTCTATTCTTATCTTCTTTTGAAACCGATGAATCCATTTTTTGTAATATTCATTTACCCGATGACTTGTTGTGTCGTTCGAAAGTGAAGTTTTGCTACATTTCGTAAGGAATTCACTCCATTCAATTTGACAAATTCCTTTCCTGCATCTATCACTTGATATGCCCCTCTCGGCAATTGTAACTCATACTTCTTAGATAAAGTCTCCATACCAGTCAAGAATCTATCACGTGCGATTATTGAGGCAGCAGCGACAGCCACATCCCTTTCTCCTTTAGTTACCTGTTTTATCTTTATATCCTTTTGTGTGAGTAATGATGTCATGTTATTATATGGAAACTTATCCACAAGCGCGTATTTCACGCCAAAACGTTTAGAAAGTGTTTGGATGACATTGATGTGCATATTTGCAAGTATTCTTGAAGAATTCTCACCGCGATTTTCTAAATCGTCATATTCATTATTATATTCATCGGGCATTCTTTGTTCCACTTCAATGTGCCTTTCATATTCGTTCCACATCCAATTAGCGAGTTTTCTGATGCGTGTATTTGAGATATTTTTACCGTCTGTGATACCATTTTCCAACAATTCACTACTACATTCAGAATTTACAACAACACCTGCGACAACGAGAGGACCAAAGTAGTCACCTTTCCCCGATTCATCAGTGCCGATCCAATTCGTCCAACTGTGTATTTCATTCATATCTTTTGTTTACATTTTTTCAGAATTGTATAGCGCAGCATATTTTGTTACCTGACGACCAACAGCTTTGACTCTGTCTGTCAATTGTTTATCATGTAAGTTGCCATTTTCATCAAATGCTTCGGATGCCTGCGCAATAGATACATCAGTCGGAATGACCAAAGCACGTAATGTTGCACTTACCGTCCTCAACATAGATATTGCATTACCTGCCCCCATCTTACCACCTGAAACACCGACTAACCCTACGACCTTGTTTTCGAATTCCTCAAACCACATCAGATCTAATGCGTTTTTAAGTACCCCACTGAAACTACCGTGATATTCGGGTGTACCGAGAAGTATTCCGTGTGCACGTTTTACTTTTTTCTTTAGTTTGAATACATCCGGAGGATATTCAGATTCATCAACAATTTCACCATGAAAAATAAGTTTGTATTTTCTCAGATCTATTAATTCTACTTCTGCCCCTACCTCTTTTGCCCCCGATAGGGCAATCTGTAATGCTGCATGTGTGGTACTACCTTGACGTAAGCTGCCACACAACGCAACAACATTAATAGATTGGTTATTGACTTGTGATAATATCGGCACAAATACACTCACACAGTTATGGATTATAGGTGCAGTCTGAGTCACACACTATGAATTATATATAAAACACTGAAAAAAAACAAGATATGTTAATATTTGCACATAGCCATTCAGTTTTCCGAATCTTATTATTTTCCATATTATGCCTTCCTTTGTAGGAGAGACCATTAAGACGAATACCTTCGTATTGGCGAAAACCGAATGAATTTGTGTTATATTTATGTGACTTCTTTGAAAGTCACAGTGACGTTATGAATCCAGTCAGGATAAGGAATGTGACGCGAATTTTGCTTTTTTTATTTTGCTCATTTTTGTTAGTATCGTTTGAACTGTCTGAATCACTGAATACGCTGAATACGCTGAAGGATTTTTCCAGTAATACATTCACTGTTGAAGACAAACATATTAGCTCACAATAAATTACTACACAATATGTTGTAGGTCGCTTTGATCGCTCCGACCTACGGGACTGTGTGAGAATGCGGGCGAGGCAATGAAGATTAAGGGTTTAATCGGGTAAATTTTAGTTCCTTTTAGCGTCCGGTGTGGTTAGGAAACCGCATCTACCGGGTTTAGGTCCGAATTACCTAATTTATTTTTTAAACTTCATCAAAGCGCGCCTACAAATCGTGCGTAAGTCCTATGCTATTTTAGAACCGTCTGCCCATGGTGACTGCGCCGCAGATGACTTTGCCACTGCCGACAGTTGTGCGTGGACGTTGGAGACTTAGGACGAAATA
>JAJEAG010000057.1 GCA_022824265.1 Candidatus Poribacteria bacterium | reverse complement strand
AATCGCAAGGCTTTTACATAGTTGTTTCACTGCCCAGTTGTCTACCACAACATCAACTATAACCAATGCCGACTGCTAAAAAAAGTATAGCAAATATATTAGAATATGTCAAGTTGTTTTGATAGATAAATATAAAAGCCGCCTACATCCCACAAGCTAAAGCATGGGGATTTGACGGGGAGTGTTAAAGGAAACTACCTGTTTATCAAGCTGAAGGGTCGGTTGTGAAGTGTTCAAATCATAGCCTGCATCTTCCAAAAAGGTCTTGAGTGTGCCGAGTTGTGCTGTTTCTTCTAACTGAATTTCAATAACTTCAAGCAGGTTTTTCCGCGCCTCTTCAATATCCTTTCCGCAACTTGCAACGTCTAATTCCGGGCAATAAGCGGTGTACATATTGCCCTCCTGCCAAATTTCCTCTGTTACAATTAAATCTTTCATTATGGTTTCCATCTTTTCACCTTTGATATCAATAAAGTATGAACAAACTGAACTGTTCTACAGCTTGTATGGTATGCTAAACAATTTTGGCTGCAATTTGACTTAATCGTATATAGTGTACACTATTTGATTTTATCAGTCAAGTTTGATTGAATATAATACTTACGAATTGGTAGTTATCTTGCGTGAATTGATTTTGAGTACTGTCCTTAAACCGTTCACCTCGTCATATTCACATGCAAAAATCTCAGGATCTGATTTAGGCAAAAGAACCCTACCACATTCAACTGCGATTGGAGCTGGAACTGCTGGAATAATATACACTTTGCAAGAGTCTCCATGGGTTGATTGAATATCGTTCAGCAATCCTCTATATTTACGACTGAATTCCTCTATCTGCTTAGGAGATTTCAAAAAATACAATGAAGGATTGTCAATTGTAATGTCATAGATGGAATAATTATCTACAATTAACTTTTTATAACGCTCAGTCGGAATTTCAGCACTTAAGGACAACACGACACCTACATTTCTTGAGTTTTTATTAACATGTATAGGGTTGACAATAAAACCATTTTCTGTTTTCAGTTCCTCAGCTTGCCATGACCAAGCCTGATTTGCATTAGTAATTTTTCTATGCTTTTGGTATAAATCTGTAGAGATTGTATCACCGATACACTTACCTAAGTACATTAGTAACGGCATCGGTCCAAGAGCAAAAACAGAAAGATGTTTAATTTCTTTCTCATCTATACCTTCTTCAAAATGTCTTTCTATTTTTCTTTGAATCCGTTCAGCAAATACCTCCCATACCTTAGAATCGTTTCGACCATCAAAGTCATCAAATACAATTCTAATTCCTTTTTCATCAACAGGATATTTTGGGGACATTGCATTGAGAAAAACATCAGGAATTATTGAAGTAAGTCTTTCGTTTATATTCACCATGAACAAGAGAACGGTGGATTTGTGAATATCTCCAGTATACCTTGTTTGAATCTCAATTCTTTCCTCATGTTCCTTTTTCCACTCACCAAGTAAAACTTCTGGATATTTATTGGTATCAGAGTCTATCTCTGTATGACATTTCTGACACATCAGCATAAGGTTAGAATAATCAATTTGCAACTTTGAGGATTCTTGGTTACCTCTCGGACCTGATGAACTTGCAGCAATAATGTGAGTAACTTCTCCAAAATTTCGCTCGGTTAAAGTTAGGTCATTACGCCAGATCGGTCTGTTACATCCACGAAATTGACATCTTCCGGCTGACTTAGCAAATAACTTCAACTTAATATGCAAAGGCACATTTTTTCTCGTAATCTTTGGTTTTGTTTTCTTGGTCTTAGACATTTGTTAATTTCCTCATCTAGTTTATAATGGATTGATAATTTTCACGTTCATTTGATTGCAACTCAAGTGTTTTGTGCCTGAATCGTCACAAAACATAAACTCAATTTTCAAGAGATGTATTGGTAAATCCATTCGTATTTGGCATTTCAGTTAGTTCATCTACAAAATGATACACACAAGAGTATGCAGCTATTCTATATTTACGATAAATTCTCCGCTTCTAGCCTGGCATATATCATTCTTAACAATAAAGCATTCTATCCAATGCATCCCTCTATATCGAGTTTCTTCTTTTCTAATATGCCCGTTTGTTGTAGAGGTACTACTACAAAATCCACCTCGAAGTCCGTTTGCTTTAGATGCTTCTGCTCCTGTGTTGACTATTTGCCAGTAAACTTCATAGGGCATCTCAATGTTCGTTTGTGCCTTGAATTGTAACGAATGGTATTTCGGCAACGGTGTTGAGTCACTTTTGATTTGTCGTGATCGGAATCCTTTTCGGTGGACTGTTCCTAAAATCTTTACTTGTCCATTCGGCATTACCGTCCATGTTGGTGCCTGACGATGAGACACATTAAATCGGTCCTGTTCTTGATAAGTATTTGCAGTTGCAGTATAAGCAATTAGATTTTCCGATGTAGAACTATCACGTAGTGCCGCATTGACGACACCTTTGCCTAAGCATGGTTTTAATAATTCACCAGCGTTGTGAACATTGCTTTGTTCAAATATATTCCTAAAATCTTCTTGTATCTGCTTAAGCCAGTCAAAAAAACATGTTTCTCGGATAGGATGTTCCTGCCACTTATCTGCAAAGTTTTCAAGAGGATTAACTGGGTTTGGTATACAAGCTTTACCGTTTATATCACGTGCGATAAACATGTGCATGTTACTTACAATATTCCAAATAGCATCTTGGAGATCAGCTTCGTTGTTGTAGGCAAGGGCTGCGAGAGTAGTTATGATGATAGAGATCGGTTTAGCATCTTCATCGTAACGTGATTTATATTGATCAAACCAGATATCTCGGTGCCGTTTCAAAATTTGAATTCCCTGTTGAAGTGGGGTTTTTATCTCATATTCTGGTACTTCATCAACTAGCTTTTCCATTAGAGATTTCAGAACTGCGTCATATTGGGTTTGCATGCGGCTTCGAAACCATTCTGCATATCCTTTCGGATTACTACATGTCCAGTCAGGATGGATCCGATTGTAATTTGGATGAGTATTATCTGTAATCGCAATTGCTGTATCCGTCCAGTGAGACGGAGAGTAACCACTTGATTTAAGTAGTTGTTTGAAAGCCTCTTCGTCAGGAATCGAAGGCAAAATATCTATATGAAATTTTGCCCTATCTGCGTAAGATAATGTCCAACAACGCTTACTTTCTTTCACAGGAGATTTAATGTTGTGTGAATTGGCATAAGATTTAATTTCGTCCCCAACTAAATTTTTTAATTGTTCTTGGGTAATTGGAGTCTTCTCAAGACTCTTTAACTCGCTAACAAAGTCAAGGTCGTACTCATCTAAATCGGAAACTGGTTTTGTGACCGTCCCGAGTAAGAAAGACCCTTGCGGATAAATCTCAGGTCTAAATTGTGTGACAATTGATTTATCTCGTTCAAGCCACTCGCCAATGGATTCATATCGTTCTACCGCTTGTTTGAAATAACTTTCAGGAATGTCCAATTCTTTTGCTATTACCTCAAGTAATGTACTGAATTCTTTGGAAAAAGTGTGCATGGAAATACTCCTTTCTTGTAGAAAATGTTGAATTGTTTAGCGGAATTTAAAAAGCATATTATTTAACAACATACTTGAAATACTAAATCTCGCGCCAACAGATAAATAATACATAATTAATTTTTAAATATTACTATTATACCATAATTTATGTGATATGTCAAGTCTACTTCATATATTACATAATATTTGTATGTTTTTTATATCCGCTTAACAATAAGTTTTATGATATACTATATTAAAAATGTATGTACACCGCTATAAAAAGGATTACCACCATGAAATTAGGTCAACGCCTTCGGTTCATTCGTAAACAAAACAAGTTTACTTTAAAAGATTTGAGTGAGATTTCAGATCTGTCTGTACCTTACCTTTCGGATATGGAGCGCGGCGTTGTTAATCCGTCGATTGATGCACTTCAGAAAGTTGCTATGGCATATAAAATCTCAGTCAAAGAACTTATTAGTGATGTTGAGGGACTTGGGGAATCGTCAAATACTAATTATCCTGAAGAATTCCAATCGTTTTTAAATGAGTATGAGACCACGTACAAAATTGAGAACGATTGGAAAGAGTTGTTATTAAAAATAAATTTCCGCGGTAGACAACCTAATTCTAAAACAGAATGGCTTGAATTGTATTTTTACCTCAAACGGATTCTCTCTCCAAAAGAAGAAATTATTGATAGGAAAGCAATTATGAATCACATGAAAAGACAGGTAAATGGGTTAGTTAAGAATGTCATTGACCAATATTCTTCAACGACCATTCCAAGTATTGATGAGATATGTTCAGGTTTGAAATTAGACTTAAAGGAAGACTTGTTGCAGGATGGATTAGACGGGATGCATACTGGAAAGACAATTGTTATCAATTCAAAGATTCAATCCGAGGAACGAAAACGGTTCACTCTATTTCATGAAGTGACACATTATTTGATTGAAAAAGATGAAGATTTAATCTCTGAACTTCACGAATATACTTTCAATCAAGAAGACGGTTACAAAAGACCGTTGGAAGCTCTGTGTAACTTTGGTGCTGCTGAGTTTCTGATGCCTAGTAAGGAATTTAAAAGACTATATGAAAAAAACGGGCTTAATGTTCAACTGATTCCATTTGCAGCCAAACACTTTAGAAGTTCAACAATTGCTGCAACAATTCAACTCGCGCAAGTTGCTCCGAACAGATGTATTGCGGTTATTTGCGAAAAGGGATTAATACCCAACGATAAAGTTCCATCAAATTCCCCGATTCTTACTACTGAAAATAAATCCCAGAACAAACTAAAGATGCATGTAGTCTATTCTGCTTCCTCACCCAGTGCTAATCGCTGGTTAGCAAAATATACCGTCATACCAGATGACCATATAGTAAACCAAGCATATTCACAGACTAAGATGCTAGAAGGAGAAACTGATGTTCCCTTTCCGGGTTGGAAAGAACGTTGTATCTGTGAGGCATTATACAATAGGAATAAAGTTTTTGCCCTATTCCATTTGACTCCTCCACCGAATCCCAACCAAATGACACTTCTGTAACGTAGTAACGTAGTCACCTTCATATCCGTTGAATTCAACGGAACTACATCTCCACCAAATTAAACTCCCACAAAACACATATATCTGCTATAATAACCACAAAATCTATTTTGGAGCGTGGAGATGGTAATTGCTGTAGATGCAGCGTCCCTTGACAAACGAAACCGAACAGAACAACAACTATTCGCAGTTGTTGAACAGAACACCCCCGACTCAATCAAAACTCCTCTTTTTCCCCAAGACGACCCTGAAGTATTCACATTTACACTTGATAAAGAACTAATCGAACGTCTCAACTTGTGGGAATGGTTCCGCAATTATGCTAAGGAAGCACAAGTATCCACCGCAGGTATACGTGGTCCTCAAAACATTCTGTATCCTTGGGATACCCGCTTTCCGATAAATCAGGTTGGCATTATCTTGGCAACACTTGGAAAAAGTCTCGTTGCGAAGGAAAAATCTGGTGGACATTCAGTAGAGAAACTGGCAGGATGTGAGGTGCGCTACAACTCGCAAAAATACGTTGAATTCATCGCTCGCATTCAAGCAGCACAGGGTATACGGACTTATGTGCCGAAAGAGTTTGGGACAATACCGATATGGATGGCATCGTTCCTTATATTCATGCTGGACTTGGACGGTGGTGAGCATGTTACATCAAGCCACTCTGTCAGCACGAAAAACGCAACAAAGGATCTTAACAATCAAGGCAGTCAATACCTACCTGAAGAATCCATGCAGTTCGTCAACAAGATTGAGGAGATTCTCAAAACCGCTGAAACGACGGGGTATCCAATTCCATTCAGCACATCCACCGATGGACATATCGACTTTGAAAGGTTAGATGAACTCCACGATGGTGTGCATCTATATGTCGGTTACTTAAAAAGCGGTGTTGCCACAGATGCTAATCTCAACCTTATCCGTAAGGCAAAACCATCCATTGTTGTGGATTGTGTCGGTGGGTGTATGTATCGTCCGATGCGTGCAATTTTTGAACGGTTAGGTATTGCCGATTCCGTTCGGTGGCTACATGTTGAGGCAGATCCGCTCTATCATAACATCGGAAAGCTGGACAGAAATCCGAAAACTGGTGTGGAAGAATTTTACGATCTCGGTTGTGATTTTAGCATTCTGAATGTCGTCAAGTCTGCTGGATACGCGACTAAACTCAAGAATCAACCAATCGGAACAATCATTGAGGTAACCGATCCAGATGGTGACAGGCTCATCGTTTGTCAGATAGAAGAAGCGTCACGCGCCGAAGCACTCCAACGTCTCGGTGTGGATTTTCTTAGGCTTGATGACAATAGATTGTTAACGATTTACACGCCAAATCAAGCGTTTCTGATGTTGATGGATTTCCATACGAAGCAACTAAAAACTGCAGGACTTTGGGACAACCATCCAAGGTTCATGATTAAGACAACTCCGTCCGCACTTGCATGGGACCAATGGGCTACTGCTAATGAGGTAAATGTTATTAATGTGCCTGTCGGCTTCAAAGAGATTGCTGCGATCATGAAAAAGATTGAGAAGCAGATAGCGGACGCACCAGATGTTTCAGTGAGTATTCAAGATGTTTACGGTGAAAAGATTTCGCTTGGCGTGCAGCCTCGTCTTATCTTCGCGGGTGAAGAGAGTGGTGGTATGATTACCGGTCCTGAAGCACTTATCCAAAGTCAAGGTGGCAGGAAAGCAATTGCGATGCGGGAGAAATCGGCAGGTGAATCTATGGTGCTGGTTACGGCACTTGCAGCGCATTGCAAACAGGAAGATATACCTCTGTCTGACTATCTTGCATATATTTTTGTTGAGAGTCGGATAACCGCAACGTGTGATGTTAGGGAGGATATAACCTACTATAACGAGTCTGAACCGAATCCTGAAAAACTGCGCGAAGCAAAACGGGAAGGTGAAGCGAAACGCGACAAGAATGATCTGTTTTTTCTTGGGATTGCCATTGCATTACGCGAGGGAAGAATTGATATGGAACAAGCGCGTGCTATTCTTTTAGATGCACTTCCCGACCTTGAATTTACTACGCTTGAGAGTGTCCGATTTGTTGGGGATGGAACCTACTTGAAATTTGCGAATATGTTTGTTGAAGTCCGAAAATCTGGAACAGATGCAAAGACAAAAGCCTACGCCTCCGGTCCTGACAAAGAGGAATGCAGGCGTTATGCTAAGGCGTTTGGCGAAACGAGTGGTGATCTCACGGAACTCTATCACTTGCACATCGGTGAGGCATACTTAGAAAATGTTGAAAAGCGAGCACGGGAGATTTATGATGTGTTTCAGTCTGCTTAGCAGAATACATAACCGGATTACTGTCTGAACTAGGATTTGCAGGATTACAAGATTTTCAGGATGAGGAGTCTATAATGTCCAAGCACTTTGTTTAAGATGCTCTTTTCTGATGGTGGAGCAAGTATAGCGAATCAACTTACAAACAGATCCTTACTCAAGAAAATCTTGCTAATCCTATAATCATGGTTCAGACAAGAAAATAATATAAAAAAGATTCGTTAAAATGTACTATTACGGTTGGTAATAGGACACCATCGCGTTGTTTGGAGGTGCCGCACTAACACATCTTTTGCTGCTGGTGTGCCAATACGGTAAAGTGTATGCACCGCATTACCTCGAATATAACGGTTGCCATCAAAAAGTAAGTTTTCCAACCCTTCAACAGCGTCCCCAGCATTTTCCCCGATTCGTGATAGTGCAAATACAGCATTACGTCTAATCCCTTCATTCGGATCTTCCAATGCCTTTATTAGACCTGGAACTGCTAACGAACTTGATTGACTTGTTGTGCCTAAAGCTTCAATAGCACGTCCGCGAACTGACGTTGATTCGTCCTCTAACGATTCGACTAAATCAGGCACAGCAGGTTCTGCCTTCGTCCCAAGGTCTCCGAGTGCTTCTGCAGCATTTGCGCGCACTTGCTCAGAAGGATCTTTCAAGGCATTCCGGAGTGCGCCAATAGCCGGAGTACCCAACGCATTCAGCGCGTAACACGCATTGCGGCGAGTCATATCTGACTCTTCATATAAACACCTTACTAACGGTTTAACAGCTTCTTCACCAAACTTCGGCACTTGATATGCAGCCTGCAATCCTGTGGATTCAGTCGTGCCGGTCATCGCACTAATTAAATCTGATATCGATGCCCCATTTGGTGAAGCAGAATCCTCAATACTTTTTGAACCAAGATGCCAGTTCCAAAGGTGTTTGAACATTTCCTGATGTTCAGCAGGTCCGGCTGCTGTCCCATTTGCCCATTCTGTTTCCTCATTTGCCCACGTTGGTTCTTGCGGCTCTGTCATTCGCGCGTAGAGAAACTTCATCATATAACGTCTCTCTTCGGTCTGATTAGGCATAGCGCGGTGCCACAAGTCGTAGTTAGCAAATGCAACTGTTCCTGCTTTTCCACTGACGGGTTGTTCGGGAGATACTTGTTTACCTTCTTCTGTGCTGAAGTAATGACTAATCGGCACAACACCAGTCGGTCCCCGTTCGACGGGTGTATCCTGTGGGTAATAGAAGACAAGTAGCCTACGCGTATGGTGCGACCACCTTTTACCACCATCTTGATGCATTCCCTGTCCCTTGCTACCCGGCGGGTTGTAATGCGGGTGGCGATGTGGTTGCATATAATTATCTGGTCCCAACAGACTTGTCAAAGCACCTTTCACATTTGCATCGTCAAATACTCGCTGAATCTCTGGTATTCTCGGTAAAAGATTATTGCCCGGATTGCCTTCTTTATCAAACACTGCGACTGTTTTTTCAAAAATATCATCGTGAAACGCTGGCGGCAGCTCAGTGTTAACGGTGACAAACCCATTTACGATAAATTGTCGCATCTGCGCGTCAGTTAAGAGGTTTTCTGTCATTTTCATTTCCTCCAAAAGTTTCGGTATCTAAAACCTGAAATTAGTATGGTAACGCCAATTATACAATCGTTGAAAAAAGTTTCTATAAAATCAGTATACCTTGAAAATTTCCATTTCTGAAGTAAAGATCATTTCCGTATCAACATCTTCCGAGTTGTCGTGAAATCGTCTGCGGTGAGCGTATAGAAATAGACACCGCTTGCTACAAGTTCACCGACATTATTTCTGCCGTCCCAATGTGCGGCACGGCTTTGGTTTTGATAGATACCCGCAACCTGATGTCCTAGATCAATTTTCCGCACCAGCTGCCCATCCACAGCATAAATGGAGATACTGACATCTGCGGGGGTTGCGAGCTGATAAGGTATCCATGTTTCTGGGTTGAATGGATTCGGATAATTGGGCAAGAGTGCTGTCTGTTTTATTGTTAGTGCTGCTAAGAGTTGTTCCAGCACCTGTATCCCGCGTTGGAAAGTTGGATTTGTTAGATTTAGCTGCTGTGCCTGTTGTAGCCATGCGGCTATTTCTGCACTTGTAGGTGCTCTCTGTGCCTTGTGCCCCGACGCAATCGGCGCAGCGGCTGTGTCTCCAAACGCTGCAGCGACCAGTGTCAGATCAATAATATTGATAATCCCATCGCCATTCACATCCGCGTTATTTTCTCCCTGCTTGCCGAAGTTAGCCGCAACTAATACAAGATCTGTAATATTGACGATACCGTCGGCATTCACATCTTCGGGCAGGAAGGTGTTTGTAGCAGCAGGAGGGATTTCCCAAAGCAGCACCCCCGGACCACCCCCACTTGCGAGGATGTTGCCATTCGGACTGAACGCCACGCTTTCGACTCTGCCCGTATGCCCTCTGAGAGATTGTGTGTTTTCCCCGGTATGTACGTTCCATAGGCGAACCATCTTATCATCCGCAGTTGCAAGAGTGTTACCATCCGGACTAAATGACACATACAACCCCCCATACAAGAGGGTCTTTATCTGTTCGCCTGTGTGTACGTTCCATAGGTGGACAGTCCCATAACCACTTGCAAGAGTGTTGCCATCCGGACTGAACGACAAATGCAGCCCCCAACTACTGAGGGTTTTTATGTTTTCGCCTGTGTGCGCGTTCCATAGGCGGATAGTGCCATCATCACCCCCACTTGCAAGGGTGTTGCCATCCGGACTGAATGACACGCTATAGACCCTATCCATATGTTCTGTGAGGGTTTTTATGTTTTCGCCTGTGTGTGTGTTCCATAGGCGGATAGTCTCATCATAACTCCCACTTGCAAGGGTGTTGCTATCCGGACTGAATGATACGCTATAGACCCTATCCGTATGTTCTGTGAGGGTTTTTATGTTTTCGCCTGTGTGTGCATTCCATAGCCTGATAGTGCCATCATAACTCCCACTTGCAAGGGTGTTACCATCCGGACTGAATAATACAGTAAGGACAGAACTCGTATGTACTGTAAAAGTTCGGATGGACTCCCCGGTCTGCACGTTCCATAGGCTGATAGTCCTACCAGCTCCACCTGCGAGACTTGCGAGCGTATTACCATCCGGACTGAACGACACGCTTCCATGTCCGCCTATGATTGTGCGTATATATTCCCAGGTGTTTGCCTCCACATCTTCGGGTAGGGAGGTGTATGTAGGATCAGGGGAAACTTCCCACAAGAGCACCTTTCCTTCCTTACCCCCACTTGCGAGAGTATTGCCATCCGGACTGAAGGACACGTTACGACCACTCTCCGTATCCTCTGTGAGAATCTGTATGAGTTCCCCGGTGCGTACGTTCCATAGGCGGATAGTGTCGTCCCAACTTCCACTTGCCAAGAAATTCCCATCCGGACTGAAAGATACGCTATACACGAGACCGTGGGAGAGCGTGTAGATGAGTTCGCCAGTGTGTGCGTTCCATAAATAAATGTCGTGCCCACTTCCACTTGCGAGGATGTTACCATCCGGACTGAACGACACGCTATAGACTCTATCACCACGCTCTCCGAGAGTACGGATGTGTCCCCATGTGTTTGTGTTCCATAGGCGGATAGTACCATCATCACTCCCACTTGCGAAGATATTCCCATCTGGACTGAAAGATACACTATAGACCCCCTTCTTATGTCCTGTGAGCGTGCGGATGAGTTCCCCGGTGTGAACATCCCATAGACGGATGGTGTAGTCCGTACCCCCACTCGCAAGTGTATTCCTGTCTGGACTGAACGCCACGCTCAGGATCCTGTTTGTATGCCCTATGAGGGTGCGGATGAGTTCCCCCGTGTGTACGTTCCATAAACGAATAGTCTTGTCCCATCCCCCACTACTGGCGAGTGTATTCCCATCTGGACTGAACGACACACTCCAGACCTCCCCCGTATGTCCTATGAGAGTGCGGAGGTGCTCTCCCGTTTTTGGTGCTGATAGGTGGATAGTGCCTTCCAACCCTCCACTTGCGAGGATATTCCCATCCGGACTGAACGACACGATACGGACATCCCCTGTATGTTCTGTGAGGGTGCGAACGAGTTCGCCTGTGTGTGTGTTCACTTTTTCAGACAGATTGGTGTTCGTAAGATCAGGTGTAATTTCCCACAGCAACACCGTCCCGTCCGAACTCCCGCTTATGAGCGTATTACCATCTGCACTGAACAAGACGCTACGGACACTCTTCGTATGTCCTCTGAGAGTGTGTATGTGTTCACCCGTATGTGTGTTCCACAGGCGGATAGTGCCGTCCCCTCCACCACTTGCGAGGATATTCCCATCCGGACTGAACGCCACGCTACCTACACCCCTTCTATGATCTGTAAGCTCATCTACACCACTCGTACGCCCACTGAGGTCGCGAAGGTGTTTCCCTGTGTGCGCGTCCCATAGACGAATAGGACCGCTACTATTTGTACTTACGAGAATATTCCCATCCGGACTGAACACCACGCTATACACATGCCCCGCATGCCATGGAGGGATAATGGTGCGGATGCGTTCGCCTGTGTGTGCGTTCCATAGATCGATAGTGTTAGCAGTATTACCACTCGCGAGGATATTCCCATCCGGACTGAACGACAGGCTACGGATACTCTCCCCAGTCACTCTAAGGGTGCGTATGAGTTGACCTGTGTCTACGTTCCATAAGCCCATAGTTGAGTGCCCAATTCTACCTGCAAGGGTCTTGCCATCCGGACTGAACGCCACGCTAAAGATCGTCCCCGAATTGTGTATTTCGAGAGTGTGTAGGCGTTCACCTGTCTGTGTGTTCCATAAACCAATGTTGTTCCAATCCGCAAGTGCAAGGATGTTGCCATCCGGACTCAACGACATGCTATGGACCCAATAATCCGGATGTTCTCTGAAGGCGCGTATGTATTCCCATGTGTGTGCGTTCCATAGGTGGACAGTGTTGCCCCCACCTGCAATTGTGAGGAGATTCCCATCCGAACTGAGCGACATGATACTTACTACCCCCGTATATCCCCTGATGGTGCGTATGTTTTCACCTGTATGTACATTCCATTGGCGGATCGTGTAGGTGCCTCCACTTGCAAGTGTATTGCCATCTGGGCTGAACGCCACGCTACGCACATCCTCGGCATGTCCTGTGAGGGTACGGAGGTGTTCTCCGGTGTGGGGATTCCATAGGCGAATAGTCGCATCCGCACTCCCACTTGCGAGGGTGTTGCCATCCGGACTGAACGACAGGTTCCAGACCTCCCCAGTATGTCCTGTGAGAGTACGTATATATTCCCCTGTGTCGGCATCCCATAGGTGGATAGTTTTGTTTGCCTGATTACATCCACAAATGATACTCGCATATGGACTGAACAACACGCTATTAATCACCCCCGTATGCCCTGTGAGGGTGCGGACGAGTTGCCCGGTGCGAAGGTCCCATAGGAAGATAGATCCCCCAGCACCACTAGTGGCAAGAGTGTTACTATCCGGACTGAACGACAAGCCTCTTACACTGACAGCCACATTGAGAGTACGGAGCAGTTCCCCTGTGTGTGCGTTCCATAGGTGGATTTTCCTATTATCACCACCACTTGCGAGGGTATTCCCATCCGGACTGAATGATACGCTAGTGACACCCCAGAAGCCATCATGCCCTGTGAGGGTCCGGAGGTGTTCCCCTGTATGTGTGTCCCATAAGTGGACAGTCCCATCCCTATTCCCACTTGCGAGGGTATTGCGATCCGGACTGAATGATACGCTACCGACATTCCCCGCATGCCCTGCGTATAGGTCAAGTTCTTCACCTGTGTGTGCATCATATATCCAGATACCGGTGCTACTTCCGACTACGAGTTTCGTGCCATCGGGTGAATACTCTATTGCACTTTTGAATAAAACCAGCTCGCGTGAATGCGGCCTTACATTGAGGCTGCCTTTCACGAGTCGTCCTTTCGCGCCTTCAGGTAGTTCCAACTGCGATAGGTTTTGGGCATGGCTGCTGTTCGTCAGGACGAGCATTATACCGATTGTTATCAAGATAGAATACGCTATTTTTTTTATCATTAATCTCATTGACTCATATAAATAGTGAATGAAAAAAGAAAGTTTAACCCGCACGGTTATTGCCTTCATTAAAATAACCGCACACACTTTTTACATGGACACCCTCCTTTTGTTTCGTCCTGTGGATTTGAATGCTTATACCGAGTTTACGTTAACTTGAGTTCGGTATAAGTCTAATATTTTGTCAACTTTAAGTTTTGAGTCAGTTCTTTGTAGAGTCGAGGTGACCTTACCCCTACAGGTATCCATCTGGTAAAAAGTGCGGTTAGGAAACAACCAATCAACTGGTCCGTACTTCATTTTTTTTACACCAAACTCACGTTGTGCTATAGTATCTCATTAATATTTACGATTTACAACAAAAAATGTTTAGACAAATGCATATTGTGGTATACTATCTACCAAATTATATATAGGGTTATAATATGTCAAGATCTTTTGAAAAATCGTTGGCGTGGCGGGAAAGGGCAAAAGCTGCGTTAGTTGGGGGTGGACAACCACATAAACAGAGCAACCCACCACAGCCGATTATGATTGCTGGTGGGAAAGGTTCACATTTTTGGGATGCCGATGGACACGATTATATTGATTATTTGATGGGATATGGACCGATGATTCTCGGACATGCCTATCCTGCAGTGATAGAAGCCGTTGCCAAGGCACTTGAACGTGGCAATGTTTATAATGTTGGACACACGTTGGAAATAGAACTCGCAGAGAAACTCATTGAGATTATCCCCTCGGCAGATCGGGTGGCATACTTTGTCGGTGGTTCCGATGCAACTACCGGCGCGCTTAAGTTTGCACGTGCTTACACCGAAAAAGATAAGGTAATCCGTTGTGGATACCACGGCTGGCACGATTGGTGTCACAGTACACGTGGACATCTACCAAGTAGTGCTGAATCTACACTTACCGTTCCCTTTAACAATATAGAGGCACTTGAAGACCTCTTTAAGGAACATCCCGATGAGATAGCGTGTTTGATTATGGAACCCTCTGGACATGACTTACCTGCTGATGGATATTTGGAAGACGTCAAGTCCGTTGTGAATTCTAACGATGCACTGCTGATTTTTGATGAAGTTAAGACCGGATTTCGATATGCTTTAGGTGGCGCGCAGGAGTATTTTGGTGTTACACCCGATATGTCCGTATTTGGAAAAGCATTGGCTAACGGATTTGCTACTGCAGTGGTTGTTGGCAAGCATGAAATAATGGACGAAGTTTCTAACGTTTGGGTCGCTGCGACCTTTCACGGCGAGGTATCTCTTGTTGCTGCCGCTATTGCAACGATTGCGGAATTGGAAGCGAAAGACGGTGTGGCTTTTATGTGGCAACAAGGGCAAAAACTGTTAGATGGCTATCGTGAAATGACAGAACGATTGGGTATTGACCAAGCGCGTATCGGTGGAATTGGACCGATGCCATTTTTCGGTTTGAATGCCGATGGTGAAAAGTAGGGACAGTTCCGTAGAACTTTCTATGAAGCGACATTAGATGGTGGATTATATCTGCCTGAGGGACACATCTGGTTTATGTCCATTTCACACACAGATGAAGACATTGCAAAAACACTAAGTGTATCGGAGGATGCACTCAAACGCGCGAAAGCGATCACATAAAGGAATAAATTAGGAATAAATTAGGAAATTTTATTATGGAACAAGCACAAAACCATACAAAACCTTTTATTGTTGACAAGAACTTGGGAGCAGCACTTGATATAGACAATGCTGCACTACCACAAACAACATCCGATGGAACACCTGTTGTTCCACCTACACAGGAACAGAAGTATCTGTTTGACATGCGCGGTTGGCTTTTAGTACCCGGTGTATTGGCTGGTGATGAACTGGAAGAGATACAAGATTTCGGATATCGTCTCCGTCATGAACCTGACTCTATTCCTGAGCATGAACGTTCACCACTCGGTGGACCGATGGAAAAGTTATCTGACCATCCAAACGTTGTAGGATTTCTGAACGAGTTTCTCGCGCATCCAGCATTATCAAGTCCAGAATGCTACGGTTTCCGGATGGAATCGTGTCACATGTTTTACCGCACTGTTGGAGATGGGAATTTTGGACCACATAACGGTAACGGGATGTTACGTTTTCCCGGAGATTCACATCTTTATCGGTGTATTCCCGGTAGAGGATATAGCGGTTTAACTCGAATTGTATGGGAACTCAACCCAGTCAAATATAGACAAGGTGGCACGCTGTTCATCACAGGAAGTCATAAGGCTGTGTATACAGCACCTGATAGTATACGAACTCCAGATTCTCCGATTTGGGATACCTATGAATGTCCAGCGGGATCGTTGCTCTTTTTCACTGAGGCGTTAACGCACAGTACACATCAATGGACAAACGAGGATAACCACAGGATGGCAATATTTAGCTGCTATAACACTGTCAATAGTAAATGGCACGATTGGAATCCAAATCCGAAGTTGATGGAAAAAATGCCTCCCAAACGACAGACGTTATTTAGACCTGTTCGTGCGGCAAATAACTTAATTCAGTAATCATCTGTCCAGTGTGGTCTCTGTATCTCACTATTTCAATGTAGATACCTTTATTTATATTGACTTATTTCGTCACGGATTTCCGTCATTTCCCTACTATCCTGACCAAATATTTAATCAGTTGTAGTATAATACAAATAACTGCTAATTGTTTTAGGTGGAAACTATGCAAAGAATATATGTCCAAATCAGTATCTGTGGTTTACTTATATTAGCCAATATATTACTTGTCTATGCGAATGGTGAAAATGAGTCGTCAACTCGTCCGGATAGCCACGCACCGATTGGTGTAATGGGGGACCACGCACATAAAGCAGGTGAGTTGATGCTATCATATCGCTTCATGAATATGAGTATGAATGGACTCCGTGATGGAACTGATGTTGTTTCAACCGAAGAAGCACTTAAAACTTATGCTTTGGTGCCTACCGCGATGCAGATGCAGATGCACATGTTTGGTGCGATGTTAGCTCCGCATGATGTTGTTACGTTAATGGTGATGACGAGTTATCGTCGTAATAACATGGAAATGGAAGGCGCGCATGAACACGCTACTGGTGGACATGATCATGCAGTGGGACATCAGGAAATGGAAAGCAGTGGACTTGGAGATTTAAGACTTTCAACACTTATTCCCATCCTAAATAAAGAACACTTAGACTTGATTCTCAAAGCTGGCGTTTCTATTCCCACTGGATCTATTGCCGTAGAAGGAACACACGGAGGAACCGAGGAAGTTGTGCTGCCCTATCCAATGCAATTGGGGTCAGGTTCGTATGAATTACTGCCTTCCGCAACCCTTGCAGCTACACAAGGAAATTGGTCGTATGGATTACAGGTAAGTGCTGCTTTCCCCTTAAATGAAAATGAACGAGGATATAAATTAGGAACATTTGTCGGAACAACGGTATGGGGTGCACGTAAACTGAATGACTGGTTGAGTATTTCTGTTCGAGGTTCGTTTGCAAACTGGGGAGACATTTCTGGTCGTGATACTGCATTTGACCCAGAAGGTGAAGATGATCACCACGGTACAGAGGAGCATGGAGACGAAGATCATCACCATGCAGCACCGACAGGTACATCCGACATTAATTTTCTGGTACCGACTATGGATCCAGACTTACGCGGTGGTACGCGCGGAAGTGTGTCGGCTGGTGTAAATCTTGTCTTTCCTGACAGAATCGGTGGTATTTTGGCGGGACAAAGGTTTGCTGTTGAGTTACAGATGCCGGTTTATGAGAATCTTGACGGGCCACAAATGACATTAGGTTGGAAACTTTTGGTTGGTTGGCAATACGCTTTTGCGTTATGGTAGACGGATTATATGTTTAGAAATATCGGACGTAAAGTGATCAATGCGTTTGTCGTTTTGATTGTTATCTTATGTTTTTTTGTCGGTTGTGAATGGATTCCGACAGAGATTATTAACACAGAACCTATTGATAAAGTCGCAGTTGCCTTTATCTCCGCAATAGACGAAAGTGATTTGGCAGGGATAGCCACATTCAGAGAAGTGGAAGGTGGGGTTCATGTTAGGATTGAGATTCAGAATGCGTCCCCCGGTTTGCACGCTACACATCTCCACCTTGGCAGTTGTACAGACATAGGACCGCACTGGCATCCTGTTGGTGTTCCAACAGGATCAGTCGGTGTGCCTGTGGCAGAAGCGACACTTGAAACCCCACCTATCGGTGTAGGTGAAATTGGGAATATTCCGGTGGGTGAAGATGGTAAAGGCATATTAGAATTTACTACACCTTTTTGGTCGGTTGGCGGGGAATCGAATACTGATATTCTCGGCAAACTGATACTTATCCACGGAACAGGCGATACCTTCCAAACGAATCCTCACACAGGTACACATACCCATAATATTGGACAAATGCAGGTAGGAACAGAGATAACACAAGCCACCCACGTTTGTACACTGGCAGTGCTTGGTCAGCAAATTGATTTAGAAGTAGACCATCATCTACCCGGTCAAGGAGTAAGTCCACATAGCCATGATATACTTGAGTTATTGTTGACCTGTTTTGTGAGTCCTGAACATTTGATAAATCCGACAATATTACCTATGCTTCCGCTTCAGGGAACACCAGAACATCAAGCGTTTTTGGAAATTGAACCTAAAAGTTTAGCTGCATACCACGAATTCTTTATCTCTATAGGGTTACCTGTAGACGTTGATTTTTTCACAAATCAATACCAGCTAACCTTCCCTACTGGTGTCCCTGAAAAATTTGAGCAGGAGATGCAGCAACGCTTAACAGACCTATATATTGCATCTGGAATAGATATTGAAAATCTTACGAATATGGTTGGCTATAACTTGCTTCTCACCAATTTCTTGGATGATCGGACGACTGCGTGGGTGTTAGGTTATTTTCAAGGGGAAGATGTAGTGTTCGGAGAGTGGGTTGTTGATGTGTTGAATGTGGTGCAGGTTAGACCGGGTGGTGGTTCCCGTATTGGCTGCGGTGTGATTGGGTTGATGGAGTAAACTCTCTGTAGAATTTATATTCCTTATTATTCCTTATTATTCATTACTATAACGTGAGTTCGGTATTAGTAACGAGTTTAAATATATACCATGAAATCGTAATATGTAACTATTGGAATTGGTTGAATCGACATCCTAAATTCCGTTGGCAATGTTTTCGTAGAATAATCCGAATTTTCAGAGTCATTCTTGACTAAATAGGTCATAATAGTCCTATAAAACCAGACAGAATATAGGTTCACAACACATGAATAAATTGTGAAATTTTCCTCTTGACTCTGAAAACTCTGAATCTTTAGAATCAAAGTAATGTAAATATTATCATATAAAAAAGATCGACTTCTGGCATATAACACTATTCATTAATCG
>JAJEAG010000068.1 GCA_022824265.1 Candidatus Poribacteria bacterium | reverse complement strand
ACAGACGGGAAGCTTCAGATTTTCTCCCGCCAGCTTCAACATAATCTAAAATGCGTTTTCGTAAATCGGGTGAATATGTCATAGGAAACATATTCTAACAAAAAATAAAAAATGTATCAATAATTCTAAATGTCACTATATATCAGCAGTAATAAAAAAATACAAAGTGTTTTAATGCTTTAAACACACAACCTATTTCACCTATATACATTACGAATTATACTTTATACCAATTCTAATAAATATTGTTCCATTATGGAGTTCAACCACTTTTATTGATTGAATATCTTTTTTCTGTAGGAGCGGCATGCCGGTCGCGACCAGTAAATCAACGGTATGTAAGCCTTATTGCGTTCCCCGGGTCGCTCCTACAAGAAATTTTCAGCAAATGATACCTTATTTATTAGAAATGGTATTAGTTTCAATAATCGCTAAATTGAGCTGAATTTATTTATTCATTTATTATATAGAGATCAATATCGATTTGTGTGAAACACTCCAAATATTAGCACATTTTGTTCGGTATCATAATGGATTTAAATGACATTTTACATATACCGAACTCGCGTTATAAATTGTGTACTTAGGTTATTGTGGAGACCACGCCATCACCGTACCGAAACTTGCGAATATGCTGTTATCTCCACTTGTTAAGATACGTGAACCTTGCACAACAATCCGTGCATCTCGGCTTGTGATTTTGTAGCTGACGGGAGCATCTTTGGCAATTAACGGATCACCGTTTGCATCCTTCAGTTTATCTAAACGGTAATGCACTGACCGATGTGCTGGCACGTCAAATTCGCAAGAGACGTTTTCCATATCAGCGTCCTCGTAAAGCACTTCTAAAAGGCAACTGGTATCAATGTCTGCGGTATTAGAAATGCAGATAGATTCGTGTGAGAAATACCCGCCACCATGCTGTTCCCACTCCTGTTCTGCTGCGGTTAAACCTGCCATGTAGCCGTCTGGAATTATCCAAACATAAGCACCGTCACCCTCAGAGGTATAGGATTGCAACGCATCCGTTATCGCTTCTGGATTTGCTGCATCTTCGTCAAGCGAAATTACGAGAAATCGGGAGAATAATTGAATTCCTTTTGAAGGATTGTGTTCTTTTAACTGTCCCATTACATTCAAGCACAACCTGTTTTCATCAACTATCTGAAGCTGGCTTATGCCTTGTGATTTTAGCCAATCTTTGAACGTGTCGTTGAGAAGTGTTGTGAGTGTATCAAGGTCAGTGATACCTGCATGTTTGTATTCTCGGATCGTTGCTAATAATTTATCATAAGTCATACATTTCTCCTTGAGAGTTTTGATATTCTATACCATCCATCGTCCATCAATACCCAACAGTGCCATTAATACCTGCATTAACACGACCTCTTCCTCTGCCCCTATAAACTGGCGATGTGTATCAATATAAGTTCCGTAGTCATCTGCCCATTCTTTGAAGTAGGTTTCGTATATCCATCCGTTTACGGTGTGGTGGAAACTGGTACGTTCTGGGTAAGGGAGTTTCTGGTTTAAAAGTTCGTGTAGTTGTTCAGTGGTTGGTAGCCATAGGTCTTGGGTGGTTTCTGTGTTGGGTTTAAGTGCTTGAATTGCTGGGTGTTGGCACATTTTGAGGTATTTTGTAGGGTGATTCATGGAGTGGTGATGGTGTTGCTATTGTGGTAAGATCCATTGTTGTATGTGGTTAGCGATCGTGTCAATATCAGTAATGGTTCCATTTGCTATTTTAAAACCGAGGTTAATAATTGAATCGTCAATGTTATTTTGAATCGAACAATCATTTAATGCTAAAAATAGGAGTGCACTATGCATACCGACGCGTTTATTTCCATCAAAAAAGATATGTCCAGTAATAATGTGGTGTGCGTATACCGCAGCTTTTTGGAATAGATTTGGATATAGGTCTATACCATCAAATTTTACCTCAACCACCTCATCTATATAATATAGTTGACTGTCATTAATTATATGGAATTTTCCGACGTGGTCCTCCGCAACTACCAATATGTCTTCAATTGTCAGATATTTTATATGTTGCCTAATATTCTCCATGCTCGTTTGTATTTTTCCCGTATTTCATCTGAGGTAATAATAATCTTCATATTTAATTTTCTTGCAGTCTCAAGATCAGATCTTGCTTTTTCCCACTTCTTGAGCCGTAACCATGATCCACCCCTTTTGTAATATGCTTCCGCATAGTCAGGTTTAAGTTTTATTGCGTGTGTAAAGTCTTCAATTGCGAGTTTTACCTCACCTTTTTTGCTGTTTTCAACGCCGCTATTGAAGGACTTTTGTGCAAGTTCCTGATTTTGGTCTGCCACATTTTTCTCCGTACATTTTTTATTTTAGAAGGTAATGATACCATTTGACATACTCCCCCTGCTAAAGCGTGGGGGATTCTTAGTCCCCCTCACACAGGGTAGATCGTGGGATCAATGACCTTTGCTTTCAAAGAAAGTCTGACAAAGCCTACTCCAACAGTTGATGTCCTAACTGCACCTCCAAAGGAGGTCTTAAAAACGATTAGTACACGTGATTTAGATGGGATGAGCTGTTACGCTGCTTTCCCTGAACGTGCAATAGATGTTACAAAGAACTTTAGCAGTCTTGAATCGCAGGGCTTTTACGTGATTGTTTCACTGCTTAGCTGTCTACCACAACATCAATCACAACCAATACCGGCTGCTACGAACAGACTAACAGACTTGGCGTTTGCTGTCAAGAAAAAATGCTAAAGCAGGCGTCACATCCCCGCCTTAAAAGACGGGGTTGGACGCCTAAAGGAAATTAGATAAAACGGATATATTCAACTGAAATTCAGTGGTGGAAGCAAATTTACTTACTTCAAACCGTCCCAGATTTCGTCTTTTGGGACGGTGATGTTATCGCAGTCCCTGACTGGATTTGCTGAGATTTTAATGTGGATTTTTACATTTTATATTTTACATTTTTGGGACAGTTTGGTTTTTTACGATTGACTGTTTTTTGATTGTAATTTCGTAGGTATTTTCTAATTTATTATGAATGTTGGTATTGTAAAATGTTAACATATTGTGAATACTGTGAATATGGACGGGAAACCCTGTCCATACGATGGATATGGGTGAGTACGGACGAGGAAACCACGCCCCTACGTGGAATTTCTCTATGGATGCTTGCGTGACTTGTTTACGTATTATGTATTTTGCGTAAGATCTGACGGTGAATTGTTTGTGTTTTTGTTGTAAATACATCGGTTTTTGCTCATTTTAAAAACGTACACAAAAAGGGCTTTTTTCGTTTCTGTGTACGTTTTGCTTTTCGGGGTTATGCCAGTCTGGATCTGGGTTTATAGGCGTGCACGAATTTTTTGAGAATTTCATTTTCGTACGTTTTTTATTTGCTTGGTTATGATCAGTTTTTGGGTGGATATTTTTTGGGTGACGGGTGATGTTTTTTATTGATAATGTAGGTTGTGTATGGTTTTTGTTTTTCATAGTGAATGTATTATAACAGGTGTTAAGAGGGGATGGAAGAGGTTTGGGTGGATTGGAACCATAAGTTTCATGTATGTTTTATGTAATTTTCAGTATTGTCTGAACCAGGATTTTCAGGATTTCAGGATTTTCAGGATTGTGAGTTCGGTGTGTTGTAGTCCGTTTCACAGGATGGCAACATATCGGAACACTAGTGGTAAATGGCACAAACTGGAAAGTTTGTGCTACGAAGAATGATGATATTTTGTCAGAATAGATTTTATCTAAACCAGGATTAGCAGGATAAGAAATTGCGTTACGGGCGGGGCAACCCCGCCCCTACGAAGGCAAACCTCTTCCTTCCGCGTCTAAGGTGAGAATACATTCAACAAGATTTCTAAGCATAATTGATTGTTTCTGTCTTCTTCCCAATATTGCTTGTCAATCTTGAGATTCTCCTATATAATACGTTCACTTATGATAATAAAATATTACATTGTAGGATGGTAGTTCGGAACGTTTCCCGATCTACAAGAACGATGAAACTGAGTTGTCTGCCTGTTTCTCTTTATGGTGATATCTTTAGTGGGAAAAGCACTGTTGCTGATTGGATTCGATTTGGTGCGGAATTGGGACTCGATGCTGTTGACTTTAGTATCAAGTTCTTTCCTCACCGTGAAGCAAAGTTGATCAATATGATACGCACGAACCTTGTCAAACGCGGTATGGAAGCGTGTATGATTGCGTGTTATTCTGACTTTACGCATCCTGATGAAACACAGCGTAAAGAGGAATTAACGAACCTAAAATCAGACATTGTATTGGCAAAGGGTTTGGGAGCAAAATTTGTTCGGATAACGGCAGGACAAAACCATCCCGACATAGAACGCAAAGATGGGGTGCAATGGGTTACGGACGGGTTTCGGCATGCACTTGATGAAGCAGAAAAGCATGGCATCACGCTTGCTTATGAGAACCATACTATAGGTGCACCGTGGGAGTATTGGGATTTCTCTCAACCATCGGAAATTTTCTTGGAAATCCTTGATGCACTTTCTGACACACCATTAGGTGTGTGCTTTGACACAGCGAATCCTCTTGTGCTAAAAGAGGATGTGCTGGAATTATTGGATAAAGTAATTGAGCGCGTTGTGGTGCTACATGTTTTTGATATGCGTGAAGCAGGGAAATTTGAACCTGTGCGTGTTGGTACAGGTGTCTCCCCGATTCCAGAAATCTTTTCACGGATGCGACAAGCAAATTATGACGGTTGGCTTAGCATAGAGGAAGCGAGCAGACAAGGACAAAGCGGTTTTGAAGATGCAATTATGTATGTTAAACAAGCATGGCATCAAGCATCATCCGCGTGATGGTTCACTCATCCGTTCCTGCGCTTGCCGTGACAACTCTGCAAGATGTCCATCGTTTGCTCTGACCTGTTCAAGGTGTATCTCCCGTTCTGGAGTCGCAGTATTTACCATTTTCTCACCATATTTTCGATCAATCCAGAATCTTGCAGAACCCGCAATATATGCTTGCAATGCGTCTATTTTCTCATCTGGATAGCGTTGGCAAAGGTTCATGGTGAACATACGTCTGCGTGTACCGCCACCGTAAGCTGCATGTTTCGTGTTGTGGTTAAATAGCACAAGGTCGCCAGGTGTTGTTTCGAAGACGACTGCAGGTACATCTTTTCCGTGTATTTCCCACGTCTCTTGACTTTTTCCTACTTGTTGGCTCAGTCCATCTGCGTAGTTATCACCGAAAAGATGGCTGCCCGGAATAACGCGGAGTGCCCCGGTGTCACGCGTAAGTGGATCTAAGTAGAATGCGATCTTAATGTGCATCGGATCTTCTAAGCGATGTCCACCATCTGAATGCCATCCTGTATCACCGACATAGAAATTGCCATCGCTTCCCATATAGTTGAAATCGTCTCCAAGTAGCGTTTTTGCTATTGCAAGGATACGCGGATCATCAAGTAGCGAGGATAGTTCCTCACTCTGATCGATGAAAGGCACAATACAAGAACGTGCGGTGCCTTCGTGTGGTTTGCCGTTGTGACCACCACCGCGTTCTTCCCAGACGGTTTCAAATGCGTCCTGAATTGCCTCAATTCGGTCTGCCATCAGTTGTGGGAAACTCAGGTAACCAAAGGTCTTGAAGAAGTTAATTTCTGAATCGGTCATAGTGAAATCGTGTTGGTTCATTTTGCAATCCTCCTTAGAACATTGATATTCAGTTCATACCGAATTTATATAACAGCGATCTATAAATACTTTAAGTGTCCTTCTTGAAAGATTAGATTGAATACTATGCATTTTATCACTTGGGATTCATACACCTTTCGCCCCGCTGGGGCTAACATTGGTGGGGCATTGTGTGCTATACACATTCCGCCCCGCTGGGGCTGCTAATATATACACTTGAGATATATTCACCGATTTATCATCCTACGCAAACTGCTGAAAAACAGCAAAGTATTTGAAAGTCCATTGAAAATGGAAATAAATTGTCCAACAATAATCTAAAACTAATCAATTTCTGCTAACAGACATCTACAGATTAGGTGCAACCATGTCACTTGGTACAACAAGGGAATCAAATTCTTCTGGGGTTAATACTCCTTCTTCAACTGCTACTTCGCGTAGTGTAGAACCTTCTCGGTGTGCTTTCTGTGCGAGTTTTGCTGCTGCATCGTAGCCTATCTTAGGCGTAAGTGCTGTCACTAACATCAACGATGCATCTAAATATCCTGCGATTGCAGATGTGTTCGCTTTGATACCAACGACGCAATGCTCGCGAAATGCATCGCATGCATCTGCTAATAACCGTATGGATTGTAAGCTATTGAAGGCAATCACAGGCATAAACACGTTGAGTTCGAAATTACCGGCACAACCCGCCAATGATATGGTTGTATCGTTCCCAATTACTTGTGCACAAACCATTGTCATTGCCTCACACTGTGTCGGATTGACTTTTCCGGGCATGATAGAACTTCCCGGTTCGTTCTCTGGCAGAATTAACTCACCTATTCCACAACGGGGACCACTTCCTAACAAACGGATATCGTTAGCGATCTTATACAATGCACAAGCGAAACGTTTCAATGCTCCACTTGCAGATACGAGTGCGTCTCGTGCTCCCATTGCTTCAAACTTATTCGGTGCACTCACAAAAGGGTGTCCAGTGCGTTCCGCAATCCGTGATGCTACTGCATCGGCATAATCTGGGTGCGTATTCAGCCCTGTTCCAACTGCTGTTCCACCTATTGGGAGTTCGTAGAGATGTGCTAATGTGTTCTGAATTGCCTCTTGTGCATGTGCTACCTGATGTGCATATCCACCGAATACTTGTCCTAACGTCAATGGCGTTGCGTCCATCAAGTGTGTGCGACCTGTCTTTACAATGTCTGAGAATTCCTGTGCTTTATCCTCTAATGCGTTTTGTAATGCAGCAGCTGCGGGTAAAAGTCTTTCAATGCACTGAGTTACGACTGCTATGTGTATGGCTGTCGGAAAAACATCGTTTGTTGATTGTGATCGGTTCACGTGGTCATTCGGATGCACAGGGGATTTCATTCCAAGTCCTTCTCCTGCCAGTTCATTTGCCCGGTTAGCGATGACTTCGTTGATGTTCATGTGAGTCTGTGTGCCGCTGCCTGTTTGCCAGATTCGTAGGGGGAACTGGTCTGCGAGTTTTCCATCTGCGACTTCATCCGCAGCGCGACAGATAAGGTCTGCAAGGTCGGAAGTTATTCCGCCAAGTCTTGCATTGACTGTCGCTGCGGCGTGTTTAATAATGGCAAGTGCGCGAATGAATGTTGGTGGAAAATGTTCGTCTCCGATGTCAAAGTTGATGTAGGCGCGTTGAGTTTGTGCACCCCAGTACGCGTCCTCTGGAACGGCTACTTCACCTAAACTATCTTTTTCTATTCGTGTTTTCATCAAAATCCTCTTTTTATCATTGTGTTTTCAGATGTAATTTTAACGCAAGTAAGGCTGTGTGTCAAGTAATCAGGGTTATTTAGTTTTAGGTATTTTAGTCGTTTTTTATCGCAATCGTTAATATTTTGGGATATGCAGATATAGCGTGATTTTTCGCGCTATATCTGCTATATTTCACCTTAAAAACTTACACCATTTTGAGGTGAAAAATGACAAGAAAATCATCTTGCCACTTG
>JAJEAG010000083.1 GCA_022824265.1 Candidatus Poribacteria bacterium | reverse complement strand
ACAGACGGGAAGCTTCAGATTTTCTCCCGCCAGCTTCAACATAATCTAAAATGCGTTTTCGTAAATCGGGTGAATATGTCATAGGAAACATATTCTAACAAAAAATAAAAAATGTATCAATAATTCTAAATGTCACTATATTCTTTTAATCTTCATTTTATATTGTCTCAGACAGGACGATGGCACCGTCCATGTTTAGGTTGTATTTACATCATTTTAGGCAGTACCTATTGAATAGCTATTGAACAATATTAGATTTAAGTTGACCCCACGTCGATGCTAACTTATCCTTTGGTGAAACCGCTAATACACCTTCAATGCCTAACTTCATCAATTGCTGTATTTCATCTTGTGTGCGAGCGATGTTTGAGATACGCAATTCATCCATATATCCATCCAAAAATGGGTTGGAACCGCGTCCTAACCATAAGACACTGTTATTAGGTACTATTTTCCCGCCAATTTCACCTTCATTGTCTAACTCACCGTCAATATAGAGTTTCCCTTCACCAGAATCTGCATCGTAAGTACCAGCTAAATGCACCCATGTCTTCAATGGTAACGCTTTATTTCCGATAACAACGGCACTGCCCCAAGCATTAGAGGTGGTTGTCAACCTGATTTCTACATTTAGATGGTTACGCGGACCTACTTTATATGTGGTCTCTTTTGTCGCACCCGTACCACCTGCTGTTGAAGCAGTATTCAGAAAAACCCACATCTCCACAGTAAGTCCATCTTCTAAATCAAGACTATCACTATCGGGTATCTCTACAAAATCTCTTGGACCGTTTCCACCGAATGCCAGAGCATCGCCTAACTTACCGTCATCCCATTTTGGACCCATAAGTTTTCCATCATTTCCATTTCCAGAGAGATCTTTTACGGTATCACCATCCCCAGTTTCAAATGTGTATAAGAGAACAGTGTGTTCATCTTGAGCAGCAATTGGTAGACTGATGAGACATGTGATTAAAACCATTAGTAACAACCAATTGTTCATAGTAATTTTATTAAACATTGACATACCCTCTATATTAGATTAATATTAAAATCAAAATGTTGGTATATATCATATCATGGATTCAAAAAAATAAAAATGGTGAATCAATAATCAATAACGGTGTATAGTTTTTGGCATTCAACAGATACCTACCTTACAATAGAAAAGCGGTGTGTTCTCTACAATTTCCATCTTATGCCGAAATATACACATTCTTAGTACTGTTGATGTTAATATAGTATTGTTTGTAATTATGTAGAGTGTATTTCATAAATCACTTGTAGGGGCGGGGTCTCCCCGCCCGATTAGAAGCACTCTTTCAGGACAAGGCAACTCGTCCCTACGATGAAGATATGGTTTTCTGCAAGAGATCAGGTAAACGATTTATGAGATAGACTGTAGTAAGTAACTATTCTATTTTGCGGATTTCTCTTTGATTTCACCCCATGTCGTAGCTAATTTATCACGGGGTGTTACTGCGAGGACACCTTCAATACCGATTTTCATCAGTTGTTGTATTTCTTCTTGTGAACGCGCAATGTTAGAGATACGCACCTCGTCCATGCTTCCATCAAGGAACGGTGTGCCACCTCGACCAAGCCATACCACAGCTTCATTTGGAATAATGTCACCGCCGATATTTTTTTCGTTATCTACTTCCCCATCAATATATATTTTACCATCTCCAGATTTTGCATCGTAAGTTCCAGCAATATGTATCCACTTATTAAGAGTTAACTCAGTATTGCTAATAACATTCGCATTTCCCCAAGCATTTGTGGTTGTTGCCATCCTGAGTTCCGCTTTTAAATTGTTGCGTGGACCTACTTTATATGTTGTTGCTTTCGTCACTCCGACACTACCAGCAGTTGGCTCAGAATTCAGGAAAACCCACATTTCAACAGTAAGACCGTCAGTTAAATCAAGACTGTCGTTTTCAGGTATTTCCACATAATCCTCTTGTTCGTTTCCGCCGAATACCAACCCATTCCGATATTTTCCTTCTCCACGTTTTGCCCCCAACAAAGTACCATCATTTCCTTTATCAGAAAGGTCTTTGACAGTGTTACCATTGATGTTTTCAAAGTTGTATAAAAGAACAGTATGTTCATCTTGAGCATAAACAAACACATTCACAAAACATATTAGGATTAAAGTCAGCGAGAAATTGTAGATCATAATTGTTAATTTGGACATGACTATATCTCCTTATAGATACTTGGATTAAATCTAAACTATAGTCATATTATAACATATATTTATATTTATCAAATTAACAATATATTAGTTTCATTATTTGTTCACACGAGTAATTACGATTTCAACCCTATTTAATAAAAAATAGGGCGGATACAACTATCCGCCCTATATCAGTAGACACGTTTGATACCGTGCAAATTGATTTTATAGGTTATAACCACGTTCGTTGTGTTGTGATAGGTCAAGACCCATACGTTCATCATCCTCTTCAACGCGTAGACCAACAATGGCATCAACGATTTTAAGGATAATAAAAGACAGTATACCACTCCAAAGAATGGTAATTACTATGCTAAGGAATTGTGCCCAGAGTTGACTTCCTATCATTATATCTTCAGAACCACCTAAAACTGTAGCAGAAAAAACACCTGTCAATAAAGCTCCGACAATTCCACCGATACCGTGAACACCGAACGCATCAAGAGAATCGTCATATCCAAGTTTTGTTTTTAAACTCGTAGCACCCCAGAAACAGACAGCACCTGAGACGAACCCTATAACGAGTGCCCCAATCGGACCAACTGTCCCTGAAGCAGGTGTAATCGCAACCAATCCTCCAACAGCACCTGTAACAATGCCGAGAACGCTCGGTTTTCCATGTTTGCCCCACTCAATAAACATCCATGTTATTGCAGCAGTAGCGGTTGAAACCTGAGTGACAAGCATTGCCATTCCAGCGACACCATCAGCGGCAAGTTCACTTCCAGCGTTGAAACCGAACCATCCTACCCATAGCATTGATGCGCCGACTACCGTGATTGTCAAACTATGCGGCGGCATTGCTGTTGTCTGGTAACCAAGACGTTTACCGACTAAAATAGCCGCGACTAACGCTGCGATTCCTGCGTTGATATGCACTACGTTTCCACCAGCAAAATCAAGTGCTCCAATAATATCACCAAACAGTGAACCGTCACCTGACCATGCCATGTGACATAGAGGTGCATAGACTATCAGCGACCAGACTGCGGAGAATAGCAGCATCGCAGAGAACTTCATACGTTCTGCAAATGCACCTGCTATTAGTGCAGGCGTAATAATCGCAAATGTCATTTGAAACACGACAAAAACTGTTTCAGGAATAGTTCCGCTTAAAGTATCCACACCAATACCAGCAAGGAAAAATGTTCCGAGTCCTCCAACAAACGAGTTGAAGGTGATTTTCCCTGCCTCCATTCCAGCGGTATTGAAAGCAAGACTATAACCGATGACAATCCATAAAATAGATATAAGCCCTGTCAGAGCGAAACATTGCATCAGCACAGAGAGTACGTTTTGAACGCGAACAAGCCCTCCATAGAAGAGAGCAAGTCCTGGTATAGTCATAAACAACACAAGTGCTGTTGCTGTTAGCATCCATGCAGTATCCCCAGAATCAGGGGCTGTTACCGCTTCCACTTCAGTCGCCTCATGCTGGTCTGCATAAGCCTGTTGTGTCAAAATTAGACTTGACACACAAGATATCAATATTATTGTTAGAATTAGCGTTCCTATTAAGGAGTAACTAAAACGCTTATTTTTCCAATGCGATGCACTTCGTTGTTGCATCTTTTTCCTCCTTAGTATTCCAAGCATAATGCTTGTGTATTGTTCAAATACTGGGCAGACAATGTCTACCTTCAATTGTCGTAAAGCAATACCATTTTTTTAAATATAATGTCTCTTTTTTGTAGCACAAACTTTTAGTTTGTGCCCTGAAGGATTACAATCATAATAACCGTAAACGAGACGATAATTTATAGAAATGGTATAATAACTCTTTTTCTTCACCATTCGTACAGCATAAAACTATTCCAATAAGTCGTTGTAATTATTGTATCAAAACATCAAATAGTAACATAGTGTAATTTTATTACATAGTTAGATAGATACGACAAAAAGGAACGTCCACAAGTCAAGAAGCATAACCCAGGGATATGTTAAACTTCCTGTGGACGATCCTTATTTGTTGTGTAGCATTCACCTCTAATTTGGAGGTATATAGAGAATAAAATTACCGTATTGATGATACGTTAAAGTCTGGATAGGCACTTGCACCATGTTCTTCATAGTCAAGTCCTGCTTGTTCTTCTTCTTGCGTAACGCGTAATCCTGTAATAGCTTTGATTGCAGAGAAAAGGATAAAACCAGTTACAAGACACCATGCAAGAACTGCGACAACACCCACGAACTGTGCCCAGAGAAGTGAGAATCCACCACCAAAGAATACACCACTTGAGCTATCAAAGAATCCGAGTAGGAGTGTACCTAATGCACCACAAGTTCCGTGAACAGAAATCGCACCAACCGGATCGTCAACACGTAAATTCTCAAACATCAATACACTTAGAACAACAACGATACCACCGAGTGCTCCCATTATTGCTGCAGATGTCGGGCTAACTGAGGCACAACCAGCAGTAATTGTAACTAACCCACCGAGTGCTCCGTTGAGGGACATGCCAGCATCAGGTTTACCGAGCATAATCCAAGCAGTAATCATCGCAGTAATAGCTCCAGCAGCAGCTGCGAGATTCGTCGTTATAGCGATGCTGGATATCGGGGCTGCATCTGCACCCATCTGACTTCCGGGATTAAAGCCAAACCAACCTAACCACAAGATAAAGACACCGAGCGCAGCAAGTGGCAAGTTGTGTCCAGCAATGGGTCTCGGTTTACCTTCCCCATCATATTTGCCAAGACGTGGTCCTAATACAATAGCACCCGTCAATGCAAGCCAACCACCTGTTGAATGAACAACTGTTGAACCAGCAAAATCAGACATTCCTAAACTTGATAACCAACCGCCACCCCAAACCCAGTGACCAACAATTGGATAGATTATACCAGTAATGAAAACACTATAAATTAAATAACTCTTGAACTGTGTTCGTTCTGCCATCGCACCAGAGACGATAGTCGCAGCAGTTGCAGCAAAAACAAGTTGGAAAAGCCACGCCGCATAAGTAGGGACAGAACTCCACTCTAATGCACTAAATACACTGGTACTGGTTTCCGCACCTGCTGTCAGGGATTCAGAAGGCACAAACCAACCACTTGTTCCCATGAACGCATTACCTGCTCCAAACATTATAGCAAAACCGATTGCCCAGTAAGCGATAGAACCCATTGAGAAGTCCATCAGGTTTTTCATGAGAATGTTCACAGCATTTTTAGCACGAGTGAACCCAGACTCCACCATAGCGAAACCTGCCTGCATAAAGAATACGAGAAATGCAGCGACCAACACCCATAGTGTGTCTGCCATATACTTGCCATCATCAACCTCTTCAAGTGTCCCATCGCTATCCACTAAGCCGTTTAGCGCGAAAGCGTTGATACTCACGAGGCAGGTGAGGACAAGAATGGTTATGATTATCTTTTTATTCATTTGAAAACATCTCCTATGTTTCAATAAAACTGCTTCTTGTTAATAACTCCGAGGAACTGAGAGATTACATCCGTTGGCAATACATTCGGTTCATCGCGAATCACGCGGGAGTGATATACATTGGATTCGCGATGATTTCAATCTGTGAAAAGAACCGTCCTATGCAGTCCAGATACTTGTGAACTACCAAGAACGAACGAACGTCATTCTACCGGTAAGTCCCGTATCTTCAGAATCTTCATCAAGTTGGGTTTCAACGCCGACAAAGAGACCGAGCGTATTGTTTTCACCATAACCAAGATTGATACGTCCACCAACAATCAGACTACCAAGTCCACCATCGTCACCTAAATCAATTGTCGCCTCAACTTGTGGACCGATAGCAACAGTATCGTTAATTGAATAAAGGACAAAATCACGTGTATAGAACGAATCTGCTCCTTCTTCATCAAACGGAGAATTTAAAAACATCTGTATCCATGATTCAAAATAGATAGAACCAGCAGTAAGATAGGTGAACAATTGCGGTGCAATCAAGGTCGTTGGACCATTCGCAGTGGCATAGTCAAACCCAATTCCTACCATAGGAAGGAAACTGAGAGATAATGAATCACTGTCAGCAACGGGAATCCCAATACCAAGGTCAAACTCACCAAAAGTATCTACAACATAAATATCACTATCTATAGATATGCTTCCCATCGGATGACTCGCGCCAACCCAAATTTGAGTTCCTAAACTATCTGTATCGGTTCGGAACCAACCAGATACACCTGACTCTTCTTCCATTGCCATCTCTTCACCAGCTTCGTGTGCGTCAGCAAAAACCATCTGAACGCTACCTAATGCAAGTATGCAAACTATTGCCATTATTTTCAGTAACCAAAACGCTTTAATTTTCATTAAAATCTCCTTAGATTTATTTTATTTCAGCACGATCATTTACCATGCTAAAAATAGTAGTGCCAGTTATGTATCTTACGCTTGATTTCTGGCATCAACGTGTGATAGAATCTGTGCTTAGTTGCACTGCTTCCCTTAAAGCAAAATACATGCCAATAGTGTAATTGTGTAAACATCCATCTTATGATTCTTCAACACTATCTACGCCATCGGTATAAGACTACTCTAATATCCACCTAAGAAGAATACCATAACGGTTTTAGGTATATAGTCAGCAGTTATATAGAGTTTATGAGGATGAATATCTACAAAAAATGCTGAAATTTTCATCACAAAATTGCCTAAAAAATAAGCATATTTTGCTTGTCTGTATTGTCATCATCGGTGCACTCCTGCGATTTTGGCATCTTGGAGAGTGGAGTTTTTGGATTGACGAGGTACTCACCGTCACGGATGCAGAAGACTTAACACTCTCTAATTCACCGATTAATCCAATTCCTTATATCGCAGCGAAGTTATCTGTTTTTCTTGGAGGAGGGTTATCATTTATCATAGGTGGGAGTGGTGAGTGGAACAGCCGTCTTATCTTTTGTATTGCTGGAATAATATCCATACCTATTGTTTTCAGTTTAGGACAAACCTTATACAATAGCAGAATTGGATTGTTAGCTGCAGCGTTTGTTGCGTTATCAAACTGGCATCTGTTCTGGTCACAGAACGCACGCTCCTATATTCTCACATTCCTGTTTGCAGTGTTGACTGCATGGTTTTTCTACCGTTCCCTTGAAAATAATTCAACACTATTGACAATATGTGCCCTCATATCCTGTTTATGTCTAATCCTATCCCATCTGTTGGCATCAGCAATTGTTCCTGCATTGGCGGTCTATGCGCTATTTCAGTTACATAATGAACGTAACCGAAAACGTTGGATAAATCTTTCTATATTTTTTCTACCTTTTGTAATACCTCTGCTAATGCTTATCCATCCACAGATTCGTGGTTACATCTCTTCTGGTTGGGGGCTTAATATATGGGGGCGTAGTCCGCTTTATATCATACTGACAATCGTTCAAGGGGTTAGCATTCCGATTGCGATTACTGCTTTTTTTGCTGTCCTCAGAAAACCTGTTGACCAACCTACCCTTTTTCTGATCTGCTTCGCGGGTGTTCCTTTAGGTCTTCTGTTGATTGCATCTCAGCTGCAAAATGTAGCAGGATACTATCTATTTTGGACTACATCTGCATATTTTATCCTCGCTGCAGTTACGTGTGATAGGATATGGGATATGCTTGATTCTAAAGGAAGGGGAATATTACGCATCCTTGTGCCGTGCGTGCTTCTGATGACGTTACTCTCACAGGACTATCTCTATTTTCGGTATGAAAATGGTGGCAGACCGAAATGGAGAGAAGCGTTGCATGCAATCCGAGACAATAGAATACCTTCCGATAAAATAGTATTATCGGAACCAGAAATGGCAAGATATTACTTGCCCGAAATGGAGTCGATTCATGTTGGTGAGTTGTTGAAGGACAAGGCTGCTTTTGAGAAGGAGTGGAAAAGTTTCGGTGGGAAGCGGCTATGGTTTATCGTAGACGTAGCAAGTTTCAACGTGTTTGATGTGGATTTAGAGGTGCGTAATTGGATTCGTAAACGGGGACGGGTGTTAGAAACGTTTCCAGCATTCTCACGAGCAAAGGATAGGACAATTCTTCTCTATGTAGTGGAATAGGTACGGCTTGGAACCGCACCTATTCCTGCAATCTCACGCTACCAGAAACGCGTAAAGTTCATTCTACCGGTAAGTCCAGTTTCCTCATCACCTTTCTTTGTCTCATATCCTACATATATGCCAAGTGTATTCGCTTTACCATAGCCAATATTGAGACGCGCACCGAAATTTAGTAACAACGGTTTATCCAGTTCATCAGCAAAGACAAATACTGATTCAACCTGAGGTCCAATCGCAATTGTATCGTTTAGAGAATAGGTGAGATAACTACGATTGTATAATTCATTAGTACTATCTTCATCAAAAATTGTAGAAAATGTGCTGATGGTCCAGTGAAATAAGAAAATATCCCCTGCGTTAAGAAAAGCAAATATTTGCGGGTATAGCGCGTCAGGGTTATCAACACTCTTATAGTCAAACCCAACTCCTACCATCGGTTGAAGTAAGAGTGACATTGAGTCATTTGCCACAACAGGAACCGTAACACCGAGGTCAAACTCACCTGTATACTTCCCTTTATTAACGTCATTAATATATATATTGGAAGCAATCGAGATACCACCAACTGGGTGACTTGCACCAATAAGAAAATAAGATCCTAAACTATCCACATCAACTTGAAACCATCCTGTAATTGGAGACTTCTCTTCCATAGCTTCAGCTTCAGGACTCATTCCTGCTGCTTCAGCTTCGGGACTTGTTCTCTCACCTTCGGTTTCATGAGCGTCTGCGAAAACAGCAGAAGGACCAACAACAGATACAGTACAGATCATCAAAAATACAAAAGTAAGCTGAAATAATCGAATCTTCATATAAATCTCCTTAGGATTTAAATTGTTAGTAATTTGTTCAATAGTCACATTTCTATGTAGTAAATCCAAGAAAAGTATAACTTATTATTACTTCTGATTTCAAGGATTTTACTAAATCGAAAACTCATATCTATCAAAAAACACTTCTAACTTCTTCCATCAGACGTTCCAGTTTTTGCTTGTCTTTAACACCTTTTGATGCTTCTACACCAGAACAAAGGTCTATCCCGTATGGATTTATTGTTTCAATTGCTGCTTTTACATTCTCCGGACGAATTCCACCCGCCAAGTAGACAGGTAACGGACTATCTGATATTAGTTCTGCAGCAGTTTGCCAATCGTATCTTTTTCCAGTACCACCGTAACGAGGTGGATCAACACTCATATCCACCGTATCAAATAGGAGATAATCTGCACCAGCATCACAGTATGCTTGCATCTGTGTTCGGACTGAAGACATATCCACATTCTCAGGTTTACCTGCAGGCAGATAGACAGATTTCCAGAATTGACATGCAACACTGTCTTTGAGTTCCTGAACCTGTTGTGGTGTTTCTTGTCCCAGGAGTTGCACTGCAAAAGGTTTAATCTTCAACACGGCTTCTTGAATGTCCGCTGTTGTACGATTGTATAACAACAGTACCGCTGGAATGGGGCTGCCGCTTGCGACTTCTACCGCCTTTTTAGCGGGCAAAGTCCGTTCTGAAGCTGCAACATCAACTAATATTCCAGCATAGTCTGCACCAGCATCAGCAGCAAGGCATGCATCGTGGGTTGAGGTTATACCGCAGATTTTGACTTTACACATTGATTCTTTGGACATGGTTGAATATTCCTGTTTGTAGGATTCGGTCGTTTCAATCACAGAAGACTGTTTGTCTATCAGCATCAGAGTAGCATATAATCATCGTCACAGGTTGCCATCCGGTGTTGACAGCATTATGTTTAACATTGCGAGGGATACGGAGCATCATCCCTGGCTTTAATGGAATAGTTTCATCACCCAACTTGTGATCACATTCCCCTGAGAGGACATAGATAAGTTCTTCACAGTTCGGATGGTAATGAGTTGGGTTTCCTTCACCAGCGTTGATATAGACTACACCAAATGTCATCTCAGCATCCGGGTCAATCTGATCATTACATAACCACTTAATCGCACCCCACGGAAATTCAAGAGCACCGGCATCGTTGCTATTTGTTAACGTTATATCCATTATGGTATCCTTTACATTTCTTTAGTTAAAGTTGCCTCTTGCAAAGTAAAACAGGTTAAACGTTCGTTTACATAAGTCTGCAAGTCTTCAGTTGGTTTTTCATGGAGATAACCGATAGGAGCACAGATTGCCTTAACGTTCTTAACCTGTTTGTTAACAGCATAATGTGCATGTCCAAAGAGGACGTGTGTAACAAGCGGTTCCTGTAAGCATAACTTGCCAAGAACATCACTTCCCATGAATGCTTGAAAATAGTCCCAAGGTAATTTTCCACGGTAGCGAATACACGCTCGGAAAGGAACATGATGTGTGACGACGATGATACGTTTAACCTTGTCCTTTACAGACTCTATTTGCTGTCCAAGTTCTTTAGCAAACCGATGTGTAACATTCTCATCCGTATCCCGCCATTGTGCATATCGTTTATCACTCCAGACCGTACCCATCAACTGTTTTTCAGCATATTGTTCTGTAGTAAAATCGTATCCTTCAGGGGCAAATGTATAATCGTACCAACCGATAGTACCACAGAAACCTGTGTCCCCTGAAATGTAAGGTGTATCAAAAAGTGAATAAAAGCTGTGATCCTGACAAATTTCGGAAATAATCCCACATTTCTGTTCACTTGTCATGTTTGCACTTTTGTTGACCCAAATATCATGATTACCCGGAACAAACAACTTCTTACATGGCAAATCTGCCTTGTCGAATTCAGCAAGTATTTCATAAAATTCAGATAACTTCGGAGTTACATCTCCCGCAAGGACAAAAATATCCAGATCTGCTGCTTTGATGGCATTAATAAGATAAGGCACAATCTCCTTATTCGCTTTAGTTGCTTCAATATGCAAGTCTGAGATTAATCCAATTTTTATCTGCAATACGTATTCAATTCCAAGACTATAAACGCCATCAACTAAATAGAATGATTTCTACTCCAGTGGTGCTGTGATGCTACTGAATACCTCATCAAGAAAGATACGAATAGCGGAATCGTCTTCTTGAAAACGTTGTCTCTGGCGATCAAGTGCGCTTAGTGATGACTCATCCCCTATTTTTGCAATTGCATCCACAAGAGTTAATTGTATTGCGGGGTCGTCTGTAGTATCTAAGGCATTTATTAGAAAGTCGCGCGTAACCGTTCCACCAATATTACCGAGGGCTGACGCTGCTATATCCTTAGCTGTGGCATCTGCTTCATTGAAAACATCAATTAACGCATTAGCAGCGGGTTCGCCAATACGACTAAGCCCTAAACCTGCTTGGAATCGGATACCCGGAATTTCGTCTTGATCTCTAAGTACCTTTGCGAGAGAATCAATAGCAGAAGTTGGTCTAAGAACACCAAGAATAGAAAGGCATGCTCTGCGGATTTCCTGATCCGGTTCAATGTCTTTTTGAATATACTGTTCTGCCAGGTCCACAAGTTGTCCTTCATTGACTTTCTGATTTAGAGCTTCAGAACGGTGTTGGAATTGGATTCCGAAGGGGGCTTCAAGCGTTGCTGTATTTGCAGTTGGGTCTACAAGTAGCAACCCCAATATTTCTGCAGATTCAAGTTGGGATCTATCAAGCGTATCTGCGGGGAGTTGATTCACATTTTCCTGTTGGTATTGCTGAAAGAGCGAATTGAGTCTGCTTAATGCTACCAGTCGATCTAAACTTCGCGCAGCAGCTTTTCGGAGTGCAAGTTCACGATTGTTTTTTAGAATATCTATCAAAGCATCTACTGCCCGTGCATCCCCTAAGTTTCCAAGTGCGGTGACAGCGGCTATTTTCACACCAATAAGCTCGGTTGTTCGGAAGGTCAATGTAGCGTTTGCTTTGGCAAATTCATTTATAGTTTTTTTGTAGTCATCTAACCCTTGTATTTTTCGTTCATCAACAATTTTTTCAACGACATCACCAATTAGAATGTTGTCAGAATTAGATGCCGGAGTGCCATGAATAATATTCTTTATGCGAACGGTACCACTTCCTTCTACCTCTATACCGACTTTATCACCGCTTTTTCGAGTCGCTATGCGGAGTGGTTGCTTGTCCTTGAGATAAAGCAACATGTTATTGTCGTCAGCCATGGCTTTCTTTACTGCGCTTGAAAAGTCACCTGAACTATGGATAGGATACTCACCAATTACATAAGAAATAAGTTCACCTGTTGCAAGATCTGCTTTTTCAGCAGGTCCGTTGGCAGTAATAGAACTGACAACGACACCACTCGTAGACCAACGATTATTTAGATCGCTATCAAGTTGTTTTACCTCCATTTCCAAGTGTTCATCGTAATAAGTATTGTCGCATCCAAGCGAGCATACTACAATGAGATATAAGAAAAGAAACAGTAATTTTTTCTGCATTTTCATCCCTTTCAACATAAAGATCTGCTCCTGCCATCCCAATGAAAAAGTAAATAGTCCTAATTGCCTAACTCCACAACGATTTCTCGACTGCTCTTCTCTTTCAATGCATCTAATAGCGGTTGTACTGCTTTTTCATCACCAAGTGACGATAATGCCCGAATCGCATCAACCCTAAGCGACGATCCTTTATTTTCCGTAATTTTGACAAGTTCGGGTACAGCCTTACCCCCAATTTTTCCGAGTGCAGCAACAGCTAACTGACGCACCTCTGCGACCTCTCTATCTTTCTCACGTTTTGCTGACCCAGAATCAATTAACGCTGCAAGAACAGGTATAGCATCTTCACTGCCTATCTCTCCGAGAGCCTTAACAGCATTCAACCGTGTTCCCATCTGTTTGTGTTCAAGCAATTCCACTAAAATCGGTACCATAGTCTTAGGATCAGTTCTACCGATGTTTGCCATTACCCATTGTGCATCGTGTCTGTCACGATTATCGTTAGACTTAATTGCTTTTTCTAACTGATTGAGAAGTTGTTTACGTTCACCTTTTTGATAAACTAATGTCAATGCCTCTAATGCAGTGTTCTGGACATCCACATCATCGTCTCGTAACGTATCAAAAATAAGTATTTCAAGGTATTCCCCAGGTTTTTGTTGATATGCTTTGAACATGTGTTGTCCTCTCTGAGCGATTGATGCTTGATTCCATTCAGGTAGGTTAGTTTCGTAATAGTCCTGAGAATCATAGAATCCGAGCAGATAATGTGCTTCAGCGTTATTCTTTTCCTGTTCAATAGCAAGTTTAAATTCGCGCACAGCGCGTTCCTCTTTCCGTCTTTTGTCGGATTTGATTAATTCTTTACCTTTAGCAAGATGTTCGTTTTGATTACCACATCCGACAATTAAAAATGCTATACCAACAATAAGGAAAATACCAGTAATATACCTTTTCATTTATTATTCCTGTCAATTTCTAAAAGACGCGTATTTTGGTTTCCGGTCTATGGATCCAATAGTTGTGGTTGTTCTACAGATGTTTCATCAACTTCTTCAGCCTCATTTTCCTCTTCAGTTGTTTCTTCCGCTTCAGAATTCAGCATTTTATGCAGGGTAACAACTGGTTTTTCAGAGAAACCCCAATCCATATACCTTTGTATGACAGGTTTTTCTGAAGGGGAAAGTTCGATTTCAAGTGTAGTTAACCCCATATCAACTGCTGCTACCTCTGCAGCTTCAATGAGATGGTCTGCAACACCTAAAAGCCGGAAGGGACCAGAAACAGCCAAATCGCTGATCTGCCCTACTGTATCATCCAATGGATGTCGTTTTACGGTAATGTGTCCTACTGCATATCCACTGGAATCAGCGACAAGTCGGGTGATATAATCAGCAGCCAAATCTGAATTCAGATCATCAGCTACCTCTTGCTCAGTTTTTTCTGGGAAGCAATATGTATGTAAATGTCCAGCATCCTCTTCTTCGGCAGACCGGACTTTGATTGATCCTTTTAAGTCAAAATCCTTATTATCCATGTGTTTCTCCTCCATTTTGTTCTGATTTATTATCTTTTTCGTCTTCAAATATGTCGTCCTGTCCTATACGCAGTTGACGTTCAGCGTCAACGACATCACGATTTATTTTCGCAATACAGCGATTAAGCTTATCAATTAGTGCTGTGTGTCCTGTCATAGCACGTCGAATTTGGCGGAGTTGGTCAATAACAAGCCTAAAGGTTCTGACAAAATCTCCCGCATCAAGTGCGGCATATTCAGTCAACTTATCAAATTCACACCCTCGACTCCAAGCCAGCATTGCAGAACACAAACGGAGTTCCATGAGTGGGGTAATTTCAGAAACATTAAGACCTTTTTCTACCGACTGAATGTCTATTATTTCGTTCCATGCAGCACCTATAATTGATAACAATCTTTTGTGTTTCAATCGTTTGAAATATCCCTCTTTGCGAGGTTCAGACACAATTGCTACCAATAGACAATTGATTTCGTCCTCGCTTAACCTTTCAAAAAATCCTTTAAAAAGAAGTTCCGTCAATTGAAGTTCATAGCCGTATAAATGCGATGCAGTGTTTCCACGTGGTAGCAATTTTTGTTCTTCAACATAACCAAGAGTTTCAAGGACATTTAAACGGGCAGCAATCTGGTCTCGTTGAAAATCCTCAATATTTGTCTGTCGTTTCTTTATGTTATTTGCATAATGTTCCATTTTGCGGATTGCTTGATATCGGCTTGTACATTCGGGACGTTGATGGCAGTCGTGGCACAGGTTCTTAGAAAGTTCGGTATTCAAACTCTTCATTTTTCTATACAGCGGAGCGGTCTTTTTCTTGAATTCCTTCTTCCTTGATTTTCCTCGAGAGACACGAGATTTGAGAGTTGCTAACTCAACCTGCAGATTTTCTCGTTTCTTTGCATTTTTCCGTTTGAACTGATGATAACCCTCAATCTGTTTCATTCCATTGATGTTGTCGTGTATACAAGTGGGAACTGGTAGTGATTGTCGTTCTTCCTCCAATTGTGCTATCTGATTGTTGAGATCAGCGATACGTTTATAATTCTGATGGTTGCTCAAACTCATTGTATAGACATCATAAATGTCATCCCCATATTTCTCATATAGGTTGAGTATACTGGAATATGAGAGATTAAACTGACTGGTAATCGGTTCTATCTTATCTGAAATTGTTTTACTAACGTCGGCATAAGTAGCATATTGCGGATCAACTTGAGCATATACATAACCGACAGTATCAATACCACGTCTTCCTGCGCGTCCTGCCATTTGATGATATTCACGCGCCTTGAGATAGCGAAAATTTACACCATCAAATTTCTCAAGACTATCAAACACTACTGTACAAGCAGGCATATTGATTCCGACAGCAAATGTTTCAGTTGTAAACAAGAGTTGAATCAATCCTGAAGTAAATAACCGCTCTACGACCTCTTTGAGAGTAGGTAACATACCAGCGTGGTGATAAGCAATTCCACAAGCGATTAATTTCCGAAAACTTGTAATGAGTTTCTCTTCAACAATATCAAATTGGATACAGAGTGCATCAAATTGCTCTAAAATCTGAGTCTGCTTTTTACTATCAAGCAGATTCAATTCATGCAGAGAAGCAAAAAAATGGGCATTGCTCTCACACCTTTTACGACTGAAACAAAAATAGAGACAAGGCAGCTGTTTCTTTTTATGTAGGTACGGGATTAAATCGGTTTCTATTATGTCTTTTAGTTTAGTATTATTTTTGTTCTGCTGTTTGTCTCCCAAATCTTGATCTAAAAATGGGTTGTATTTCTGTTTCGTTTTTCTCTTTTTACCTGTTTGACGTTTTTCATATTCTCGAAGATCCTTGAGATGCTTCAATTTACCTATACCATACCCTTGGATATAGACGTGATGTTCCAGAGGTACAGGACGTTCTAATTCTTCAATGACTTTTATGTCAATTTCACGGACACTCTGCATCCATTCTGCAAATGAGTCTATGTTTGGTATCGTAGCACTCAGGCAGACGAATTTGATATGTTGCGGGGCAAAGATGATACTTTCTTCCCAGACAGTACCACGTTCAATGTCATTAATATAGTGGATTTCGTCAAAGATGACATAGGAGACATCTTGCAATCTTGAGATATCATCAAAGATTGTATTTCGGAAGATTTCAGTCGTCATCAATAGAACTTGTGCGTAAGGATTCAGAACCACATCACCGGTGACAATCCCGATTTTATCACCATATTCAGATTGAAAATCTCTGTATTTTTGATTGCTAAGGGCTTTAATAGGTGCTGTATAGATAACGCGTTTGTTTGTCTGCAGGCATTTTTCAACTGAATACTCAGCAATAACAGTTTTACCGGCACCAGTAGGAGCTGAGACAATTACAGACTGTTCTTGATTTATTGCTTCAATTGCCTCTTGTTGAAACCGGTCTAACGCTAAACCTTTATATTGCATTTATCACTCCTATGTTGAGTATTCATAATAAATAGTATAACGAATCGGTTGTTTTTTGTCAAGTATGGATAAGTTGATGCAAAGTTAACGTGAGTTCGATTAATGATAGTATTGTGTGCCAGTAGGAAACCCTTTAATATGATGATATTTACATTACTTACGTTGTAAAGATTCAGAGTTTTCAGAGTCAGAGGAAAATTTGCACAATTTTATCATGTGCCACTAACCTATATCCAGTATGGTTTTATAGGGCTATTATGACCTATTAAGTCAAGAATGACTCTGAAAATTCGGATGTTTCTACCAAAACAATGCAGACGGAATTTAGGATGTGGATTCAGCCGATTCCGTAAGTTATACCAATTCTAATTAAAAACCGCATTTTGTAACTTTAATACTAATCCTAATGTAAGAGGCGACAATGCTAAACGCGCATTTGGCGTTGATTTGGCAATGAATTGCGCGACTACAAACGCGTTTTTTGTTAATGAAGTCATATTGAGTAAAACCTATAAATGTGGTAAAATATAGATATATAAACAATAATGTAGGTGCTATTTTTTTTAGAGGTTCTCTTATGGCTGATACAACTGAAAAACAACACAATTTCAATTGTCTTCCGAAACAAG
>JAJEAG010000085.1 GCA_022824265.1 Candidatus Poribacteria bacterium | reverse complement strand
TTCTTCAGACCATACCAGATACAATGCTGCGATACGCAAAAGTGTGCAGCGCGTTCCTTCAAGGTGCTGTCTGGAAACGCTTTGACATGTGCTGTGAGTGCTTCTGGATCAAGCCGATAAGGATTACGAGGTCCCGGTTTTCGTAGGTAAGAGGGTTGGCTGCGTCTAACCAGTTATAGATACAACGGCGTGAAACACCAAATCTACGGGAAGCTTCTGCTTTACTACCACCAGCTGCTATGAAATCAAGAACGCGTTTTCGTCCATCTTGTGAATATCTCATAATACAACTATTATAACAAAAATATAGAAAATGTAAAGATATTTATGGAATTAACTATAAGTATTAACAGCAAACAGTTTCAACGATGTGTAATAGCTTTGCCCGAATACGTTCCGTATGGACGGTGCTTTTCCACTGGAAAAGATAGGGACAGCCAACCCTGACCTCTACTGATACTGTAAGTCTATGTTGGAATGCCAGAGCCAGACACTCTGGCATTTTTTTCTCATTAAGCGCGCTATGTCGTATTATTGTCCAACGAATAAGCGCGATTTCCACCAGGACCACCACCAATTGCCCAGGTCCCACGGAACAGCGATTGTCGTCTTGATGGCATCGTTTCAATAACATCATGACTCAGATTCAGCCGATGCCATTGTGCCCAAATTGAGTTATAGCAATTGAAGACCGCACACCGAGGATTATCGGGATTTGTCCAGTCGTTCGCTGCATGCACAAGACTTTCTGTAAAAATAACCACAGAACCCGGTGGGCAGCTATAGTCATCCATCATATCGCGCATGCTTTGTTCCCAAGGTGATTCACTGATATTCGGACGAAACGGATCAGGTCCCCCATAGTTGAAATGTGCCTTATGCGATCCACTTAGGAAAGATGTACCACCTTGTCCTGCCTTCACCTCTTCAAGTTCCCATACAACACGTGTCAATCCAGCAAATATCTTTCCACCCGCAACCTGATAACGCATTGCGTTTGCCTGCTGCGGAGGTCGCACTACGTGTGGCAAACCGTTGTCACCACGTGACGACTTGTTCCATCCAGGTTCTCTGACAGTTGTAAAAGACCCTTCGCAGCGAAACCCATAACAATCTTCGCGCACAAAAGGATTTTCGGAGAGGATTTCATTCAGAACACCGACAATCGCAGGATGGTCAAGCAAGTCCTGAAGTGATCCGTGATAACTCTGTCTTGCCCCAGCATATACTTCCGCTTTCATCTCTTCTATTTCTGAGTCTGATAATATTGATGGCAATAAAATCCAACCGCGTAAATCGAAGAAAAACTTCTGTTCTTCAGTCATTGGTACTGGTGCATCATTTAACGTTTCGTTTGACATTGATATCTCCTTAAAAGTCGTTCGAAAATATATCTAATACTTGATTAATCTTGAATTTATGTGGTGTTATTGTCCAAAGAATACTGACGGTTCCCACCAGCTCCACCACCAATTGCCCAAGTTCCACGGAATAAGGATTGGCGTTTTTGAGGCATCTTTTCAATGATTTCATGACTTAGATTCAACCGATACCATTGAGCCCATATTGAGTTGTAACAATTAAACACAGCACAGCGTGGATTGTCAGGATTCGTCCAGTCGTTAGTGGCATGTATAAGACTCTCTGTGAAGACAATCGCAGACCCTGGTGGACAACTATAGTCCTCCATCATATCACGTATGTTATCCTCCCAAGGTGATTCACTGATATTCGGACGACACGGGTCTGGACCTCCATAGTTGAAATGTGCCTTATGAGAACCAGTAAGAAAAGTTGTTCCACCTTGTCCAGATTTCACCTCCTCAAGTTCCCATACAACACGGGTGAGACCCGCAAATATCTTACCACCGGCAACCTGATATCGCATTGCATTTGCTTGTTGTGGAGGTCGCACAACATGAGGTACCGTCGTGCCTTTACCATAAGACCTACTCCATCCAGGTTCTCTCACCGTCGTAAAGGAATTCTCACACCGAAAACCGTAACAGTCATCAAAAATGAATCTTTCATCCGCGACGATTTCGCTTAGAATGCCAACAACTGCAGGATGGTCAAGTAAATTCTGAAGTTTGCCTTGATAACTATGTGTTGCCCCAGCATACACTTCTGCTTTCATCTCTTCAATTTCCGATTCTGATAAGACCGATGGCAATAAAATCCAACCGCGAAGATCAAAGAAAAACTTTTGTTCCGGTGTCATTAACTTCTCACCCGGAGCCAATGGCATAGGTTCATGAGAATGTCGTACTTCTTTCATAAATGTCAAATCCTCCAAAGTCAAATAACTCATATTACAACGTCTGTTTCAATCCAGGTAAGAAATAATCCTTAACAACGACCTCCCAACTCATACGGGATGCAATTTCATAACCCTCCTTAATCATCTCCTCAATATCGCGTGGTTTACGTGGCAAACGTCCAAGCAATTTTGCTGCAATATCTCTACTATTTTCAACTTCAATCTGCGTTCTTTCTGCTAAACCGATGTTCACTACTTCATTTAATGATTTTGGCACAGAATTAAGTTTCGTATAATCTGCTATAACGACATTAGGCACTTCACGATTATCGGTTGCCCGTTGAATGAATCCACAACACCCGCACACATTGCTCACAACACATATTGCACCGAAACTAAGGGGTTCCACTTGAGCAATTCCAAATGGTTCATAGATTGACTGTCCAAATTCTGCATCACTTCCTCTACGTATATCCATAAACTCCATCTCTGTAGGCATACGAGTCCCACATGCAGCTTGACTCCAACCGAACTGATTCACAAAAACAACCTTTATCGCCTTTGACTGTAGATTGAAGGCAGAAACGCCATTATTTAATTCAATCTCTCCACCAACCAGATCAGGATATCCTATTTTGTGATGTACGGGCCAACCGTATTCGCTCTCCATTTCATGTATATTTTCGTGTGGACGACCTGTTGCTATTTCTGTGGATAGGATAAATAGGACAGCAGTTTTGTCATTTGAGGCGAGAAGGGAATCTAAATGTGTAAGCACTTGCAGATCACGCCACAGTCCTTTACTTTTGACGAGACGTGTCACATGAGTGAATACATAATCAGGTCGGTAGTCAAGCAATGTTCTGGCATATTTTTGGAGGCGTGATTTTGACTCTAATTTATCTTCAAGACTTAGTTCAAATGCGGGAATACCGTTATAGACGAGGTTTATGGGGTACGCTTCAAAAGGATGTGCTAAAAAGCGGAGTTCATCAACGACAAGGTCACCGACAGCGAAGATGGTATCACAGAGGTGTGCTTTGTCAATCAATGCATGCTTAAAATACCAGAATGGGTCGCCAAATACATCACGGACTAACTTACCTTGTGATTTTGCCTCCTCTAATGCGTTGTAAAAACGCACATCGTGTCCCGGATGTCCCTCTACAATGGGTCGTATCGTTGCCACTTCGTGTGCGTAAAATACTGTCCGCATATTTGCTGAACCGTTGCCATTTTTCCGTTCAATCTGCGTTTTCAGCGCAAGTGGCATACCCATAAACTCATGTGAGATAATATAAACAGGAGTGTCCGTCTCTTCGCCGATCAAAGTTTGTAGTGCGGTATATGCAGGTTCAGCAAGTCGAATATATTCTTCATATTCCCATTCACTTTCATAACGAGTTGAATCAATACCGAAATGCTCATATAGTTGCCACTTGAATTGACTTGTCAAGTCTTCATTGCTGTTTGCAACATTGACTAAAAGAACGTCTGTGATTGTGTTAACCTGTTGGTCTTTGTTCTCAAACCTACGTTGTCCATAAATAAGTTCAACATGATGTGTCTTTTCAATTTTGCTAAGTTCATCTGCATAAGGTGTCTTATATATACCTTCTGCAGCATGATACAAAACTGTATCCAGAGCATTGAGATCGGCACCGTTGAAAAGCGGACCGACAAGAAACGTACGTTCAATCGCTTCGTTGTAGGTATGGGTTGTTAGTAACCCCTCTAAAACTGCCCCGATTCCACCCATTTTTTGGATGGCTTCGTGCGTGACATGGACAACAATACTCAAGATTTCACCTCGTCTTTAGAATAAGATTAGAATGACATAAAATAACATGTAAAGAAGGAAAATGTCAAGATGTTTTTAGTTTGTTTCAAGACAATAATTCTTGACACAACACAGGAATGAAAGTATAATTCTTTATATTACAACACCTTAAAAACATAGATATTCGGAGGGAAATATGCTTGATGAAATAGGAACAGTTGCAGGGGAGATTTGGAATTACCTTGATAACAATGAGGAGGCATCTGTCGGAAAATTGACACAAGAACTCAAACATACAGATCGGATGATATTGCTTGGACTCGGATGGTTAGCCCGCGAAGGACAATTAGATATTGTAAAACGGCAAAGAGCCACATATTTTATCTTAAATGCCACATCTGATAACGAGGGGAGTTCCTCCTGATGAAGCCAATTAGGCAATTAACGGTCATGCCAACGCTTCCTGAAAACCTTGAACCGTTACGTGAATTAGCATTGAATTTATGGTGGACTTGGGATAATGAAGCAGTCGGACTATTTCGCCACCTTGACTCAGAACTATGGGAAGAAACCTACCACAATCCGGTTGCGATGCTCGGAAAAATATCACAAGACCAATTGCAAGCCGCATCTAAAAATGAGGTGTTTTTAGCACATCTGGATGTAATACACAAAAAGTTTAAAGCCTACCTTTCTGCGCCGTCGTGGTTTGAAGACTATTCGGACAACAACTCTCTCAAAGATATAAATATCGCATATTTTTCTATGGAATTTGGACTGACAGAGTGCATGCCGTTGTACTCTGGTGGTTTGGGAGTCCTTGCAGGAGACCATCTCAAATCAACAAGTTATCTTGGACTTCCGTTTGTCGGTGTTGGTTTGCTATATCAACACGGCTATTTTCGACAGACGTTAACTTCAGATGGATGGCAGATGGCGGATTATCCAACGAACGACTTCTACAATATGCCGATTCAACCTGAGCAAAAGCCAGATGGCAGTCAACTATTGATTGAAGTAGATTATCCGGAAGGAAAGGTATATACGAAGGTTTGGCGTGCACAGGTAGGACGAATTCCGTTATATCTATTGGATACGAATATCCCTGAAAATGAGAATACCGGGTTGCGCGATATTACCGACTATCTTTATGGCGGCGATGACCGAATGCGTATTAAGCAGGAGATCCTGCTTGGAATTGGTGGTTTCCGCGCATTGGCAGCACTCGGTATTCACCCAACTGTATGCCACATGAATGAAGGTCACGCGGCTTTTTTGGCATTAGAACGTATACGGAAATTAATGGACGAAACTAATATCAGTTTTGATGCAGCATGTGAAGCGACCTCAGCAGGAAATATCTTCACTACGCACACACCAGTCCCCGCTGGAATTGATTGGTTTCCACCGGATTTAGTGAAACACTATTTTAGTAGTTATTACAGCAAACTCGGTGTTTCAGAGGAAAAATTCCTTGCTTTAGGAAGAAAGAATCCATCAGACAATAACAGTGAATTCAGTCCTGCGTTAGTTGCATTACGGCTTTCAACGATGTCCAATGGGGTTAGCCAATTACATGGACGTGTTTCGCGTAACATGTGGAAAGAACTTTGGCAGAATCTCCCTGTGCATGAAGTGCCGATAAAAGCCATAACAAACGGCATCCATACGCGTTCTTGGGTTTCAGAAGATATGCAAAGCCTGTTTGATAGGTATCTCGGACCGAAATGGATTGTTGACCTGACGAATCAGGAGGTATGGACACAAATATCGCAAATACCGGATACTGAATTGTGGCGTACTCACGAGCGTAGACGTGAACGTCTTATAGCATTTGCACGTCAACGTCAAATGCAGAAACACCGCAAAGTCGCAGACCAAGATATTACACTGGATAGAACTAATCAGAAGCATGAACCCTTGGAGAAGATACTCAATTCCAGTGCATTAACTATCGGTTTTGCCAGACGGTTTGCAACATATAAACGCGCTACATTACTGTTTGATGATGTTGACCGACTTGATAAAATACTCAATGATCCTGATCGTCCGGTCCAACTCATTTTTGCAGGTAAAGCACACCCGCACGATCATGAAGGAAAGGTACTTATTCAAAAAATAAACCGAATTGCATCACAACCAAGGTTTAAACATAAGATTCTATTTATTGAAAATTACGACATCTGTGTTGGTCGGTATCTTGTTGAAGGTGTGGATGTATGGCTCAACACCCCATTACCACCGAATGAGGCAAGCGGTACAAGTGGGATGAAAGCTGCAGCAAACGGTGCTCTAAATCTGAGTATGGCAGATGGATGGTGGGTTGAAGGAGAGCAGCTGGGTGGTGGTTGGACAATCGAAGCAACACCTGAAACAGATGATCCTAAGTCCATCGATAAAGCACACGCAAATGCTATTTATGATCTGCTTGAACAGCGAGTCATTCCACTGTTTTATGATAGAGATCCTGTTGATGATATTCCTTATGGATGGGTTGCCAAGATGAAATCTGCAATGCAGAACTTAGCACCTGTTTTCAATACCAAACGGATGGTCGCAGAATATGCAGAACGTCTCTATTTTCCCGCACACCAAAGATGGGTGAAGTTAAATCAAGATAATGGACGTCGTGGCATTGCCCTTGCTAATTGGAAAGCAAATATCCGTAAACATTGGGGCAAATTGCGTATAGAGGAACATGACTATAAGTCACAGCAAACACCTCAAACAAAAGGTGTTTCCGCATGTAACGTTGGCGAAGCTGTATCTATTCAAGCGGTTGTTCACACAGATGCCTTATTCCCGAATGAACTGGCTGTCCAAATATATTATGGAGTGTTGGATTCTACTGGAGAAATTCAGAACGGAGGCGTTACCCCGATGAAATATATTGAAGAACTCGGTGGTGGTAAATTTCTGTATGGAGGAACGATCATCTTAGACAAAACGGGTCTACATGGCTATACGTTGCGTGTATTACCATCGCATGAGGATTTACAATCTCACTACGACCTTGGACTCCTTACTTGGGCATAACAGCGTGAGAATTCCTTTGAGTGATACTTATCTCAACCAATGACCTGTTTAACGTTGCGAATACGCATTTCTGAACGTATAATTTAACGTGAATTCGATTAATGAATAGTATTGTGTGCCAGAAGGAGACCCCTTTGATATGATGATATTTACACTACTTACGTTCTAAAGATTCAGAGTTTTCAGAGTCAGAGGGAAATTTTCACAATTTTATCATGTGCCACAAACCTATATACTGTATGTTTTTACAGGGTTATCAAACGTTCCGTTTCAAAACCCAATGCTTTAGCTTTGGGATGTAGAAACGGCTAAAATGTTTTACTTGACAGAAAACGCCAAGTCTGTTAGTATGTTGTTAGCAGTCGGCATTGGTTGTAGTTGATGTTGTGGTAG
>JAJEAG010000021.1 GCA_022824265.1 Candidatus Poribacteria bacterium | reverse complement strand
CCCTACGATAATGTAATACCAATTCTAATAAATCCACATTTTGAAACTCTAATACTAATCTTAGTGTAAGAGGCGCAATGAATTGCGCGACTACGAACGCGTTTTTTCTTAATGAGATGTTATTATTTAGAAATGGTATTAGAAATCACTGCTTTTTAGATATTTTTATTGGAAATATCGCTGAAAAATCTAAATCTTATTGGTTTCACGGAGGATGTTCACTTGTTTTCACATTTTTCTTTGAGTTTTGCTTTCTTTCAAAACACACAGAAAAATATTGTTGTTGACAACAGTGTCATAAATAAGCAATCATCAATCAGCGTGTTATATACTTTGCTTTATACCAGTGCATATTGAGTTCTTCCAACACAGTTTCTAAGCTAACAGACTTATCGTTGATATTTGTCCCTTGTTCAGCCTGTGACGGTTTCTCTGTCCAAGCAAGCTGCGTGAGGGAGGCAGCGACAAAACTGAGTTGTGCGAAACGGTTCAATCCCTTACGATTTCGGAGTTGATATGTCCCAAAACGGAAGTTCTGTTTGGTATCCCGAAATGCTGTTTCAATCTGCCACTAAAAGTGCGAAAATGGTCGAAATTCTTATACTTGAAGAGTGATCTATAATCTGACAACATGTGTCTAAAGCGGAGAAGAGGATACATTAGATACTTCCTTTCAAAAAAAATATTCAATTTACTGAAAGGATACCCTCTTTTCTGCTTTTTGTCTCTAAAAAAGCAAAACTGTCCAAACTATAGTATCTTTTATCGTTGTGTCTCTAATTTCATGAATTCGTTTGTTGACACTATCAACAATATTAGATGAAAGTTGCACATCTACCTCAATACTGAAGGACACTTTTTCCTTTTTCAGTAGACTTTTGATACCTTCGTCGCCAAAAGGAAATGATTCCAACGGTTAACCCTTATAAGGTGGGTCGAATACTTCATCTAAGGATTGACTGGTTGTAATCTGTGACAATAGATACAATGCATCAAGAAAATTGCTCTTACCCGATGCATTCGAACCAACGATTACAGAAAGCGGTGTGAGATTGAGTTCAAGATTTACAAGTGATTTGTAACCTCAAATTTTGATGCGTTTCAGCATCTCATTATATCTCCTTTAATATCCTAAACTACGCAAATATTCCCGGTTTGCAACTGCAGCTTCAGCAGCAGGTTTTGGTGGATACGGACGATCCAATTCAACAGAAACCCAACCATCATAACCGACAGACTCAAGTCCTTCAAGTACTGCTTTCACATCAAGCCCAAGATTACCAGCACCAAGTTCAGCAAACCGCGCTTTTTCACTAAAACGTTGTTCTCTGTAATTCCAGGTTTCCGGATCATCAGCATGACAATCTTTGAGATGCACATGTCCTATACGGTTTCGCAGTAAATCGCTATCAAATACCTTCATAGGATCACTGCCAGCAGCAAGCATATGTCCTGTGTCATATAGTAACCAGAGACTCGGTGCAACTGATAGGAGACGTTCTGCATCCTCAACCGTTTCAATCAATGTACCAAGATGCGCATGGTGAAAACCTTTGATTTGGTGGGCATCACAGAAAGCAAGTACATCATCAAGAGTTCGTGCTGCTTTCTCAATATCCTCATCACTTGGATTTGCACCACCCCATTCCCCTTTTCGTAATGCAGGAACTTCAGCTGCATTATTTCCGAGAGTAATATTGTGCCTTATTCTATCGAGTCCCACTCCACCTGCATTGACAATATGTAATCCTAAACTACGGGCAAGTGTTGCCGTTTCAACAAGTCCTTGTGCTCCATCAAAAGGAACACTTTCGGCTCCTTCCCAACCGGCATCTGAAACTTCTCGTAATACTTTTTCAGGATTATCTCGTTGTTCACCACCAAACTGAATTAGATGACATGCAAATCTTAATTTACCCATAAAATGTCTCCTTACTTATTATTTTTCATAAATCTGTAATGCCAACGTTGATATTGTCCGTGATCCGCACCGTTAACAATTAAATCGGTGTTATATAGAGTTTTTCAGTGCATCAGAAATCATCATACCTGCATCTAAGCGATTCTCATGAAAAATGCGATTTTGAGCAGTACGAATCACATTCTGTTGTTCTTTTCTTGTTAGATTAGACTCAGAAAACCCTTCAATCCACATGCCACGATAGGTTAATGTATCAACTTGAATGAAGTGAATTGTATCTGGTACGTGATTGTCTGGAGTACAATCCAAAGGACCCCACGTAAATAGGTTAAGCACTTTTTCGTCTGTTGTAAAGCCAGTTTTAGAAAATGTCCGTTGACTTGCTTTATTATCTACACGAATTGATGCAGTTGCCCAATCTACTCCCAGATTTGATCCATAGGTTAATGCCTCTGCGACAAGAGAAGTACCAACACCCATGCCCTGCCATTGTGGATGAACAGCAAGGATATCTATTTCCCAACTTGGAGTTGGTTTAGACACCAGAAAAGCGGAAAGAAAACCGGCAACTTCGCCTGTATCGACTGCGACAAACACTTGATGTTTAGGAGATGAAATGTGATGCCTGAATACATCAAACAGAAGCGAATCTCCCCACACTTCTTGTAATATTAGATGTATTGCCTGTGCATCTTCTGGACGTGCAAATCTAATATTTGACATAGTTAGACATAGTTAGATGTATCCTGATATTATGGGTTATGCAGTTTCCTAATTTCTGGGTTTAAACGAAATGCTTCCTCACGTTTTTGAGCCATGTCTTTCCACATGACATCACATTCAATAGTTAACATTTATATCACTACTCTTGAGAATCCCCCAAGTCGTTGCAGCTTTGTCCAACGGTGATACACTTAAGACCTTATCCATGTCTTGTTGGATTTCAGCTGCAGTTAAGGCACGGTTATATATAACAAATTCATCAAGCATCCCCTTGTAGGGCCAAGCACCGTCTAAGCGATTCCCAAACCAGTGGTCTCCTTGAGACACTGGAATTTCACCTTCCAGTTTATGTGTCTGATCAAGTTTTCCATCAATATAAAACCTAAGTTCCTTATTGAATTCATAAACAGCAGCAACATGTGACCATTTATTGAGTGTAATACTGCTTTTAGCACTATTCCAAGTCCGTCCGCCAGCACCACCGCTTCCAATCCATACTGAAGGTTTACCTTGATGAATACTTAAATAAAATGTGTGCGGATTCGCTTGTCCACGTACATTACGATAATCACCAACACTCTGAGGATATATCCATACTTCCATTGTCAAACTCTTGGTAATAGCAAGACTATTTGAAGCTTTGACCGCGACAACACCTTGCTGAACCTGTTCATTGAAAAACACTGCTGATCTAATCTTTCCATTTTGCATCCATTTCACATCACCTTCAAGTGTTCCATTATTATCTTTTCCACTCAGGTCTTCAACAACTTTCCCTTTTCCCTCATCGAACGAAAGGTAAAGGACCATTGCATCGTCCTTAATTGCATAACTCACAAGTGGATAAGTGAAAATAAATGCCATACACAGAACATAAGATATAAACTGTCGCATTCTATACCTCCATGTAATTAAACGTTTAACGGACGTATGGTATTGGTTATTTACTTGAATGAATCTACTTCCACTCCTCATCCGGTGGGTAAAGTGTATAACTTCCACCACCAGCACCTTTATATTCGTTCTCAGCAAACCAATCCTTTACAGTATCACGCCATTTGATGAAATGTGGTGTTTCCAGATGTGCTTTGAAAGCATCTTCATCTACATATACCTCGTAGAGCCATATTCTGTTTTCGTCAGCACTATCCTGAATTACATCAAATCTTAAGCATCCAGGTTCATCTCTAACAGAACCTATCGCATCATCTAACATTGCTTCAATAAATTCTTCACGATGACCATCTTTAATCTGAATTGGGGCAATAATTACAAACATTATAATATCTCCTTTATATAAAGTTTTTCATTGTGCTTCAGGTTTGTCATAATCTAAACTAATTCGGTGCCGTTGTCAAGTTGAAATACGGAAGCAGACAAGATAAATCGTGGATAGAAGTGGAAATGGAAACATCGTACATCTAATGAAAGCGGAGCAGTCAACACTATGATAATTTACCGCGTAAAAGCAGATTATCTTTCATTACATCTCCATTACCATTCCGAGTACCAGACGGCATATAATGAATAACCATTGCACGTCGGTCTCGAGATGATCTATTTGGGTTTGTTTGATGGAGTGTCATACAGTGATGCACCATTGCACTTCCAGCCTCAACAGGCACGGGAACAGCACGATCTACATCAGCATCTACTTGCAACAACGCTGGTAAATTACCTTTTTCTGACTTAGCACGTCCATGTGCTGCCAATCCCTCAATATAACTGCCGGGAATAACGTTCATGCAACCGTTCTCCTCGTCAGCATTATCAAGTGCTATCCAGATACTCACAAGATTTGGTGGGTCGCACTGCCAATATGCATTGTCCTGATGCCAATGCACTTCACCGCCATGGAAGGCAGGTTTGTAGAGTGCCTGATCATGAAATAACTGAATATCGGATCCGATTAAACTCTCGGCAATATCTAACAGCGGTTCATGATAAAGTAGCTTCCGATATTCCTCATCATGACGCCACATCTCCATGATCTGCAGCATTTCTTCTTCGCGATCAGCATCTTCATCGCCTTCTGATTCACCAACGACTGCAAGATTTCGTAACCCTTCACCAATTGTGCCGCGTTTCTGTGTGAATAATGCATCGTAATGTTCACGTAGTACGTCAAGGTGTTCGTCATCAAGCACACGCCCATCTATTTTGAGGTACCCATCGTTTTTGAATTGTTGTATCTCTCGTTGTGTAAGTTTCATCACACTACTCCATAATTAAGTTAGAAAATTTCTCATTCAACAAAAATATGAACACATTATCATCTACAATTAATCTATAAGATAATCCTTAAGTGATGCACACCTAATATCATCTAATTCCTGTGCACTGAAAACACCTGCTTTGTATAGATTACGATACTCTTCGGAAACACTTTGACCAAATATCATCAGATCATCCGTGTTAATAGTAACCCGAACACCATTGTCATACAAAATCCGTATCGGGTGAGATGCAATATCCTTAACACCACCTAACATTACATTACTCGTTGGACACACGTTTAACTGTATATGATTTTCTGAAAGCCATTGCATGATTTCAACTGATTCTGCAGCAGCGATTCCGTGTTGAACCTCGTCTAAGTCAAGGATTTCCACGGTTCGTCGTATTTCTTCAGCACCACCGAATTCTCCAACATGTGCCTTTAATTTCATCCCAGATGCACGCGCCGTTGAATATAAAGATTGAACTGCTTCTGGCAAACATGCTTCCTGAAAACTATACAGATCGATGGACTTGAACACACCTAATTCTATCGCTTCATGTGCCAACTTCATCAACTTTGGTTCATTAGCATGTGTCCGAGGATAACCGAGTTCTGGTCGTAGATCAATTTGTGGTTGGTATTGGTTAACTAAACCCTCAATATACGTTTTTACTCCTGCTAATCCATCTGGATAAAACCTTGTCATCATAATGTCAAAACTCATCTCAAGTTCAACCACACCATCCTGAATAGCATCATTTACACCTGATGATGAAACAAATTCAAATCCTTCACGCGATTTCTGGAGTGGTGCTAAAACCGTGATAACATATTCCATCATCTCTTCAAGTCCATTCATTCTTTCAGGAGGCTTCGTTACAGAATGTCCTACCCAATGTTCCAAGTTTTCTATTCTTGTACTGAGAAACGCATGAGAGTGAAGGTCAGTTTTTGGAGCAGCTTTAATTGCATCCATATTGTCTGTTGATAGAGCATCAATAAAATTAGTGTGTTTCATGTCAAATGGGTTGATTCTTCTCTATTATTTTGTTCCAATGTAATTTCTGTGCTATTATACCACGAGTGGAATATGATAACAATCAAAGTTGACTACCAAAGTAGAAATCGGTATAATGACCATAGGTTGTAAAAGTAAAGGGGCATTTCTATACTCATGTTAACCAAACTTCTTAAATCTTCATATCAATCAGAATCCATCAGGAAGTTGTCTTTATGGTCAATATCCATCATCCTCATTTTTTTAGGATTTTTCTCTAATTCATGGCGTGTTGCAGATCAGAATTGGTTTGCGAATCATCAGAAAGATACCGAAAGCCATATTATGGGCAGAATGGTCAAATCTCGTCAAGATGGGATCCTCTCAGCTGGAGGATTGAACGGATGGGGAACAGCAAAAATAAATGATGCAGAATGGATACCTTCTACTGAGCTAGGTCCTCAATATAATGCCTATCTTTACGAACTCTCCTTTGAAAATTACTCAACCTATAAGTCACAACCCGGTGGTCAAGGAATGGTATTTAGTCTACTTGATAGACTCATTCCACTATCACCAACATTCAAATTTTGGACATTCTATGTATTAACATCTCTCTTATCTGCAGTTGCACTGACTTATATAATTGGCTGGTTCTATAATGAGTTTGGGGGATTAGCCGCTATATTTGTTCTATGTTCGATTGTGCTTTCTCAATGGTTGACAGTATTTGGAAGGAATCTTTGGTGGTGTATATGGGCATTCTATCTCCCAATGATTGTCGTAATGAAATACCTTCAGAGTAATAGAGACATAGAAAATCGACAATTTGTTAAGTTTGGTGTTTTGATCTTCATTGCAGTATCTATAAAATGTTTTATAAATGGCTATGAGTATATAACAACGACTTTGCTAATGATGGTCACTCCTTGTATATATTATGCATTTCTTGACAAGTGGAGTAAGGAAAAGTGCTTGAAATTGACATCGGTTGTCGTTCTTGGTTCTGGTGTAGCTATTTTTCTAAGCATGATAATGTTATGTTTCCAGATTGGTGCTGTGAAAGGTGGTTTTATGGATGGTGTTGAGCATGTGATTTGGTCTTTTGGTAAACGCACTTATGGAAACGCTGAAGACTTTCCTCCTGTATATGCTGCCAGTCTTGAAGCAGGTGCGTACGGAGTCGTTATCACCTACATAAATGGTATATTCTTCGATCTTAATAACTATATATCTACTACAAACACATTCATATCAAACTATCTTTTCAAAATCCGATATTACTACCTTATTGTCCTTTTTGTATTGACTTCAATATTACTTTATTGGCGGATTAATAAAAATGATGTGAGTAATCCCAAAATTATTGCCTTGATAATTACAACTTGGTTTTCAATTTCAGCACCGTTATCTTGGTTTATAATCTTCAAAGCGCATTCATATATTCATACGCACATGAGTTTTCTTTTATGGCAAATGCCTTTTACACTATTTGGATTTGCAGTAATCGCAGCTGCAGTTTTTTCAAGAAGAATTGAATAATCATGAGATTGTATATTGATATTGAGGAAATTGCATGATTATAGTGAACATTGAAATTAAAGAGACACATTTCTGTAGGAGTGATCTCCGAATCGCGACGAAACTCACTGATAGTCAGGAATCGAAGTTCCCTCCTACAAACCATCAGTGTATTATAGTAAAATCCAAAAATATATTCACACTCCGTGGTAGGTGCGGTTTCTAACCGCACTATTTACACAGGTTCAGTTAGGAAACCGAACCATAAGCGTCAATTTAAGGAAATTCAGACGATGCAAATATGATGAAAAGACTATTAGAAACTAATGTAATATTTGTTTTTCTGTTCCTCTATATTCCGATCATAGTGGTAGTTGTGTTCTCATTCAATAGTGGGGATCAGATATCTGTTTGGGAAGGGTTCTCTCTAAGTTGGTATACTAAACTATTTAGTAATCCAGATGCATGGCGTGCCTGTAAAAATAGTTTGATCATAGCATGTGTATCAACGTTATTGTCAACAATCATTGGAACGGCAGCAGCACTCGCAATCAATAAGTACCAGTTTCAGTTACGCACAACTTTAACTCGAATCTTATATCTTCCGCTAATAATTCCAGATATTGTTTTAGCGATAGCGTTGTTAACTTTCTACTCACAAATCAAATTTCCACTGAAGTTATCATCGGTAATTATCGCACATGTTGTTTTTTGTATTGCGTATGTAACCATTGTCGTCCGAGCGCGATTGCAGGGATATGATGATACTATAGAAGAAGCAGCCCTTGATCTTGGTGCAAACGAATGGCAGACTTTTTGGCATATTACATTACCACTCATTTCACCCGGTATAATCGGTGGAGCACTACTTGCTTTCACGCTCTCAATAGATGATTTTGTTATCACTTTCTTTACTTCTGGGGTTGGTTATACAACATTATCGGTGTATATTTACTCAAGTCTAAAGTTTGGTATGACACCTGAGTTAAATGCTATATCTACTATATTGTTAGTCAACTCAATCGGTTTTATCCCTCTCTTTTTGTGGTTTCGCAACCGAAACATACAAACTAACTAACGATTCTGCTTCAATTATGGTATAATATATTTGTTATGAAAAGCATAAACTTACGGATTCTACTCCCTATCTTCTGTGTCTTGTGCGTTATGTGTATAGTTCCTGCATGCGACACAGAAAATCTATTGAATTTAGATTCTGAGATGCTTGATATAGATTTAGAATCTGATTCCCAAACACTCAATATCGGTGATACTACAGCCATTAAGGCGAATGTTGACTATTCTGCGAATGCTGATGTTCTTGTCTACGAGTGGAACACGAATGGTGGAAGAATAGTTGGCGAAGGAACATCAATAGTTTATATTGCCCCTGAAAATACAGGTACATATACGATAACACTTGAAGTCACAGATGGAAAAGTAACTGTTCGTGATGAGATACGTATTACTGTGAATATTGGACATGCAATTATTGCATCTCCGAACCGATATTGGCAAGGTAATACCTTTACGCAGACATTAAAATATAGGTTAAATGTTGACGAGGTGTTTCTTGATAACATCAGATTGCGATATGAGATCTTACAAGAAACCGCACGGACAGGGGCATTTTTGACTATCTCTATTGACGACACAACAATTGTACGGAATCGTGATATTGGGGAAGTACAACCTGACGGTCCGGTATTAATTGCAGACGAAGTTGATGTTTCATCAATCTTACAGTCTTCAGGTGTCTATGAACTTAAACTTACATTGGAAATAGTAAACGTAATGCAAGATGCATGGCTTCTTCAAAAACTAACGATAATTGGGGTTGAAGGATCTCTGACTGAAATTCGTTAAAAACTGGATTTAGTTGTGGATGCAACGAATCAAACACACGTAGAAATAAACCTAAATGCAATAAAAGCAAACGCAAAAGCAATAAAAGAACATACAGGCAGTAAACTAATTGCAGTTGTGAAAGCAGATGCTTATGGACACGGTGTTATTCCTGTTACTGAAGCATTACAAAATATTGCGGATATGTTTGCTGTTGCAACGGTTGCTGAAGGAATTGAACTACGTCAAGCAGGCATTCAAATTCCTATTCTCATTCTGTTTAGTCCTTTACCAGATTTAGCAGTAGATATTATTGATTACGATTTGACTGCTGCAGTTGACAATTGGATTTTGGCAGAACAACTAAACAGAGTGATTTTAGATAGAAATCACCAATCACAACCTGCTAATAAATTAAAGGCAAAAATACATATCAATGTTAATACTGGAATGAATCGTTGTGGTGTTCGCTACACTGAAGCAAAAAAGTTTATCAAAGAACTAAAATCCTTATCCCTACTTGAGATTGAAGGTGTTTTTACCCACTTTGCTACTGCAGATGAAGACGATCATAGTTTTGCACACCTACAACTGAATAGGTTTCATTCAGTTATAAAGGACATATCGGACATTCATTTACTACATATTGCCAATAGTGCTGCAGCACATACAATACATGAATCCCATCTTGACGCTGTTCGAACAGGCTTGAGTTTATATGGAATCTATCCTACTAAGAAAAAGTCTATCCAACTCAATCCTGCTCTCACATGGAAGGCTAAGATCGGATGGATTGATTATATTGAACCTGGAGAAACTGTTAGTTATGGACTGACATATAAGGCACAAAATAGAATACGGATAGCAAGTATACAAGTTGGCTATGGAGATGGATATCCAAGAGCATTATCAGGTAAAGGTGAAGTGTTAATTGGCGGAATTCGTCGTCCTATTCTTGGTCGGATCTGTATGGATATGATGGTGTGTAAATTGGAGTCAGCAGACAAGGTGACGGTGGGAGATGAGGTGGTATTGATTGGAAAACAGGGAAACGAAGAAATCAGCGCAGATGAAATCGCAGATCATGCAAATACAATATCGTATGAGATTCTAACAAACATAGGCAAACGTGTGAAACGAATATATAAATGAAGTAAATAAAAACTATGTTAATTGAAATAAATAACCTTTCAGTCTATTTTGGCACAAATCCTGCTTTGAATGATTTATCGGTGGAATTAGAAGGTGGTGGTGCCATCGGATTATTAGGACCTAATGGTGCAGGAAAAAGCACTTTGATAAAGATGTTACTCGGTTTTATTATGCCAAGTAATGGTGATGCCAAGGTGTTCGGGTTGGATATAAATTCTGAACAAGTTTCAATTCGTCAAAAAGTTGGATATATGCCTGAAGACGACTGTTTAATTCCACAAATGAATGCTGTTCAACTGGTCGCTTATGCGGGCGAATTATGCGGTATGCCTGCACGTGATTCCATGCAACGCGCACACGAAGTTCTATATTATGTCGGTATAGATGAGGAACGGTACCGTCCAATTGAGGGATATTCTGTGGGGATGCGTCAACGTGTAAAGTTAGCACAAGCTTTAGTGCATGATCCCAAGTTATTACTACTTGATGAACCTACCAATGGTATGGATACATCAGGTAGAGAGGAAATGCTTTTGCTTGTACAGGATATTGCTGTTGATAAAGGGATAGATGTTGTCTTATCATCACATCTCTTGCCTGATGTAGAGTCTGCATGTCGTTATGTTATGGGACTATCACACGGTAGTCTTGTAATTCAAGGTGAAATCGAAGAACTCAGAAAAAACATCGGACAAGCATTTGATCTGAAAATAGTAGGGGATCGTGATTCTTATGTTTCCGCATTAGCGCGCCACCCCTATGATACTGAACTGAGACAAGATGGTCACATACGTGTTACCTCCAGAGAACAGGAAAAAACAGAAGGCACATTTTTCTTTAAATTAGCACATGAAACTGGTGTTCAACTCCGACAATTAAGAGAGGTGAAGCATTCCCTTGAGGATGTATTTGCTGATGCAATGGAAATCCAGTAAGGTTATAAATTTATCTATTCTGATGATTGAAGAAAAGATTAACTTAAATGACTATACAAGAATTTCAAAAACAGATTGAGGCAATATATTATGAACGCGATTCTGAACGCGGTGTCCCGTTAACATTCACCTGGTTTGTAGAGGAGGTAGGAGAATTAGCAAAGGAAATTCGTAAAGAACCACAAGATATGGAAAGATTGCGTGAGGAATTTGCGGATGTTTTCGCGTGGTTATCTACACTTGCAAGTCTGCTCGGTATTTCACTTGAAGATGCTGCAAGTATATATGAAAAGGGTTGTCCAAAATGCAGCAGTACACCATGCACATGTTAAAGGCGTAAATCTATAACTTGCTATTAATTCCCATTCAGAAACTTATCAAAGTTACCACCGAATAGATTATTCACATCCCTTTCAATTTCTGACTTTGTTAGACTCCACCCAACATCTATCAAAGATTGATATTTTTCAAACAAAACGTCAGCAATGATCTGTCGAGAGTGCTTCCACTTGTAAATAAGTTGATCTAATATCCGCGCATCCGAATGTTGTGGAATGACACTCAACCCCAGTAATTCAATACGCTCGCGTGTTATCTCTTCAATGATACTTGGATTATTCATAAACCACCAACAACCAAATATCATCAGATTCTTGAATTTGCGTCCGATAACACACAGTTCATGCTGGTTTTCTCTGGATAGAAGCGTCACGAGGAATTTATTGTCAGGATTTTCGCGTAACAGTGTTTCAAGGCTTGTCAAATCTGCTTTTCCAGTACCATCTCCCGCCATCCGAAGTTGAGGATTGACAGCACGTTTCACACCTATCATCAAAGCAAATGGAACGTTGAATTCACGCGACACAGGTAAAATACAATTATCAAACAGACGACCAAGAACACCATCATCAGGATATTGAAAGTCTGGAGGTAGGGAGACAGCCATGTATTTTGGGTTCATCCGTTGTATCCATATCTCCAAAAAGCGACGCACTTCTTTGTAACTTTTCTCTGATGAAAGTTTTGGGTCTACATCATAGTCAAGTGCCTTTAGTTGATCATAACCAGATTCCTCGTAGGTATTTATTAGCACGTCCATACGAAGGGCAGCTTCAAACCGTTTATCTCCTGTATCACCAGATTCCCACACAGGTATCTCTAAAGGGTCAAATGGATCATTCGTCATTACAACATTAGAGACATTTGACTGTGCAAAAACAGTATCAATGAAGTCCTCAACAGATGTGTCAGAAAAATAGGCGCGATACTCATTTAAGTTCCGTGAACTGACATCTAACCCTAATGCATCTAATGTTGTGATAACACCACGGCAAGCTTCACTTATTGGAGAATTATCTATGAAAAGCGTTTGCCAGATCAAATCTGCTTGTTGAGGTTTTGTCATTGACCAAAATTGCTGATACGATACATCTGATTTTCGGAATACCTCAGCGATAAGATAGTGATAGGTCAACAATTCATCGATACCCCATAACAAGAGCTCTCCAAAAGGTGGACTAAAAAGATGTGTATGAATGTCGGTTATCTCTTGTGTATTTACAACATCAGTAATAGTGGATTTCAATTGATCAATTGCGTCAATTTTTAGATCACTATTTGGATTTTGTTGGTTCATATTAGGACTCCGGGTTAAGTTTGTCTTGGATATAATTTACGATTTCTTCAGGAGGGTGTGTTCCAAAACGGATATAAGTGCCACGGAAGTTTTCAAGGCGCGTCGGTTTTGCGAACGGACTAAGAAGTACACCGTTTTTGTCAACATAAAAGCTGCGAAAATCAGACCACTCACGTTCAACTTTGTAACAACATGCAGCGACTACGAGGTGGTCTATACTACAGCAGAAATGAAAAGGTAGAAAGTATTTGTAGAGTGGTGCGATTAGTAGAATTGCAGAAAAAAGCAGATATAAAATTGACTTAAAACTAATAAAAATGATAACCAAAATAGATAACAGAAATAGTAATAAGAATGTGGAACGTTTCCAATTCTCAACGAATGGGTGAACGGTCCACGAAATGTCATTTAGATTAGCCTCATCAGACACAGAATCAACTTCTTGATTTGTCCTGTGTATATCTGTCACTTACTATTCAGTTCCTTTTGGGTCATCCGCAGGTGTGTCTTCGTTTGTATCATCACTTGGTTCTTGTTTGGTTGTAATTGTTCCTTTTGGATCATCATCAGATGTGTCTTTTTCAATCTGGTCTCCGGCATCTGCACCAGTAGCCTCTTGGGCTTGTTGTGATTCATCATCTATGGGAGTTAGGTTGGTAGATCCAGTCTCTCCATAAAAACGCATTAAGAACAGTGAAATCACCATAAATCCAACAGCAACCCAAGTAGTAAGTTTACTCAGAAATGTTGCTGCACCATGTCCACCAAGAATAGATTGCATCTCTGCACCACCAAATGCACTTGATGACAAACCTTCACCTTTGCTGTCTTGTAAGAGAATAATCAATGTCAGGACAATACAAACTGGAACAAAGATTATTAGTGCTATTGTTACGAAAAGTCCCATTATATATTCCTCTCTATATGTCGATTTGGCAAATCATAAAACTATATTGTGTTTTTCACAATTTGTGCGAAAGATTCTGCTTGAAGGCTTGCCCCACCAACAAGTGCACCATCCACATCGGGTTGTGCCATAAGTTCTGCTGCATTTTCAGGCTTGACACTTCCCCCGTATTGTATTCTTACTTGAGATGCAACTTCATCTGAGAAGTTATCCCTTAGCAAATTCCGTATAAACTGATGTACTTCTTGTGCTTGTTCTGGTGTGGCGGTTTTTCCAGTGCCTATTGCCCATACTGGTTCATAAGCGATTACACATGATAACAAAGCATCAGCAGTTAACCCACTGGTTCCACCCGTGATATGATCCTTAATGATGCTTTCGGTCTGTCCAGATTCCCGTTCTTCAAGTTGTTCACCGACACAAACAATCGGTTTTAAGTTGTGTGATAATGCAGTTTTTACTTTTTGATTGACTGTTTCATTCGTCTCACCAAAATATTGCCGTCTCTCTGAATGTCCGATTATAACGTAATCACATCCAACGTCTTTCAACATCGGTGCGGACACTTCACCTGTATATGCTCCACTATCTTCCCAATAAACATCTTGTGCAGCAAGTAGGACGTTGCTGTCTTTAATGGAATTACTAACAGCATGAAGAGCAGTAAAAGTCGGTGCAACGACAATTTCTACACCATCGGTTCCTTCAACTAACTCCTTCAATTCACTCGTAAGTGCAACTGCCTCGGAAACGGTTTTGTTTAGTTTCCAATTCCCAGCAATGATAGGTGTTCTCATAGTCCTTCCCATTATATCACGCGAGATGCAAGCTCTACGAGACGATTTGAGTATCCCCACTCGTTGTCATACCATGAAAGAACTTTGACCAAACCGTTTTCGATTACTTTCGTAAATGGTGCATCAAGCACTGATGATAATTTGTTGCCGTTGAAGTCTGAAGATACAAGGTCGAGTTCAGAATATCCTAAAATACCTTCTAATGAATTTTCAGATGCATCCTTTAAAGCAGCGTTAACTTCTTCAGCAGAAGGTTTTTGCTTAAGTTCAACGGTGAGATCCACAACAGAGACATTTGGTGTTGGAACACGGATAGCAAACCCATCCAATTTTCCGTTCAATTCTGGAAGTACTTTCCCAACGGCAACAGCAGCACCAGTTGTTGTCGGAATCATTGACAAAGTAGCCGCACGTGCTCTACGCATGTCTTTATGTGGAAAATCGTGGACTCGTTGGTCGCCAGTATATGCATGTACAGTGGTCATCAAACCACTTTCAACTTCAAAGTTCTCATGTAAAACTTTAGCAACTGGTGCAAGACAGTTCGTCGTACACGAAGCATTGGAAATCACATGATGTTCTTTACTATCATACTTATCATCATTCACACCGATTACGATTGTAATATCTTCACCCTTTGCTGGTGCGGATATAACAACTTTCTTTGCACCACCAGAAGTAATGTGCTTTTCTGCATCTTCTCTATCTGTAAAAAAACCTGTAGATTCTATAACAACATCAGCTCCAAGTTCACTCCACGGTAAATCTGCAGGATCACGTTCAGCGAATACTTGTATTTCTTTCCCATTAACAACTAATCCGTTGTCTGTTGCTGCAATTTCGTCCGTCAAAATTCCATGAACTGAGTCATATTGGAGTAGATGCGCAAGCGTATCTGGATTAGTCAAATCGTTAATAGCAACAAATTCTATATCCAGTGCGGAATTCAGCAACGCCGCACGAAAGGCATTTCGACCAATCCTCCCAAAACCATTAATACCTACTTTAGTTGACATAAGATAACTAAGTTCCTCTAATATATTACCCAAATAAGGCTTAATTCACTGTTTAATCAATTTAATTTTATAAAATATACGCTATAAATACGATTGTAATTATACTTCAAAATCAAGCAAATTGCAAGTGTGTTATCACATAGGAGGTTTTGGTTTCTAAGAACTGAGACATTCAATTGTTGACATTACTGTCTGAAGCACTGAAGACACAGAAAGGGTTGATTCCACAGCACATTCCAATCATAAGGAGGAGTTTCCCATTCCGAATAAAGAGAAAATACAGATTAGACAAGCGAGGTAACCTCGTCCGTACGATTAGAATGAGGTTAAAGGGATTGACTGCGAATTGTTTGTGCTTTTCTTGTGAATACATCGGTTTTTGCTCCATCTAAAAACGCACTAAAATAAGGTGTTTTTTGCACATTTGTGCGTTTTGATGTTTGGGGTTATGCCAGTCTGGTACTGGGTTTATAGGGGTTTTTGAAAATTCTGAGTTTTTCATTTTTTGTGCGTTTTTTATTTGCTTGATTTTGGTCAGCTTTTGGGTGATGGGTGACGGTTTTTGTTGTGAATGTGGGGTGTAGTCGGTTTTTGTGTTTCATAGTGGTAGTAGTATAACAGGTGGTGGGAAAGGGTGTGAAGGGGTTGTGTGGTTTGGGACAATATGTTTCATGTATGTTTTATGTATGTTTCGGTTTTCAGTTGTCAAAATTGTTTGAACAAGGATTTTCAGGATAAGAGGTCGCTCCTACAAAGGAAGGTTTAATATTGAAAAAATAGGATTTGGAAACTGAATGGATCTGTCCAAGATACCGCTTACTTGAAAACTAATTCAAGGCACTGTATAATAGACATAAACTGATATTAAGGTGCTATTATATGAGCGATGTACCTAAGTCACATCCGCGTTATCTTTCGTTGACATTACGAGATAGAATAGTTGAAGGTGTAGAGAAAGGCATCACATCTATCCACGGTCTCATTGCACACGGACGCGGGGAAGCTTTTGACTACCTAATTGGTGAGAAAACACAATCGTTTGCTACAAATGCAATATGTGTTGCTGCTGCGATGCTGAAGCTATCAAATCACCCAGTCATCTCCGTGAATGGTAATGTAGCTGCATTGGTGCCGAAGGAACTCATAGAATTAGCTCACATACTAAAAGCACCTTTGGAAGTCAACATATTTCACACAGAGACTGGAAGAGAAGAGAAAATCCGGCAACACCTATTGAAAAATGGTGCAGACAATGTGCTGATGCCCTCACAGGATGCTCAACTCTCATATATTGATTCCAATAGAAAATATGTACATCCAGGGGGTATTTTCATAGCTGATGTTGTTTTTGTACCACTTGAAGATGGGGATCGCTGTGAGGCACTCCGAAAGATGGGAAAAGATGTAGTTACGGTAGATCTAAACCCGATGTCTCGAACTGCTAAACAGGCGAGTATAACCATTGTTGATAATGTTGTACGAACACTACCACTGTTATGTAAAGAAATATTGAAATTAACAAATGATTCAGATCTACAAAACAAATTGACACACTATAATAACGAGGATATTCTACAGCAGGCATTACAGTATATCAGTAGGAGTCCAGATGGCTAACGGAAAACAGCACCGTGTTAAGCCGCACATCCTATTAATTGGATTAGTCCTTGTGGCTTTTAATAGCTACTGGTGTCTCATGGGAACAGAGGTGTGGCATTCCACCCAATTGACAATCGCATCGCTGTTCTTCAATGCTGTCTTCACCCTTCTTGTTTTCGTCCTTCTCAATCTCTTATTTCAAAAATATCTTCCCAAATTGGCAATGTCCCAAGCCGACCTTCAGACCATCTATGTAATGGTCGTGATGGTTACAACGCTCAGTGGACATACAATGATGGGTTACCTCATACCCGTCTTAGCACATACATTCCAGTTCGCTTCTCCTGAAAATGAATGGTTGTCTCTTTTTGGGAATAACCTCCCAGATTGGATTGCTGTCAAAAACCCACGTATTCTTGATGGATTCTATAACGGGGATTCCACATTTTATAATCCTGATACTCTCAATGCATGGATCCCTCCGGTTCTTGCTTGGTCCAGTTTTGTAATTGCGCTGTGGTTGACCTTGTTGGCAGTTACTATATTTCTCCGTAAGCAGTGGACTGAGAATGAACGTCTCAACTATCCTATTGTCCAATTGCCTTTAGCTTTGACGAGTAACCCAAAACGATTCTTTAGTTCTCCTTGGATGTGGCTCGGATTCGCACTTGCAGCAAGTGTTGAACTACTAAATGGCTTGAGTTTTCTATTCCCTGAAATCCCTTCGCTACCAATTAGGAACAAACGTCTTGGTCAATTCAGTGCCAAACCGTGGAGTGCGATGGGTCCTATCAATATCTCCTTCTATCCTTTTAGCATTGGGTTGATGTTCTTTACTCCATTGGATCTTTCGTTTTCTTGTTGGTTTTTTTGGGTGTTAACCCGTGTGCAGCTTGTCGTAACTGATATGTTTGGAGCGAGAAACATATACAACCTTGAACAGCAAACTGGTGCGTGGCTTGCGTTTGGGTGCATACCGCTATGGATGGGAAGACGTTATTACGGACGCATCATTAGAAAGGTATTTGGTATTCCACAACCACGCGGAGTATCTCCTCCTGACGATTCTACTGAACCGATGCGATACCGATCTGCAGCATTGTTGTTTACTGTTGGAATATTGTTTCTATTCTTTTTCTGTTTTCAAATGGGTATGGCATTATGGGCAATCGGATTATTTTTCTTGCTATACTTCCCAATGATTCTGGGTATAACAAGGATTCGGGCTGAAATTGGACCTCCATTACATCAGTTAATTCTTGTGGATCCCGGACGGACAATGGTATTAGGTTTAGGGACAAGACGACTCGGTTTAGGAAACTTAACAGGTCTAACATTTCTGTATCCATTTGTTCGGTGTTTCCGTGCACATCCTACTCCGAGTGAGTTAGAGGCGTTTCGTTTAGCAGAGCGCAGTAGAATCGGTTATCGTCAACTTCTGATAGGTATGATATTGGCAATAGTTTTCGGTATATTGATTACTTTTTGGGCATATCTACATGTATTATATGATATGGGTGCAGGAAGTAAGGCACGCGGTTGGATCGTCTATATGGGGTGGGAGACGTTCAATCGATTACATACATGGCTTGTCAGTCCACGGGAGGCAAGCGTCCCAGAACTCGGTGTAATTAGTAGTAGTTTTCTATTTACTATATTCCTTATGATTATGAAGGTGCGTTTTCTTTGGTGGCCCCTACATCCAGGTGGCTATGTGTTGGTCAGCGGAACAGGAATGGGAAGGTTGTGGTTTCCGATTTTTCTTAGTTGGTTAGCAAAAGCGACAGTGTTAAAAATTGGTGGCGTTAAGTTGTACCGCCAAGCTGTGCCATTTTTCTTAGGCTTAATCTTGGGGGATTATACGCTTGGATGTGTATGGAGTCTGATTGGACTTGTTTTGAAAATGCCTACATATATTGTATGGCATTGATGATATTTTATTTTAGATTCACATCTACGTTTAGTATCAACTAAAATCATCTAAAATTGAACTCACTGTAATATCTTTTAGTTTATCAATTTGAGATTCTTGAAGATCAGTAAAGATCTTGGTCAACTCCGGTGATGCATCCAACTCCTCTGTAAAATGTTTAGTCAGTTCATCATCAACTGAAACAATCAGAGAGTCAAGTGTTATTGTATCTAACGATCTGACAGGAATGTATCCTTTTGTATCTCCTTCTACCTCATACAGTAGATTAGCTGCTTTGAAACATTCAAATATCTGTTGAACCAGTGTTTCAGATACCTTTGCAGTAGTAGCAACATCTGATGTTGAACATGCCCCTTTCCCTTTATTGAAATGTTCCGCTACTATGAGATACAACGAGATAATGCCTGGAACATTAATTAATTCGCTATGATCATTTAGAAATTTACCATACATTTTCTTAGTAAATACTGAACGTTGGACTGTATTAGATACCTCAACCCCAAATAGTATTACTGTCCAAGTTGCATAAATCCATATTGCTAATATTATTAGCATTGCAAATGTTCCATAGATGTCTGAATAATTTTGCCAAACCAATGCAAAGTAATTTGCAAACACAATTCTTGCGATTTGAAAAAGTGTTCCTGATATTACTGCACCGATCAATCCAGATATCCAATTAACAGAAGTGTTGGGAAATGCAATATACATGACGAAAAACAAAAAATAGACAGAAATCCAAGGAAACAAGTTAGATATCAACACGTTCCTAACCTGTGAAAAAATGAGCCATATTACCAAAGGTCCAATTAGCAACAACATGCAGAAAACTAAGTATTTTTGAAAGGCACGCATCAATGGAAGTCTACGAGGACTTCCCCATATATGATTAAAGTGGTTTTCAATAGAAATGAATAGGATCAGAGATATAACAAGAAAGAATAAGAACCCGCCAACCCCAAGTCCGGTAAGGTTTCTATTCGTAAATTCCGAGATACCAGAAACTATTTCGTCTGCCCGATAACTTGGTAGATAATTGTTAAGTGTAGCAATCAATGGAGAATTCTCGTTGTTTACTACACCGAAAGTATTTAAAAGAAAAAGGGCAACAGCTGATAAAGGAACAAGTGATAGCAATGATGTAAACGTAAGCGATGCAGCTTGATGTAGACATTGGTGTTGTTTGAATTGTTGAAATACATTCTTAAATATGTGAAACATGGTAAATCTGCTCTATATTACTGTAACGTGAGTTTGATAATTAAATCCAATTACCACTGTAGGTTGGGTTGGTTTATCGAACCATAGGCATCAATTTAATGATTCTTGCTTGTCTGAATCGCTTTGCTCGCTCCGATTTACGTGGGCATTCGGGCGAGGAGACCTCGCCCCTACGATAATGTAAGAAGCGAAATGAATTAAGCGACTACAAACGCATCTCTTCCGTAAATAGATGCTTAGAGTTAGACAATATTATCAGAAATAGAATTCCTATCTTCCTTCTTGTCCTTTGTATTGCAACTGATACAACCGATAATATATCCCACCTTTTTGTAGCAAATCGTTATGTGTACCAATCTCACGGATTTCTCCACGATGCATCACAATTATTTTATCTGCATTCTGGATTGTAGATAGACGATGTGCAATTACTACCGATGTGCGATCTTCCATCAACCGACTGAGGGCATCTTCAATCAAAATCTCGGTTTCTGTGTCAACACTTGAGGTAGCCTCATCAAGAATAAGAATACTTGGATTTGATGCTAATGCACGTGCAAAGGCAACTAACTGTTTCTGTCCAACAGATAATCCGCCTCCTTCCTCTTTGATTTCTGTTCCATACAAATCAGGCATTTTCTGAACAAAACGATCTAAATGAACATTTTTTGATGCTTGCACAACTTGTTGCGTTGGAATGGATGTATTCCCCAAACTGATATTCCGTTCAATGGTTTCGGAAAATAGGAAGATATTTTGTTGAACAATGCTAATCGCACTTCGTAGTTCCTCCAAATTCATTTCACGTAAGTCTACGCCATCAATCAAAATTTGCCCCTTGTTTATCTCATAGAATCGGCATAGTAGATTGATGATTGAAGTTTTACCGGCACCTGTATGTCCTACAAGTGCAACCTTTTCACCCGGTTCCACCTTGAACGATACATCTCGTAAAACATAATCCTCGTCGTTATAAGCAAACCAAACGTTACGAAACTCTATCTCACCCTTCAACGTTTTTATGCCCCGTTTCTCTGTAGTAGAAACAATATCAGGTTCAGTATCAAGTAGTTGGAAGATACGTTCAGATGATGCCATCGCGTTTTGGAAAATGGTATATTTCTCACTGAGTTCTCGGATTGGCCAAAAGAAACGTTCTGCATAACGGATGAATGCAACTAAAACCCCAAATGTCAACGCGCCCTGAACAATTTGTCCACCACCGAACCATATAATTACGGCAGTTGCAAGCGATGCTGTCACCTCAATTAAGGGATGGAAAATAGAAAAATAGAAAATACTATTGAGATTCGCGGCGAGGTATCGACGGTTCCGTTCATTAAAACGCAGGTAACTCCGCCGTTCCTGTGCAAATAGTTTCATTGTCGTCATCCCAACAATATTCTCCTGAAGAAATGCATTGATTCGTGCATACTGCTTACGTTGTTCACGAAAGGCACGACGCGAATATATTTGGTAGACAAGTGTTGCTCCAAAGATTATAGGGATTACAGCAAACGTTACAAACGCCAGTCTCCAGTTGTAAAGCAGCATCGCCACCATTATACCGAGAATGCTCAACAGATTCCCGAAAACTGTGATGACACCAGAGGTAAAGAGTTCATTCAGAACTTGCACATCTCCCATAACCCGTGTCATTAATCTTCCAACAGGATTTTTATCAAAGTATTGCACGTCCAAACGTTGTAAATGTGAGAACAACGTGTGACGTAAATCACGCATTACATGTTGACCAACCATTTGCATACGATATTCTTCAAAATAGGAAAACAAAAATTCACCTATCAATCCCATAACAAGAAAAGCTGCAATCAAACCCAATCCTTCTAATTCACCAGGTATGATATGCTGATCAATAGCAATTTGCATAAGATAGGGTCCCACTAAACGTGATAGTGTTGTGCCAACCATTAGAAATGCAATAACAACCAGTTGGAACTTATAGGGTTTTAGATATGCGATGAGTCGTTTCATCAACTCACGATCATACACCTTACCGATGTTATCCTCTTCATCACTATATTCATATAGGTTACTACCCATACCAAACATCTGTTATTCCTCTTTAAAGTTCCTCAAGTTCATCCTGAAGGAGTTGTGTTTCATATATACCTGCGTAAATGCCATTTTTATTTAGAAGCTGCTCGTGCGTTCCTGACTCCACAATGCTACCGTCATTCAAAACGATTATGTTATCCGCGCCTTTAACTGTTGAAATTCTATGTGAAATTAGTATGGTTGTCCTATCCTTCATAATTTCCGACAGTCTGGTTAGTATTGTGTCCTCAGTCTGTGTATCAACATTTGCGAATGCGTCATCAAGGATGAGTATTTTAGGTTTGATCAATATTGCGCGTGCCAGAGCACTACGTTGTCGTTGTCCACCTGATATTGTCATGCCACGTTCACCAAGCAATGTTTGTAATCCATCAGGAAATTCTTCAATTTGTGCTAACAGGTCTGCTGTGTGCGCTGCCTCTTTAATCTCATCGTCATTCGGTGTTTCCATCCCATAAGCGATGTTATTCCGTAAATAGTCAGAAAATAGAAATGGTTCTTGTTCGACAAACCCGATATTTGAACGTAGAATACTTAATGGTATGTCCTGTATATCAGTTCCATCAATAAATATGGTTCCCCGTTCTGCTTGACGTATACGCGGAATAAGGTTTACAAATGTGGATTTTCCTGAGCCAGTTCCCCCAACAATCGCAAGGGTAGAGCCTTTGTTGACTTTTAGATTTATATTTTTAAGTACGGTTTGCCCATCCGTATAGGAGAAATTCAGGTTTTTAAATACTATTTCACCTTCAATATTTTTTATATTCCATTTTACACGTTCCGAATCATATATTTCAGGTTCTTCGTTAAGGATTTCATTAATCCTATCCATAGATGCTGCACCACGTTCAAAGGTATTAACAATGAAACCGAGTGTAATCATTGGGCGTACAAGCATCATAAGGTATGCTTGGAATGCAACAAAATCACCAAGTGTTATTTTTCCATCAATAACATGGAGTCCACCCATCCAGAGCAGCACAACAATACCTATTCCCGGTAGAAAACGGAACAACGGAAAGAAGAAAGACATCAATTTAATCTGCATGTGGTTGCGATGGACAAATTCTTGATTTAATCCATTGAAGTGGTCAATTTCATTCGCTTCCAATGTATATGCTTTCACGACACGCACGCCTGATAAATTCTCCTGCACTTTTGTGTTCATCACAGAAAAGGCATCTTGAATGCGTTCATAACGCGCATGTAGACGTTTACCAAGGAAACGAATAACCAATGCAAGAATCGGGTAGGGCAACAATGCGACAAGTGTCAAACTTGTATCAATACGAAGCATAATGACAAGTGCCAAACCAAAAAATACGGTAGCATCAGCAGTATACATAATCGCACTACTAAGAACCATCCTAATTGCGTTTAGATCACTCGTGGCACGCGTCATCAAATCGCCAGTTCGGACATTATCGTAATATGATGCGGAGAGTTTTTGAAGATGGAGAAAGAAATCGGCACGTAGATGAAATTCTATCTTACGAGCAACACCTTGGATAATCCGTCTTTGTGCAAAACGTATTATCCCACCGATCAGTGCTACTCCAAAAAGGAGTGAGGCAAAAAGCAATATCCGATCATGAGATACGGTGATGTTTATATCCCGATACGCTTGTTCTAACTCATCAAAAAATGTTTGTAAGATTTTTGGACTGATCAGCAGTAACCCATTTGTCAGAACCACAAGTATGAAACTGATCAAAACTGCGTATTGATATTGTTTAACGTATTTCTTGAGACCGAGTAGACTGCGAATTGTCAGAATCCTTCCTGTCCCAGTTAATCAGGACAGTATATATTACTCAAATAGGTGTTTTTAATTTTGACGTTGAATTGATTAGTGTGTTTATTGCGAATTCGGTTCGAATGTTTAAGCAAGGGGCAGCAATCTCCAATCATTGATATACTTATACCAATTCTAATAATATTATCCATACTGGATTCAACCATTGTTATTTATTGGCAATCTTTCTTCTGTAGGAGCGACCTATTATCCTGAAAATCCCGGTTTAGTCAATACTGAAGACTAAACCAAAAAACTGAAACGGACATTAAACATATTGGATATATATTGTTATCAAAATCAATAACACTACAAAAACGAACGACCATCAAGTATAATATAACCCAACAACCAACACACAACTTACAAAATAGAGGAACCCAATGACAATCTGCCAAATCCAAAAACGAAATCTTCAAATAAATCACACAATACTTCTGCAAGGCAATGACAACATATCAAAACACAAAACCGAAAAAACGACTAAAAAAAACTTGCTGTTAGTTGTTTTTTTTAATTTCCGTCAATAATAAAAACCGACTTAAACCCTTATCACTACAGGATCGAGGACACTTAACCAAAAATATAAAAAAAACGACTAAAAAACAACTAAAAACAACTAAATGCAGATAAAGTTATTAAATCGGTTATTCCAATTTTCATTCAGAGCCATTCAGTTTACCATTAATTATGACTATTTACTAAAGTTATTCCTCTGTAGGAGCGATTTCCGAATCGCGACGAAACATATCGTTAGTCGAGAATCGGAGTGCCCTCCTACCTTTGAGGTCGTCGGGTATCTGAAAATTGCAGCATTCAAACCTCAACGAAGTGAACATATGAAATATAAACACACCCATTGTTAAATAGCACAACACGTGTATATAAAAAAGTTGACCATAACATCAAAATCTGATACTCTAATTACGGTTTCAAAAGATCAGGAATATTCTAACGAAAAACAAAATGCGTAGTTTAAAAAGAAATTAGTGTAATGATATTGGACAAATAGATGGTAACAAATTCGGAACTGATTGCAAAATGGTGCAACGCACCTGCTCCACTTCTAAGTATATTACATGCCATCCATGATAGGGATGGTTTTATTTCAGAAGATGCATTAAGTGAAATTGCAATAGGTTTCAGAATCCCACTTGCCGAATTATATGGCACTCTTACCTTTTATCACCATTTCGCACGAGAAGCACCAGGACAAAACGCATCGCGCGTCTGTACCGGTCCTGTTTGTAGATTACAAGGTGGTTTAGAAATCCTTAAAGAACTGAAAACCGAGGATGCAACACCAATGCCGTGTGCTGGAAGATGTGATGACTGTGTTCCTGTTTTAAGAGGTCATCAAGTATTCACAGGTAGAATTGCAGATAAACTAAAGATTCATCCCACACCTTTACCACCATCCTACCCAGGTAGCGGTGAAGAATGTATATTCGCAGATATCCGAGAAACACATTACAACACAATAGAAGGTTACCAACACAAGGGTGGGTATGATGCTTTAAAAAATGCAATCAAATCACAAACTCCCACTGAAGTTATTAATATATTAAAAGAGAGTCAACTTGCAGGTAGAGGTGGGGCAGGATTCCCAACAGGAATGAAGTGGGAATCAGTTCTGAATGCGTCGGGAGAACCAAAAACTATTGTTTGCAATGCAGATGAAGGTGAACCTGGGTGTTTCAAAGATAGAGTCATTCTTGATTATGCACCACATCTTATAATTGAAGGAATGATACTCGCAGCTTATGCAACAGGTGCAACACGAGGATTTATCTATCTCCGTTATGAATATCCTGAAATCTTGAAAACACTTGAACGAGCACTCTCTGAAGCAGAAGAATCTGAATACCTTGGAGATAACATACTTGGAGAGCAATTTAACTTTCACATTTATATCAGACGTGGTGCAGGGGCTTATGTGTGTGGAGAAGAAGGTTCACTGCTGAACAGTTTAGAAGGAAAACATCCATTTCCGCGAAACAGACCTCCATACCCAGTAACACACGGTTTTGAAAACCTACCTACTGTAGTCAACAATGTAGAGACACTTGCCGCTGCAACACAAATTCTGCGACACGGTGCTATGTGGTATAAAAACTTGAGTTTTGATAAGGATCTATCTGGAACAAAAATCATAAGTCTATCAGGAGATATACAAAAACCTGGAAATTACGAAGTTCCGTTTGGACTACCACTAAAAACACTGTTATACGATTGGGCGGATGGACCTTATGAAGGACGTACTATTCAAGCAATTACTTCCGCTGGATTGTCAGGAGGATTTATCGGAGAAAAAGAATTAGACATCACTATTGACGAACCGAGTTTTCAAAAGGTTGGTGCTATGCTCGGGGCAGGTGGTATAATGGTCTTTGACAATACACGAAATATGCTTGATGTTGCACACAACGCAATGGAATTTTTTGCTGAAGAATCTTGTGGGAAATGTTTTCCATGTCGCATTGGGACTCATAGACTCACAGAATTATTGTCTGATCCGATTAATACAAAATCGAAGGAACTGATTACTGAAATCGGATCGGTGATGAAGGCAACAAGTGCTTGCGGACTTGGTACTGCTGCACCCAATATTACAGATAGTTTGCTTCGGATAAGTTCGCAATGGTAATAAAATATCAACATTTAATCAGGCTTTTGTTATGGAACAATTTACTGGTTTAATCTGATGTGGACGCGAGGATTTTTTTCTTTATGTCTCGTCGTGTTTGTTATCGGATTAATTACCGGACCCGTTCATTTCTTCTTTCCGGTTTATGCAGTAGCAGTATTAGATGAAAATCCTCTATTTGCATCATTAATACGTGCGATACCTATAGGTCTGGGAGGTATAACTGCACTAATTGGAGGAACGTTAAGCGACAGATTCGGACGAAAACCCACTTTACTCATCGGTATTACAGGGGCAGTGGTTATTGGGAGCCTTTTTATAACACAAATACCGTTATTTATTTGGGGTATTCTCTGTTATGAAGGAATAGCATCAGGTTTCAAAACAGCAGGCGGACAATCTTATCTTATCAGTTCTGTTTCATCGGAACGTTTAGGGTTTGCTACAGGACTATATTTTATCAGTAGCACAGTTGGCAGTGCAATCGGAAATGCAATTGCAGGAGAAATAATTCACCGAATTGACTACAATGTATTCGGAATTGGTGCAGTTTTTCTGTCTGGTATACTGTTTGTATCTGCTTTGTTTTTTCTACCTCGGCTTAGACAACATAGGGACAACATACAACAGAGAAAGGAAGGGTTATGGAAATCTACATTAAACGTTGGAAACTACATTAACTTATGCCGTCGATCTAACATACGGATGCTTATTGGTCTACGCATCTTTCCAACATATTATTGGGGTTCTGTGAACCTACTCATGCCCATCTTGATAAAAAATATCGCAGGAGAAAAGGTCACAGGCTATTATGGTGCATTTAGCCTATTATTTGCATTTGCATGTCAGTTCGTTACAGGCAAAATATGTGATATAATGGGTCACAGAATTCCTGCATTAGTAGCAAATGTATTTGTCACAATACTCGCATTTGGTCTGGTATTTTATCACGATTCTTTAGTTGGTTTGGAAATATTCGGTATTCTTGGTGCAGGTGCTGCATGGTCACTATCTACCACTATACCACGGTTTATCAACGAATTTACAGAATCACATGAAAAGGGGCACGGAGTAGGACTGACACATATGGCATGGAGCACTGGATTCCTACTCGGTTATGTCGTAAGCGGACTACTTATCAATGTCTCTATCCATTTACCTTTTTTTATCGCAGGAATATTCCTGATTTGTTCAACATGTATCGCCTATAAACTTTGGCGGGCAAAACTAAAACTAAGGAAGGAACATATATGATTATTGCTGAACTTGATTTAGAAAATGCTGAACACCTTGAATTAACAAATTCACATTGGAAGTTTGCAGAAGGACTCGTTCCTGGTGAACCTAATGGCGGCTTAGTTAATCTAATGGCAGACTCACCAGCTCGTCTTGGTGATTATGACGATTCAGACTGGGATGTTTGTGAAAATATCCAAGAAGTTGTCTTACAAGGTCTTTGCTTTGGTTGGTATCGGATTACTGTCACTATTCCTGAAGAAGTTGACGGAAAGTCCGTTGCTGGTTCAAAGGTATGGTTTCATACTTGTATAGATGATTACGGTGAGGTATGGGTCAACGGTGAAATTGACTTAGCTTTTGGAGAGTCTGGACGGGGTGCTGCTTCTGGTTTCAATGCCCCGCAACGCGTCGTTGTAACTGATAACGCTGAACCGGGTGCAACACATGTGATTGCATGTTTAGCCATCAACGGTCCTCTGGCAAGACCAGGTGGAGGTATTTTTCTCCGTTTTGCAAAACTTGAATTTGAAAGTGAATAACCTATAAACCTGAAATGGGACGATATATGAAAATTAAAAAATAAATTAGCTGATATTTCTCATAATAGTGTTTAAGCTGATAGCAATCAACATTTAGCATGTAAAACGCTATGAAAATGCGTTTTGTTTTGATTTTTTCTTGACTTTTAGTGCATGAGATATCATCCTAAATGATAAAAGTTCACCTATTACATTTTAGGAGGCTATCCCATGCAACAACATCTTATCAAATCAGTTATGTATTTTCAAATACTTCTCTATTCTAACTTCCGAAAGATGACATCACAACTGTGAGAAGTCTTGCTTTTGCTTCAACCGGTCATCTGTTTGGACTCTATAATCCGCATCAATTGGCAACTGCCTTGGCGATCCCGACTGCTACGCTTTATCGGCATCTGAAAAGCCTCAGTCTTTATCAGTGGAAATGTCTACTATATAGGGGTTTTAGCGATCATTGAGCAATTCTAACTTTTTCATATCTGAATCGATGGGTGGTCAGAATAGCGGAAAACACGGAAGAACACGGATAACATCTGTGATAGAACATATCAAAATCTTTGCTAACTAAATAGCCTCATTTACATGAAAAGATCGTCACAAATCGTGTAAACTGCTACAATGGTTAAAGATTGTCAAGAAGATGAAAGGAGCGTCAACAGCATGGCAGACTGTTACACGATTGAGAAGCGAGACGGGCGTTGGTGGTTTATCACACCGGAAGGTGCGCGATTCTGGTCCATCGGCATGAACCATATCGACTCGGCCGCGTTGCGGTATACAGACTCGGACGATGTATGGAACCGAGAGTTCGGCAACAGCCATGAACATTGGCTACGCGCAGTCGCCAATGACTTGCGGGATTGGGGCTTTAACACGATTGGCTGGACCCAAGAGGTCGTAATTATCACGCAAGGTTACCATCGACATTCGCGCCCCTTTACTTATGAAGAATACCAATGGGCGGATATGCCTTACTGCCACCTGCTCCCTTTCACCGAGGCACATCAATGGCAAGTTGAGGTGCGTATGCCCGACCTGATGCGTGCCGATTTTGAGGAGTGGTGTGACTACGTTGCCCGCGATGTGTGCTCCCGCTTGCGCGATGATCCGAAACTGATTGGTTACTTCTACTGCGATTGTCCGCAGTGGGTGCATACCTCGCCTGACACGAAATGGCGTGGGTCGTTAGTCGATCCAGACCTGCTCGAATCAGCGGCAGGCCGCCGTGAACTCTCTGCGATTGCCGAACGCTACTATAGGGTCACCCATGACGTTATCCGCCGCTACGACCCGAACCACTTAATCCTCGGTGACCGATGGGAGGCAAACGCAGCACTTCCAGAAGAGGTGGTCCATGCGGCACTGCCCTACGTTGATGTGCTCAGTTTTCAATGTTTTGGGACAGTAGAGAATATCACCACGAAGATGCGGCACTGGGCAGACTTCGCAGACAAACCGGTGCTCCTGGCAGACGCGGCGGGGCATATACGCACCCACGGTGATGCCGGATGGCCCCCGACAGCGGACCGCTTGCATGATGTAGACCACTATCGCCAAGTGATGGACGCGCTCTGGGATATTCCGCAATGCGTCGGATACCATCTGTGTGGTGCCTACATTAAGAACCACGCACGCAAGTACGGATTTCGCGACCACGCAAACAATCAGATTAACGAGACGGCGATGGGTATTCGCGCCGTCAACACCGAAATGCAGCGGAGACAAAACGGATAAATTGATAAGTTAATCTTCATACGGGGTATCGTTGACTTTATCAACATCAACATTGTCTGAACCAGGATTTGCAGGATTTATAGATGGCCAGGATGAGAGGGTTGGGGTTTCCTAACCCCAACCCTCTCATCCTGGTTTAGACAATTCCAAAACCATTGACATCCATATAGAATTATGTTATTCTCTTGCTATGTGGTGGTGACAAGTCCTCACAAGACAGAGATATAAAACGTGCAAAAAACTATTGGGCGGAATACAAGGAGAGGATAAGGATCAATCTGAAGTTTTTTATCAAACTGATAAAGGAGAATTAAAATGTTAAAGCGATTAAGTACCACTTTTTCAATCCTACTTCTCACTATTCTAAGTGCAACACTGAGTGGTAATGAAACAGCAAAGTTATATTTTCCAAGCACGCTTGGAAGTTCTTGGGTTTATGAAGATAAAGATGGAAACGAATTGACCCGACAAGTCGTTGAAGGTGAAGAAAAATCTGGTGTGACATATTACGGATTCAGCTATGATCCTGAATTGAAGGACTGGGTTGATTTTGACCAACATTTTATGCCGTATCTGTTCCATGTCAGTGATGAATGGGTCTCATCTCTTGTTGGGGAAGAGGTAGAAAATGCTTTGAAAGCACGGCTTAGTAAAGAGATAGATTCGCTTTCAGAGCTGGCAGAGACTGTCCCTGGAGTGAATGCCACTATCAGCATCACCTATGATGTGGAGACAGAAGCTGACGAGAACATCTTCCTACTTCCATTGGGTGTGACTCCAGATGTAGAATGGGATTCTATAAACATCAAGGCAATTATTTCAATGACTATGGACATTAAGGGATCACCGGAAGTTCAACGCACTCAAGAATATCCGACGATTACATTGGATATACAAGAAACTGGGATAATCCTCGGCACTGAAACCGTAGATGTTACTGCTGGCACATTTGAAGATTGTCTGAAAATCCAATTCCAAACTGAAACTGAACTGACTCCCTCTAATCCTAATTCAGATCTGGAAGAACTTGGTGAATCTGTTACTACAATTTGGTTAGCACCGAATGTTGGTATTGTAAAATATCACCAAGAATCAGAAAAGATAATAGTCAATCTTATAACAGATTCTGATTTCCCTGAGGATCCCCGAACACAACCAGATGTCACATCTTATGAATTACAGGCTTATGAAATTGTTGCAGAAGAAGTTGAAGATGGGAAATGAGGAATAAGGAGACAATCATGTATAACGCAATAAATGTCAGATTCGGTAATTTACTATTGAAGTCCAGCGCGCTTACATGAAAATTAAAAAATAGATTCGGTAATATTATATCAAAGTCCGGTGCGGTTAGGAAACCGCCAAATCAAGAAATCAACGGTATGAACAGAATCAACGCCACATGCTTGTAGGCGTTCCCCCAAATCAACGCCGAATGCGCGTTTGGCATTCGGCGGGTATGAATGCCTTTTGGCATTCCCCGCCTACCGAGATTGGGAATGTAGAAAATTACCGAAAGAATAAATTAATCTTCATCAAAGCGCGCCTACAGGCTATTAGGAAATTAATATTACCGAAAGAATAAATTAATCTTGATATGTCGTCTCATAAAAAGAATCAAATTGGTTACAAATACTACATCTCTCAATCCTACACATAATCCTCTAAAAGCAGTTGTTCTTCTGAGTGGTGGATTAGATTCGACCACCATCTTAGCAATAGCGCGAAACGAAGGCTATGATTGTTATGTTATGAGTTTTCGCTACGGTCAACGGAACAAAGCAGAACTCCAATGTGCAGCAAATCTCGCAAAGTCGCTTAATGCAAAACAACACTCCATAATAAATATAGACCTACGTCTGTTCGGTGCATCCGCACTAACTGACGATATTGAAGTACCTGAATATAATCCTGATTCACATTCAGAAAGCGGTATTCCTATCACCTATGTCCCCGCACGAAACACAATTTTCCTCTCTTATGCACTTGCTTGGGCAGAAGTGCTGACAGCAGATGCAATTTTCATCGGTGTGAATGCTATCGATTACAGTGGATACCCCGATTGTCGTCCGGAATATATACAGGCATATCAGAAAATGGCAAACCTTGCAACACAAGTTGGGGTTGAAGGTAAGAATGAAATAATCATTCGCACACCTTTACTTGATAAAACAAAAGCAGAAATAATCAAAATTGGAGTGGAATTGGGTGTTGACTATAGTCTTACACTGAGTTGTTATGATCCAGATATGGATGGAAGAGCATGTGGCAGATGTGATAGTTGTCAACTACGTAAAAAAGGTTTTGAGGATGCTGGCATTCCCGATCCAACCCGATACATTGAAGGATAAATATTAGTAATTATGATAAAAGCAGTTTTCTTTGATTTCTATTATACTTTAGGTGTATGGGGGTTGCCACTTGAAGATAGTCTACAAAAAATAGCAGATAGATACCAATTTGAAATTGATTGGAATCAGTATGCAGTTGCAGTTCAGAATCTGTTTGCCGAAGCTTCAGACACAGATCCTACTACACATTCAATCCTTGAAACGATGGATGCAATTGTAAAGAGTTATTGCGAATTTATTCGTCAGCTCGGAGTAAAAGAACATGCAGACCAAATGGCTTGGGAATTATTACAAGCAGGTCATTCGCTCTTTGCGGCAAACGTCGCATCGTTATATAATGACACACTACCAACACTCCAACAATTACATGGTGATGGTTACAAGTTAGCAATTGTCTCTAACTGGGATACACCATTAGACCCGCTTGCCGAACGTTTAGGTATTGCCAAGTATTTTGATGTAATCACCGCATCACACGATACGCGTGTTCGTTCCGCAAAACCAGACCCTCATATTTTCCACTACACGCTCAATGCAGTTGGTGTTACACCTGAGGAAACCGTTCATGTAGGCGATACATTTGAAGCAGATATTATCGGCGCACAAGGCGTGGGTATTCGTCCGATACTCATTGACAGGGAAGGTTCACAACAAGGGAGATGGAAGGAGACGATACGGAGTCTTGCTGAATTACCGGATTTGCTTCATGGACAACCATAGTTGAGTGTGCAAAGTCCGATTTGACACTTGTAGGTCGGAAGCAAGCAAAATGACCTTCAACATAGGTAGTTAATAAAACTATACGTTTTGGAGATAACTACACTCGCTCCAACCTACGGACTAAACGGTTAAACTATTCTTTAGCCCTTCATATTGTTTCAGATGTACTAAAAACTAAAGATACATAATAATTTTATTGACAGAAAATGTCGTATTTGATAAGATAGTGTTGGTATAATTCATTGAGTGAATTCATTTAACGTTTACTTCCCCTACCAAACATGTTAGTGGAAAATCAATTCTCTGATTTCTTCAAAAAATTCATACTATAGTTGTGAATATTATCTCTTAGATAAAACCGATAGGCAAAGTTACTAAGTTCACACATTACTTTTTTCGAATTGGATTTACGGCATAATAATAATACGAAAATATATGTGTAAGTTACTGATTGAAGCGAAACCTTATAAGTTAAGGTCTAAATGGAGGGAATTCCGGTGAAATATTTTGTTTTATTTACGATTCTTGTATTTTTTGGTTTTGGATGTCTAATTCTATCAAGCGATGCAGAATTCGATCCAGAGACACTTGTCGGAGCCTGGTTGTTTGATGAGAATAAAGGTAATACTGCTGGCGATGCTTCGGGAAATGACTTGGATGGTGTCCTACATGACAATCCAAAATGGGTAGATGGACAGTTTGGAAATGCCCTTGAATTCAATGGAAGTTCTTCTTATGTTGAAATACCTGCTCATGCTAATCCACAAGAAGCTATAACAGTTTCAATATGGGTGAAAAGTAACACAGCTGCTTGGAATCAACACGGTTGGTTCGTTGAAAAACGGAATGCTTATATTCTGCATCCCAACACAAATACGAAGGTTATGGCGTGGGCAGTTTGCAATGGTGGGTGTTGGAACAAACCTGGTGGTTGGAACGATAGGTCAGTCGGTCCCAACGATATTACTGAATGGCACATGTATACGACAACTTTTGACAGCAATACTGGAGAATGGTTCATTTACATTGATGCAGAAGTTGCGAGTGAAATGGTTATCAACAAGACACCAATTGATCCGGATAATGGACCTGTTTTTATTGGTAGAGATACTTGTTGCGCGGGTAGGTTTGGCAATGCGATAGTTGACGAAGTTGCTATTTTTAGTGTAGCATTAGAACAAAAAGAAATAGAGTCGCTCATGAAAAATGGTCTCTCACAATCAGTTCTTAATGTTGATGCTGAAGGTAAAATGACGACCACATGGGGAAATGTAAAACAACGCTATTAGTTGTTTAATATGTTATTGTGTTATATGGTGTTATCAGCGTATAAAGGGACACATTCTATTATCTTACATTGCTTTGTCGTGTAGGAAAATATACTTAGATTTTATTTTATCACATTACACTCTTAAGTTAATTGGAGGAATTTCAGATGAAATTCAGTATGATTTTTGCAATTGTTTTGTGTCTATGTTTTAGTTTATTAATTGTTTCAAGTGATTCTGCTATTGATCCAGAGACCATTGTCGGAGCTTGGCTGTTTGACGAAGGGTCAGGCAATGTTGCTGGTGATATGTCGGGGAATGAGTTGGATGGTACTGTACAGGGAGATCCCAATTGGGTAGATGGACAATTTGGTACAGCACTTGAATTGGACGGAAGTGGTGCGTATGTAGAAGTACCTGGACATGAGAACCCGCGGGATGCTATCACTGTGTCTATCTGGGTAAAAAGTAAGACAGAAACTTGGAATCAGCATGGCTGGTTTGTTGAAAAACGGAATGCTTATATTCTGCATCCCAACACAAATACGAAGGTTATGGCGTGGGCAGTTTGCAATGGTGGATGTTGGAATAAACCTGGTGGCTGGAATGATCAGTCAACCGGTCCCGATGATATTACCCAGTGGCACTTGTATACAACAACATTTGATAGTGCTACAGGAAAATGGATCATCTACATTGATGCAGAAGTTGCGAGTGAAATGGATATTGATCAGACCCCGCTTGACGCTGATACTGGACCCGTTTTTATTGGTAGAGATACTTGTTGTGCAGGAAGATTTGGAAATGCGTTAATTGATGAAGTTGCTATATTCAGTGTGGCTTTGGAGCAATCGGATATTGAATCACTCATGAATGATGGATTTGAACAAACGCTTACTGCTGTTGAAGCAGAAGGAAAAATGACAACCACTTGGGGAAATGTCAAACAACGCTATTAGTTAGTCTTTGACCATTTTTCTCAGAAACATCTTTTCAAACTAAAAAGAGCACTATCTATTTGGAATGTTGAATAGATAGTGCTCTTTTTCTATTTCCTACCTAATACATAAACCTGAATATGTTCCCACTTACGTTTTGACCGATGTGTTGCGACACGTCTCTTAACCACAGTATTGCACACAAAACCAGCATCCTCAATTAACGTTTCAAGGTTAGCAATTGCTTTGGGACCTGATGCATCAGCGTAACCTAATAGCAGAAATCCATCTGGTTTTATGTAGTTGGGAACTTGTTCAACAAAACGTCTCAAAGTCTGCTGTTTCTCATCGTGAATTGCCAATTCGGATCTGTTTCGGACACGTGCAACTACCCATGGAGCATTGAAGATGATTATATCAAACTGTTGCTGTGGAAACGGTTCAAACAAATCACCGGGATGTATGACTTTGACATTATGTGGATCAGATAGTATACGATGACAGTTTATTTTTGTTATAGCAGTAGCTTCAGGGAGAATGTCAGATGCATATATTTCAAAGGTATCTTCTAACTCCTGATGTGCCAGTAGTGTCAAGCAACCACTACCACAACCAATATCTGCAACAATAGGTTTACTCGGTAAGTTCTCACGAGGTAGACTTTGTAACGCTTCCTGAAAACATTCTATTGTTTCCTGAGAACGCGGTGCGAGCACATTTTCGGATGCAACGAGGGAGGCATTGAGTGCATTTAAGTCATAACTTTCCTCAAGTGCCCGTTGGATACGTTGAATTTTAGTTATGGACACAAGAAACGGACTGTCCTGATTAGCGTCTGGATTTTCACCAATCAGTTCCAATAAAAATGGCATATCGGGTGTAGGGTCGACTTGTAGTTTACCATTCTTATCTGCCCAACACATCAACTTTGATAATGCGACTTCTCGCTCCTGTTTCGGATTGTGACGTTCTCTCCTATTTCTGTTATTTTTAGATCTGTTACCTTTTGATGTGTTGGACAATTCCTTTTTATGTTGTTCAACATACTCCATCAAATTGATTATCTTTGTCCAATCCCCTTGGACAACTGCGACACCACCACGTTGAATATGTGTAAAGATACGACCAAGTTTATCTAATTCATGATGTGCAAATAACTTTACACTACCGCGCGCAGAAACAGCGTCACGATATTCAACGGGAACATATAATTCTCCAATTGGATTGATGGAATAAAATTGGTTCATTACCTGAAGTGTTTCTATTTAACTGCTACAATCTTGCCAGTTTTTACGGATTCAGCCTCTTTGTAGCAAAGCAAAAGCGCGTCTCTTGCACCTACACCAGACAAAGCAGTAGGTTTATCGTTGTTATTGATAGCATCAACTGCATATTGAATTTCTGCAGTAAATGCATCAATTGGGTCAACTTCACCCAAATCTACTTGTTCTACTATACCGTCTTCAGTGATAAGTGTCAATGGGACTGCAGTAGTAGGTTCACCTGCAAGTGTTGAAAAATCGAAGAGTAACGTTGCTTTTTCAAGAAAAATCTCAAAACCGTGTGAAAAGGCTCTGCCTTTTTGGGAAATAGCACCTGAAGAACAACTGACAGTAAGTTCTTTGTCATTATAGATGTATTGTGTTGTCAAATAATCTAAATAATTACCACCTGCTATTTTCCCTTGTGAAAACACAGCATCCGGAACACCACAGAGGAGTTGAATAAAGTGGTTGTCGTGTATGTGCAGATCAATGCCAGGACCTCCACTTTTTTCTAAATCAGCAACATCACGCGACCAACTCGGTTTAGAGATGACACGTTTGAAATGTCCACCGAGCAATTGTCCATACTCCCCACTTTCTACGATTTGCTTAGCATACGCATATTCTGCAAAGAAGGGAAGTACGTGTGCAACCATGAACTCTTTGTCTGTTTTTTCAGCAAGTTCAACGATTTCGTTTGCATCGTCAATATCAATAGATATTGGTTTTTCAACAAGCGTGTGTTTTCCTGCTTTTATAGATGCCATACTCACAGATTTATGAAGGTGCGTAGGTAAGCATATATCAACAAAGTCAATGTCCTTATCAGCAAGAATTTCGTCAATATCGTTGTATTTTCGGACGTTTGACAAGTCTTCCTGCCCACCGCGCGGTCCGAAATTACCTTGTATTCCGGTCCAATCACCATCAAGTTTTTTCTGGTCACGTGTACATATCGCGACTACTTCAGCACCCTTACCACGTTGGATACCGTAGTAGTGTATCATTCCCATAAAACCAATACCTACAATTCCGATTTTAATCATATTCTATATCCTTTTATAGAAGAAGGCACAGATACATTCCCTTACGAATTCGTATCTGTGCCGTTTACATCTGATGAATTTAACAATTAATATGTGATAGTTCTTTGCTTAATGCTTCCCCATGTTGTCGCTGCTTTGTTTTTAGCTGTAACAGCAAGAAGGTCTCCACCCATTGCTTGACTAATTTCAGCTTCACTAATCGCACGGCTCCATAATGCTACATCGTCAATCATACCATTTTCGAATGTATACTGTGGTCGATCTTTGGAACATCCGATTCGTAGGTCTTGGTCGTTGGTACCAGTGAAGTTAAACTTTTTAGCATCTTCTACCGCGAGGTCACCATCAACATAAACTTTCATAGCATCACCGTCGTAAATTCCTACAACATAATGCCATGTTTTTGCTTTAAGGTTGTGTGGTTTGTTCAAAGTTTGACGGTTTTGATCTGATCCCAGAAACATATTAAAACTATTTCCATCGCCAAAAACACCGATACCGTAGGATGTATGTTCTCCACCGTTATGGCAGTTTTTATCAAACCATTGTGAGTCGTTATTCCACGCTTCCATCCAAACCCAAGCTGCCATGGTTATTTCGCCACTGATTTTGAGTTTATCATCAGCAGGAACGTTGACACAATCTGCTCCTTCAGCAGTAATTTTGATTGCCTTTCCATTTTTACCATCAACGATTTCTGTATTTGCGATAATGTTTGCATCCAGTCCGTTTCCTGAACTATCAGAAACCGTTTTACCATCAATATCGTCAAAAGTGAAGTAGATTACGAGATCGTCTTCAAGTGCCGCGAGTACAGTTCCGACCGTAATCAACATAAGCGTTACTAAGACAGAAACAAGTATCGTTCGTAACATTGGGATAACCCTCCTATTGATAGTTACTGTTATACTTTATTGGTATCAATCTATATTCACAAGTTTTAGAAGTTAATGACTAAAAATCAATGTCCGACTTTAGATTATTGTAATATGCCAAAGTGATATACAACAATATGAAAGAAGAAAAGATACTTATCCAAGTTAACAGAAAATCAACATATCCACTACGGAAATGAAACCGACAAGTCATATTGAGTTCTTATTCAAGAGTTAATCAAAGTGTCTTTACAATTATATTATTTATGTAGTTGTAAGTATGTTGTCTACCAATTCTTGCCATCTTCCCTCATATTTCTCACCAAATTCTTCTTCCCCGCCAGTTGCCAAGTGTCCTGTAATCATTGGTTTTGTTGAATTATTCCGTTCCCATAGTTCTTTACCACCGAAATCGTTATGTAGAAAGTGCAATGCAACACCTGCACGTTCCTTATCGGATAGGTTTGACCGAGTGCAATGGGCAACACCATAACAGAAGAATAGCACTCCACCTGCTTTCAACTCAATTGGCACAGCACGTTCTTCAGGAGGGTCACAGCGAATATGGTGGTCGCTCAATGGATCCTTATAATGTTCATAAGATTCACGATGGCTACCGGGAATAACATGCATACACCCATTTTCAATGTTTGCATCGTGAATTGCAATCCACATAGCAGTCCCACGCAAAGGATCCGCAATTTTGAAATAAGCGTTATCCTGATGCCAACTGGTCCCTATACCTACTTTCGGTGGTTTCCAAAACGCTTGGTCAAGTTCCAGCATAAATTCATCACCGATAAGCTGCTTCACCGTAGAAACAACTTTGGGATGAAATGGTAACCCTTTGTGCAAGTCGCTGCGGTTGTTTAGAGGGATAACTTGTAGATTTTGACGTTCGCCTTCGTTATCGCGTTTGGTGCCATCCTCTTGGACCGCGCAATTGATGCCAGTTCCTTTTTCCAGTTCAGTATTGTATATCCGTTCCAATTCTAATCGCAGTGCTTCCGCCTCTACAGCGGAAAAAAAGCCATCAATTGCAAGGTAACCATTTTCACGAAATTGAGCGATTTGTGTTTCTGATAATTGCATATTTTTTATCTTTCCTACTATAACTTGATTAGGAATTATATGTTATTACATATTCCGGAGGCAAATCTAATAATGTGTGATGAGTATACCACATTTCACTTTTTTTTGCTATAGGCATTTTTTGTATTCAGGATTATTTAGTTTTCGGTTTTTCTGATGCATTTTATCACAAACGTTAATGTAATGTAGGTAAGGTAATACTTAGGAACTCAACATGGTAGTAGGCACCGATGCAATTCAAATCTAACTATTAGTCCAACTCGTCAACTATAAATTGATAAAACTAAATAACCCTGCTGAAAACTAAACCAAAAAACTGAAACAGACATCAAACATATTGGATATATATTGTTATCAAACGCAATAACACTACAAAACCAAACGGCCCTCAAGTATAATATAACCCAACATCCAACACAGAACTTGCAAAATCGAGGAAACCAATGACGACATACCAAAACACAAAAACCGAAAAAACAACTAAATGAAGATTATGGTAAAATTCATAATTATACCATTTGTAAATAATAACTTTTCATTAACAAAAAACGTGTTCGTAGTCGCGCAATTCATTGCGCCTCGGACATTCCAATCCAAATGGGAAAATCATTTATAGAATTGGTATTACACTATCGTAGGGCGAGGTTTCCTCGCCCGCATTCTCACATCAAGCCTGGTAGGTCAGAGCGAGCGAAGCGACCTACGACATAAACACTAAAGTCCCGCCAAATACCACAAGCGTATTTGGCGTTGATTCCGAGGGATGACAGGTGTGTAGTCTTTATATCTTGAATAAAACAGAACTAAAATGGAACAAATAAAAAAAATCAAAAATCGCGTCACATTCCTTGTCCTGACTGGATTCATCACGTCATTGTGACTTAATAAAAGGTCACAATTTCATTAGAAAAAAAATCACAATTCATAAGGCAAGACGTTTATAACCGGGAATGCCATAAACGCAATTGGCGTTGATTCGAGGTAGATCCTATAAGTATTCCACGAAAATGGCACTTTGACTTTGTTTATTAGAAATGGTATAACATACAAGTAGATGACAATTTACCTCGGCATATTGTCAACTTAATTTATTATGTAGGTTTCACGTCTACGGTTGAATCTAAAACCAATAATTATATCAATTGTGCGAAATAGATAAACCTATGCGTACCAAAGGATATGAGATCATATTATAAATTCTTCCACTGATTATTATTCAAGAAACTACGAACTAATTTATTTTTGATATGACTAAAATAACGATAGTGTTTTATATGATATGAAGGATTTCGCAATAACTGCATTAATGATTTGGGATTTGAAAGGATTTCTATGTTACGTCAAACTCTATTTTTACTCATTCTAATTTTAATAGCATGTATTTTATCATTTACGTTGAACATTTTGGATTCTGCAGAAAGTAACGGTGAAAAAGCAAAAGAGATCGCCGACATATCTGAAAAACCGTCAATAGTAACATTGGCATCTACCATGAAAAGTTTTCGCAACACACTAAGCGAAGAACTTCTTACCGATGCCTCCTTTCCACTTGGACATAAAGAATCATATTCATGGTCTAATTTACCACCATCTAATAACTTTGATCGTGGAGGAATTGGTTTCAGTGAATTATCAACTGATCAATTGATTCTGTTTCATGAAGTTCTGAAAGTGTTCTTGAGTGATGAAGGTTACACTAAAATTTTACTTATCACCCAAAAATCCAAAACACCAATAGGTGAAATTAATCCTAATTTTTGGAATTCACGTCCATATTATATAGCATTATTTGGAAATCCAGAGACAGACGGTTCATGGGGATTCCAGTTGGACGGACATCATCTTGGGTTAAACCTTTTAGTGCATGGGGATGAGGTCTCAATCGCTCCAACCCATTTGGGAACTTCACCAACGATCTTTGACGGTGAAATAGTGCTGGAAGGTGAAAGAACAAATGCATTAACCTTACTTGATAGTCTTGATTCAGAACAAAAAGAAAAAACGATACAGACAGATGGTCGTCGTGGACTTAAAGTAGGTCCGGGTAGCACTACGGACCCGTACCTTGATTATGATTACTCTGATTTTGTGGGAATCGGCTTAAAAGCATCAGAGATGAACGATGAACAAAAAGAGAACTTACGTAAACTAATTAAATCCTATGTCTATAATCTTGAATCTGAGTTCGCAGATATATGGATGAAAGATATTGATGAAGGAATAAATGACACCTATTTTGTATGGATTGGTGGGACGACAGATAAGGATTCTATTTATTACCGCGTTTTTAACCCTGCTGTTTGGATTGAATTCAATGACGAAGGCAGGAGTGGGGGCAGCCCAAATCATATCCATACGATTGTTCGTTCACCAAATGGGAATGATTATGGAATATTTGCCTTAAATCGTGTCCCAAAGACACTCTGGGAACATTATACTCTGGCAGATCATGAAAATGACAAAGAATCCTTTGATAATATCATATCTGAATGATCTCCTATCAACAACATCCTATCCTATTGTTTTATTGCACATGCACAGGTATTTTAACCGTTTACTTTACATATAAATTATATTTTAAGGAGGATTTATGTTTGATAATGTCTTAAATGAAGTTGAGGAACAGTGTCGTGCTGAACGAATACCGATGTTGGGACCACAAAAGGCGAAACTGTTAGCAGGTTGTGTTGAAAAGGCGAAACCATCACTTATTGTAGAGTGTGGTACTGCCATCGGTTATTCAGGATTGTGGATATTACGTGAACTGAAAAAGATTGGTGCAGGACGTTTAATAACAGTTGAGATAGAAGAGGATAACGCACAACGTGCACGTGCAAATTTTGAAAAGGCTGGTGTGTCTGACCTTGTTGACTCTCGAATTGGAGATGCCTCAGAAGTCCTAAAAACGATTGAAGAACCTGTTGATTTTCTTTTTCTTGACAACAACAAGGACGGTTATTTTGCCTGTTACAAAGCAATTGAATCTCGATTGACGAATCCCGCAACGATTGTCGCTGACAATGTCGGTAGAGCTGATCAGATGGCAGATTATCTCGACCATGTCAGATCTAATTATGAATCAGAAACACACTGGTTTGAAAGTTGGCGACGAAGACGTGATGGCGGAAACAATCCAGGACCACCAAGACGTGATGGTATGGAAGTTACAATTTACAAACATTAATATAATTTAAAGATGAAAAGAGGAATTAAGTGAAAAGATATTTTATTTTAGGTGTACAATTAAGTTTGTTTTTTAGCATTTTTACATTTTTTATTTTTATTAATAACGTCAATGCCCAAGAATGGGAAAAGAAAGCAGATATGGTGAATCCGAGATTGTTTTTTTCCGTTTCTGCTCTTGGCGATGAGATATATGTTATTGGTGGCATGCTTGCAGACCCGATGGACAGTGTTGAGGTATACAACCCAAAAACTGATAGGTGGAGTCAGAAATCCAGTTTGCTATCTCCACGAGCAGGGGTTGTTTCCTGTGAAGTGGATGGTAAAATTTACGCAATTGGCGGATGGGATGGACAAAATCCTGCACTTGGTACAGTAGAAGTATATGACCCGAGTAAGGATACGTGGGTGAAAAAAGCCGATATGCCTACGCCACGTTCATTTTTCTCGGCAGTTGCCGTAGATGAGAAAATATACACATTCGGTGGCGTTGCGATGAATGTTGGTCCAGTGTTATCAACTGTTGAAGTCTATGACACAAACACAGACGAATGGACAAAAAAAGCAAATATGCCAGACCCTCGTTCAGGGATGGCTACAGCAGAATATAGGGATAAAATATACCTAATTGGCGGAGTCAGTGGTATAGTCGGTCCGTTTGTTAAAGAAGTACAGGAATATGATCCTAACACAGACACATGGACAAAAAAAGCAAATATACCAACTCCCCGAACTGCATTGGCAGTAAGTATTGCAAATTCAAAAATCTATGCTATTGGTGGGGCACCTGTTGTGCAAGGTCCTGGAATAGCAACAGTTGAAATGTATAATCCGTTAACAGATACATGGGAGAAAAGCACAGATATGCCAACTGCCCGTGTTTTCTTAGGATCAGGAATAGCCAACGGAAAAATTTATGCTGTAGGTGGTGTTGTTGAAGGTCTTGGTCCCCAAATTCTTCCTACTGTTGAAGAATTTACTACAGATAGTTTAAATGTAGCAGCAATGGATAAATATCGCACATTCTGGGGATACCTAAAAATTGAGAATTAGAGATATAGACATGCCATTACGCTTATAATCTCCGTAGGATTCAATATCTTGTCTAATCAATTTATGCTCTTTTTGCACAAGGGACAATAATTGAATCCACCATACCGTGTATAATTTTCTTATCTGCTGGACAGACAGCTGCCTGTATGCCACCAAGTTTAACGGTGTCCCCTACAACAAAATAGTATGGACGGAGTAGTGGACGTGATGGCATCTCTTGTATTTCCTCAGTGTCAAAATCATAATACTGCATACGGATACGATTTGCTGTATGAAATTCTTGAAGAACATAAGGTGTATTCTCAAAATTAGTTATTGCATTTTCAATAACTGCTTCCCACTCCTCTGTGGGTAGGTCATGCCCTATAGCTACACCACGGCTGCCCCATGCCAGTTCAGAAAAACCTGATGGTTTGATTACCAATTCACGTTGACGTTGTGTCATATCTGAAAGTTGTCGCCAGTCTGTTACAGGTTTATCTTCAATCTCTAAGTTCGGTATCACTGCATGTGGTGGAAGCGGACGCGGGTCAAGGATCCATGTATGTGGGATTACCTTCTGCAGAAATGGATAGGTTTTTTTGCCAAGTTGACGTTGCCAGAAAGACTGTAGGGATAGATGATGAAAGAGAGCAAAATACAACTTCTCTTCTAAGTATGCCTTAGGTGGAGGTGTCAGGGTGATGCTGCGTTTCTTTGCGCTATAGAAGATTAACTCCGCTTTGGGAATATTCTGAAGATCAAACATCTCATAGAAACGGTAAACGACATCTACATTTATTTTACCATATTGACTTTCTACCAGTAACCCTTCCTCAGTAAAAATAACATCGTTCGGCTTTACTGCTGCAGTTCTAAGTCCAACATCACAAAGTGCTTTAGCCAGCCAAATCATCTCAGGACGGTAGTCCTCAGATTCATCAGAAACGACAATAGCGAGTGTCGGATCATCCTTCTTTGCCAAAGCACGTATCATCTCTGCATAGGAATTTACCATGCCGTCTTTTCCACCGACAATGGAATACCCAAGCTTCGTATATAGTCTTGCCAAGCAACCCGTTGCACCAATGAAACCGGGAATAGAGTCCAATTCAGTAATTACACGTGTGTCTTCAGAGGTAGGTAATATATCAGGACGAATTACAGACGGAATATGGCTTTTGAACCGATTCATTCGTCCCTGTTGAATGACAGTCTCAGGTTTGCCAATATCTAAATATTCTGCTATCCAAGAGGGTTGAATGCCTCGTACACTTTGCGAATAGAGTAAATTGCAGGCGCGGTAAAATTGTAATAAATGTGGACCCAGTTCTTCAAACCAACTTAGCTCTTTTTGTGAAATCCAGAAAGGTTCTGGTGAGATTCTCCATGAGGTATTGCAGTTAGGATGAACACCCCGTTTTTCTGCGGAAAACAACTTCTCTTTCGGAATCTCATCATTGATCAACAAACATATCTGTTTTGCATCCAAACTATCTCTCCCAAAGTATATACAATCTTGGTTTTTATATAATAACCTGCTTGACGAAATCTATCTTATCCTGAGCTGCGATTGTGTTTATTACATTTCGTGGCACTAAACTATCTACATTAATCAATGTAAGTGCGAATTCTCCAATGACTGAACGGCCAACTGTCATATCTGCAATGTTGATGTCATGTTCTCCCAAAATAGTTCCTATTAGACCGATCATACCCGGTTGATCACGGTTGTAAATAAGTAATATATATCCTTCTGGCGTTGCGTTAAGGTGTAGTTGGTTTATACGGACGATACGAATATCTTTCTTCCCAAATGTTGTCCCTGCAATGATTGTTTCACCTTTATCTGTAATTACAGTTACTGACATTAAGTTAGCAAAATCCGCCAAAGAATCGCTTTTTGTTTCAGTAACTGATATTCCACGCTGTTTGATAAGAAAAGGTGCGTTGACATAATTTACTTCTGTTAATACTGGTGATAATATTCCCTTTTGTAATGCGACAGTAATAGGTGTTACATCCTCTTTTTCAAAGAGCGTTCCACTATAATGAATCTTGATTGCAGAAACTTGTCCTTCAACAATTTGTGCATGAAAACTTCCAATCTTTTCTGCAAGTTCCAAATAGGGACCCAATATATCAAACACTTTGGGATCAATTTTGGGTTGATTAACAGCGTTTGCAACAGGTTTGTCGTTTAGGGCGTTGATGACTTGTTGTGCTACTTCAATAGCAACGTGTTCTTGTGCTTCTGTTGTTGATGCTCCGAGGTGTGGGAGTGCGAGTACGTTATCCAATTCAAGTAACGGATTTTCAATTGCAGGTTCATCTTCAAATACATCAAGAGCAGCACCAGCAATCTGTTTTTCTTTCAACGCGTGAAACAGTGCCTTTTCGTCAATGATACCACCACGCGCACAATTTATCAAACGTCCAGATGGTTTCATCAGTTGGAATTCCGCTTCACCGATACTGTGGTAGGTATCGGCATTAAGGATGGTGTGAATTGAGATGTAATCTGATTCACGAAATAAGGTCTGCCGATCAACAAGTCGAACACCTAATTCATCGGCAGCATTGGCAGATATATGTGGATCATAAGCGATGAGTTGCATGCCAAAAGCGTGTGCTCGTTTGGTAACTTCACGTCCAACTCGACCGAGTCCGACTGTCCCGAATACTTTACCGTATAACTCAACACCGATAAAATCGCTACGTTGCCAAGTGCGGTTTTTGAGGGAAATACCAGCAGGCACTATGTTACGCGCAAGTGCTAATAACAATGCGATGGTATGTTCTGCCGCAGCAATTGTATTACCAGTAGGCGTGTTGACGACCAAAATACCGTTTCGTGTTGCTGCTTCTACATCTATATTGTCTACACCAACGCCAGCGCGCCCAATAACCTTCAGATGCTTTGCCGCATCAATGACATCCGCAGTTACCCTCGTTTCACTTCTAATCAATAGGGCATCATAGTCTCCAATCCGTTCCAAAAGTTGCTCAGGTGACAACTCTAATTCGACATCAACCTTAAAATTACCATTATTGATTAGAACATCTAACCCCTGCTGTGATAGCAAATCGCTAACCAGCACTTTGTCCATAATTGATTTACCTCCCACGGACTCATGAAGCATTCTAAATTGTAGCACCATTACCTGAACGTGTCAATTATATTTTAAATTTTGAACTATCGTAATCGCTATAACTTTCTCATGTATATTAAAGTAAAAAATATCAAATTTATACTTGACAATTTTTAAAAATATAAATATCATATTAGTAACCTAACTTAGTTGTTTCGTAAAGTAGAGTTTCCGTTCATGCCCCAGAAAAATAAAAGCATACGATTGTGGCCCCTATTGATCATTATCGGTCTTACCATACTTGGGATCGGTATTGTGTGGTTACGTGATGCAGGTCATCGTCAAGATAAAGTTGCACTCTCTGTGTTACTTCTTTTTTTTATGGTTGTTCTGGGAATAATGTGGTTGTTAGTATTATCACGTCTGACTTGGAGAATAAAATTACTCGGTTTCACTGTATTCCTTCTAATCATCGTTTCCTTTGTAACGTTATTTCAATTTAATGGGTTCAGTGGTGACCTTGTCCCACAATTTAAACTCCGTTGGCGCGGAGAACCCCACAGCACTTTTGCACAAATACAAAACTCATCACACAAGTCTCTGACAGATTATCCACAATTCCTTGGTCCTAACAGGAATGCTATAGTAACAGGAATTAAACTCGACACTGATTGGAAAAACAATCCACCAGAATTAATATGGCGACATCCCATCGGTGCGGGATGGTCAAGTTATGCAGTTGTCGGTGATTCTGCAATTACACAGGAACAAGAAGATGAATGGGAAAAGGTTGTATGCTATGACCTACATACCGGTGAAGAAAAGTGGACGCACAAGGATAAAACACGATATTATACTGCACTTGGTCAACTTGGTCCGCGGGCAACACCGACTATTGACGGAGACCGTGTCTACACTGTGGGAGGAACTGGTATTCTAAATTGTTTGCAGTTTGAAACTGGAGAACAAATTTGGTCTACCAATATATTTGAAGAAAACAAGGCTTCTGCACCGCCATGGGGTGTAAGTGTTTCCCCTCTCGTTCTTGATGAACTTGTAATTGTGAGTGCTGGAGGGGCAGTAGCGTATGACAAAGTTACTGGCAATATCGCATGGACAGGACAAAGAATTCAAAGTGCATATAGTTCCCCTCTACTTGCTACCTTTGCTGGAACAGAACAGGTGCTATTGTTCGACGATGGTCTTGTAACCTCACATGAACCTTCATCTGGTGAACTCCTTTGGAAACAAAAGTGGCCCGCTGCAAGTGTAGAAATTGCAACACAGCCAACGCCGCTTCCTGGAGATAAATTATTCGTCTCATCTGCTTATGGTATTGGGGCAAAATTATTTCATATTACCAGAAGTAACTCATCTGCAGATTTTAACGTTAAGCTTTTATGGGAAAGTATCTACTTTAAAGCTAAATTTACCACCATCATTTATTACGAAGGTTATATATATGGACTTGATGACGGTATCTTCGCATGTGTGAATCCTGCAGACGGTACACGGCAATGGAAACGTGGTCGTTATGGACATGGACAAACACTCCTAATATCTGATGTCCTGTTGGTACTAACTGAATCTGGTGATATCGTCCTAATAGAACCAAACCCTGACGAACATAAAGAACTTGCACGGTATTCCGCAATAAATGGACAGACATGGAACAACCCAGCACTTGTAGGAAATTATCTACTTGTACGAAACAGTCGAGAAGCAGCTTGTTACCGTTTACCGATTCAATAAACGGTTTTTGGTCAATAAGCGTCATTACATTATATCATAAGCATTTATATCCCACATCTTTCGTGGACATCATACATACTAAAGAGGAAGACAAATCGTGATAAATGTATATTTTAAAAGAATTATCGGATTATTAGTCTGCTGTGGATTCTGTGTCTTACTTGGTCCGATTACAGAGATTCAGGCAGCACATGACCCAACAATTGATTCCCCACTTGAACAAACGATTGACGATGTTATAAAACAGTTCAGACGTAAAGGCACATTGGCTTCAACAGAACGTACGAGTTTTGTCGTTTATGATCTTACAAGAGGAAAGAAACTGGTTTCAATTAATGAGAACCGTCAGATGATGGCTGCTTCATTAGTGAAAAATTTTGTGATGCTCGTATATTTTCATGAAGTAAAACAAGGTAGACTATATCATTCAAATCGAAATCGGGAACATTTAAAAAAGATGATTCGGTATAGTTCAAACACATCAACAAACTATTTTATGCGACTCTTAGGTGGTCCCTACAAAGTCAACAGCAAACTTAGAGCAAATTATCCTGCATTCAAGCATACAAAGATTATTGAATATATACCCGCAAACGGGAGGACATACCGTAATCTAACCAGTGCCAGAGATCTGAATGAGTTTTATGTGCGTTTGTGGGATAATAAACTTCCACACTCAGACAAAATGAAGTATTATTTTGAACTCCCGAATGGGGATTACATCTATAAAAAAACACGTATACCTTCATCTGCAAAAGTCCTCAATAAAACAGGAACTGTTTACGGATTGATAGGAGATAGCGGTATTATTGTCATGCGTGATCCAAAAGGTAACCATAGACCTTATGTCTTTACAGGTTTAATTGAAGATAAAACAAAAACGAATAGGTACAGACGCAAGATATCCTTTGGTGCATGGGTTGGTCAACGTGCCAATATTCTACGTCGTGTATCCGAAAGAGTTTACGATTATATCGACAACACCTATGGCGGCAGTTTTGTCCTTCGCTAATAAATAATAGAAATCGCTTATGACATCCATTGTAGACATCGGTAGACGAATTGAACTCGTCCCTATTGACCCTCATTTCAAGGATATTACTATAGCACTATATCGTCAAGAAATTGATACACGTGCAGTCTTCCGAGTTCACACATACAGTCGTATAAAAGGTGCTACAAAACGAATAGAAGAAATTATCGGTTCTATGCAGATATTGGGTGGCTTGCAAAAGACATCTGATGGTTTGCTCTATTTTCCTTGTGGGGAAAAACATGAAGCAGCATGTCGACGAGTTTTTTTAGAAGCATGCAAACTCACATCGGACACCTCTGTTGAACCACGTCCACTAAGTATTCTTGATAAAAAATCCAAGTTAACTATTTCTGTTGACTCTCTTGGAAACGGCATATACAAAGTAAAGTCAAACGGAGAAGGTCGTAGTGCTGAACGACGTATTTCTGCGATTGCTGGTGGTTTGATGAAATTAGGGGAGTTAGAACCTACAGAAGAGAATTCGACTGATTCCGTAACATTTCCATGCGGACAGTCGCACGATGCCCTTGTCGGACTCTTGTTAGTCCGTGCACCGAACGTTCGTGTAATTATTCGGGAAGAGGAAGCAGGTACTGCACGGGGTGTACTTGCTGCACCAAGCCAACAAAGTTGAGGTAATCACTGTGCATAATGATGATAAGCACGTTGTGAAATCGATGTCTGGACGTGAACGTGTTCTCGCTGCCCTACGAAATGAACCAACCGACCGTACTCCTGTTTGTAATCCTACCTCTGTTGCTACCGTTGAATTGATGGATCTGGTCGATGCACCATTCCCACAAGCAAATCGCGAACCTGAACTGATGGCAAGACTTGCTGCCACTGGATATACCGAACTTGGATTTGATACCATCATGCCGGTTTTCACAATCATTCAAGAATCCAGTGCACTCGGATGTAAAATACAGTGGGAACAAAAAGATAATTGGCCCACCGTAAAAATGCGTGAACCAATTTGGGAAGATGTTGACGATATTAGCATCCCAAACGATTTCTTAACCCATCCCGATACTCAATGCGTGCTGGAAGCAATAAAAATATTAAAAAAAGAATATGGTGATGAAGTGGCAGTTATTGGTAAGACGATGGGACCATGGTCCCTTGGTTACCACTGTTTCGGTGTTGAACCTTTTCTACTACTGTCCCTTGACGACCCAGGTAAAACAAAACTCGCATTGGATCGTATGAAAGAAGCCACAGTGCAATTCGGCATTGCACAGATAGAAGCAGGAGCAGATGCACTCACACTGCCAGACCACGCTACAGGCGACCTCGTTAGTGGTGACTATTATAAGCAATATCTACGTGACTTACACATAGAATTTGTAGAACGTATTCCGATTCCACTCATCCTACATATCTGTGGACGCACTGTTGATCGGATGGAGTACATTGCACAAACAGGTATGGCAGCCTTCCATTACGACTCAAAGAACGAACCGAAAGAATCTATGGATATAGTGCAAAAACGGATTGCTTTGGTCGGCAACATAAACAATCCTGAAACACTTTTTGCAAAGGATCCAGAAGATGTTCACGCAGAGGTGGTAAAGAACCTTGAAGCGGGGGTGCCTCTGATTGGTCCAGAATGTGCTATTCCTCTCCAAACCACGATTGAAAACCTACAGACTATTCCACATGCAGTTCAAGATTGGCACAACTCACAGCCATAGCTTACAGACTTTCCCACCTCATCAAGACATATCCAAATATTAAATTGCAAGTTCAGACAACTTTACAGTCCGTCCATCATCTTCTGCAGATTTGTCAGCAGCAAACACAACGCGATGCGTTTCAAATGCTGTATCAAAGTCTGTCAACGGCATAGGTTCATTTCTTCCAATGCTATCAACAAACGCTTGGAACTGCGGTTCATAAGGATGATCGCTCACATCACCAGAATCGATCAATGAGGTCTCCAGCGTACTCCACTTACTTTTATCCATCCCCTTAAGTTTCGCTGAGTAAATACGATTGTCCAACAAACTTCCTTCACTACCAACAAGATGGATGTGGAAATAATACGGCTGTAAGCAGTCAACACAAGAGGTAACTTTTCCAATTTTGCCACCACCCTCAAACTTGAGTAGGCTGACACTTGTTGTCTTGTATTCATAAGGTTGAAATGCTTCACCTTTAGATTGTGTGTGATAACTGGTCACTTCTTCAACATTACCATCCATAAAAAAGAGAAGTGCATCAAGGGCATGGCATCCTGCAGTGAGTAGTGTGCTACCCCCAAAATCTTTCTTGATGTTCCATTCATATTGACCGTACCAAGGTCCAATACCGTGGTAGTAATCCACTTCTGCGTAGTGCAGTTCTCCAAGCAAACCGTTATCAATAACAGACCTAATCATTGTGAAATGTGCGCTATACCGGCATTCAAAACAGACACATACACTCACACCAGTGGATTTCACCGCTTCGCGGATTGCCAAGGCATCTTCATAAGTAAGACAGATCGGTTTTTCAATGATAAGATGTTTGCCTGCATTTGCAGCAGCGATTGCCTGTTCTGCATGAAAAGGGTGAGGGGTACAAATATCTATGATATGAATATCAGGATCAGCAAGCATTTTTTCATAATCAGTATATGCTTTTAAGGGAGTACCGTAAGTCTCTGCTAATATAGATTCATCGTGTTCGCGACGAGAACAAATAGCAGTGACATCCCCTCCATTTACAGCCTTAAAGGCTTCTATATGAGCTCCAGCAACCCAACCCAATCCAACAATTCCGACATTTAAGTTAGCCATTTTATATTACTCCTTTTTTCTACTGTTTAAGATATTTTACCACAGTTGATGAAATTGTAATGATTAAAAAATGTTGATTAACTTTGCAGAATTTTTATATAATGTCTATGACATCGGTCAGTTTTTTACATTTAAAAGATACCAAAAATATTTTGACATGAAAGTGAGAATATGATATAATACATTACACTTGGTATACGTGTTTTTAGGACTACATTCACAAGCCTTTTTACCCACCTAAATCTGCATGAAAAAGGAGATGATTCCGATGGACACCAAAATTTCCGAAGAATTCCCCCCGAAGTTTGCAAAAGAAGGGTTAACTTTTGACGATGTTTTGCTCATTCCCGCGGAATCCAGCATCCTTCCGGATGACGTGGAAACAAGTACCCAGTTAACACGAAACCTTCGGTTAAATATCCCTATCTGTAGTGCACCAATGGACACTGTCACTGAATCCATGCTTGCTATTGCAATTGCACGTGAAGGTGGAATCGGTATAATCCATTACAACTGCTCTATTGAAGAACAGGTATCTGAAGTTGATCGCGTAAAACGTTCTGAAAGTGGTATGATCAGTGCACCCATTACATTGACACAGGATAAAACAATACGGGAAGCACATGAAATCACTGCCAGATACCGGATTGGTGGTGTGCCAATCGTGACTGACGACGGATACCTTGTCGGACTTATTACCAACAGAGACTTAAAATACGAAGAAAATCTTGATCTACCTGTTACTGCACGTATGACTCCCGTAGATCAGTTAATTACTGCATCCCCCGGAATTACGCTTGATAAAGCAAAAAAGGTACTCCACGAACATCGTAAGGAAAAACTACCAATTGTTGACGAAGATCTCAAATTATGTGGATTGATTACTATAAAAGATATTGACAAGGTGCAAATGTTTCCACAAGCCTGCAAGGATGAGGCAGGTAGACTACGCGTTGGAGCAGCAGTTGTGCCATCAACATCTTTAGAAGATGTCGGTATGCTGGTAGATGCGGGTGTAGATGTACTTGTGTTGGATACTGCACACGGACATTCCAAAAATGTAATCAGAGCAACAGAATATATAAATACCCATTTCCCTAACCTTGAACTGATCGCTGGTAATGTTGTCACACCAGAGGCAACGAAGAGTTTGATTGATGCTGGTGCAGATGCTGTGAAGGTAGGTGTAGGACCCGGGTCTATCTGTACAACACGCGTTATCGCGGGTGTCAGTATCCCCCAAATTACCGCCATATATGATTGCGCACAAGAAGCAGATAAAGCAGGTGTTCCTATTATTGCTGATGGCGGTATCCGTTATTCTGGTGATATTGCTAAAGCAATTGGGGCTGGTGCAAGTTCCGTGATGATTGGAAGTTTACTCGCTGGCACAGATGAAAGTCCAGGTTCCACAGTCATTTATCAAGGCAGAACATATAAGATTCATCGTGGTATGGGTTCGTTAGGCGCACTACGTAAACGAAACATCGAACTTGGGAAGCAAATGGGTGATGAAGATTTGGCAAAACTTGTCCCACGTGGAATCGAAGGACGAGTTCCACATAAAGGGAAACTTAGCAATTTTGTCTATCAGTTGGTCGGTGGAATTAGGTCTGCTATGGGGTATTGCGGTACACCCGATATTGAATCCTTACGGAACGATGCTCAATTTGTCCGTATGTCAAGTAGCGGTTATAGAGAAAGTCATCCACACGATATTGATATTACAGAGGAAGCACCAAACTATACAGTTGCCAACATATCAACATAAACTATCTTGATTGAAAATTTCATATCAGAAAGGAAATTCGTTTATGAAAGTTAGCGAAGAAATGTCATTTTGGGATAGACTCTATATCCCCGCGTTGATTAAGGGAATGTTCACAACATTAAAACATATTCCCAAAAAAAAATTAACGGTACAGTATCCAGAAGACCCAAGAAGTGTCAATGAACGAAACGATCGATATCGCGGAATACATAAATTGACCACCACTGAAAAAGATGAAATAAAGTGCGTTGCATGTTTCCTATGTGCTACTGCTTGTCCCGCTGACTGCATTACAATTCAGGCAGCACCTGCACCAGAAGGATGGACAACCAAAGAAGGATATCAACGTGAAAAATATCCTGATATTTTTGAAATAAATATGCTACGTTGTATTTTTTGCGGGTATTGTGTTGAAGCTTGTCCAGAAGACGCTATACGTATGACTGGACTGACACTACCGCAATATTTTCGTGAACGTCAAGCAGAAGGTGAAAAACTTGGCAGCAAACGGAGTGATTTTATCTTTGACCGTGATATGTTGGTTGCAAACAATGACATTGTTCAGGAAGGACTTAGTGTTGAAGCACAGTAACAATATAATGCTGGATATTGTCCAAAGTTATACGTGCGTGGCTTCACAATACAGCGAGTACTACTGTTTAGGATGATAGGTACTGCTATCAACTTACTATGGTATTACACCCTCCGTTTCCAAAAAAACAATATCAGATACTCTACGCTGACCCACCTTGGGATTACAAAGGGCAACTGCAATACACTGGTGCAGCAGGAAAAGATAGCGGTGGAGCAATACGACATTATCCAACCATTTCTGTAACAGAGATGGTCAAATGGAATATTGCAGCTATCAGTACCCAGAACAGTCTTTTGTTTATGTGGAGTTCGTCTCCTCACCTTGACCAAGCAATAATGTTAGGTAAAGCATGGGGATTTCGCTGGGCAACAGTCGCTTTTATTTGGGATAAGTGCCGCCTAAATCCTGGTTTTTATACCATGAGCCAATGCGAATTATGTCTCGTGTTTAAACGTGGAACTATTCCGCAACCGAGAGGAATGAGAAATATCCGTCAACTTGTCCAATCCAAAAGAACTCGACATTCCGAAAAACCTGATGAGGTACGACGACGTATTGATGAGATGTTTCCTGAACAGAGTAAAATAGAACTATTCGCAAGAAAGGAAGTTGATGGTTGGGACGTGTGGGGACTTGAAATAAGACAAGTACAGAAAAAAGAAAAAGTATATTGACAACACTTTTATACTATAAAGAGTAGTAACCAAGTTAATCATATTCTAATCAATGAAGTAAATAAACAACACTTCGTTTGATTACCAACATTTGGAGGACTCGTCTAATTGACGCAATGCAAGATATATCTCTTAATTTTAACTCTGACTCACTTTTTACATTAACTGATAAGATCAAAGCAAGTGTTGAAGGTAGGATTAGTTGGGGCGACACATTTGGAGTTGGTCTCGGTAATAATAACAATAAACATTTGATTATATGGACTCCTAAAGTTACCTCTGAAAGCCAAATTCTTCCTGCTTTTGACTCTCAAGATGGAAAACTCACACTAAAAATAAAGCATCGTCCAGGAGCATGGATATCTTGGATTGACGAACCTAAGATACAGGCTTCTGCAGATGATGATTATGACCGTGTTCACAAAAGTGTACAAGAATTAGAACGTAACACACGACAAATCACCGATTTTGCTGACGGTGTAATTACAAATATAACCGTACAACATTTGGGAAAATCTCTAACACTTTCTGAACTGACTGAGGAAGTATTAGAATCTCGCTTAATAGTACCTAACACTATTAAAACAGGTGGTTTTGTCCTCACAAGAACAGATACAGACGATACTTCAGTTAAAGTTGTTATACCAGAACAGACTCATATCCACCGTTTACATCTCAACGAGGATGTAATGTACACAGAGATTGAGAATGGAGAATATGATACAGTTTTAGTCGTGGTGCGGACACTTATTAAAACCTACCCCGACCTAACTGATTTAGGTGACTGTTTAACAATTCATAACAAATTTATAGATGAAAAGGGTTCTGAAAAACCACTATCAGTCAAGGTACTGCCAACTGCAGCTGTATATAACCCGATTGAACCCACATTTGTCAAATTAGTTCCTATTGCATTTACTGATCAATCGGATGTAATTGAAGAGGCAATTGCTAATAGTTCCTCCAAAATAGAGAACTATATCGTTAAGGCAAATGAACATGTATTTCAACTGATGGCACAATTTCATCAAGGGGTGGAAAGCCGACTCCGAGCACTGATGCTTAATCGAGGACAACGTATACACAATAAGGTTTGGGATGATCTGGTTATACGTGAATTAAGGAATACATTTAACTCCTTCTGTGAGTTCTATGAAAGCTATCTTGGCGAACATTTTGATCAAGAAGCAACAAAATCCGCTACCGACGCACTTAAAGATAATATTAACCCGATAATTGAACAGTGGCAACTGCAAGAAAATCAAGAATTAACCATTAACTACATGATTCAATCAAGTTACACCTTGACCAATCAGTTAGTGGATAAAGCCACTGCACTATTCCATGATCTCGTTTTTGAAGCCGATTTAATTGATAAAGGTTACGTAAAACCAGTCAATCTAAAGATATCTGAAAATGATATTCCAATGGAGGAAATATATCTTCCCGAATGGACTTCTGGCACTATACGTGAAAAGTTGAATCGGATCGGAATACGTTCAACACTCCATCCAGAGCAACTTGATAGATTACATAATATCTGGTCGACTTTACTACATATTGCAAACTTTACAAGTATGCATCAACAGGATTTTGAAAAGTTAGTCCAACCGCTTGAGAATATACTATTAGCAAAAAAATCAGCGAATACCAATAAGAACAACCATTCAAACCGGAATTCGACTGCAAAATTTATTGGGTTTGAAATAGATGATTCTGAACTTGAACACATCTTTGAACAGATTGATGATAGTTTACATATCACTAAACTATGGGTAGAACAAGCTCCATCTGAAACTGAAAAACTTCAAGCTTATTACACTACTTTATGGAGTTTAGTACTTAATGGAAAATCTCGTGAAAAACTACTGACCGATTTTCAACCAGTATGTGATATCAACATCAGCGTCCCAGACCAGACGAAAAGATTAATGAATCTCACCTTGGAAAGTCAACTCGTTGTTGAGAGCGAAAAGGATCGTAAAACTCTTGAACGCAACCTGAATAAAGCACTTGTTGCCAAAACCGGACATTCTATTCGTGATATAACGACTGCAAAGAAACTCGAAATACATAGCGATGTAACGTTGTCTCTCCTTCGTCAAGAATTGGAAAAATACGATGACACTTTAGCAAAACGGGCAAGCAGATTTTCAAATCCACAACGAAAAGGTAAAAAACGAAATGCTACCAATCCCAATAATAATGGGAATCTCACTTATGACACAATACAAGCAGAACAGACAAAAGTTAGTGAGATGATAACGTTTTTGAAGCCTTATGGGGAAACACAGTCGTTGTATACATTAGCGCATGCTGGAATTAATAAACGGGGCACAGATATTGAAGAATTAAGGAAAAATCAGGTATTAAGTTTTGATTTAAATGAACTTCCTGAAATTGAAAAAACATGGCTTACAGATATAAAAACTTTGGATGATTATCAAAATCTTAGAGTATTTCTGCTACAAAACCAACTACCGATATCTACTACCGGACGTATCTTAATGGAGTTGCGTAATATCCTATCAGATGATCTGTTCAACCAAGTTTTAGGACTTATTCAAGAGGTAAAAGAACTTCAAAATAGTAGTTATGAAGGGGAAGTTTTAGATAGATTTGTATCATATATTTCTGAAAAAGTATGGAGATGGGAATTAACACAAATTACCAATGATGAACTACCTGTCATTGTCAAGGAAAAAGTATTATCCACTGCCGTGTGTTACGAAAAAGAAGTAGAAACTTTAATGGAATATGTTGAGCGTTACGATGAATTACTGGATACTAAATTAAACGCAGATGCTGAGATGATCAAACAACGTGAAAATCTTGAATCTCGTTTCCAAGAAATTGTTGAGACATTGATATAGGAACTATGCGCATGAAAATAGCATTGATTGGACAAAATCAGTTTGCATATACTGTGGCTTGGGGAATTTGTCATTCTGAACTTGCTCAGGATATTGTAATATTCACTGGAACACAATCTGGTAAAATACAAGGGACCCGGCGCGTAACAAAAAGCACTTCTACTGCTGATGGTGTAGAAGATCTTACACATGCAAATGCATTGAGCGCGAGTGATTCTGATGTCTCTGTTACAAACGATATTGAGGATCTCGCTGAATCGGATGTAGTAGTACTGCTGCCAACGTCCCTGCCGTATGGTTTCCACTCAACACAGGCATTGAAAACGACGAATTTATCAAATGCTCGAAATATTGTTCCAAAAATTCAAGCATCTATTCAGGATGCTATCATATTGGTTGCGATGCCTTTTGCAAACTATGTTGCCGCGTGGATACATCAGACTTATGAATTAAGTAACTTAATTGGTATTGCAAACGGTGTTGCTACAGCACATTTAAAAGCCGAAATAGCAAGTCGAATTGGATTATCTGTGAAAGATGTATCTGCATTGGCAATTGGGAATGACGCAGTAACGTATCCGTTGCCACAGTATTGTAGAGTTAACGGAATTCCTCTCACACAATTAATGGATGAACCACAAATCCAGAATCTCATTACTGATGTTGCAGAACGTTGTCAATATACTTCCGCAAACGAATTTACCCTTACAAGCCATATTCTACAGCTTATATCATCAATCAGTCTTGATAAGAAACGAGTTATGAGTGTCGGTACACTAATTTCAACTGACACAACATCAGTATTTTTAAATGTTCCCGCTAAAATCGGGAGTAACGGAATAGAAGGTATTGTTCCGTTAGAGTTAACTGAACCACAGCGTGAACAGTTTAAACAACTCATTGCACAAAGTGCTACAGAACAAAGTGTTAATTGACATACTCCCCCTGCTAAAGCGTGGGGGATTCTTAGTCCCCTCACACAGGGTAGATCGTGGGATCAATGACCTTTGCTTTCAAAGAAAGTCTGACAAAGCCTACTCCAACAGTTGATGTCCCAACTGCACCTCCAAAGGAGGTCTTAAAAACGATTAGCACACGTGATTTAGACGGGATGAGTTGTTACGCTGCTTTCCCTGAACGTGCAATAGATGTTACAAAGAACTTTAGCAGTCTTGAATCGCAAGGCTTTTACGTGATTGTTTCACTGCTTAGCTGTCTACCACAACATCAATCACAACTAATGCCGGCTGCTACGAACAGATTAACAGACTTGGCGTTTGCTGTCAAGAAAAAATGCTAAAGCAGATGTCACATCCCCGCCTTAAAAGACGGGGTTGGACGCCTAAAGGAAATTAGATAAAATAAACAATTCTTACTTACTCCTACACAGAGATAGCTTGATTCGACATAATGCGTGAAACAAGTAATTAAGTACTGATGAGAGCGATATATCAAAAAATCCCAGAATTAATAGCATCAGAGCAAGTCGGTGCATACTGTACTGTCGTTGAAACCAAAGGTTCTACTCCACAAAAACCCGGTGCAAAGCTCCTGATACTTCCTGATTTACGAAATATTGGCACACTTGGGGGTGGTTGTGTTGAGGCAGAAGCAAGACGACAAGCCATCGGATTAATGCAAGATGGAAACCCACGACTGCTGGAATTCCAGTTGGATAGTGATTACGGATGGGACGATGGTTTAATCTGCGGCGGAAATATGAAAATCTTCATTGACCTACCACAAACTCGTTCTGAAGCAGAAATGTTTAACCGACTTCAGGAACTAAATGCTGAAAAGATTCCCCTTATGTGTGCAACAGTTGTGAAAAGCAATAATCAAACTGCTAAAATCGGCATGAAAATGATATTTGCTACAAACGGTGAACGGATCGGCACCTTGGGAAATACGGCATTGGAAGCCGATGTGGAAAACCAAATTACCGATATCCTTGAAAAAAACAGTGCAGGTTTGTTTCAACAAGACGATACTACTTCAGTCTTTCTGGAACCGCTACAACCGCGACCAACTCTACTAATAGCAGGTGCTGGACATGTCGGACAGGCTCTCTGCCATATAGGTAGTTGGTTGGACTTTGATATTGTTATTGTTGATGATAGAGCAGATTTTGCATCGGCGGAACGACTCCCCGAAGCAGACGAAATTATCATCGGTGATATTGCTGAAGAACTTCAAAAATATCCTAAAAACCATCTTACCTACGTGGTAATTGTCACCCGGGGACACCAACACGATGAGTCTGCACTTCACAGTGTCGTTGAATCTAATGCAAGATATATCGGATTAATTGGAAGTCGTCGGAAAATAAAACTGATTTTTGATGATTTATTAGACATCGGTATTCCGCAAGAAAAATTGCAGCGAGTATATGCACCTATCGGATTAGACATAAACTCAAAGACTGTACCTGAAATTGCGGTAAGCATCGCATCTCAACTTATTCAGATACGTAATTGTTCAGATGGTATGCAACCTTCAGAATCACAAGCCCTTCGGATGCCTACAATTAAGTTATAAGGAGTAGGAAATGAGTCAGACTAAATTCAAACCGGAATTGAATCACATTAAATTGGAAGAAAATAGAACCTATACCCTTGCTGAAGTTGTTGAATTTGTGCAAAAAACATTGAATTCGGTTAAAGATAATTCACAATATTGTCAATTACGATTTTCTCCATCAGATGTCTATTGGTTGATACGTAATATGTTGTCCTATGTTAACCGAAACGTACCAGGAGAGTATGCGCTGAGACCACTTGAAAAAGGAACCTACCGAGTCCGATATCGAACTGATGAAGTACAAAAGTTAAAAGCAGCAAAACAACTAAAAAATGATGTAAAGAAAACAGCAGATTATTTAGAGAAATTAACTGGACGCAGACCTAAATGGGGATAATGTGAAGGTTTATATTGAACATATACCGATATTCTTGTAACCTGCTTACAGATGTAAATATTTAAGGAGAGAAATAAGTGGAACGTGAATCAGATGTAAAAATAGAAGACATTGAAATGTCTGTTGATAAATTGGACTTCCAAGAGGCTGCAGATATATTTGAGGAACACGGCTGCCTCGTCGTACGAGGTTTGATGAAGCCTTATATTAAGCAAATCCATCAGGATATAGAAGCTGCAGCATCAGAATCCTTATCACTTCTTGATCAGGCGCAACAGATTGTTGAAGGGTGGAGAACACCCAACGGGACGCTTTTCATTCCTGCCCCACAAGGGTATGATCGAGACAAGCAGATAATGGTTTTGGCAATTAACTATCAGTCAAGTGCAGCATTTTTCCATTCAGCTTTTGATGAAAATGCCGTCAAAATCGTTGAAGCAATTCTTGGTCCAAACGTTGAGATTTTCGGTAATGGACAGTGTCTCTACAAGGAACCTGTTGGCGGACATCCCAAACACCTACATCAAGATTCTGCTTATTTTGAGCATCGGTATCAAGGTCCAGTAGGTATCTTGAACTATGTTGTGGATACCGACCTTGTGAACGGTGCATTATACGTAGTACCAGGATCACATCGTCTTGGACAACTCAAACATGTTGATACATTCTCACATCTCGGTTTAGAGGAAGATGAGTGGCCCTGGGAGAGCGCACTTCCCGTGATTGGAAATGCGGGAGATTCTATCTTTTTCAATGTCAAGACTGTACACGGTTCAAAACAAAATATGTCTGACAAACCGCGTCCGGTCTTTATCAACCGTTACCGTCGAACCGATGACTTTGTAATAATCGGTGGAACAACTACAGAAAATCGAGCAGAAGCAGAAAAACGTGCTGCCGCAGCAGAAGAAGCGAAGAAAGCCAACAGTGATCGTGGTCTAATGGTACGAGGTTTCCGTCCATTTGCTAAATAAAAAGATTTAACATTAGACAATCCTTTTAGGGTTTGACATCCCATATAAGCACTGTCCCATCCGAACTGCCACTTGCAAGTGTGCGTCCATCAGGACTGAAAGCAAGAGAATTCAAACCACCTTGACCTGAGAAAGATGACTTGATCTGTCTTGTTTTTATGTCCCAGAAGTGAATTGTTCCATATCTATTTCCATTGACAAGAATATTCCCATCTGGACTGAATATCAGTGAGGAAACATCACCACGTCCCCTGCCAGTAATATGAGGTGGATCATCTTTTTTAGGAGGAAGAGACGGAGGTGTAGAAAATAATCTATTTCCAATAAGTGAAATCTTGTGTTTACCGGTGTGAGCATCCCACAAATGTATAGAACCGTGACGACATCCACTGGCAAGAGTCTTACCATCGGGACTAAAGGTAACAGTAAGAACTTCTTCTGTATGTCCTTCAAGGGTTGCAATTTGTTTCCGTTTGTTGACATCCCAAAGTCGGATAGTTTTGTCAGAACTGCCGCTTGCAAGAACCTGCCCATCAGGACTAAATGCAACCGATAAAATATGGTCCGTATGTCCTTTAAACACAGCTGTCTGAATACCTCTGATACGTTCTCGAAACGGATCAATGTGTGAGTTACTTATTGCAATCTTTACATCCCACATCCGCACCAAATTATCAGGACTACCACTGACAAGATTTTTCCCGTCTGGACTAAAAGCAATGTTCCTGGTATATGGGTGGGAAGAATCCTTCCTATTATTCTCACCGTGTCCATTGAAGGCAACTATGTGTTCTCCGGAGGCAGCATTCCACAGGTTCACATCTAAATACGTATAATCAGGACTTAAACTGGCAATGACTTTTCCATTCGGAGAGAAAGCCACGGACTGAATATCTGACTGATAAAATGTTTCTTTGAATCTTAGTTTGATTTTACCTGTTGTAGTATTCCACAGCTGAAGTGAATCCCTATGTCCGCTTGCCATTGTTTGTCCATCAGGACTAAATGCAACAGATTTTGCATTTGAGTGATGCCCCGTAATCATTTGGCGCAGTTCAGATTTTACTATATTTTTTGTGTTTATGTTCGATAAACAAATACCGTATTGATTCCTTGAAACAAGGGTCTGTCCATCAGGACTAAACATCAAGTCATACACATTCCGTGTACCTTCAAGCTTTGTTTGCCGTTGACCAGTGAGAATGTCCCACAACAATATCTCCTCATTCACATAAGAGACAGCAAGGGTCTTTCCATCAGGACTAAACTTAAAAGTGTTCACTATATTGCCATTTTCTTTGATCTTTTCTTTCTTACCATCCTCATTGGTCACAATTATATCAACATAATCGGGTGTTCCTTCAAATGTATCTTTCAGTTTTCCGGTATGGACCTCCCACAATTGAACTGTATAGCGATTTTTTCCTATAGTAGCAAACCATTTGCCATCAGGTGAGAATGCAATAGAAGTCCTTTCCTTTGTATCCTTGAATTTCATCTTGATTTTTCCTGTTTCAACATTCCATAACAGTGTGTCTTCACCTTTACTACTTGCGAGTAGCTTTCCATCAGGACTAAATTTAACTCGGAAGCTATATATTGTATTTTCTAATCTATGTTTGAGTTCACCAGTATTTACGTTCCATAGCATGATACCTTCCCAACCAGAAGTTGCGAGTGTCATTCCATCAGGACTCAACAGAACCGTGTCAGGTCTATACCCAACATTAATTGTCTTATAATGTCCGGTGTTAGTATCCCACAATCGTATCGTCTCGTCTCCACTTCCTGAAACAAGCACACTTCCATCGGAATTAAAGCAGATTCCTGTAATCGAATGCGCGTGACCTGTAATTATTTTTATATGTTTCTTGGAAATGATATTCCAGAAATGAATATCTCCTTTTACGTCTCCACTTGCGAAAATATTACTGTTAGGCATGAATGCTAACTGCCAACTGATATGATTCAATGCTATTGGTAAAAGAGCGAGTTCTTTACCTGTCTGAACATCGTATAACCAAATTCCAAGTGAACTCATCACTGCGAACTTCGTGCTGTCAGGTGAAAAAATATATGGAGGAAATTGGTTTAGTCGGTTTGTAGGAATTTTTCCCTTCCCAAGCCTTAACTTCGCACCTTCTGGTAGTTCCCAACGTGTGTAGTCTTCTGCAAAAGCAGACGAGAGAGACATTATGTTAATCAAGAGCAGTATCATTATGGATCTATATATTTTATTCATTGGTCAATACTCCTTATGTAATTTATTTTTCTAACTCCCAAATAAGAACAGTACCGTCCATACTTCCGCTCGCAAGTAAAGAACCATCCGGATTAAATGATAGATCCATTACCCATCCCATAGGTCTATGTAAATAGGTTTTTTTAACATTAAATGTAGGAATATCCAACAATACAATTCCTCCCATTGGAGAGCCAACTGCAAGTGTACTACCATCAGGACAAAGTGCAAAAGTTGTGATTGATGTCTGACGGAATTGAACATTATTTGGATTACCAATCTGAATGTTGCTTGGCTTTGTTGTTGAAACATCCTTATAGTTGTGGACGGCAGTTATATATTCCGTAGCAGTATTATTACTTTTCAAAGTAACGGAAAGTGTCCGTTTAGTTGTGAGAATATTCCAAAGGACTATCCTCTCTTTGGCACCTGCTATAAGTGTCTTCCCATCGGGAGTGAAAGCAAGGCTATGTATAGCACCACTGTTATCTTTTATAATTGTTGCGTTCTTTGTTATTGGTATACCTTTGAAAATGTCTGGATTAACTGTATCTGCATTCTCATCAATTTCTCCAAGCGTTGCAATTAGTTTGTGTTTACGTACATCCCATAGACGGACCGTATGATCCGCACTGCCAGAGGCAAGCATACTTCCATCAGGACTTAATGCAACAGAAAGCACATGATTCTTGTGACCTTTTAAGGTTGTTTTGTGGTGCCCAAAATTTAAACCCCAAATATTATGAAAGAATGAATCTCGTGCTTTTGTTCTTGGATTCCAATAACGAACAGTCCCATCAAGACTTCCACTTACAAGTCTTTTACCATCGGAAGTAAATACCATGCTATTTGAGTGCCACGGACGAGATTTTCCAATAGCTTTGCCATGTCCCTTTAAGGTAACTTGATATTCACCAGTAGCAGCGTCCCATAAAAGCACCTCTGCATTTGAATTAGAACTTTGAAAAGTCAAGCATAAACTCGCAAGTTTGTTTCCATCTGGAGAAAAACCTACAGACCGAACATTTACTTGAACTGGATGTCCATGACCTGTAGTTATATGTTTTCCATCAGAAACGTCCCACAACCGTACTAAGTGATCATGTCCACTTGCAAGTTTTTGTCCATCCGGACTAAAGGATAAGCAAGATATTTTATTGTTATGTCCGGTAATGAAATGCTTATGTCCGGTAATGAAATGCTTCAGTTTGGATTTTTGAAGATCTGTTGAGTCAATATCCCATAAATAAAGTCCAGTTTCTCTTTTGGATGTGTGACCTCGCGCTGCAAACGTGTGTCCATCAGGACTAAATAGAAGATTGTAAAAAGATCCTATTCCATTTAGGGTTGCTTTATGTATACCTGAGTCCGTATCCCACAACCGAATCTCACCATAACTTGCAATCGCAATCGTCTGTCCATCAGGACTAAATGCTATAGACTGAACACGGCTTCTCATATTTTCGCCTGTGAATGTATTTATTATCCCACCTGTGTGTATATCCAACAACCGGACTGTTGAATCATTATTTTTTGTATCCGCGATAGTTTTTCCGTCAAGGGAAAGTGCGTAACGTTTATCCCAATTGGGATAGTCCAACTTTATTTTTACCTTACCACTTTCACCATCCCAAATTCTAATCTCTCTATTTTTCTCACCAACGAGAAGTTTCCAATTGGGACCGAAGTAAATATGATCAATATCCTCCATCTTTTCTAATTTCGATATGGCTTTTCCTGTTTTGGTCTCAAATAACTGAATAATCCCATCGCTCCAACACATAATTGCCATTCCATCAGGACTAAAAGCGACCTTGCTAATACGTTGCTGTAGTCTTAGAAATTCTTGGTTTTCTCCATTCTCAATGTCCCATAACCGTATTACCCCTTCAGAATCACCACTGACGAACATTCGACCATTCGGATGGTACGCTAATGAATTCACTTCACCAGATGGGTTTTCAAAGGTATTTCTAAGTTCATCACTATGTAAATCCCACAATTCAATCTTGTTTCGGTTCAATCCATTACCGATATCAATGAAAGTCGTTGAATCTGGACTGAGAACAATAAATTCATCCATTTGATCCAAGTATTTAGACGTTAAACTAAGTTCTTTTCCTGTATGTACATCGTATCGCCAAATTCCAATCGAACTGATTACAATGAGTTGACTGCTATCTGGAGTAAACTGGTATTGAGTTCTTCCTCTGAAATTTTTGAGTTCACCTTTTCCAAGTCTGAACTTCGCACCTTCAGGCAATCCCCATTGTGTGTAGTCTTCTGCGAAGGTGTATGATAGTAAAAGTGCGCTGAGAAGCAGAATTGTAATAAATAAAACGCGTGTTAGTCGCATAGGTAAATCTCCTATTTACCCCATCTGATACAACATTAGATAGATAACCACGCCAGTCACAGAAACATAAAGCCATATCGGTAAAGTGACTTTTGCAATTCGACGGTGTTTATCAAACCTTTTACGCCATGCGAAGTATAACGTGACGATTGCCAGCGGAACTATTACAAACGCCAAGATAATATGTGAAATAAGGATCGTAAAGTAGACAAGTCGTATCAATCCCTCTTGTGTAAATTTTGTTGACCCTGCATTCGCATGATATATACAATAACTAATCAGAAATAGCACCGACACACCAAAGGCAGAAAGCATGCACTTCTGATGTGCTGATATTTTCCTTTGTCGAATAAATACATATCCTACTATCAAGAAAATAGCACTGATAGAGTTTAATGTCGCATTGACAGTTGGAAGATCTGAAATCTCAAGCACGTTTTACTCCTCGTTTCTACCGTTTCCAACGGTAAGCCTGTACACCTTTGGAATTTTCAAGCGCAAATTCCCATCGTTTACACCACGTTTCGTAATCTGTATCACATGCTTCTGGACGCATTCGACTCCGCATCAGAAACGCAGGATAATAAGGTCTTCCTGTCGGTTGATATACATCGTGATAACGCAGATCAAAACTCCATCGGACAGTATCCGACTCATTCGGTTTTGCGCTGTGTAACGTGTAATTGTGAAAAAGTATTACTCCTCCAGCACGTATCGGTAACTCCTTCGGTGTCAGGTCTGGCGGTTGATGTTCCGGTGGAACTGCCAATCCAGCTTGATTCCAAGCATGTGGAAATAATCCAAACTTATGACTTCCGGGTAACACTTGTAGGCACCCATTTTCCAAAGTCGCATCTACAATCGGTATCCAAATTGTAAGCATGAAATAGGAGTCTGTATCGGGCCAACAGACACCTGCATCCTGATGCCAAGGCGTGGGAAGACGTTCAGATTCCTTTATCGGTAATATTGCACGGATGTGTTGTATGGGATTACAGACAATCTCTGAACCAACAAATGACTCTGCAAGGTCAAGGATTTTTTGGTTTCTGAGAAAGTTAAATGTTGCTTCACCACGGGCACGCATAATGTCCAAATCTGCAGTAACCTCAGGTGCTTCTGCAGCGAGATGAAGTAGTCGTTCAGTGAATGGTTTATCAGTGTGTGTAGAGGTAACTTGACCATCATTGTGCAATTTTTCTGCCCGTTCAGCGATTAATGTTGAATACTCTTCAATCACAGGATCAAGGTCATTTTCATCTAACACATCCTCAAGCAGTAGATACCCGTTATCGTGGAAAAACGACACCTCAGTTTCAGTTAAACGCATGATATATTCTCCTTCTCTAAACTACCCCCATCTCTGTTCAGGAGGATCAAAGACAAATCCGTGAAAAAACTTACGTTGCGCAGGTGATAGTTTCGTATCGTAGAAATCTTTTGGATACCCCCAATGCTCCTGAGATGCAATCATCCACGGATGTTCATAAGCGTAATACAGCATCTCGCGACATCCTTCGGGTTTGGTAAATATACCCGCAGAATGCCACAGTGCGTTATGGAATAAAATCGCGCTTCCCGCAGAGGCACACACCTCCAAAGCACCAGGATATTGATACGGATAACGCAGGTCATCATGGTTTGGGTCATGCATCGCTTTATGACTTCCCGGTAGCAACCACAGATTACCTTGTCCTCCCTCGGTCATATCTGTCAGATAGTAACCGAGTTTGAGCTGCAGCAACGGAATCGGTCGAAGATTACGGTAACCATCATCATGTCCATCAATATGCCATCCCATTGGACGATCCATCAAATCCGACCCGTATTCAACGATGGCATCGGAGGCGTGATGATGTGGCATCTGATTCAGAAGACCTGTAACATAAGGCATCATCGGTTCCCAATCCAATAACTCCAAAAACAACGGATGATCTCCAAGAATATAGAAAATACGAGTGCTTTTCTCTCCATGAATATGCGTCATCCCAGTTTGAGGTATAATTTTCGTTTCACACTCTCTCCGTTTAGCAATAGATTCTGCAAGTGCACTTCTAAGTCCAGCAACATGTGAATCCTGTAAGAATCCTTCAATTACCAGATAACCGTTATCTTCAAAAAAGAAACGTTGTGCATCAGTTAACTCATCAACCATGTAGAATTTCCTCTTTACCTGTATAATATTGATGGAATTATCGTTTTAGTTCAAACCAAACAAGCCTGCAGCGTTCTCTCCAAAGATACGTGAACGCGCTTTCTCAGTAATATCCATTTCCTCAATCAATCCAACAAACCGCGGCATATCCACCCAAGGATGGTCAGTCCCAAATAGCAAACGATGCTCACCAACAAACTCATAAGCAAAGTGCAATGCTTGCAGCGATGGTGATACAGTGTCAAAATAGATATTCCGTAGATACACACTCGGTGGTTGTGAAATGTGTTCTCTTGCTCTACCCAACACTTCAGTTTGATGGTCAATACGACCACTCATATACGGCAAAATACCACCAACGTGCGGCATAACAAGTTGTAAATTTGGATGTCGTTCCAAAATCCCGCTTAAAATCAAACGTAACAGTGCGAAACTGTTGTCTACTTGCAATCCCATCATACTGATCATCCAATGATCTTTGATTGCCTCTCCCCATGTCGGAACTGTAGGGTGCATCACAATCGGCAGTTGAAGACTTTCAGCATGAGCATAAACAGGTTCAAAATGAGACGCATCGACAGGTTCACCACCGATATGAGAATATAGCATTATTCCGCGAAACCCCATCTCCTTAACCCGAACCATCTCTGTGATTGCTTCTTCTGGTACTTGCCACGGGAGGCATGCCAACCCTGCGAATCTGTGAGGATACTTATCCACAAGTTCAGCGATAGCGTTGTTTATCGCTTGTGCTCCGTGAGTGCCCAGTTCAGGAGATAGCATGCATGGAGGTGGAATATTCGTGCTTAGCAGTGCTATGTCTACCCCTGCAGCATCCATATCTCTGAGTTTACGTATCGGATCGTAGACCTCATCCTGCAACCGAAATGTTTGGACATCTCCGTAGGTAACGATTGACTCATTTCCACTGCGAATTATCTGTGGAGGATGCGGATTTTGAGCAAGGACATCAATATAAGATTTTGGAAATATATGGCTTTGGCAATCGATTCGCATTTATTCAATACTTTGATTTTGTAATATCAGTTAGTATGCCATGTGCAGCCATTTTTTTCAAGATGTCTTTACCATATAACAGCAAAGTTTAAGGTAAAATCCCCTCATAGTTATGTAGGTCGGAGCGAGCTTGCGACCTCCGACATGTTATTTCAAAATCACAATAAACATATAACAAACCTTTCCTTCTGTGTCTTCAGTGCCTTCCGCGATTCTGACAGACATGAATCTGAAACATACATGAAGCATACATGAAACTTATGGTTCCAATCTCCACAAACCCTTCCATCCGCTCTTAACACCTATTATAATACAACCACAATGAAAAACAAAAAGCATACTCAACCCACATTCTCAACAAAAACCACCACCCATCACCCAAAGAATATCCACACAAAAACTGACAATAACCAAGCAATTAAAAAACGTACACAAATGAAAATTTCAAAAAAAATCGTACACACCTATAAACCCAGTCCCAGACTGCTCCAACCCCAAAAAGCAAAACGTACACAGAAACGAAAAACAGCCTTTTTTGGTACGTTTTTAGAAGGAGCAAAAACCGATGTATTTACAAACAAAGCAAAAAGAATTCGCAATTAGAGTCTACACAAAATTCATGACACCCAAACAAATCGCAACTTATATCAACCTTGCAATAACCATAATAATAATCATACAAAACTACAAACCACTCCTGAAGCATAACAACAACCTTTTCACCTATTCCCTTCGTAGGGGCGAGGTTCTCCGACAGTCTTGTCGTATTTATCCTTTATTTAGGTTGGCAATGCCGCCCATTTGAGGGGAATGTGCTGTGGGATCAAACATTTCAACGTCTTCTGTGATTTCCGTGCCTTCTGCAATTCAGAAAGAAAATCAACAATTGCAAATCTTTGTATATTATCAGAATCAATTGTTTAAATTAGACATGATATATCAATTTTTATTAATTAGACATGATATAATAATATTATGTCATACTATATTAACTGGTCCAACTTTGTGATTTAGACTATTATTACCAGAACATATTTATTCATATCCGTCATTTAACCTATGACTAATGTCACGTGATGATTTACATTGGGAACATTATTACTATTAATTCATGTAATGGACAAAAAGACATAAATGTCTCGGATTGTAGTTGCAATAACATAAATTTTATCTAATGAAAATGTAAGATAAGGAGAACTGTAAACCATGTTCACCAACAAAAGATTCTGGTTAACAATCGCAATATTCAATCTAATCTTTTTCCTGTTGCCACTCGCTTCAGCCCAACTCACACCAAACATTTGGAAGAAATTCATCGGTGAACCGGTCCCCGCGGGAACCCCTGATTTAATTGATTATTCTTATGCTGGCTATAAAAATGGCGAGGAACCAATACCAGAAGATTTTGCGTATACAGTGTATAATGTTACTGATTTTGGGGCAACTCCTGATGATGGCGAGTCGGACACTGCTGCTATTAAAATGGCACTTGATGCCGCTGTTGTAGGTAACAGTATTGTCTTTTTACCACCTGGACAATATGATGTTTTGCTTGATGGAGAAACGACGAATCCGATAACCGTATCAGGAGACAACGTCATCGTTCGAGGTAGCGGTGCCGAGGGTGCCGTTAATGGCGGAACCACCATCAAAATGCATAATAGAGTAATGCAACACCAAAGATTGTTTCAGACCCGATGGCATCCAAACGGTTCTAATTCAGCAACCCGGGTTAAAGGATCTTTTCCAATAGGAACAAAACATTTTGACGTAGAAGATGTGAGCAATCTTGCAAACCGAAGGTTTATTGAAATCCGATCAGACCGACTGCTCGGAGATGACTGGAGTCAACATTCTTCCCGACTGATAACGGATATGCTTGAGTCATACACGAATATCCGAAAAGGAATCAAGGTATATGAAATTCATGAAATTAACTACATTGAAGGAAACCGTGTTTATGTTAAGGCACCAATACTGACACACCTCAATTCGAACTTCACAGTCAACTGGCGAAATTTGTCGGTCGGTGTCGGTTTTGAAGACCTACACATAGATGGGAACCTACAGGAAACATATCAACATCTCGTTCAATCGGGACGAGGCGGTATAATGTTATGGCATACTGCCCATTCCTGGATCCGTCGTTGTCGATTCTCAAACACTATCAATGCCTTTGGGCATCACGTTTCTTACTGCAGCTCAGCATTCGGGATCATTCTTGATGGTAGGTACGGACACGTTCCTGGAAGCGTGACAGTTTCTACATACTGCTTTATTGGTCTGTTACAGGATTATACAGACAAAGGTATGTGGCATGGTCTCCAATCTGCTTCCTCTTCGGTTGGAACTGTCATTTGGCGGATTGATGGGAAACGATTGAAAGGTCCTGACACACACGGTTCGCAACCCCGTCATACACTGTTTGATAATTATAATAGTATCAATCATCAAGCAAGTGGTGGAGCAATACCAAACTTACCTCATCATCTGGATGGATACACCCGTTGGAATAACAACATCGCCAGCAGCAGAACCTTTGACCTTTGGACACCTGGTGGATACAGTTTTGCGGTCACTCAAGCGAGCCTTATCGGATACAAAACTCTGGGTGGTTCTATTCCTCGCGATGCCTACTTCGAAGGATTCGGCACCCGCGTCTCTCCTGATTCACTTTACGAGGCGCAACTGGAGCGACGACTAGGAGTTCTTCCTGCATGGGTAGATGCTTACAAAATGATGGATAGGGAATTTGTTCAAAGTATTGTCATTGATCCAGGACACCCTATCACACCTTCTGTTGAAGATGGCAAATTGGAATCATCACAAGGTGGACCGAAAATTAGAGGTCCGTGGTTATGGGTGCTGGTACCGGATGAACGCCTTGACAAAAGCACTGACCTGCTGTCGAAAGCGAGTGGTGGGATTGTCACAGAACAACAAGTCGCAACGAGCATTGTGACACAGGGAGACACTGTTGGGAACTATGTATGGACTCCTCTGACAATTTCCGCCACTGGTGGAAATAACATCACCGATATGGTGAGACACCTCGGTTGGAACGGAAACAATCGTGTCATTTACGGCTTCATCACCTTAAATTCTCCGCAGGAACAAAACACAAAGATGTTTGTTGGCAGCGATGACAGTGTTAAGGTTTGGCTCAATGGCGAACTCGTTCATGAGGAGATCGTTGGGCGGAGTGCCTCCGATTACAAAGGTTATTTCCCTGTCGCCCTAAAACAGGGGATTAATACCTTGTTAGTCGCTGTTGAAAACCGAACTGGAAGTTGGAGCGGATTTTTTGGTTTTCAAGCAGATGCGGAATATACGGTACTACCTTTTGCTGGCATTGGATATGCCGTTTTCAATAAAATGATCCATGTAAGTGATACGTTTACCATTGACATCTACGTAGAAAACGTGACCAATTTAGCAGGATGGCAGTTTGACATCGCTTATGATCCTTTACTCCTTGAAGCAATTGAGGTCAGCAAAGGCTATTATTTAGAATCGGAAGGGAGAGTAACCGCATTTCAGAATGGAACAATTAATAATAAATCTGGTAAAATTACAGGTCTCAGTGAAGCGGTACTTGATGGTAACAGTGTTAGCGGTACAGGTCCGCTGCTGTCAGTAACTTTTTCAGTAAAATCTGGAGGTAACACAGAATTAACGCTCAATAATTTTCAGTTCAGCAACATCAGAAATCAAGAAATCCCAGCGGGACCCTTAAAACTCACTCTTAAGTTGTATGGTAAACTTGTATGGGATGTCAATGAAGATGATCATGTAAACATATTAGATTTACTTCTTATTGCAGAAAGTATTGGAGAACCCGCATCAAATAATCCGAAAGCTGATATTAATACTGATGGAACTATAAACGTTTCAGATCTAATGCTTGTGGCACAACGCTTAGGTGAATCAACCTACGGAGCAGCATCTACTACGTTCAAGAAAGAAGATTTATATGGAATAGACCCTGCAATCATTCAATCGTGGATAGAGCAGGCACGCATTGAAGACGATGGATCGCTCGCTTTCCAACTCGGAATTGCTAATCTTGAACGTATACTGGCAGCCCTTATGCCTAAAGAGACAACGTTGCTACCAAACTACCCGAACCCATTCAACCCGGAGACATGGATACCATATCAGTTGTCCAAACGTGCTGATGTTACACTACGTATCTATTCCGTGAATGGAGTATTAGTGAGAAACTTATCGTTAGGGAATCAACCAGCAGGAATTTACCAAGATAAAAGCAAAGCTACCTACTGGGATGGAAAGAACAATGTAGGTGAGTCTGTCGCAAGTGGAATCTATTTCTATACACTTTCTGCAGGAGAATTTTCAGCAACCCGTAAGATGTTGATTTTGAAGTAGATAGCATCATTGTGATCAAAAAGGAACATACATCGCTAATGCTGTTGTCGTGGACTCCATTGTATCATATTATCAGGAGGTATCTCACGTACAAACATAGATGAAGTCCTCTCACGGTCACCGTAACGATAAATTGTTGATGAGAGAAAGAGTTGATTCTGAGCACGCGTCATACCAACATAAAATAACCGACGTTCCTCCTCAATCTCCTCCGGTGTAATTCCCCGTTTCCACATCGGAAAACTACCTTCCTCCATACCGATTATGATGACAACAGGATATTCTGTACCTTTGGCAGCATGCATCGTCATTAATGTAATTTGCTCTTTATTATCATCAATTTCATCAAAATTGGTAAGCAATTTCTGATAATCCAAGAAATCAGAAAGACCGTTGCCAAATCCACCTTTATAGAATTGCACTAACAAATTGCGAAACTTAGACTTGTGGTCTATCCAATCTGTATCTTCGGGAAAAATTGGAACATCAGATTGTCCTAACTGATTAAAATAATCCAAAACCTGTTCTTTTTCAGGAGATTCAAAATGGATGTCATCAGGGAAACCGTTTTGATGTGCTTTAACATAACGTTTTGCAGCATTTAGGAATGCACTTTCTTCGGTTAAAGTCTTCTGTTTGCCATCATCTAATTTGGATAATAGGCTAATCCCAACATAAGGCAGAAATTCTGTGAGTGATTTCACCTCACGTTTCTTCAAATCCATCCGAATCAATTCCTTAAATATCTGTCTGTTCACCTCAACATCTTCCATAGCACGATGCAATCGACTATGTTGAATACCAAATTTCTCCGCTAATGCCTCAATTCCCCGACGTTGACGGGGCAATAGTTTCCGAGCAGTAACAAGTGTATCGTAATACGGATTAGTCAGATTTCGCTTTAAATAATCCTGTAAATCACGTTCAAGAATCGGATTATCATATTTCGCAACATTGTGACCAATTAGAATACGATCCTGTATGAAACTACAAAATTCAGGCAGAACTATTTCAATACTCGGAGCATCCTTAACATCTTCCGCGCTAATACCATGAACTTTGGTAACGGAAGCGGGAATATATCCACCCGGTGGTTTAACCAATCGGTAATATTCTTCAACTTCATTGCCAATGACATTCAAACGTTTCGCAGCAATTTCAACGATATTCGCGTTTTTGATATTCACACTGGTTGTCTCCAAGTCATAGATGACCATATCAGACATGTTGGGTGTTTCAAAACGACTCAACAGGCGTTGGCTAAGTTTAAGAGCATCAATACTGTGATTGTCACCAGAACCAAGTTGAATAACATTGGACGGAATGGACTGCATAGAACCAATGAGTATTTTTCGCGCTTGGTCTCCACTTACATCAACTTCCCCAAAATCACCTATAAGAAGATTGACAGCATTGTCATTCAGTGTCAGTTCGTCTACTGATTCACTTGTAAAATAATTGACTTGCACATTCAAATCCAGATAAGTATTTAGCATCTCACTAATAATATACGCAGCACAATACGCATCAATTCCATAAACCGCTGTGATCTTTATCGGTTCACCACGGTCAATCGCACTATAAAGCACATCTTGCGCTAACCCCAAATTCGACATCTCAATCTGACTCTCAATAACCGTCAACTCTTTTGCACGGTAGGGAGAGCGAATTAGATCTAATTTATCAAAGAGTTTATCCATGATTTTATCAACAGGTTCATCTTCAATTTCACCTGCTAATTCGTCAAGTTGTTGCCAAAATCCTCGTATATTTTTGCGTGTCAAGGGACCGACATCGTTAGGATAATCCTCTATATTTCTCAATAGGTCTGCCAAGTCTAAGTCATTACGTTGCGCCAACCACTTAAGACGAACCCATGTCAAATCATCTACCCGCTTTTCTGGGAAATTAATCGCATTTTCCAAGTCACGTGGAAGTTGCCACTGAACAAAGCAGAGGTAAGAAAGAATACCTCTTAAGTTTTCATCATCAAAAGAATTGGTAGGACGAATCCGTTGAAATTTGATTTTGGATCGTATCAATTCTTCCGTCAAAACATCCGCGAGTCTGTGTGTTCTATAAAAAACAGCGATATCACGATAGGATATACCGCGTTCTTTGATTAATTTACGGATAATTCTTACAATATTCCGTGCCTCTTCAGCAGGAGTAATAAAGGTATAGTGGAAAATATCTCGACCTTCATCCTTATGTGTAATAAGAGTGTCTTGCATGGGACGTTTAGGATTATTTGCAATTACTTCTTCGGCAGCCTGCAAAATTGTTTTACTACACCGATAGTGATCGTCTAATTTTACGATGTACGGTTCATAGTCCGTCTTGAAATTCTCAATAAACTGCGGATTTGAACCACGCCAACTGTAGATCGATTGATCAGCATCAGCAACAACCATAATGTTATGTTCAGGAGACGCACATATCAACTGAAGAAGACGATACTGAACCTTGTTCACATCGTGATATTCGTCCACAAGAATATGTGATATTTCTTGATGATATTCCTGTTGTACCTCAGCAACTTGATCTAACAACATAACTGACTTTAGAAGAAGATCGTCAAAATCGAGTGCATTATATTCCGCAAGTTTGTTCTGATATGTAGTTAGTGCATTTTTTAGATTACTTTCTGCATCTGGATCATCTATTTCAGCGATAAAATCAGAGTCAATCTGTATATCATCTTCTCCAGTATCAAGATTACACTTCCATTCACTAATTACATTCCTTAACAACCATATCGGATAGTCTTCAGGATTTAGGCTATTTTCCTTTACGACTTCTGCAAGTATTTCGTCTTGAATTTCTTGATCAAATATTGCGAAGTTCTCACTCAAACCAATTTGATGCACGTGGTTACGGAGTATCTTAACACATAAAGCATGGAAAGTACTCACCTTAATATTAGAACCGTGCGGTTCACCGATTTCATTATCTACGCGGTCACGCATCTCTTGTGCGGCTTTATTAGTAAAGGTAATCGCAAGGATGTTTTCCGGTTTGATTCCATGTTGTCGGATTAGGTATGCAATACGGTGTGTGATAACTCTTGTTTTACCAGTGCCAGGTCCCGCAATAACGAGGATGGGACCAGTATTATGTATTACTGCTTCAATCTGTTTTTCATTTAATTCGTGGAGTATATTCATTTCAATCGTCTCTGTATTCTTATATTTTGTTGTTTAATGTTAATTATTATAGTACAATAGATTGCTACTATAAAATTCACATTTGTAGATTTTCAGTATATCCTATTTTTACTGAAAACACAAGGATTTATACAACCAGAACAAGCATTTATATTATCCACTTAAACGTAAGTTAGAATGTAAACCAACTCAATAATGTAAACATAAGAAAGAAACACGTTTGTAGTCGCGCAATTCATTGCACCTCGGACATACCAATCCAAAAGAGAAAATCATTTATTGAATTGGAATATCAAGTACTTGACCATAAAATTGAAACCCATAGGACTAAATAGCATGAGGAATAAACCATGCATCAACATAACCCATCCCCTTATACAGAATGGGAACTACCACACGGCGCAATAGCACGATTAGGAAAAGGTGCAATTAGAGACATAAAGTATTCACCAGACGGTAACAAACTCGCTGCAGCAACATATATCGGCATCTGGATATACGATGTCAACACATGCTCCGAAATCACATTACTTTCAAGACATAACGAATTTGTCTATTCACTCGCTTTTCTACCAGACGGTACAACGCTTGCAAGCACCGGTGAAGATAATAAAATTCGCTTATGGGACATAAATACAGGATATCAACTCGCTACGATAATGACAGCAGATGTAAACGATACTAACGCATTAGAAGTATCACCAGATGGAACTCTCCTTTCGACGGCAGGATGGGATAAAACCATACGCTTTTGGGATGTCAACACGAGGCGTAATCTCTTCAATATTACTGGACATGAACAAGAAATCTATGATTTAGCATTTTCACCTGATGGCAAGACCATTGCAAGTGCAAGCAGAGATGAAACCATTCGTCTTTGGGATACATGTAACGGTAGACACATTACAACACTGAACGAACATAAAGATTCTGTAACAGCGTTAACATACTCACCAAATGGTGAAATCCTTGTCAGTGGAAGTGCCGATGAAACTGTCTATCTATGGGACGTAAAAACAGGGAACAAAAGAGATACCTTCATTGAAGGAATTGGCACTGTCGAAAGAATAGAATTTTCTCCTGATGGTCGTATACTAGCCACAGGTAGTTCAGACAATATCGTCCGTCTATGGAATGCAGAATCAGGAACTGAACTGAATACATTAGTTGGTCATAAAGACTCGGTCTATTCCATATCCTTTGCTCCTGATAGCAGAACAATAGCAAGCGCAAGTGGAGATCACACAATCCGTTTCTGGGATACAACAAATGGTGTAGAGAAAGCATCCATTGATGGACATACTGAATGGATTAACTCTGTAGCATTCTCACCTGACGGATCGTTTTTGGCAAGTGGAAGTGATGACGATACTGTTAAAATATGGGACCTAAATACACATAGAATATCAACAACGCTTGAAGGACACGAGTATATCGTAGAGGCAGTTGCATTTTCTCCAGACGGCACAACACTTGCCAGTGCAAGTGCTGATGAAAGGATATTATTATGGGATATCAAAACCGAAAATCAGCAAGCTATTTTGCAAGATCATACAGATTCAGTTAACACCTTGGCATTTTCTCCAAACAACATCCTTGCCAGTGGAAGCAGCGACGGAACAATTCGATTATGGGATATTCATAATGCAACACAACTTGCTGTCATGAAAGGACTCCACAAAGAAATACATCAGGTCACTTTTTCTCCTGATGGAAGACAAATTGCAAGTGCAGGTCGTGATAATACAGCACGATTATGGAATGCACATTCTGGACATCAGATATCTGTCCTTTCCAGTCATACTGAGGTAGTTAAGTCAATAGCATTTTCTCCTGATGGACACACAATTGCAAGCACCAGTGCAGACAATTCGGTTAGACTATGGGATACAAACACCTGTCAACCTTCTACCACACTTTGGGGACATACCGAATCTGTTGAGACATGCACATTTTCTCCAGATGGACAATTTCTCCTAAGTAGTAGTGAAGACGACACGCTCAGAATATGGGATATTGCATCGAAAAAAGAACTCGCAAAAATTGATTGCTTCAGAATCTACACGATTGCATTCAATCCAGACGGTAGAACACTTGCCACTGGAAGCGCAAACGGTACAATCATTCTTTGGAACTGGAATAGGATTCTTCAATCTACAAGATGACTTTTGATTTCCTCTAATACCACAGTTGCATAACTACCCGCAGGCAACGAAAAACATAGACGTAACCCACTGTTTATTGACACAACCTGATCTAATTCCATCTTCATGCGCAATGGTCGTCGAGTCCCCGGCAACCGTATCCCAGCCACCCTTCGAAATGCAGTTGGTTTCACACCTTCTGTAGCAAGCAGTTCCAATTCCATCTCCTGAACCATACCAGTCGGTTGTCGCATCTTATATCCAAAGATAGGACCAGAAGGACTTATTTCAAATGTATCTGCTCTCAGTTGTTCTATCTGTGCATTCTCAACAAGAAAAGGCGCACCGTTGCTGTGCTTAATAGCAACATCACCATCATATAATTTACCCAAATTTAGAGAACGCTTTTCAACAATACAATTAAACAGAAACGCCTGATATGCAGACAAATACAATTTCCGTAGACGATGTGGAATACTTGCTACAGCAGTATCTAAAGCACCTTCTTTTTTCTCTTTTTCTACACGTTTGGCTATATTGTTTATCCGTACATTTTCATCATCAAGCAGATACTCAAATACTACCTCCAAATCCTCCTGCAACAATGCTTTTCCAATCAGATGTGAATCCTGTTTATTTCCAAACCGTTGTGCACCAAATCTATTCGGCACTCCCTCCGTTTCCAAACGTGCCATTTTATCTCTGACTGCAACTAAAGCGTTTGAAGAAACGCCACGCAAAGTTATCTCAAACCGATTTCCACGAAGATGTCCTACACGCAGCTTATGGTCATGTCTGTCAGCCCACAACACTTCAATCCTTGGTAGTTCAATCTGCAATACTTTCTGAGGTGAAATACCTTCCACAGACAACACTTGTGTTGTAATTGCACGTTTATCTTTAAGACCAGCATAACCGATATTTCGAGAATTAATTTGCAGCACTCGTGCAATCTGGTTGATTGCTTCAATAGTGGTAAGATTGTATTTTCTGATTGCGAAATAGGTATGAGTCCCGTGCCCTGATGGCTGATATAGTGGGAGTTCTTCAACAATGAAATTTTCTGGTTCAAATACCATTTTCACCTCCAAACCAATCATACCGATATTAGAACCAACTTGTCAAGTCATTAACCGTTTCCTAATATGTCTTTGAGTCCGAGCGAGTATAACAACCTGTGATACGTATGTTTTGTAATAACACCAGCGAGTTAAATGGTGAATATCTTACCCATAAACCAATCCACAAACATTAACCTCTTATCCTGAAAATCCAATAATCCTGAAAATCCTGGTTCAGACAATCTAAAATTCACAATGACACCCATGATTGCACTTGACAATTCCCCTTTTATATGCTAAATTAAACTCACAAATCCACCTTAAGTATAACCACCAGTATATTAGAAACAAGGACGACAATTCACATGCCAAAAATCAAAATTCTTTCAGCAGATGTAGCCAATAAAATTGCAGCAGGTGAAGTCGTGGAACGACCGGCTTCCGTTGTCAAAGAACTCATAGAAAACGCATTAGACGCTGAAAGCACAAGCGTCCGAGTAGAGATACGTGCTGGTGGGAAACGACTGATCCGCGTCTCAGATAACGGCACAGGTATGGAACGTGAGGACGCACTGCTCGCATTAGAAAGACACGCAACAAGCAAAGTCAGTCGTATTGAAGACCTTGAAAATATACACACTTTCGGATTCCGTGGAGAAGCATTAGCAAGTATCGCCTCGGTGTCACAGTTTGAACTTCAAACACGCACAGCGGATGCCATAAACGGCACAAAAATAAACGTTGATGGTGGCGTATTTCGTTCTGTTGAAGAGAGCGGGTGTTCGCCGGGTACACATATATCAATAAATAATCTCTTTCACAATATACCCGCACGGCTCAAGTTCCTTAAAACCGATACAACAGAGATGAATCATATCATCAAACAGGTTACATGGGCAGCACTTGCACATCCAAATATACATTTCTCACTAACCCACAATGGAAAGTCAATTATAGATGTCCGTGCTTGCGATTCAAACATAGAACGTGCCCGACTGTTATATGGCAAAGAATTCGCAGACAATCTTATAGAATTCAACGAAGAACTACCAGACTTCAAACTCTCAGGTTTGCTTGGAAAACCGGATTTCAGTAAGTCAACCCGAGAATATCAACTCTTTTTCATGAATCAACGACCAATCCAAAGTCGTATGCTCGGAGCTGCGCTAAAAGAAGCAATGGGGGCAACTATTCAAAAGGACAGACAGGCAGTCGCATTTCTGTTCCTCACGCTTGAACCTGATACAGTCGATGTTAACGTCCATCCTGCCAAAATCGAGGTGCGATTCCGAAACGAAAGAACAATTTTTAGCGGAATTGTTAAAATGATCCGAAATGTAATCAACAAAGAAAAGTTTATACCAAAAATACAAACAGAACCCACATCGGATCAGAAAGTTGAAACTGAAGATAAACAGGTTGATACATTCCAACCTACCACAACGTCACAACGACGTCCAATTCAACCATTTTCCACAAGAAAAACAGCCCAACCAATTGAAACAACACAACCAGAAATAACACCAACGGAATCTACCGAACCTGATACAGTCGCAACCCAACCCACAGTGGAAGTGGACGAAACCACGATCCCTGATGTGGAAGTTTCCCAAACGGTAGTCCAACCTCCGCAACAACAAATACCAGATGGTGCCAAACTCAAACTCCTTGATTTTGAACATGTTGAACTGAAAGCAAATCTATTTAAGACCTATATTGTTGCTGAAGGAAAAGATAAAATCTATTTCATTGACCAGCATGTCGCTGCTGAACGGGTGCTTTATGAACGTTTCGTCAATCAGATAAAAGCAGATGGAATACCAGTACAGGGTTTATTATTACCTGTAACAGTAGAAGTCACACCACAGCAGATTGGTATCCTCAAAGTTCACGGTGAACTCTTCTCAAAACTCGGTTTTGACATAGAGGAATTCGGCGCGAATACGATTCTAATACGAGCAATTCCCGCTACTCTACCAACACGCACTGCATCACAAACTATAACCGACCTTCTCGATAAACTCCCTGAACAACCCCATACAGAAGTGGAGATACCCAAGGCACTTGACGATGCATTAGTAACACTTGCATGTCGTTCCTCTGTCAAAGCAGGAGACACCTTAGATTCTAAAGAGATGATTAATCTTATCAGAGAGTTATCCGAGGCAAAACTTCCCTTCAACTGTCCACATTCCAGACCCATTATCATAGAGATGGGGCGCGACGAGCTTGAACGTCGTTTCCATCGGCAATAAAATCCTATAAAAAATAAGATTCAAAGGAGTGTTGATCGATGAAAACAATACTTCATTTTCTCTTCACTCTATTTTTCACTTTTACCCTTTTTCTCCCAAATGCATGTACCCAAGATTATACTACATGGGGTTTACCCGATGGAGCCGTAGCACGTATCGGTAAAGGCGGAATAACAGGAAATATCGCTTTCTCACACGATAGCAGGCAAATCGCGGTTGGTTGTTCCATCGGAATTTGGATTTACGATGCACGCCCAGGTAATGAAAAAGAACTTTATCTAATCACTGAACATTCTGGTTCAATTGAAGCCATTGCTTATTCACCGGACCCCACGATTATTGCAAGTGGTGATCAGGATGGAAACTTGAAACTTTGGAACGTCATCACAGGTGAAAACATCGCTACATTCTCTGGACATACGGACATAATCCATTCCATCGCAGTTTCTCTGGATGGTAAAACTATTGTGACTGGAAGTCGAGATAAAACTATCGGTTTATGGGACATAAATACGGGTGAACTCAAATTCAGACTAACAGAACATACAAATTATGTCACATCAGTAGCAATATCTCCAGATGGAAGCACTTGCGCCTCCGGTAGTTTTGACAAGACAGTACGTCTATGGAACACAAATTCCGGAGAACTTAAAACAACGCTCAATGGACACACTAATAGCATCTTTGCAGTAGCATTTTCTCCAGATGGAAATACGGTTGCTTCTGGTAGTCTTGATAACACAGTTCTATTGTGGGATACAAACACAGGAGAACTTAAAATAACACTCAATGGACACACAAACGGTATCCGCACATTAACATATTCTCCCGACGGAAAAACACTCGCTTCCGGTAGTTGGGATGACACAGTGCGGTTATGGGACGCACATTCAGGACACCATAAATCTACACTGATAGGTCACACCCATCTTGTCGATTCTGTTGCTTATTCTCCAAATGGAAAGATAATCGCAACATCAGGAGCAGACGAAACGATAAGAATATGGGATGCAAATACAGGAACACACCTTGCTACTTTCACAGGACATCTGTGGTCAACTAATGAAATCGCCTATTCTCCAGACGGTCAAGTGATTGTAAGTGGATATTTCACTGAAGGAGATGATTCTTTAAAATTGTGGAACGCACAGACAGGAGAATTCATATCAGAACTCAAAGCACATAAAGGTGGGACCTTTGCAGTAAACTATTCTCCAGATGGAAATATTATCGCATCTGGCGGAAGAGACAAAACTGCAAAATTGTGGAACACCCATACTCTGGAATGCATTACAACTCTTACTGGACGTACAGACATGATCAATTCAATTACTTTTTCTCCAACTGGAAGTATGATTGCAACTGGCAGCAGCCGCAATACTGTACACTTGTGGGATACACACACTGGAAAACTCAACCATATATTAAAACATAAGGATTTAGAGATGTCAGTGTTGTCAGTAGCATTTTCACCTAACGGTAAAACTCTTGCCAGTGCAAGCAACGATCAGACTGTACACTTATGGGACACACAAACTGGAGAACTCAAACACACATTAAAACATAAAGGTTCGGTTTGGTCTGTCATATATTCTCCAGATGGACATACACTCGCTACAACTAATTCAGACCTCAACAATCCTCTGATACAGTTATGGAATGCTAATACTCTGGAACACATCAGAACACTCACAGGTCATACAGCTACAGTTGAATCAATAGCATATTCTCCCGATGGTAACATTATTGCATCGTGTGGTTTTGACAAAACAGTGCGGTTATGGGATGCCAAAACTGGCACACACTTGAGTACACTCTCTGGACATACACAGCCAGTTTACTCTGTAGCATTTTCTCCAAATGGAGATACAATTGCCAGCGGTAGTGCTGATGGCACTATCCTATTATGGAAACTGCGTTAGATACTTACCAAAATATCGTTGGTCGGATTGAGCGTAACGCCCTACGACACATAGTAGCAGGCACATTCCTCGTACTGTCCGCATGGTAGTAGGCATACTCCGTGTGCCGTCTGTGTATTCATACCGTTCATTTGATGTGCTGTTCTCGCATTCAGTTTCTCATCAGAGAGAAAATTACTATTTTTAAGTCGCATTATGATGAACAAAAAACGACTTTCTTATCCCATATTACACTTCTAACCTTTTCTTTATTATTGTCTAATGCACTTGCTCAAGATTATACGACATGGAGTCTACCTGACGGTGCAAAAGCACGACTCGGTAAAGGGGATAGCACAGGAAATATTGCGTTTTCTCCAGATGGTAATATCCTTGCCAGTGGAAGTGGAGATGGTACAGTTTTGTTCTGGGAGATACGGTAAGTTTGTTCCCTATTTTTCTGAAGGTATCAAAAGTTTTCTGGGAATACTATGGATACTTTTTCATCTCGTACGGACTGCCTGAAGTGTGTAAGTAGTTCCTGTTCACTCTGGTTTGGATGTGCATAAGACAAGCGGAGATATTCAATAATCAGTTCATCAAAGGTTCTTATGTAATCAAAGTAATACATGGCAATTGTGTTATCATTTAGTCTCCTTGCAAATGCATTTTGAAGTTTGGATAATCCGTCTACGGTTGATGGATTATCAGCGTTTTCATCCCGATATATCTCCACTAATTCAACCCACAATCCTTTTCTGAAACCGAGTTCCTCCATTAATATTTTCTCAGAATCAATAAATATAGTGGAGAAATTTCCTGTTGTTTCTGCTTGTTGTTGTACTGTTGTCCTCCTTTGATTGACTTTGTCCATTTTCTCACGCGCCATATCCAAATATGTCGGCTGCGGTGATATAACATCCATAATAGGTTGTTGCATCTGGTCACCACAACCGGTTGACAATAATGCAATACAAAATGTTAACAGTATAAATGATATAATTAATCGAGGGTGACTCATAAAAACCTACTTAGAAAACGTTTAAAACACCCAAACTGCCATTTGTCCTGCGCCTCGGTTGCACCACGCATAATAGGGTATGGCAGTAACTTGCATCTGGTTAGACTTTGGCTTGGTCAGATAGAGATTATTCTCCCATTCAGCGGTATCATATACTTTGGCATTTGCTCGAATTGTTGTGATTCCGTTGAGTAGGTTGCTATCATAGACTGTTTCCATAGTATCATTATTGAGTGACAACGTCTCAAATGCTCCATCAGCATTGTCAACATCCTCAAAACAGTAGACCAACGGACCGCGTTGTAGTGCAGATCTGCCGAGATTATCTCTCACATTAGGATGTGCGTAAATGCGTTCTACTGGCATGTCTAAATTCAGATTCACGGAGTCGTTAGGTTTCCATTCTCTTTCTATGGAAAGATACCCATTTGTCGTATCCTTCACACTATATGTTTCACCATTTAGTTTCACATCATAATTACTACACCAACTTGGTATCCGCAAATTCAATGCGAATTTCGTTGGTTTCTCTGGATTGACAGTTATCTTGACATTTCCTGACCACGGATAATCTGTTTCCTGTGTTAATTTGAGTGGGACATTCTCGGCAACAGTAGTTGCTGTTCCCTCTACATACAGATTTACCCATAAGTCGTTATCAGATTGTGCATATATATACTGACCCAATGAACCGAGTAGCCGTGCTATATTCGGAGGGCAACACGCGCAACCGAACCATTCATGACGATGACGACCACCCCGACTTGCTAATGGATTTTGATAAAAGAAACCTGTCCCATCAAGCGAAACACCAGACAGTGCCCCGTTGTATAGTGCTGTTTCCATTACATCTATGAAACGCGCCTCTCCTTTCAGCAGGAACATCCGATGTGCCCAGAAAATCAACCCGATTGAGGCACAGGTTTCTGCGTAAGCGGAGAAATTTGGCAATTCATAATCCTGTGTGAAACCTTCATTGTGTCCAGACGGTCCTACGCCACCGGTAACATAAAGACGTTTTTCAACGTTCTGCCAAAGTGCGTCCAGTGCATTCATAATGTCAGTATCACCCGTCTCAGCTGCAATATCTGCTGCTCCAGCATAGAGGTACATTGCCCTGACAGCATGCCCAACACACTCGGTCTGCTCCTGTATTGGTTTATGTGCTTGTGAATATGTTCCCTCATATTTCCCGTCTCGTGTGTAGTGGTGTTGATACGCGCCGAGACCACCCGGTAAATCGGGGTTTTCTAATTCCTTTTCAAAAACATGTGGAGATTGTCCGCGGGTCGTGACAAAATATTCAGCAAGAGACATATACCGTTTTTCACCAGTTACATTTGCTAACTTCACTAAAGCGAGTTCAATACCTTGATGTCCCGGTAGTCCATCCCGTTTACCGTGACCAAAAGTGTTATCTATCAGATCGGCAAATTTACAAGCAACATCGAGTAGTTTTGCTTTTCCAGTGGCTTGATAGTGTGCAACGCCTGCTTCAAAAAGGTGTCCTGCACAATATAGTTCGTGCATCATTCCGAGATTTTGCCACTTCTTTTGCGGTTCAACTAAGGTAAAATAGGAATTCAGGTACCCATCGGGTTGTTGACTGCTTGCTATCGTGTCAACAACTTCATCCAGTTGCGATTCCCATTCAGGATTTGGATGTGTGTAAAGGGTGTAGGATGCTGCTTCAACTAATTTATGAACATCAGAATCGTTGAAAAAGATTCCTTCAAAATTCCCATCCATAGTTCCAGCAGCTTTTGAAAAGTTACTAATCCTTCCAGTTGTCCTGCATTGTTCTATTTCATGTGGGATAGTTTTCTTTGAATTCGTTGCTTGTCGTGGTGCCCAAAAACTATCGTTAATTGTAACATCTGTAAATGGAATTGCTTTCAAGGTTTTCCCTCATTCTTGGTAAATTCGTTGATGAATAAAGTTAGCTAATCTTTTGTAATTTTTCCTGTGAAAAAAATCACATATATCAATAATGTGGTAAGATGTCGTAGGTTGTTGTGCTTGCTCCGACCTACGGGACTGTATGTGAGCATGCGGGTGAGGAAACCCCACCCACCGGTGAATGTAAGAGGCGCAATAAATTGCGCGACTACGAACGCGTTTCCTCCTTAAATTGACGCTTATGGAGGTTTGTTATGCTTGCTCCGACCTACGAACTGTAATATGGTTTAACGAGTATTTACATTTATCTGTTGAGAGGCATTTGCAGGTAGATATTTACCTAATACATTCTGTACGTCTGCTTTATTTAATCGTCTCGGTGTGAGTATCATGCATTTTTTGGTCGTGTCCTTATCCCATGCTGCCTCAAATTCCTCATAAGACAATCTGCGTTTGCTTTCACTGTTAGGATTTTGCAGGTGAACCATATTTGTATTGTTATCATAGTGTGACATTGGTGAAATAAATGTGCTACGGTTTTCCAGTTGTATTGTGACAATCGGAGGCCAACCATGTGCCACAAAAGCTTTCAAAATATCAAACGTACAATTTGTAACAATAGCACTACTCTGACCAATCTCTCTCATTCTTAGATGAAAATTTGCCAGTGCCATTCTACCTCGACCGCGAGGTGGTTGTTTGTATGCATTTCTTAGATAAGGGAGCTTTTTCATATCAATGGTAGCGGTTTCTGGTAAATTTACGGTTGTTGGTGTTGATTGTGTATTCGTCGCTTTTTCAGCAGTCGTGGTTGTAGTTTCTGGGACATTTAATTCAGTTGGTGGTAGTGGTCCGCAGCTTATTACCAGAAACATTAGTAATAGCATGCATGTGTGCAAGTTAACATACGAAAGACATTTTGGTAATGTCTGATGAGTTTTGTATTTAGACAACACATGATGCATCATGTGTTTCTCCCTGTGGAAGTGTCAGATTATGTGTCTAAAACTAATCAATTTTAACAGCGATTTCTCGTTTTTCCTTCCACGACTCAACGATGGCTTCTGTAATTCTCATCGCTTGTAATCCGTCTTTTCCAGTCGGTTCTGGTAGCCTTTCATTTAGCAAGTCATCTACCAGTGCAGCCATTCGTAGTGCGAAAGTGCCATCAAATGCCAGTTGTTCCATCCTAAAAATAGAGGGACGATATTCTTGAACGACCTGATTATCTCTTTTCATTAATGTAGCCTTGCTTAGCACATTATCCACCACGATTTCCCCATTAGCACCACATATTTCCAACCTTTCAATAGGATGTATAAAATCACTATCCCAACTTGCTAATAGTGTAGCGACTACCTCAGTTTCATATCGCAGAGATATTGCCATGCTTGTATAACATGCGTCTTCACCTTCACGTGCTTCATTTATTCTGGGTTTCGCCATTTCTGCACAAACGGCAACTATTTCTCCACCAAACCATCGCAATAAGTCAAGTGCATGGGTCTGGAGTTCATAGAGTAGATAATATTCGCCTTTCCATGTTGATGCTGGACCGCCTTGTGACAATTTCATATCCAGATAATAGGTTTGTCCGATTTCACCTGCGTCAAACCATTTTCTTGCTTGAACATATCCTGGTGCGAATCGACGATTGTAATCAATAGCGAGATGTACGCCTTTCTCATCTGCCTTTGCTACCATCTGTTCCGCCTCGTCTATATACAACGATAGCGGTTTTTCTGTGATTACATGTTTTCCAGCCTCAAGGCATTCCATCACAGGTTCAAAGTGTAGATGGTCTGCGGTTACGACATCGACCAGATCACATTCTTCATTTTCCAGCATTTCTTTGATGGATGGATACCATTTATCTATCCCGAGTTGTTCAGCGCGTGTTTTTGCTTTTGATGCATCTATATCACACACTGCCACTAATTCTGCCCCTTGGTGTTGTAGGTATCCTTGTTGGTGCAATAATCCGATCCCTCCGCATCCGACAGCTGCAACTTTCAGTTTTCCTGCCATGTTTATGTCCCCCTTATATTGATTGAGACCGGTATTCTGATTTACCTTGTGTTTATATAATATACAATCTACGAAAAATAAGCAAGATAGAAAATTTTTAGTGAGTTATGTATTACTTGTAATTTGTGCTTTTTGTCTGAACCAGGATTTTCAAGATTTCAGGATTAGTATTTTCTCATATATATGTGTCATAATATACGGGCGGGGAAACCCCGCCCCTACGATGGTTGGAAGATGTCCGATTATGAATAAAATTGCTTCGAAAAAAACGTACCAAAAAAGGGCGTTTTTCGTTTTTTGGTACGTTTTGGTTTTCGGGGTTATGCCAGTATGGAACTGGGTTTATAGGGTGGTACGAATTTTTTTTGAATTTTCATTTTGGTACGTTTTTTATTTTCGGTATTTTTTCATATTTAGTCGTTAGTATTCGGATAACAAAAGAAATAAAATGAGATTAAATTTGTCTGTCCAATAAGCATCAATTTAGTAACGTTCATGCACCTCATGCAGCATGCCATACGCGCATTTGGCAATGAAATGCGCGCCTACAAACACATCCGATATGCATTGTGTCAATACGGGTGGGGAAACCCCGCCCCTACGATGAAAATATTATTTTCTGCAAGAGATATCAGGTAAAGCATTTATGAGATAGACCTATAATAATTATGTGCAAAATGCTTTAATATTCAGCAGCATTGTGTGTATTTTGTGCGCTTACATGAAGATTAAGAATTTAATCGGGTAAATTTTAGTTCCTTTTAGCGTCCGGTGCGGTTAGGAAACCGCACCTACCGGGTTTAGGTCCGAATTACCTAATTTTTTTCTCTTCATAAAGTTTGTGCTACGAAGAGAGATGCTGTGTTGTCAGAATCACGGAAAACACTGAAAACGCGGAAGACACGGAAGTAAGAGGTTCTCTCGTAGGGACAGGGTTTCCTCGCCCGTAGACACGTTATTTGCGCATCATTCGGGCGGGGAAATGAAGATTAAAAATAAATGCGGTAAGTTAGTATCAAAGTCCAGCGCGCTTACAAAGCGCGCCTACAGGTTTTGGGACATTAATATTACCGAAAGAATAAATTAAACTTCATCAAAGCGCGCCTACAAATCGTGCGTAAGTCCTATGCTATTTTAGAACCGTCTGCCCATGGTGACTGCGCCGCAGATGACTTTGCCACTGCCGACAGTTGTGCGTGGACGTTGGAGACTTAGGACGAAATA
>JAJEAG010000050.1 GCA_022824265.1 Candidatus Poribacteria bacterium | reverse complement strand
GCAAGATACTTACAGGAAACTTGCCATTAGCTACGATAAACTCAAAGAAACCCGTTTAGGGTTTCGGTATTTGGCATATTCAATGATAAACTTACGAGTGACTTTCAACGATGTTTAGTTCGTACTCGCTATGAGTTCATTAACAAAAGACGTGTTCGTAGTCGCGCAATTCATTGCGCCTCTTACATTATCGTAGGGGCGAGGTTCCCTCGCCCGCGTTCTCACATATAATCCTGTAGGTCGGAGCAAGCGAAGCGACCTCAGACAACAAGCGATTCAGACAAGCAAGAATCACTAAATTAATGCCTATGATGTGTTTTCAAATTTACACCTATATCTTGAATAAAACAGAACCAAAATGGAGCAAAATAAAAAAACGAAAATCGCGTCACATTCCTTGTCCTGACTGGATTCATCACGTCACTGTGACGTAACAAAAGGTCACAATTTCAGGCAAAACTCACAATTCTTGAGGTAATACCAATTCTAATAATGATTATTTTAACTACGACTGGCGAGTTTATTTGCGAAGATACTTATTAATCCACCCAACATCAGATATCCAAGAATGACTTCCAACGTTACAAGCAGACGTGCAGTAGCGTTGTCCGCTACGACATCACCAAAACCGAGTGTGGTAAACGTGACGATGCTGAAATAGAAAGAATTCCAGAACGTTAGCGGTTCACCACTATACTGACCTGTCGCTTGATGGAATTGTGGTGATAAGGTTTGCATCCAGTCTGGTGTCCACGATGGAAATGGCATGTATGCTAATGCAAACAGAAAGGCAATGATCAGAGACCAGAATGCCCATAGTCCAAGATTGCGTCCATAATCTGAGCTCCATCGCCATAAACGTGCTAAGATCGGATTCGCTTTACTGAAGGCACGAATGAACTGTTGGTCTGCAACATAACGTTTGAAAAACGGGTTGGCAACTTCGTCCACATATTGACTGTCTAAATAGAACTCAGTCGGTTTTTTCCGATTCTTGGTGAACTTGTTGGCAATTGATTGGCGGATTGTATTTGGGATATACAAAACATCGCGAAAGGAGGCAACCGCAGCAAACTTAGCAGCAGTGAAAAGCGTTGTGCCAATAAATGATGACCGATTAAATACAACGACTTGAGCGAAATTTGTGCCAGTACAGTCAAGTGTCCGTTGGAAGAGCACTTGGCTAAAATTCGCGTCCTTGTGGAATTGTGCCTCATGGAAAACAACGTTATCAAGAAATTGTGCTTGGTGGAAATCAGCGACATTACGAAATTTCGCACGCCAAAAACTTACGCTTCTGTGGAAAACTACACTATGGAAATTAGCACGACCGGCAAATGTTGTTTCGCGAAATCCGCTATGAAGCATCGTTTCACGATTACCGCTTTGATGTTGGAAAGTGGCTTCATCAAAGTCAACATCTGACTCAAAAACGGAACGTCGGAAGGAGACTTCTTGTTGGAAAACGACTGTTCTGAAATTAACAACGTTTTTGAAAGTGCATCCTATACAGGACAAAGTTTTATTGATACAGATTCGGTCATTTTCGTCGCGTTCAAGTTCAGCAGAAAATAGATCAACAACGCCTTCAATTGTACAATTGTTCAGGATGATATGAGAGGCATCGCTTTCCAAGGCTTTAAGAAGTTCCCGCGCTTCAATCGTCGCATCATGCTTTTCATACATTAATATCTATCCTTACAATTTGAAACGCGTTTTCATAGGGCTTAATCATACATTGTTGCCCATCCCTTGCTGCCCCGTATAGCATCAATAGCAACTTGGTAACGCCATCCATCTTGAAAAGTTAAATAAGGTTGATGTTGACGATCCTGAATATCCGCAAGGAAATCACGAACGAGAGCAGTCCATTTATTTTGGATTTCATCTCCGATTTGTGGTAGATCGTCTTGAAATTCCTGAGGTACAGACAGTTCTTCAGTTTCCTCACCAACGTGTTTTGTAATCTGATATAGAATATGTCCACCTCTACCAACAAGAGTTCCGTTAGTACCATAGAAAAACCAGCCACCATGGGGTTTATGTGATGGGACACCTGGATTTGTACGCATTGTCGCAAGGATAGAATCACTGGAATCTGGATTTGGATGTCCTAACTTGAAGAACGCGGAATAATCCCACTCTGCATCACACTCACGCCACTCAAGTTTTGATGCTTCTTCGTGAGTGATCATCGTGCTTCGCCACACTCGCCAGTCCCGAATCTCAGGAACTACAGGTGCTTTCCTTAGATGTATTTTTGCCTCTCCAACTGCAGCGGTAGTTTTCATACCAGTCATCCGTTCGAGCATGCCGAGGCGATGCGTAAGACCATTGTTCAAAGCACCGCCACCGTGTACAAGAGAACTCATCCAATTCCACGGCTTAATCTTATCTGACGGGGGACCTGGTATTCTGCGGGTATATCCTAAATCAACTGCTGTCAAATCACCGATGACTTTCTGCTGTGTCAGGAGTTCCTGCACATAAGCGACACTTGGGTCGTAACAATGGGTCGCAGCGAAAGCGTGTTTCAATCCAGTGTCTTTGATGAGGTTGTAAATATGACCTGCTTCCTCAGCGTTAAGTGCCAACGGTTTTTCACAGATGACATGACACCCAAGTTCTACTGCAACTTCAATGACTTCGGTGCGTAAAATAGCGGGTGTTGTAACCGCAACAATATCAGGCTTATGTTCCAACAAACTCTTTCGCCAATCAATTGATGCGTCAGGTACACCTAATCTGTCTGCTACTTTCTGCACAATGTCCGGTTTACGAGCACAGATAGCAACCACTTCCACATCGTAATGTTGAAACGCTTTTGTATGTCCTTCTGCTGACCATCCTGCCCCCACAACAACGGCATTTAATTCTGTATTCATACTTAATTTGTCTCCTTGCTATAGTTCAACTACAAACAATAGTTGTTATTCATGGAGTAGTGGTATCGCGATTCGTAGATTGTGTCTACCATAAATGTGATGTTAACTCCTACTGGCAAGTTTATTGGCAAAAATACTGATGAGTCCACCAAGCATAATGTATCCGAAAATGACTTCAAGTGTGACGAGGATGCGTGCGGAGGTATTGTCTGCAACTACGTCTCCAAACCCCAAAGTCGTAAAGGTTACAATGCTAAAATAAAAGGATTTCCAAAACGTTAATGGTTCATCTGCTTGGTCGCCAGTCACTTGATGGAATTGAGGCATCGTTTCCTGAAGCCATTCTGGAAACCACGTCGGTGATGGCATATACACAAATGAAAACGTAAGTGCAATGAGCAATGACCAAAGTGCCCAAAGAGCTAAACTACGACCATAATCGGAACTCCATCGCCAAACCAATGCCCAAAACGGATGTATTTCCTTGAAAGCACGTACGTATTGTTGATCCGCTACGTAACGTTTGAAAAATGGATTCAGCACCCCATTAATGTCTTCACTATCTAAATAGAATTCCGTTGGTTGCATTGACTGATGCGTAAACTTATTTCGTAGCCACTGCCATATCGTGTCTGAGATATAACTCACGTTTTGATAAGAACCCGAAACAGCAAACCGTACTGCAGTGAAATCAGCCTCTTCGCAAAACGTCGACTCATTGAAAACAGCGGTATCTGAGAATTGTGCTTGTACGAAATCTAATTTCTTGCTAAAAACCGCTCTGTTGAAATGTGAAGCGTCTTGGAAGTTTGCATTTCTAAAAACCGCGTTTTCCGAGAATTGTACATCGTTAAAATCTGCCACTTGCTGAAAACGTGTTTTTGAAAAGCGTGCGGTTCCGTTGAAAACTGTCCCTCGGAAAAGGGCTGGACCTTCAAATACTGATTCTCCTAAGTCACAGGTATTTTGAAACACAGTCCCGCCGAAGTGAACAGTGTCTTGAAAGACTGAATTTCCAAAAAACACCTCTTTTTGGAAATTGGTTTTCTCAAATTTGATGGTGTTTTTGAATTCACACCGGATACAGACAATTTCCTTATCAACGATAAGTTGTTCTTCAACTTCGGCTGCAGATTTGGATGAAAGGACGATTACACCTTCAATAATGCAATTTGTCAAAAATATACTGTCATAATCTCCTCGCAAAATTGAGAGGAATGTATCTGCCTCAAGTGTTTGATCAGTACCATGGTAAACTTGCATTTCAACTCCATACGTCTTTATATGAAACCTATAAAAGGGTGCACACTCCTCGGTAAATGCGGTTCGCTAACTGCATTTAGGACGTTGAATAAACCCCGGTTCGGTTAGGAAACCGAACCTACCGTTGGGTGTAAATAATTATGGTTTTTACTGTAATTAGACTAAAATGGATATGCAGCGGTTCAATTTGTGAAGATAACACACTTACAGAACGCTTCTTTGAGTGAATGTCAGGTTATGCTAATATTTCGTTAACGACCCGCGCTTTTTCCTCAACGCCAGTTAACCGATGATCAAGTCCTTGGAACTTATAGGTCAACCGTTCATGGTCAATACCGAGTTGGTTCAGTATCGTAGCGTTTAGGTCTCGGACAGACACGGGGTCTTTGATGACGTTATAACTGAAGTCGTCAGTTTCACCGTGAACGATCCCGCTTTTTACTCCGCCGCCTGCCATCCACATCGTAAAACACTTCGGATGATGATCTCGCCCGTAGTTATCTTTCTTAAGAGCACCTTGACAGTAGACAGTGCGTCCGAATTCACCGCCCCATACAACAAGGGTATCATCAAGCATACCGCGTTGTTTCAGGTCTTGAACGAGTGCAGTTGCAGGTTGGTCAATGTCACGACACTGGTTTCGAATGTCGTTAGGTAAGTTTCCGTGCTGATCCCATCCGCGATGAAAGATTTGGACGAGTCGAACATCGCGCTCCATCATCCGACGCGCAAGAATACAGCAATTCGCGAATGTACCGGGTGTGTCTACCTCAGGACCGTACATTTCTTTCACTTTATCCGACTCCTGTTTTAAATCTGTGAGTTCAGGGACAGAGGACTGCATACGAAACGCCATCTCATATTGTGAGATACGTGCATGCGTTTCAGGATCACCGACTTCCTCATAGATTTCTTCGTTTAGTTTTACCAGAGAATCAAGCATCCGCTTGCGTGCTTTTTCGCTCATTCCTTTCGGATTTGAGAGGAATAGCACCGGATCACCTTGACTGCGGAGTAACACACCTTGATGTTCTGAAGGTAAGAAACCGGAACCCCAGAGTCTATTATATAGTGCCTGTGCAGACTTTCTACCAGTCCAAGTCGCATTCATCACAATAAAAGAGGGGAGATTATTATTATCAGTTCCTAACCCATAACTGAGCCATGCACCGAGACTCGGTTTGCCGGGTGTTTCATCACCTGTACAAACAAAAGTAATAGCTGGGTCGTGGTTAATCGCATCAGTATGTAACGATTTGATGATAGCAATGTCTTTTACCATAGAAGCAGTATGTGGGAGTAATTCGCTAACCCAAGCACCATCATTCCCATTGTCATGCTGTTTGAATTCAAATATAGAAGGTGCAATTGGAAAACGTGATTGTCCGGAGGTCATTGTGGTAAGACGTTGTCCCATACGTACTGTCTCTGGTAACTCTTTATCAAACCATTCACCCATTTTCGGTTTGTAATCGTACATATCCATTTGCGATGGGGCACCGGACATAAATAGGTAGATTGCCCGTTTTGCTTTCGGGGCAAAGTGTGGGAGTTCTGGTAAACCTCCAACCCGTGTACCTGCTTGTTGTTCAAGAGCATTTGCTATGCTGTTTGGCAGTAGTGAGGAAAGGGCTGCGCCGCCAAGTCCCATCGCACATTTTCCAAAAAATTGACGACGGGTTTCAAGTTTTAGATATTCCTTAATCGGGTCCATTATTTAACTCCTTCGACGATGCTCGTTTAAATGAGGGGTGTGCATAAAGAATTCAAGGTTATAAGATGTACTAATATGTTGTTCACAAATTATACAGAATAATGCTTGACAAGGCAAGTAAAATGCAGTACAGTTCGGGATATTCTATTTATAGATGAAGGGAATTAACTGACAATCCCACTGCTTTAGCTGTGGGTCCAATAAAGGTTGGTATTTGGAGGTATTTGTCGTATAATTATAAGACTGACTCAGTGGTGATCAGGTTCTTATCAGGGATCAGGTATGGCATACAAAACCCATAAAATAACATTAACTCCGACTTCTAAGCAAAGGCGTTGGTTTGCCCAGCAATGCGGTTATGCGCGATTTGCATATAACCGAGCGTTAGCAGATTTTAAGACAGGC
>JAJEAG010000061.1 GCA_022824265.1 Candidatus Poribacteria bacterium | reverse complement strand
ATACACAATAAAAAAGTCGTGAATTTCACAGAAAAGTGATACAATAGTCATCGGAGAACTCCTTTTACCGAAAGTATAATTACTTCATTATATCAAAGGGGTTCTCTTAAATCATAAACTTATTTATTTCCGAACTCACGTAATCTATGGCTTGCATATTATCAGGTTGAGACTATTTTGACAAGTAATATTAACCAGCATGCAGTGCCCTTCAGTTTTCGGTAATTCGTAGAAATATGTGGTAAAGTCGCTCCTATAGAAGAGGGTGTAGTGAAGACGGACGAGGAGACCTCACCCCCTACGATATAGTCTGAAACAGGATTTACAGGATAAGAGGTCGCGATTCGGAGAGTGCTTCCACAAAGGAAGACTTAATATTGAAAATAATAGGATTTGGAAAACTGAAGGGCTCTGGATTTAATATACTTTTTCCTTGACAATGATGTAATCACTTGATATGCTTACATTTAACATTGTTCGAAATTGATATCAAAGTTGTCGTGAACACTATATACAGTTATATATTCTGTTGGATGATTTCACATGAAAACTCGTTTAATAAGAAATAATAACAAAATCATATTTCCTTTAATAATGTTATTGATTTATTCTGCTTTAATTCCTATGCAGTTGTCCGATTACGTCTTATGTTTTGGTGAAGATGGACATATTAAGTTGGAAATAGCATTTGATGGGTGTTGTATGCATGAATTACCTGACGAATGTGAACACACAGAAACAGATGCATCTGAGAAAGAAGACCATTGTGGAGATTGCGTTGATCTCCCAATTTTCGCTACAATCAACAGTAAGATCTATAATGTTTCTACCTTTGATAATCCACTAACCACCTCTGATCTTTCTTCTTTCCTACCAAAATTACCTAAAACTCCGTTACCACTCAATTCAAATCTTGATAAACCTGATAACATTTCTCCACTGATAAATCCCACGCTTATCTCAATTCGTACAGTTACCCTCCTCATTTAATCCTCACTTGATCATTTTCTCCAAAACCTTATTAATAAAATTGTAAGAATACTTGGTACTAAGAACTTTGATGTTCTGTATTGACAATATTCATTTATGTAATGGTTGTTCTATGCCATTTCCATAGAAATTGTTTTATCGTAAATTGCATAATCCGTATGTATTATCGTCATAACAACTAACATGTGAGGAGCAATAGGCGAATGAGATTCAGATTTGGTATTTCCATCACAATCATTGGGATGTCCCTAATTACTTTGAATGTGTTATCAATCACTGTTTTAGCTGCTCAAAATGAAGAGATCGACCTTGAAACCGCAATTCAGACGGCAATTCGAGAGAATAGCATGCTTAAGGTGATCCAGGAAAAAATAAAAGTTGCAGAAGCACATTTTGGTGGGATCGCATTACTTAGTAATCCGGAACTGGAAACAGAATTTATTGGTGGTGATCACGCTGAACAAGTTATTGAATTGACAAAGACATTTGAGTTTGGAGGGCAGCGGGGTCATAGGAAACAGATTGCTAAGATTAATCTTGAGAAAGGAAATCTTGAACTTATTGATTCCACTCGGTTACTTACTAATTCAGTAAAACTCGCTTTTTTTCAACTTTTACTTGTCCAAGAAAAGCTTAAGTTAGCAGAAGAAATAATCAAACATAATCGCCAGATGTACGATTTGGCTCAGTTTCAGTTTGAGTCTGGTGATATTTCTGTAAGTAAAGTGAGTCTTGCGAATATACAACTGCAATCCTCTCTACGTGAATTTGCATCCTTAGAAAGTGATAAAATGCTGGTGCAACTTGAACTAAACGGTCTGTTGGGAACATCGCTTGACTCTACACCTACAGCAATCGGTGGTTTTCCTGATAAGTCCAATAAGAAACTAATGCTTGATTCCCTGAAGTCACATGCGCTAACACATCGCGCTGACCTAAAATCATTGAAACTAAACAGACAATTGACAGAAAGTAGACTTAAACTTGCTAAAACGTCAATTATACCTGATTTGAGCATTGGAGGTATTGCAGAACATAGTGCAGATGAGACAGGATTTGGAGTAAAATTCTCATTACCTTTACCTATATTTAACAGGAATCGTGCTGAAGTCAATGCAGCAAAGGCTGAAAAGGTACAGGATACTGCAGAAATAACCAATACACAAAGACAAATAACTCGTGAGGTGATGGCAGCATATATTATGATGTCAGCATCAGAAAAAACCTTGAAGTTTTATGATGAGAATATGCTTAAGTTATTGAATGACAACCTAACGCTTATGCGTTCTGCTTACGAATTGGGAGAAGTAGAACTTTTAGAACTTATCTTAATACAGAACGAATTCATAAAAACTCGATTTGCTTATCTTGATGCACTTGCGACGTATCACAAGTCAATGGTCCAACTTGAATCTGCGTTGGGTACATCTATTAATTTCGTGGAGTAGTTCTGTTTATTACACCCCAAGTTGATTGTATCATATAAGGAGAAATAAAATGCTTCTTAACGTTCGTCACACACAATTATTTTATATAACAACTGTTTTTGTCATAAGTATCTTATCACTAAGTCTGTTCCATACATTTACTTGGTCTGAGGCTCAAAACAGTGAAAAGAATGCGAATATCCAAGCTGAAGATGACAGGCACGATCATACTGTTACCAACTCTGTATCACTTAGCGATATAGCGAAAGCTAACATTGGTATAAAAACAGCCGAAGCTGACCTACGAACAATTGAAAAGATTGCTCAAGTTACAGGTAACATAATTGCCCATCCAAGTAAGAAGTTCATAGTAACACCGAGAATTGGTGGTATTGTGAAACAAATCCATTTCAAACTTGGTGATTCGGTTAAAAAAGGTGATGTATTGCTTGAATTGGAAAGTATTGAATTGCAGTTAGCAGAGATTGATTTAATTGAAGCAGTAGATCAACAAGAGTCATTAGCCTCAAAATTAACTAAACAGAAATCAGTATTTGCTAAGCAGATTAGACTGGAACTGAAAACACGACAGATAGATTATCTGGAATCAGTTTCTGAAATGCAAGAACTGAAAGCAGCTTATCAAAATCATCAATCTCTTGCGATTGCAAAGACTATTTCAGTATTAGAACAGATGCGTTTTGACCTAATCAAATCGGACGTTGAACGTAGATTACTTGAGAATACACTGAAACGTATTGAATCACTGACGGAAAAACATATTTCTGCACAGAAGGACCTGATAGCACAACAGGCTGCATATAGGAAAGCGACTAATTCATTCAATAATGCTCTTCGTCAATTTCAACTTCTCGGATTTACGGATGAGACACTTCAAAAAATCCTTGAAGATGATGGGAAGACACATATTCTAAAACTGATTGAAAAAGGCAGCATTAATACAGACCGGATAATGAATATTGCAGATCCAAAAGAGGACTATGGAAGACAGGCATTGAAGTATGTTTCCCTAATTGATGAAGCAACCGGATTGGTAGATTCTGAAACAGCATATAAAACGGCTGTTCTCAAAGTTCATGCAAACAAACAACGTGCACTCGCAACAGGTTTATCAGAATCTGATCTTGATACACTTACTACTTCTGGTAAGATTGAATCGTTTGATGATTTATCCACAGATGAAGTTATAGAACATTATGCCCCCTTTATGACGAGTTCAGAGGCATTAGAGGCATTGCTGCAAACGGAAGAAGCACAGCGTAATGCTGTAATTACGTTGGAAAAGGTGCGTCGTAAACTTGAGGTGTTTGGTATTACAAAAAAAGAGATAGAATGGATAGTGGAAACAGGAAAACCTCATTCAAGGTATCCTATTACCGCTCCAAATGCTGGACAAATCGTCCTGCAGCACGTAACACTTGGGACAACAGTAGATAAGAGTGATTCACTTTATTCAATACTAAACACGGATATTGTATGGGTAGAAGGAGAAATATACGAAGATACACTTGCACTCATACACGATTCGTTGCAGGAAGGTGGCGAAGTTCGGATTCGTGTTCCTACTTATCCTGACACTGTTTTCACAGGTAAGATTTCTGAAATATCAGCTGTTGTAGATCCAGAGAAACGGACTGTTCATTTTTGGACAGAGGTAGAAAATACCAGCTATAGATTGAAACCTGGAATGTTCGCTGACCAGACACTTGTTATCAATAAATATGATGATGTATTGAGTGTTCCATTGAGTGCAGTTCTTGAAGACGGTGCAACTCGTGTTGTTTTTGTGGAGTCAGGTAATACCTACATAAAACATGAGGTAGAAGTTGGTGCCAAAGATGATCAGTATATTGAAATTAAAGATGGGTTATTAGCGGGTGAACTGGTAGTCGTGCAAGGTACACATCAACTTATGAGAGCAACAGCCAATTCAGAAACAGTTCTTGATCCGCATGCTGGACATAATCATTAAAATCCAACTATAGCGAACAATTAACCATAAAACTAACGAATGTAAAGAGGAAAACAATGTGGTCAAAAATCACTGAAGTTGCGCTGAGGAACAAACTCCTCGTTATATGTGGTGTTATCGCTGCAGGTATTATCGGTTTCAGAATGTTTCAAACAGCACCTATAGACGTATATCCAGATATCAATCCACCACGTATAACTGTGTTGACAGAGGCACACGGATGGTCGCCAGAGGAGATGGAAACCCTTGTAACTTTACCGATTGAAAGTTCAATGAATGGTGCCCCAGATGTAACACGTGTTCGGTCATCATCTGCAATTGGTTTGTCGCTTGTTTATGTTGAATTTGAGTGGGGTATGGATATCTATCTTGCCCGACAGATGGTATCTGAAAGACTTCTACTTGTTGTCCCCAACTTACCAGAAGGTGTTGATGCGCCTATAATATTACCTACATCCTCGCTTTTAGGTGAGATAATTGAATACGCGCTTATTGATGAGTCAGAAGAAGGGTTTGATCCGATGGAGATGCGTGATATTGCAGATTGGACCATCCGTTATCGACTGCAATCACAGGGAGGAATTGCAAATGTCATCAATATTGGTGGTTACGTCAAACAATTCCAAGTATTCGTCAATCCTGATCGGTTGGTAAGTTACGGGTTTTCACTTGAGGATGTTGCACATGCTCTTGAAAAGAGTAACGATAATGCCGCAGGAGGTTTTCTTATTAAGGGATCAAGTGAACTGATGATCCGTGGTTTAGGCAGGATTTCGTCTGTTGAAGATATAGAAAATGTAGTGATCGGTGTACGTACACACAATACACCTATACTTGTGAAAGATATTGCAACAGTGAAGATAGGATCTCTGCCAGAAATTCGTAGGGGAGCTGGGAGTCGGAACGGAAATGAAACGGTTTTGGGTAAGGTTGTAAAGCAACCCGGTATCAATACACTTGCTCTAAGTGATAAAGTAGAAGAGGAACTAAACTCACTTGAAGAATCATTACCGGAAGATGTTAAGATAGAAGTAGAATATGCACAAGCGAATCTTATTCGTCGGGCAGTTGATACAGTTAAAGAGGCGTTGAGAGATGGGGCAATTCTGGTAGTGATTGTGCTGATAATCTTTCTGTTCAATATCCGAACTGCGTTGATTACACTTACTGCTATTCCACTATCCTTGATTATTGCTGTCATCGTGTTACTATCACAGGGTGACACCCTTAACATCATGACGTTGGCTGGTTTGGCGATTGCTGTGGGTATGGTGGTAGACGATGCAATTGTGTATGTTGAAAACATCTTTAGACGATTGCAGGAGTATTTTCATTTACGGGAATTAGGAGATGAGACAAAGGAAACACCGACTCAAGTTGTTACGCGTGCAAGTGATGAGATGCGTGTATCTATTGTTTTTGCTACACTGATTATTATTCTCGTATTCTTGCCTTTGTTTAGTCTGAGTGGTATAGAAGGTAGAATGTTCCGTCCCCTCGGCTGGGCGGTAGTAATATCAATGACTGCATCGTTGCTGGTTGCTCTGACAGTGGTGCCAGTTCTAAGTGAAATGTTATTGGGACGTGTTAGAGATATTCCGTTGCATGAACCCATTCCAAGTGCTGATTCCAGTGGAAGACGTATTTCTAACTTTTTTCACAATCTTGTAGTAAGATGGCGTTTGTTTGTTGTTACATTAGCCCCGGATTCTGATGTTGAAAGTGCCTTGACGTTACAACCTGTTGTGATGTGGATTAAGCGTGCATATCGTCCTATACTCTCCTTAGCAATACGATTACGATGGTTTGTGGTTTTCGTAGCATTGTTGTTGGTAATATTGACCATAGCATCTATTCCACGATTAGGAAGAGAGTTCTTACCTGTAATGGATGAAGCAACATTCACCATAAGTGTTTATTCTCCACCAGGGACTTCACTAAATGAATCCACTCGGATTGGTCGTGAAATGGAAAAGCGTTTGTTGGAAATACCAGAGGTAACAAGTGTAAGTAGTCGGACGGGTCGTGCCGAAGCGGACGAACATGCACATGATGTAAATACACATGAAATCGTGTTGAATTTCATTCCACCTGATGAACGTGAAAGATCACGTGAGGATCTTCTTTCAGAAGTACGTGAGATGCTATCCACAGATAACTTTCCCGGTGTACAAGTATCCGTTGGACAACCGATACAACATCGACTTGATTATCTATTGTCCGGTGTGAATGCACAAGTTGCATTAAAACTTTTTGGTCCCGATCTTGAAACACTAAGACAGAAGGCAGAAGAAATAAAGGTTGTTATGTCAGATATTGACGGTGTCACTGATTTACAGGTGGAACAACAGGTGCGTGTTGAACAACTTCAGATCAAAGTAAAACGGAATGAAGCAGCTCGTTATGGGTTAAGTGTACAAGACATCACCCATTTTGCAGAAGCAGCATTCAAAGGTGAGACAGTTAGTCAAATCATTCAAGGTCAACGTCAGTATGATCTTGTAGTTAGGATTGATCCTACACTTGTCAACAATGTTGAGTCATTTGGTAATCTCAAATTGCAAACACCTTCAGGGGCATTTATCCCATTAAAACAGGTTGCAAACATAGGGTATGGCTTAGGACCTAATACCATCAATCGTGAGAACGTCTCTCGTAGGATTGTGATTCAATGCAATGTTCAAGAAAGAGATTTGGGGAATTTTATTGATGAAGTTCAAGAGGAAATTGAAGCACATGTTAATTTACCTGATGAATATTTTCTTACCTATGGTGGACAGTTCGAAAGTCAACAAAGAGCACAACAACGTATACTTATCCAATCCGCATTTGTATTTATTGGTATATTTCTTTTGTTGTATCTTGCAATGGGTTCCATACGACTTTCTATATTAGTCATACTAAACCTACCTCTTGCTTTAATTGGCGGTGTGGTTAGTGTTTTCCTTACTGGTGGGGTGTTGAGTATACCTTCTATGGTGGGTTTTATTCTGTTATTTGGAATTGCTGTCCGTAATGGAATCATATTAGTTTCACATATCAATGCTTTGCGATCCGAAGGTATGTCGTTATATGATGCAGTAATTAAGGGGGCATCTGAACGGATTAGTCCTGTTTTAATGACAGCCTTAACGACCGGTTTAGGAATGCTTCCGCTTGCACTTGCACACGGTTCCGGTGCGGAACTTCAGAAACCACTTGCTATTGTAATCAGTGGAGGAATGATAACGGCAACCTTTTTGACGTTACTTGTTCTACCTGCATTGTATTACCTTGTTGAAAAACGTGCTGACGAAGGTTAAAGCACGTGTCAACCTATATTTGCATCAGACGTTGTATGATATAACATCAATTAGTCATTGCAACTTAGCAAAATAGTAGTGTATAATAGAATAATCGGTTATAATATAAATAATTCAAGCGAGGAACACATTATGAAACGCACATATTGTAGCAGTATCTTCGGGGTAGCCCTTTTTCTCTTTCTCATCGCTGGTGTTTTTTCGGTGAGCGAAGCAGAATTGGAAACCTTGAAGATAGAAATTTCCGATGTTGTTACCCATGCCGATGAAATCAATATCCGTCGGTTGTTGACACCGTGGGCAGACCCTAAAGATGTAAGTTTCCATACACCCGTTGGTAAAAATGGTAGAAAAAGACTTTTCAGTACAGTTGTTGAAGTAAAACCGAGACGAGGCGTTTCAAAGTATAGCGAAACACATGCATTTGATGTATATAATATTATGCGTCAGTTAAAGGATTCACGTTATCGGGGACGGCACGGTCTAAGTCAGGTTCGTCTCATCAAAACCGAAGCAACAGTTAAGGGTAGATTGTTCTCTTATCCCGGATATTCTCGTAGTCATATTCGAGATGTTCCTCTATGGGCTCGTTACAGACCAGATTCATCTCAGCTTCTCCATGCTTTGACAACTGGTCCAGATGACCAGAAGTTTGTGTTTACTACATCGCCAGAATATGACCAATTACGTATTGATGCTGGAAAAAAGAACGAACTGGTTGAGTTACAAGGTAAGGTTGTTGGATTTGATGGACCCTATCCTATTCTGAAAGTTATGGACTATAAAATTGGTAATAGGAAATACCAAAGACCATCACTTCCCGAAACAGAACAAAAAGAAGAAAGTAAGACTTCTGAGGATAAAAAACCTAAATACGATTATATTGAAGAAGATCGTTAAATACTATCATACAGTGGGTATGGTAATAATATCACACCATAAGCGTCAATTTAGTCCGTAACGTTAGTGCATCTAATACACCTTTCGCCCCGCTGGGGCTTGCTATTAGTAGGATAAACGTTTGCTATACACCTGTCGCCTCTCCGAGGCTTTAGCAAAGCATATCTCAGCACCAGTGGTGCGAAAGGTGTGTAGAACCTAATACAACAAAACCCAAAGCACCAGAGGTGCGAAAGGTGTGTCGTCTAAAATCGGTCAGACAAGGAACTACCACAATAGACATGTTCTTAAATGATGCCTATGGTGTGCAAATAATATCACATCCACAATTTTAGACTTTGCTAAGCCTGATAACCCCCAGTATTAAACAATACAACTTGCTCTGATGGTTCAATTGTACCGTCTGATACCAGTTGGTCAAGAGCTGCAACTGTAGCTGCACCCTCAGGACAAGTCAATATACCCTCCATTGTAGGTAGTAATTCCATCGCATCACATATTTCCTCATCCGTGACAGCAACCGCTGCGCCTCCACTTTCCTGTATTGCCTCTAAGATAAGAAAGTCTCCGATGGCTTGTGGTACTCGCAATCCACTGGCGATTGTATGTGCATCTCGCCACGGTTCTGCAGACGATTTGCCTTCATTCCATGCCTTTACAATAGGAGCACATCCAGTTGATTGAACTGAAATAAAACGTGGTCTTTTCTTGCCAATCCACCCAATTGATTCTAATTCTTCAAAACCTTTCCACATTCCTACTATCCCTGTTCCACCCCCTGTAGGATAAATAATCACATCAGGCAGTTTCCAACCGAATTGCTCTGCGAGTTCAAATCCCATCGTCTTTTTGCCTTCTACTCGGTAAGGTTCTTTTAGAGTAGAAACATCAAACCATCCTTCATCTGCTTTACGTTCTGCGACAATTTTTCCAGCGTCTGAAATTAACCCGTCAATCAGAGTGACATTTGCACCTGCCAGTCTACAGGTCTCAATGTTAAATGCGGGTGTATCTTTCGGCATGAAGATATTAGCAGGGATTCCAGCACACGCAGCATAAACGGATAATGCTGTCGCTGCATTTCCTGCTGAAGGTATTGCCAAACTTGTAATACCTAATTCCTTTGCTTTGGAAACAGCCATCGCTAAACCACGTGCCTTAAAACTCCCTGTAGGTAGTCTGGACTCATCTTTTATCCAGAGTTCTAGTAATCCAAAGTGTTCCCCTAATCTCTTGGTATGAATCAGCGGAGTCATCGTCTCACCCAATGAGACGATATGTTTTTCATCACATATTGGCAGGAGTTCCCTATATCGCCACAAAGTTGTCGGTCTTGACTGTAGATGTGCAGGTTTCCATGTATCAGCCAATTGATCTAACACATAGCGTATAAATAACGGTTTCCCGCACGAATGACATACATTTTGTGGAACGGTATGCTGATGTTTTTTACTACAGTTGCTGCATTCAAGATGTGCCAGATAGTTTTCATACATGATTTTGTTTTAAATGTGATTATACTTAGAACTTAAATACGACCAAGTAATTTTAACAGGATGGCTTTCATGCTGTGGAGACGGTTTTCGGATTGATCAAAGATAATTGAACGTGGATCGTCAAGGAGTTCACCTGAAATTTCGTAACCACGGTGTGCAGGAAGACAATGCATTATTTTACAATCCAATCCATTAAGTAGAGATGAATTCAACTGATACGGCATCATCAACTTCATCCGTCTTTCTTTTTCTTCAGCAAAATCTGGATCCGTGAAGAATTCCATATCAATCCATGTATCCGTGTAGACGACATCATTATCAGCAATGATTTCCTGTAGTGTTGATTTACAATCAATTGTATCTGAGTCAATAGAGATGTAACTACCAGTCTTTTCAGCATCTGACCATAATTCTTTATCAATTGCAGCTGGATTCACTTCTGGTGCAATGACGGTAACCTTAAGACCTACTTTCATACCCGCAGAAATCAGTGAATTGCAGACATTATTATGTACACCGATGAAACAGACTTTTACACCGTCTAACCTACCGATATGTTCCTGAATTGTCATGAGATCTCCAAGTCCTTGTGTCGGATGGTATCTGTCACAACAACCGTTGATCATTGGAACATCAGACGCTTCAACTGCCTTACAAGCATCAGCATGTTTTAGGAATCTGGCTAAAATTACATCAACATAAGCAGATAGTACTTTGATTTCATCGCTTAGATCTGCAAGACCAAAGTTGGTTGTGCGCCAGTCTAAGTAGTGTGCATTACCACCAAGCTGAACGATACCAACCTCTCCTGCACATCGCGTGCGAGTAGATGTCTTTTGGAAAAGCAAAGCAAGACTCAATCCACTTGCAGCATGTCTATATTTTTCAGGATAATTCTTAATCTTAAGGCAATTTTCTACAGTTTCTCGGACATCAGTATCTGACCAATCTTTTAAAGTATTTAGGTGCATAGTAATCTCCATTATGGTCAATGATGGTTGGTTTGCTGATAATTCAAGAAGAAAGGAAATGATAATTATAACTAATAAATCTAGGGATGTCAAATGTTTTTCTATTAACACTGTGGTATCTCTATGCAAAGAACTTTACACACCCAAAAATCAATTGACGTACACAGTTAAAATAGATATACTTATATCATGCTAACAACCATATCCAAAATGAGAATATCCAACACAATGAAACACAAAAGTATAGTTGTCTTACTACTAATTATTCTACCAATAGTTGTATACGCACAAACAGACTATACTATTCCCTTGAAACATCGCGTAATTCAGGAAAAATCGCTGCAATCACATAAACTGACAATCGGCACCAAGTTAACGGACATTAACATTACAACAATAGAAGACAACACATTTCGATTAACTAAATTAGTCAGTAAGGGTCCCGCGATTTTTGTGTTCCTTTCTGTAGAATGTCCTGTCGCACAAAGATATACAATGCGGTTAAAGCGAATGCATACGGAATTTTCTGTGAAACAGGTTACTATTGTCGGTGTCTATTCAAATGAAAATGACTCTATTGATGATGTCAAGACATATCTGGAGAAATCAGAATTTCCCTTTCCAATTGTAAAAGATATTGATGGAAGTTTAGCACGACATCTCAGAGCAACGATGACACCACAAGCACATCTAATTGATACCAAAAGTGTATTACGTTACCGCGGTCCGATTGACGATAATAGATACATAACACGAGTAAAACATAATTACTTAAAAGATGCTATGGTAGCCGTGCTAAATGGTAAGACTGTACCCGTCAAAGAAACACCAGCATTTGGATGCACGATCCATCTACCCGATATACCCCCAAAAAAGTCACTAACTTCCAAAATACACTTTCAACAGATTATGGAAAATATAAAGAATATCGTTAATATAGTAATGAAATCGTTAAAAAAGTAATTTGATTGATACAGACTTCAGGACTTATACACAAAACGGTAGGCGCGCTTTGTAAGCGCGCCAGAAATACACAATTCTCTTGAAAATTAAGACATTTTGATCATCTTTTTTTGTAAGAAATCGTGAGAATTGCACAAGTACTAAGACTTAATTGTAGTAGACAGGTTCTGTGTGCCGTTAATATACTTATTCTATCTACACACAGTTTCAAGCATCTACACACATATTCAAATATGTATATACTTATGCAATATTTGCTAAACTAACAACAAAATTATCAGAAGGAGAACAACAGAATATGCCAAAATTTGGTGTAAATTTATTGCTTTGGGCAGACAAGTTTGATAAAGAAACTGCAGACCTTATTCCAATAGTCGCAGAAATGGGGTTTGATGGTGTTGAAATCCCAATTTTTGATACAGAAACAGTTGATATTCCATATACACAAGCATTGCTGAAAGATACCGGATTAGAAACTATTGGGTGTAATATCATGGGTGGTGATAGAAATCCGATTGATGAAGATCCCACGATTCGTGAAAATGCCAAGTCCTATCTTAAACGAACTATTGAAGTAATTGCTGAATTAGGTGCTGATACACTGGTTGGACCGATGTATAGTGCTGTTGGAAAACTTGTTGGACGTGGAAGAAATGAACAGGAATGGGAGTGGTGCGTTGAAGGCTTACAAGAGGTAGCTGAATTCGGTGGAAAGCACGGAGTCACTCTCGCAAGTGAACCCCTTAACAGGTTTGAAACCTATTTTGTTAACATTGCCGAAGATGCAGTAAAACTGTGTCAATCGGTTGATAGTCCCTATTTCAAAGTACATTTAGACACCTTCCACATGAATATAGAAGAAAAGAATCAAGCTGATGCGATCACTAATACTGGAGATTACTTACATCACATGCATTGTTGTGAAAACGATAGAGGCACACCAGGTACAGGACTTGTTGATTGGGACGGTGTATTTGGTGCTTTAGCGAAAATTAACTATGATCGATGGCTTGTAATCGAATCGTTTACACCTGCCGTTAAAGAGATCGCTGCAGCAACATGTATCTGGCGAGATATTGCACCAAGTGCTGAAAGTCTGGCTACGGATGGACTTACTTTTCTAAAACAGAAAGCAGCTGAGTACCTATAGGGTATAAAACCGAAACATGATTGCATAAGAAAAATATGGTGAGATAAATTTGGAGAATATGAGATGTGTCACATCAAATGGATTAGCATCTGCTGTTTAGCACTTATTATTACTGCACTATCAAGTTATGCTGAATTGCCACAAACCGCAGAAAATGATATTAAGGACAAGTCAATTAGAGAGGATACTTTGCTTAGTAATATCCGCCAACTCACCTATGATGGGAAACGGGCTGGAGAAGGATATTTCTCTGAAGATGGAAACTCGTTGATTTTTCAAAGTGAACGTGAGTCCGGAAACCCATTTTTTCAAATATATATCCTCAATCTACTGTCTGGAGATACCCATCGTGTGTCAACAGGTATTGGCAAAACTACATGTGCTTTCTTTCGACCCGGGAGTAATGAAGTCCTATATGCCTCCACACACCATGATGCTTTTGCTGAAGCGAAACAGAAAGAAGAACTGAATTTCCGTGCTTCTGGTAAAGAAAAACGTTATAGTTGGGATTACGATGAGACAATGGACATCTTTTCTGCAAACCGTGATGGAAGCAACCTGAAACAGTTAACTGATGCACACGGCTATGATGCGGAAGGTTCATATTCTCCTGACGGTAAACTCATCGTCTTCTGTTCCATAAGAGACGCATATCCAAAAAGTGATCTAACCCCAAAGGAATTGAAACAGTTTGAAGTTGATCCAGCATATTTTGGTGAAATTTACATCATGGATGCTGACGGTTCTAATCAGAAACGTTTGACAGATATGCCAGGATATGATGGCGGTCCCTTTTTCACACCAGATGGTCAACATATCGTTTGGAGACACTTCTCTGAAGACGGACTAACTGCAGACATTTACACAATGCGTATAGATGGTACGGGTATAAAACGGTTGACAGATTTTGACAGTATGTCGTGGGCACCATATTTTCATCCAAGTGGTGCTTATGTTATTTTTGCATCTAACAAGCTCGGTTTCTCAAATTTTGAGTTATTCATCGTAGATGCAACGGGTAGACATGAACCCGTTCAGGTTACCGCAACTGATGGTTTTGATGGGCTTCCGGTTTTTTCACCTGATGGAAATCGTCTATGCTGGACCTCAAATCGCAATAATCAAAAGGTTTCACAACTCTATCTGGCATCTTGGAATCATCAAGCAGCACTTGAAGCAATTTCATTGTCTCCAAGGAGTCAAATATCAAGGATTCCCATATCCATAGAGGAGACACAAAATACAGATTCATCCATTACCGATTTTATAGATGAACCGAAAACCTCCATACAGCAACATGTTGAATTCCTTGCGGATGATGCATTAGAAGGTAGAATGACAGGATCGGAAGGTTCAAAACGTGCTGCAGATTACATCGTTGAATATTTTTCTAATCTTAACTTACAACCAGCAGGTATGGAAGGTAGTTATTTCCAATCTTTTGAATTTAATGCTGGTAGTAAACTGATACCAGATGAAAACAACTTTCTTCTCACACGCAAGATAGAGGATGCTGAAGAGCAACTTGAATTCAAGGTAGAACAGGATTTTTTACCACTCTCTTTCTCAAGTAATGGTGAAGTTGAGGGTGAAGTTGTGTTTGTTGGATATGGGTTAATTGCTCCTGGAGAAGCGGGTGAAGGATATAATTCTTACGCTGGGTTAGATGTGAAGGATAAGATTGTGATTGCACTTCGCTATGTTCCAGAAGCCGTGAAGGGAGAACGTCGACAACAATTAATACGATATGCAGGAATCCGCTATAAAGCAGTCCAAGCGAAGGAAAGCGGTGCTAAAGCGTTTCTTACTGTTGCCGGTCCGAATTCACCTAACACCGGTAAGATTATACCACTTAATTTTGACAGCGGTAGTGCTGATTCTGGTATTATCGCTGGTTCCATTACGGATACTGTTGCAAATATCCTATTAGCACAAGCAGGTAAAAACCTGAAAGATGTTCAAACCGGACTTGACGATGAGAATCCGCACTTTGCAGGATCATTTCCATTACCCAATGTCAAAATCAAGATCGCTGCCTTCATTGAAAAAATTAAGAAAACGGATAATAATGTTATGGTGAAAATCCCGCCAACCCATCAAACTGATAACGACGAATACATCATTGTTGGTGGACATTATGATCATATCGGTTATGGTGAAATTGGTTCACTTGCAAAAGGTGAAGCAAAAACACAAATCCATAACGGAGCAGATGATAACGCATCGGGAACTGCTGTTGTTCTAAAATTAGCAAAAATGTTCAGTGAAGAACGGCAAAATCACCCAGAGAAATTTAAGAGAGGTATTATCTTTGCGTTATGGTCGGGAGAAGAACTCGGACTCATCGGTTCTACTCATTTCGTGAATGAACCTGTCCTTCCATTAGAAGATGTTGCTGCCTATATCAACTTTGATATGGTGGGTCGTCTCCGCAATAACAAACTTGTCCTGCAAGGTATTGGTTCTTCACCTATCTGGACAAGGTTAATTGAAAAACGAAACGTTCTTGTCGGCTTCAATCTGTCACTAAAAGCAGATCCATATATGCCTACAGATGTAACAGCCTTCTATCCGAAAAATGTCCCTGTTCTCAGTTTCTTTACAGGTTTACATAATAACTATAACCGTCCATCAGATGATCCAGAAACCCTCAACTATGCTGGTTTAGAACGGATATCAAATCTTGCTTATGGGATTGTATCAGATCTAATCAGTGCTGACAAGCGACCAGAATATGTAAAGGTAGAACGTAATACACCAGAGCAAGGAAGTCGTGGAACACTTCGTGCTTATGTAGGAACAATTCCTGATTATACCACGGAAGACGAAGGTGTGAAACTCTCTGGTGTTGTCGCTGGCGGTCCGGCAGAAAAAGCGGGTTTAAAGAGTGGGGATGTCATTATTAAATTCGGCACTAAAAAGGTTGAAAATATCTATGACTTTACCTATGCTCTTGATGCTGTGAAAGTGGGAGAACCAGTTGAGGTAGTCGTTTTACGCGACGGGAAAGAGATAAAACTAAAGGTCACACCTGAAGCACGGAAATAATAGCAATCTTTGTCAAAAAATGTTGTTGTACATCTGTTAGTTCGTGTGGTATTTGAATTTATCTCTTACTTGATGCTTCTGGGTGTCTATTTCTCGTAATTGAATGCAAATAATACCTTCTCACCAGTAATTCACTGATGAGAAGGTATTACGTCAATAAGATCAATTGCAATTAATTGTCTTGGAGTTTTCCTTCAGTAACTGTTTGAACAATTACATCAATATCTTCATAGATCGCTTCTCCGTTAGGATCAAAGGAGAATGGACCTAAAATTGTTGGAAAGTGGGATGTCTGTGCCAACGCATCACGAATTGCTGCAGAATCAGAAGATCCAGCATTATGAATTGCATTAGCGAGAATATAAAGTGTAGCATACGCTTGGGCTGCCCATGGTTCAGGATCAATACTGTATTTCGTCATATAAGCCTGCACAAAGTCTGAGTTGCCAGGTGTATCAGAAATACTTGACCAACCAGCAAACGTTATTGCTCCTTCAGCAGCCGTTCCTGCTGCTGCCACTTCGGAATCGGTTAAATCTGGAACTATCAAGGTTGAAGTTATACCAAGTTCTCTTGCTTTAATAATAATATTAGTCATGTCTCCTGACAGTGCTGCAACAAATAATACATCAGGATTCATTTCCATTATTGCAGTTAATTGCATGCTAAAATCGGTTGCTTTAGTTTGAAATGATTCAGTTATACCGATAGTAACATTATTTGCTTCAAGTGCTTTGTTCAACTCATCCTTTACGCTAATGGAGTAGTCATCAATGTCATCATAGATTATTGCTACATTTTCATAATTCAGTGCAGCAAGAGTCTTCTCTACACCGCCTGGAACCAGTATATTGGTAGCGATACCAGCACGGAAAACATAATCACCAATTTCTCCACTCAAACCAGCAGCGGAAGATATTGGACTAAATGCGACTATACCTGCTTCCTGTGCAATTGGAAATGCCTGTTTCAGTTGTGTTGAAATACCAACACCTACTATAGCAGAAACACCTCTATCCGCCAATGCTTGAACTGCTGCCTTGGCACCATCAACAGTACTCATAGTGTCCATAGAAACGAACTGAATGTTAGCACCTGCCATATTCAACTCTTCTTGTGCCAATTCAAGACCACGTTTCATTGGAAGACCGTAAGGCTCTGCATTCTCCCCCGTTTCTGCAACAGCGATACCGATAGTAATTTCTTCCGATTCCATTTCACCATCAGGCATCATTGTCACAATTTTCTCACAACCGGTAAGTCCAACAACCAAAGCAACGATTGCTAAAGCAAACGTAAACATTGAAATTTTTCTGATTATCATCATATATCTCCTATATATTCTTAATGTAATACAACAAGTAATAGCAATAAATATAATACTACTACAAAATCTATTTCTAAGATTTAAACAAGTTTTGCATCAAATTTTACTTGATATCTAAAAAGCACTTTGATATCAAATTTACAAACATAAATTGTAATGTAAAACCTTAACCTGTGCTTTCCTATACCATATAATTATTTCATGGTTTTTAGTGATTGTCAAGTTAAATATATGGTAAATGGAGCATTTATGGCGTGATGATGGACAAACTAATAAAAATGAAAACGGTGTAAACACATTAGTCTCAATCTGGTCTTTGCATTTTTTATTTCGTAGTCAATATAACGATATAAACATATTTTTCTTGACATTGAATTGTCATATTTCTATAATCATATCTGAGAGAGTATGTTTTAATACTATTAACATTTAGTATTATAACGTGAGTTCGGAAAAAGATTTAAGATTTTAGAGAAAGTGTTGTCTCCTTGATCTGCTGGCATTCTTGTAGGTTTAACGAAGGTTTCTTCTCTAAATAGGTATAAGCAATCAACGCAGCCACTATATTTATTTGAAAGTTAACAAAGCTTCTATGTCGCGTGTGTTGAAGTTGGGTCTGCGTTTTTATCTCCTTGATAACCGACTCAATGAGCATCCGCTTTCTCAGCATCATCGCATCAAAATCTGATAAAGGTTCCGGTTGCATGTTTTTGCGAACTTTATATACC
>JAJEAG010000045.1 GCA_022824265.1 Candidatus Poribacteria bacterium | reverse complement strand
TCCGACTTCGGAAGTTGTTCGAGCGAACTATCGTCTTCGAGTTACTTGGATACGGCTATGCACGTATCCCTAAAACAAGACACTTCCGACTTGTTTCGGAAGTATGTTATCAAGTTTGACATATTTTGTCAAGGAAAATATAGGAGCGGGCATTCCTCCCAAGCTTAAAGACTTGGGCTTCCTGCCCGAAACGTTGGTGAATAATACATTGCCAATAATACAATGAATATTAAAAAAAAGATAGCAATTGAAGCGGTACTTAAGGCAGGTGAATTATGTCAACAGGTACAATCAGAAATGGTTTCTTCGGATACTATTCAAAAAAGTGACCGGAGTCCAGTTACAATTGCAGATTATGGATCTCAAGCTCTGATATGTAAAGCAATTGCAGATGCATTTCCTTATGATACTGTTGTTGCAGAAGAAAACTCACAGTCTTTAAAACAGAATACACCACTTTTGGAAAGGGTTACCGATTATGTTACTCGTTTCCTATCCGTAGAATCACAACAAAAGGACAATATCTCTTCAAGTGATGTTTGTAATTGGATTGATCTTGGAGTCGGTGAAATATGTGACGGTTTCTGGACACTTGATCCGATTGATGGTACAAAAGGCTTTCTAAGACAGGATCAATACGCGATTGCCTTAGCATGGATAGTTGATGGTGAAGTCCAATTTGGTGTTTTGGGGTGTCCTAATCTTCCGCAACAATTAGATGATTCTAATTCAGAACGTGGATGTTTGTTTGTTGCTGTTCGTGGAGAAGGCACATCTATCTATACACTTAAGGGAAAACCGATAAAAGAGATATGTGTTTCTGAAAAAGCATCGCGTTTAGCTGAGAGTTTTGAATCAACACATGGTGATAGCACAACACATAATAATATAGCAAAGAAACTTGGACTGAGTAATCCCCCAATTCAAATTGATAGTCAAGCAAAATACGGTATCGTTGCACGTGGTGATGCCTCACTCTATATCCGTTTACCGAATCCCACTTATCCTGACTACCGAGAATGTATTTGGGATCATGCTGCTGGACAAATAGTAGTTGAGGAGGCAGGGGGTAGGGTAACTGATGCCAATGGTAGACCACTCAACTATCTTAGTGGTAGACGTATGCAGGATAATCGTGGTGTTGTTGCTACAAACGGGTCCTTACATGAACAAGTATTGTCAGTTTTGTCTGCTATGTGAATAGGATAATTGGATAATGCAAAGGAGTTTGTATGAAAGCAGGTCGAATTGTTGCCCCGTATCAGATAGAAATAATTGATATTGATAAACCCAATCTTGATGACTATCCAGATGGTACAGTTCAGATTAAAACATTGCATAGTGCTATCTGTGGAAGTGATATGCCCCATTTTGTGTTGGAACATATAGCAGAACGATACCCAATGGGGAATGGTCTGTCAATACACGAAGCAATTGGTGTTGTCACAGATAGTAAATCAGATAAATTTCAGGTAGGAGACGAAGTCCTCGCTCTTCCGCGTCATATTGGTGGTTGTGCTGAATACTTTCTATCCCATGAGACTGTAACTACTCCGTTGGTAGATTTTCATCGAAAGGATTGTATCCTTATGTCTCAACCACTTGGAACAGTTGTCTGGGCATGTCGGAAGTTAGGGAACCTACTCAATCTTGATGTTGTAATCATTGGACAAGGACCGATGGGATTGCTCTTTACGAGCATGATAAGCAACTTAGGTGCAAGAACAATTACCACCTCTGATTTAGTAGATTTCCGTCTTGAAGTATCCAAACAAATGCGTGCTACACATACCATAAATCCTGTGAATGAGGATATTGTAGCAGCAGTAAAAGAGATTACTGATGGTAGAATGGCTGACCTTGTAATTGAAGTCGTTGGTCATCAGACAGAGACGATTAATACATGCTTACAACTTCTAAAACGCGGCGGAACTCTACTTGCCTTCGGTGTGCCAGATGATGAGGTATATAATTTTCAATTCGCGGAATTCTTCAGAAAAAACATCCGATTCATCGGTTCTGTTGGACCCGATGTTACGAATGACTTTCCGTTAGCAATGGATATGATTGCCCAAGGGCGTATTGATGTTTCGCCAATTATTACACATCACCTACCGTTTACGGAAGCACAAAAAGGCTTTGAAATGGCACTGCACAAGAAGGATGAGGCTATCAAAATAGTGTTTGATTATCCGTAAAGTTGCCAGCGCGCTTACAAAGCGCGCCTACCACTTTTGCGTAAGTCCTGGTTCTGTTTAAAACAACACTTACTGGGATGGCAATGTTACGACACAACGGAGTGTACCTACTACTTTTACAGAGGTAATTCAACAATACATTTTTCACGACTTGATTGATAAATTGCAAGTATTATTTCTACTGCTTTGCGTCCTTCACGACCATCAACGAGATGTGAGGCATCGTGTTCAAGACCGTTGATAAAGTTTTCCATCTGTCGCCTGTGATTAGCATTATTGATAGCACGTGGGTCGGATGCACCTCCACCGGTATCGGTCTGTTTGGCGAATTTTTCACGAATTTCAGCATCTTCGGGAAGTTCAGGATCAAATTCCCATTTGACTATATCCTCTTCTTCCAAGATTGCTGTGCCATTTGTGCCACAGATTTCAGTTTTCTTGAACATACCAGGGTAAGCAGCCGTTGTTCCTTCAATGACACCTAACGCGCCGTTTTCAAATCGTAACGCAGCAGCAGCTACGTCTTCAACTTCTATACGTTCATGTGCTAAAGTATCAGTAAATGCTTGCACAGATTTGACTGAACCCATGTAATATTGAAGTAGGTCGATAGCATGGATAGATTGATTCATCAAAGCACCGCCACCGTCAAGGTTCCAAGTGCCACGCCAGCCTCCGCTGTCGTAGTATTCTTGTGAACGATACCACTTGATATAGGCACTACCTAATGTTAATTGTCCGAAACGTCCGCTATCTATCGTTTCCTTTATGAGTTGTGCTCCCTCAGTAAAGCGGGAATTGAATATGGCACATAGTCGTACATTTGCTTCATCACAGGCTTGGATTATTTCATCGCAACGTTGTAAAGTAATTTCCAAGGGTTTCTCAACAATAACATGTTTACCTGCTTCGGCAGCAGCAACTGAAGGTTCAAGATGTGCTCCACTTGGTGTACATACACAAACAATATCAAGGTCATCCCGTTTGAGCATCTCATTGTAATCGGCATAACCTTCAACATTATATTTATCAGTGAGTCGTTTTGCGTTGTCAGCATTGCGAGAACTCACAGCAACTAATTGACCATGTTCTAAATCTGCAATTGCAGCAGAATGAAAATCAGAAATCATACCGCAACCGATAATACCAAAACCGTATGTTTTCATATTGTGTTAATTCCTTTTGTCTACTAAATCTTCTATAAAATAAATATATCAACTAAATTATGACTATAAATGAAGATCAAACTCAAGATCATAAATTATCAGAAAATAATTCCTCTGAACAGGGGCAAACAAATAAAGGTTTCAGGATTGGATGTATGATATTTTGCCTTGCTATAACCGTGCTGTTTTTGTGGATTTGGCACCATCAATCGCAATTCAACGATAACTATCGTAAAGCATCCTTTCACATGAACAACGGTGAACCTGAACAAGCAATAATGTCGTATCAAAAAGCGATCAAGAACAAGAAACGTACTATATTCTTTAAAAATGCCCCTACGGCTTACAATAATCTTGGAGACGCATATTTGAAGGCAGGACAATATGAACTTGCTATATCTACCTTCAAAGATGTAATAAAAATTGCCCCAACCATGTCCGAAGGTTATATCAATTTGGCAACTGTCTATTTGCAGAAAAACGAACCAAGTAATGCTCGTGAGATATGTCTACATGCCTTGCAAATATTCCCTGATGCAGCATTATTGCACTTCAATCTTGCATGTGCTTACTCACTTTCTGATGAACCAGAAAAATCTTTGAATTCTCTCATACAAGCAGTAGACCTTGACCCAGAACTCAAAAATTATGCAGAACAAGAAGAGGCACTTAAGCACATTGTGCCTACACTACCGTAATTTAAAATTATTACCCTAAAACATTCGCAACAATCACTAAATCAAGTATATTTACAACACCATCACCATTTAGGTCAGGTTCCGCATTTCCAAAGCTATTTGCTATAATGACTAAATCAAGTATATTTACAACACCATCACCATTGATGTCCGCAGTTATTTCTGTCTTTAAATAAATCTCACCGTCTAAATCATCAAGGACATGCATAAACCTTGTGGTCCCGCTCGTAACTCCAGTAGTTTTTATGGTAAGGATGATTTGTTGTTCTTTGCCACTACGATTGTAGACTGTCCACCCGTTTGTAAACTCTCGGATAAAAATCCCTTCTCGGTTTTCATACAATTGTGCTTTTTCTCCAATAGGTTGTCCTAAATCGGTATCCCAAAAGTCATACCAGTAGTGTTGTTGCGGCTCGCCTATTGGTGCACCAATATCGTTATTCCAAAAACCGTACCGAAATGTCCGATCATCTACGTGTTTATCCAAGAAATAACCACCGTAAAAATGTACGTGTCCATCAGAATGTGTAAGACTAAGTGTCGTAAATGCACGCATCCACCGAAGATTCACAGGGGTATCTGGCTTGGTATCAACCACTCGTGTCCACCGATAATTAATAGACGGATCGGGGGATAAGGTCGCAATACTCCATCCTTCCAAGCAATTTATCTGTGGTGACCTTAGGTTATTCTCTGCCCATAACAGTGTGCTTTCAATTTGTGCAAGTCCTCCATACGTGTAGCCTCCAGCATAATCTCTGCCAGTCTCCATATAGAGTCCATTGATGTAAGGTGCAGCCCTTTTGGGTTTTGTTCGATTTGGATTGACTAAGATCAGGAAATCTTCACCTACTTCCTCACGAATACGACGAATTATAGTGACATTTAGAATTATTGATACATTTTTTATTTTTTGTTAGAATATGTTTCCTATGACATATTCACCCGATTTACGAAAACGCATTTTAGATTATGTTGAAGCTGGCGGGAGAAAATCTGAAGCTTCCCGTCTGTTTTCTGTCGCACGCTCAACTATTGATAGGTGGTTAGCCGCTGAGAACCCGTTTGCAATCAAAAAAACAGGACCTAAAAAAATGAGAGTGATTGATGAGGAGGCACTCAGAAAACATGTTGCTGATTTCCCTGACTTGACACAAAAAGAACGGGCTGCACATTTCAACGTTTCAGAGTTTTGCATCGGGTATGGCTTACGAAAACTCGGTATCACGCGAAAAAAAAGACACTCGGATATAAGCAACGCTGTGATGAAAAACGAGCAACCTATCAAAAAGAACTCACAGTGAAAGAAACAGAGGGCAAGTCTGCTGTTTATCTTGATGAATGTGGTTTTTGTGACGAAAGTTTCAGACCTTACGCATATGCTCCAAAAGGAGAACCAACCTTTGGTCTAATAACAAGCCAGAGATACCGGAAAACCACAATGCTAGCTGCGCGTATAGACGATACTTTTGCAGCGTTCATCTTGTTTGAGGGAAGCTGCAATGCAGAACGCTTCAACACTTGGCTTAGAGATGAACTTTGTCCAAAACTCACTTCGAAACATTTCGTCATAATGGACAACGCACGAATACATAAGAAAGCACTGACGCGTCAACTCATAGAAACTTGTGGAGCGGAGTTATTGTTTCTACCTCCTTATTCACCAGACTATAATCCAATAGAACACGATTTTGCAAACATCAAACGACTCCGGGAGTATAACGCTGATATACCACTAAATGAAGTCATAAATATGTATCAAAATTCCTAAAGTTTACTATATCACATCACGTGCTTGTTGTTCGGATTCATTTGTCCTGTACCCATCAAGTACAGTATTATCTTCACGCCACCAATCCAAAAAAATACCATCAAATATCCCACATCGTGACAATATCCGCGCCTGTTCAACAATTACATCTTGCACTGCCGGATGCGTAAAATCAAGTAAAAACGTACCAGGCCATCCCGCGACGGGTGTGCCTGACGCATCTCTTATCCAATAAGGATAGTCTCTTGGATATACATCATCTACATCCGCATCACGTAAGTGAACGCTTGTTATAAAAATCAAATTAGGGTTTAGGGCAAGTAACGTGTCTTTATGCTGTTGAATTTTACGCAAATCACCTTGTAAAACAAGACGTTTATCGGTTGTTTGTCGCCACTCCAATCCAAAACGTCCTTGAAGAGATAAATCATGAAATGCAACTCGAGAGTTATACGAAATGGATGGTCGATTGAGTATATCATACCAGGGTTGGAAAACAGATGGAAAACTCCGGTTGTTGATGCGTTCTTGCACGGGAACTCTGTCTAATTCGCAGACTTCATCAAACAAAAACTCGGATAACGTCAGATGTTGGAGTGTGCTCACATCCACAATCCGATTATTCTGGATATGCAGTGTTTCTAACAAGACCAAATTCGCAAGTGGGTTGACATCCGAAATTTGATTATTGTCCAAGTGTAATTTAGTCAGTTGTGTAAGTGTTGCAATCGGTGTAATGTCCACAATCTGATTGTCAGAAAGGACAAGTTCCTTCATTTGTGTCAAGTTCGAAAGCGGACTAATATCTATAATCCGATTATTCTGGATACGTAGCGTTTCTAACAAGACTAAATTCGCAAGTGGACCAATATCTGAAATCTGATTGTCAGGAAGGACAAGTTCCTTCATTTGTGTCAAGTTCGAAAGCGGACTAATATCCGCTAAAGGTGTTCTCCAAATATACAAAACTCTTAAATTCACCAATTCCAATAAGGCACTCACATCACTTATTTCATTACCACCGAGGTTTGCCCATCTTAGATTCGTAGCGTGCTCCAAACCGGTAAGGTCAGTTATTTGCCGATTATGAGCTGCCAGTCCTTCAAGTCGTTTCATCTCAATTTGCGTCAGAGGTATGTCAGCTGGAAGTTCCAGTTGTTCGCGTACAACTTGTCTTAAGTTTTCATCAGGCATCCAATCTTCTTCTGCAGTTGCAATGTGGCAAAAACTTAGCAAGATGAACATACATAAACAACATCCACAAAGTCTCATTGTTTTCTCCTACGGTATCTCAGCAACATAAACTTGTGAATATCCTGATACATCTGATGTATACACCACAGCATTTTCATCAGGACTAAAGGAAGGATGTGGATGTGTCCACTGCGGACCATATACCGTATCCACCTTCATCTCCATCCAACTCAAGGCTTTCTCTCTATCACCTGCTTGTTGTGCTGCAGCCCAATCTTCTGCAACTGCATACCTATCCTTTTTCCATTGACTACCACTTGATGAACTCTGAGGGTAACAGATTGGTTTGTGTTCACCTGTTTCAACATCAACTAACCGTAAACCTATATCAGGATGTACAGTGTCACATAATACCTTTGTACCCGCACGATTGCTTGCTATGTGCCATGCATTAAAATCCGAGATTGTTTGCATTTCAAGTGTGTTCAGAGATATACGTCGTAATGCATAGGACCAATGAGTGACAATCAATTCGTCTTGCGAACCAAGAAATGTCTCATGAACAAGAAACTCATTATTATCATGTTCATAGAGTTTACGATTGTCTGTTCCATCACGATTTATTGTCCACATTCTTGGTGCGGGATCTCCTGAGTATGCGATTAGATCGGGATGTTTAGGATGGAATTGTGGGTGAATTATTGTCTGGTCAGGGGATGTGTAAATTATTTCTCCACCGCTTCCATCCGTGGCGGTGACGGTGATGTGTGATTTTCCATCCCGTTTCATCGCAGTTACAATATACTTTTCATCTGCGCTTACGCTACACTCTCCAAGACTTCCATTCTTATATTCTGTGAGAACGTGTTCCTCAAAGGTGTCAAGATTGATAGCCTTTATTGAATCACCTTCAGTGTAAAAGAGTTTGGTTCCATCTTTAGCAATTACACCAGAATATCCGTGTACTTCCTCACCATTTGTTAACTGTATAATATCACCATCAGGAAATTGTATCTTATAGAAATTTGCTTTTCCAGATCGATAGGAGGTAAAAATCAGATGTTTTTGGTCAGGTGTAAAGGATGGTGTGAGAAAATATAGGTTATGGTTGATAGTATTGTCATTTGTAAGTTGATAAACATGAGTACCTGTATTTTGATCCTCAAATTCCAGTAATTCTGATGGATACACCGAACCTTTTGCATACTTTTCCATGAATTCTCCCTGATACGAACACTTCTGTCATAAATTTTTTCTATTTGTGTGAATAATATCGTTGTCTATAATTCATAACCATTGATTATTGACTTAATACCGTGACAAATGAACTTAGAATCTAACGTGAGTTCGGAAAAAGATTTAAGATTTTAGAGAAAGTGTTGTCTCCTTGATCTGCTGGCGTTCCAATAGGTTTAACGAAGGTTTCTTTTCCAAATAGGTATAAGCAATCAACGCAGCCACTATATTTATTTGAAAGTTAACAAAACTTCTATGTCGCGTGTGTTGAAGTTGGGTCTGCGTTTTTATCTCCTTGATAACCGACTCAATGAGCATCCGCTTTCTCAGCATCATCGCATCAAAATCTGATAAAGGTTCCGGTTGCATGTTTTTGCGAACTTTATATACC
>JAJEAG010000025.1 GCA_022824265.1 Candidatus Poribacteria bacterium | reverse complement strand
AAAACGCTAAACCAACGTTATGAATGCCAGTTTCTGAATCACGGAAAACACTGAAGACGGTAAACACACTGAAGGATTTTGGTATACCAATGTCTCTTTGTAACGTCTGAAACCCCACATCTTTCCTCATTATAGAGCATTCCCTGTTGGATTTCGTCCCTCAGTCCAACCTACAGCGGTAATTGGATTAATTATGGAACTCACGTTAATATATCAACATCAGTTTTTTCTATGTCCATGATATACCTCTGTTTCGTGTGACTTTTTGAAAGTCACAGTGACGTGTTCATGCTAAGCGGTACAAGGAATGTGACGCGTTTTCGCGTTTTTTTATTTTCTCCTTTTTGGTTGGTTTACCACTTCTCATGATGTTAAATACAGAATAACAATTATTATGTGAATCTAATTATAACATTACAATTATTGTTTGTCAAGTAAAGTTTGAAATATTTACTTTATTCACGAATTTTCGATAGATTTTCTTAATTGTGGGATATTTTGAAGTGATTGAATCTTCTGGAATGGCGAGGTTAGGAAACTGCATCTACCGAGTCAATGTGTAAAATTATTTTCAAATTCACCGTAGTTTCTGTCTTGATGTACGGTATAGTCAAACCAACATCGCTTGCCATCAGTTTTCAATATTATTGCACCGAGTTGATCCGTTCGTAATTGCACACAATTACGTTCCTGATACCGCGCAACTACCTCTGCATGTGGCAATTGGTAACGGTTGTCTCTACCAAGTGAGAAGATTGCATAATTCGGTTTGACTGCATCAAGAAACCTTAGGCTGCTTGAAGTTCTGCTGCCGTGATGTGGAACTTTCAGGACTTCTGATCTCAAATCTTGCTGTGACTCAATCAAACGTGTTTCACCGTTTGATTCAATATCACCTGTGAATAAGATGTCTACCTCTCCGTAACTTAGTTTGAATACCAACGAATCATCATTCTTATTATCATCAAATAAATTGATTGATGCAGCATCAAATGGATGTAGGAGTATTAGTGTAGCAGTTGGTGTTAATTCAACTTTACCTTTATATGGAAAAGCATAAGGTATATTATGTTTCTTGGCAATATTACGTAGTCGTTGATGCGTTTGGGAATCAAGATCCATGTCCGGTATTCCAATAAGTTGCTTCACTTTAAAGTTCTGCAGAATATATGCGAGTCCTCCTCCGTGGTCAAGATCAGGATGAGTGAGTACCACTAAATCAATTCCACGGATACCGTTAGAATCAAAATAGGGTTCAATAATCCGTTTGCCAACATCATAATCTACCGCTCTCTGTTTCTTTTCATCATAGTATGTATGTTGGATTCCGCCGTCAATCAACATCGTCCGATTATCTGGAAATCTGATGATTGCAGCATCCCCTTGTCCGACATCAAGTGTAATCATCTCTAAGAGACGACCTTTCTCGTGGAAAGCACTATCCCATACCCATATAGTCAGTACAGATAATCCAATTAGACTTGCTAATCTCCATTGCTTGTATAAATATCTCCAATGAGTGATGCACAAACAGACCGAGATATAAATGAGTATGAGACCAAATGTAGGAGGAACTAACTTCATTACTCCCCATTTTTGTCCAAATATACCAATGAGTTGTAAAAAAACATAGAAGATTGCATGATTAAATAGGGCAAGGATTTTAGCAAGCGGAACCCAGATAAATCCTACACAGACGGATACCATTCCGATACCAACAATCAATGAAACAAGTCCAACAGCAAATGGACCTATTATGATACCAAGTGGGTATGCTCTGTAAAAGTGAAAAGTTATGAGCGGAGCAGTGCCAATTTGAGCAGTGATTGTCACAAGGTAGGACAAAACCAACCATTTTAATGCTTTTTTCCTATATCTATGTAGAATATTCGCTTCAGCAGCATCAGTGTCATTCCACAACTTCTGTAAAGGTTTTTCCATTTTCGGCACAAAAAAGACTATGGAAGCCACTGCAACAAACGACAATTGAAAACCGACATCCCATAACTGCATTGGATTCAATAGTAACAATGCTAAAGCAGCGACTGAAAGAAGGTTGTAAATATCTGCATCACGATCAATAATTGTTGCAATTAGGTATAGGATTGCCATGAGGGATGCACGGAAAACAGATGGACGAAAACCAACTAAACTTGCGTAAATCAGAATAGCAACAATCGTCAGTAGAGAAACTACCTTTTTCGGTATGCGTTGAAATGCAGATAAACCTAAGTAAGTAAACAGCGCGATAAGTCCCACGTGAAGACCCGACACTGCTAATACATGAAAAGTGCCACTATTACGAAAGATGTCCAAAGTTTCTGATGGTACATCTCCGCGTTTACCAAGAAGAATACCTTTGAGTAATTTCGCATGTAATGTGGGGTTATTTGAAGGATGTTTTTCTAATTCCGATGTTTTTACGGGATGTGATTCTAACCCTGAATACACATCGTCGATTATCTGTTCCGTCTTAAGCCTGAGAGTTTCCATCCAACGTAAAGGTGGGAAGCCTGATTGTTCACCGATGCGAATCAAACCTTTATGATATAATATTCCTGAGACATTCTGTCTCTTTAGATAGGCGCGATAATTAAAACCACCTGGATTTCTTTGTGTTTGTGCTTGTCGTAACTCACCTGTAAGTGTAATCTGTTTTCCATAACGTAGTGGCATCAGTTTATCAAATCGTATCAACAACTTTGCTTGGACTTTCTGTGAAGGGTCGGACAAGAGCTGAACTTGTCCAACAGCATAACAGGCATCCCAAGCATTTCCACGTTCTGGTTGGTATACTGTTTTGCCTATAAAACTAACTTCTTGGTCATAGAATTGTTGAGGTATTTTAGGTACAGAGGCAATTTCAAATCGCAACATCCCGCATGCCAGAATTGCAATGTGTATCAACACATAACACCAGATTTTGAATCGGGTTCTTATCAGGAGACTTCCAATTGAGCAAATTAACACAAAGAACCATATCCATAGCATAGGAATAGATACCAAATTACCTATGATGATTCCAAGTATAAAAGGGATGAGGAAATAGAGTGCTGGACGAGGTTTTAGTTTCATGAATGTTCGATATTTATTGGGTGGATATGCTTTCATTATATTGTGTGTTATGGAAAACTTCAACGTTTTATGTAAATCCAAACATATTGAATTATATCGTTGGACATGTTATATTTTAACATAAATGGATTTACGTAAAGATGTATAAGTACAATAGGGAATCGGTTGTTTGTTATAATTCAGATAGATAGAGGAATCAAGTTTGAACAAAGAAACACTTAGTTATTTTTCACCACCACATATTGAGTTTGGAAATGAGGCAATTGTAAACTTAGCAAGTCATATTACTGCGTTAGGTGGCAAAAAACCTTTTATTGTTAGTGATACTGGTGTTAGCAATGTGGGTATTTTAAAAACTGTGGTCACACCATTAGAAGATGCAAATTTACCTTTCGCGACCTATGTAGATATTGAACCTAATCCTACGGATATTAGTGTTTTGCAAGGTGTAGAAGTCTTTCAGAAAGAAAAATGTGATGTTGTTATTGCTGTTGGTGGTGGAAGTGTTATGGACGCTGCGAAAGCCATCCGTCTCCTGATTACTCACGAACCCCCGCTCGAACCATATTATGTAGATTCGGATGGTGCTAATAAGATCCGCGACGATATGCCACCATTGATATGTGTTCCAACAACTGCGGGAACCGGGAGTGAAGTATCTCAGGGAGCAATTATAACTGATACCTCCATGCAAACAACAGACCGTTGGCGTAAACGTGCTATTATCACACGTTACAATATGTCAAACATCGCACTACTTGACCCTTCATTAACTGTTAAAATGCCACAAGCATTGACCGCAGCTACCGGTATGGATGCAATCACACATGGGATTGAGGCGTATGTAGCGACTAAACATCATCCTATCGCAGAAGGTGTGGCATTGCAAGCACTGAAAATGTTGGGGGCAAATATTCGCAATGTATATCACGATAGGGAGAATGTTGTAGCGAGAGGAGAGATGTTGTTGGGTTCTTGTATGGCAGCTTTTTCATTTCAGAAGGGACTGGGTGCAGTTCATTCTATTGCGCATCAGTTATCAACTGATGCACCTATTCCACACGGAGTAGCAAATGCAATATTACTTCCACATGTGATGGAGTTTAATCTCCCGCATGTAATTGATAAATATGCAGATGTGGCAACGGCTTTAGGAGTGAATGTGAATGAAATGTCAAAAAGTGAGGCTGCATGTGCTGCCATTGATGAGATACGTGCGTTGAACAATGAACTTAATATGCCGACAGGTCTCGGTGACGCTGGATTGGAAAGAGAGAAAATCCCTAAACTTGCAGTGGATTCAATGCTTGATCACTGCCATAAATTTAATCCGAGAAAGTGTACCGAGGAGGATATGTTACGTCTGCTTGAGGTATCATTGTGATTGTTTAACATCTTCCCAACATTAATTGTTTTCTATCGTATTTTTGATTATTGTTTTTTGCGTTATTTATGATACTCAAGTGTTACATAGACAGATTAATTGGCACAATCCATCCTTTTGTGTCAGCAGGTTTGTATAGGTTGTCTTGGAGATAATCAGATGTATGCCAAATACATAGATTATTTCCATCTGGCATCCAAACGATTGAAGCGACATTCATTGATGTCCTGGCAATAGGATATTTCCTTCCGTTCTCCAAATCATAGATCCATATTTTCCATTGTATACCTGCACAATCTTCTCTCTCTAAGTATGCAATTATGTTACCCGAAGGTGACCATGCGGGAGTAGTGTGTTTGTGTATTTGATGTTTTATGGTATCGTCGTTCACACTGGTAATATGCAGACGTTTGTCAAGGACTGGATCCTGACGGTTGCTACCCGATACTACATAAGCAAGACGTTTACCATTGGGTGACCAACGCACTTGACGAACCCGTTGGTGCTGTGTAGGAATCTGTTTTATTCGTTCACCTTCTACATTTTGTATTCTGATAGCTGCATAAGGAACTGTGCCATTGCCAACTTTATGATCATAGGACACCTCAAAAGCAAGTGTTTTTCCATCTGGCGACCAAGATGGTGCATGTATATAAGAATAGGCATATCGAGATTGTTTATATTGAACTTTAGCGATTTCCCTTCCACCGCTACCATCGCTATTTATTCGATAAACATAATCATATCCTTTTTCACGTCGTTTAAATGCCAATTGATTTGCTGCTGGTGACCATGTAGGTGCTGTTCCTCTGACCAGTCTTTTTATCTTTCCTAATTCCCAATCGACAATATAGACATATTGGTCACCGTCCACTTCTACCTCAAGTGCAATCAAACGGCTATCAAGAGACCAAGAGACATGTGGATTGTAAAACTGACCGGAATATAGTTTTTTTGCTTGCCTCCCATCTCTTCCCATAATCCATAATTCGGTTGCTTTCCAATAGCTTCCACTTAGGTCCGTTCTCTTTAACATGGCAACACGCTTGCCATCCGGACTCCAATATGGATATTCTGCCCCATTGATGAGAGGTATTGTTTGAGGAGTTCCACAAAATTTGGTATTAAACGACATACCTTCGGTTTCAACGAATTCTCCAAATGACAATTTATCTATCCAAACAACCTCTTTGTTCGGCAGTTCTACCTGATACCAATTATTATCGGTTTCGAGTATCGGCAAATGTGTGCCATCATTGAGAACATAAACATGTGAAGTTCCATCTTTTTCTTTATATACAGGGACATTATCACGCGCGACAAATCCGTGTTTTCGTGTGTCTTTAGTAACTAATGTTCCATCAATTGCATTTGCAAAAGCGTAGATAAAGCCATCAGTGGAAGCTGCATATAGCATACCATCTGCAATTGCGGGTGCTGCATCAACAGGTCCAGCAACCTGATATGACCACGTCTCTGTTTTAGATGATAAATTGATTGCATGGATCTTCCCATCACGCGCACCAATATAGACATAACCGTTGGCTGCGACAGGAAAACTCTCACTTGCTTCAGTATAACTCCGCCATAATTTCGTATTGTGTTGTGGAAAAACGGGTTGAAATTCTCCATTAGAACAACCATATTCAACACCATTAATAGTGACTTTGCGTTGTCGTTCAGATTTGAGTTTACCGGTGAACGCATCCAACATATAAATCCGCGATGGGTAAGCACCCGTGTAAACAATTCCCTCAAATACAACAGGTGGAGAATCCATCCAACCTTGTGATTTGAAATCCCATACCAATTCTCCTGAATCAGCATCAAGTGCATAAAATTTGTTATTGCGTGTATTGAAATATACTTGACCACCCCAAACGACAGCAGAAAAACGGATAGAACTACCAGCATTGTATACCCATTTTATATCCCACTTTTTTGCGTCTAATGCATACATTTTTCCATCAGTAGACCCGATATATAGAATTCCATTTGCAATCACAGGTGAGGCAGATAGAGGACCACCGGTTTTAAATTTCCATAACAACTGCAAAGGTGGTTTTAGATCTTGTTCAGGACTCTTTCCCGAAAATTGCAAGTCATTCATGAACATGTGCCAATCTTCAGGTCGTGGAGGTTTAATAGGAGGGGTTACTTTTGCTGATGTGGAATCTTGTGTTGTCGGAGTAGTTTTCTGTATATCATCTTGGGAGTTACAACCCCATAAAAAGATCGTTAATATAAGCAGAAAAGTAAAGAGAGTAATATTTCTAAAATGTGTGAATTGAGACATAATATGAATCAGCATGTCATTGTGTAGAAAAGATGAAGTAACGAAAATCCGTTACCACTAATATAACATGTGAATGTGAAGTTGTCAACTTTTCTTGAAATTGTATAATATTTATGTTAGAATTTGATTTTTACATGTTTATCAAGATGTCAAGTTGTATATGGTGAAAATAGTATGAATAAAATATTGTCAGAAGTTGACCCTCAAATCGTTGAGATTACCACCAATGACTTGGCACGTCAACAGAATTCTCTGATGTTGATTCCCTCCGAAAACTATGCGAGTCGAGCCGTCATGGAAATACAGGGAAGTATCTTAGCGAACAAATACGCTGAAGGATATCCCGGTGAACGTTACTATAACGGTTGCGAGTTTATGGATGACGTTGAATCACTTGCAATTGACCGTGCCAAAGCCCTTTTTGGTGCTGAACATGTGAATGTCCAACCACATGCCGGAACGCAAGCCAATATGGCAGCATACCACGCACTTCTTGATCCCGGAGATACAATCCTCGCGATGTCTCTGAGTCATGGTGGACATTTGAGTCATGGTGATAAGGTCAATTTTTCTGGACGTTATTATAATGTAGTTGCTTATGGAGTAGATGCAGAAACAGAGTTAATAGATATGGATCAGGTTGGTCAACTCGCTGCAGAATATCGTCCAAAACTGATAGTTGTTGGAGCAACAGCATATCCACGGCAATTTGACTTTGCAGCGTGGCGTGATGTCGCTGATTCAGTAGGGGCATATCTTCTCGCTGATATAGCACATATCGCAGGTCTTATTGCAGGTGGCGTTCATCCTGATCCCGTCCCGTACAGTGATGTGGTTACAACTACGACACACAAGACCTTACGTGGACCGCGTGGGGCAATGATAATGTGTAAAGAAGAATATGCAGCTCAAATTGACCGAGCAGTGTTTCCCGGTTTGCAGGGAGGTCCGTTTCTACACACTATTGCTGCAAGAGCAGTTGCCTTTAAGGAAGCAAGCGAACCCGAGTTTAAAACATATCAGGAACAAATAGTAAAAAATGCGAAGGTACTCGCAGAAAGATTAATTGAAAATGGATTCCGTTTGGTTAGTGGAGGAACTGAGAACCACCTGATGTTACTTGACTTGACATCTAAATATGAGAAATTGAGTGGTAGACAAGCTGCAGATCACCTTGAAGATGCAGGTATTATTGTAAATAAAAATACGATACCTTTTGACAAAAGGAAACCGAAAACAACAAGCGGAATACGACTGGGAACACCGATGGTTACAACACGCGGCATGAAAGAAGATGCGATGCTTCAAATTGCTGACTTTATGACTGAAGTACTTGAAAATAGACAAAAAGCCTCTATCAAACGTCGTATAAAAGAAAAGGTCACAGAATTCTGTTCACAATTCCCAATTTATGAGTATCTAAATTAATGCGTATTTGACGTTGATTTCACCTATCAATAGAGGAAAACTTTGTGAAAAGAAAACAGATGATTCTTTTATTAGTAAAATGCTCTATAGTAGGTTTCCTCATATCCATCCTCTTTGGTGACTTCATGTATGAAATGTCTGAAATCATATTTTACGAACCCATTCGTAATCTAATCTATATATTAGGATTTGTTTTTTTCTTAATATCGTTATGGGTCGTTGTTGGATATTTAAGAAATGCGGACAATGACTCCGATGTAAAATAAAAAGAACAAATTAAGAAGTAATTATCTTTGTCAGTAATGATGGTTTTAAATTCAGGTACACTTTGTGCGATATAACTAATAACATAAAAATTCGAAACTATAAATCTACACTCGCTTACATAGAACAATTCATAGATTATGAAAGAAGTGTGGACTTTGCACGTCAAGCAAGGTTCTATAATCTCAATCGCATCACCCAGTTATTGGATTTGCTTGGTAATCCACACAAAAAATTAAAGATTGTCCATGTCGCGGGGAGTAAAGGAAAAGGGTCAACAGCAGCGATCATCGCATCAGTCCTAACACATGCAGGGTATAAAACGGGTTTATATACGTCCCCACATCTCATTACACCAAGAGAAAGGTGTCGGATTGACGGTAACCTTATTTCAGAATCAGAAATTACAACATATATTAACAAACTCAAACCTGCAATTGAAACTATTTCAAAGTTGGAATTCGGACGTGTTTCTTTTTTTGAAATTTACACTGCGCTTGCTTTTGTATATTTTGCTGAACAAGAAACAGATTTTGCCGTTATAGAAGTAGGTTTAGGTGGACGACTTGACGCAACTAATGTAGTTTCACCTGTGACAACTGTTATTACCCCGATTGGTTTAGAACATACGTCTATATTAGGGAAAACATATACAGCGATAGCAAGTGAAAAAGCGGAAATAATAAAACAAGGGTGTCCGTTAGCACTTGCACCGCAACATCCTGATGCACGATCGGTTATAAATAAAGTTGCAAATGAACGAAATGCATCAATCGTTGATGTCAATGAATTTTCTGAGGACAATCAAGATACGCCTGTTACACAAACTGTTAAGGATTCAGATTTTGTACCAATAGCACAGAAATTTGACGTAGAGACACCTTTAGAGCATTATAAACAGTTAAGGTTACCATTGTTAGGACAACACCAGTATGTCAATGCCTTGACAGCAATTGCGGGGATTGAATGTCTAAAAAAAAGAGGATTTCAAATTTCAAAAGAAAGTGTTTATGCAGGATTTGAGAATGTTCAGTGGCATGGACGTATTCAACGAATAATGTCGTCTCCGCTTGTTTTGCTTGATGGGGCACATTCTCCAATATCAATGGAGGCATTATGTAAGACAATCCGTGATTATTTTCGTTACAATCAGGTGATTTTTGTCGTTAGTATTTTGAAGGATAAGGATTTGTCAGCAATAGGCAAAATAGTCTCACAGATAGCGGATTTCGTGATTGCCACACAAGTTACAGACAATCCTCGAGTATTACCCGCTGAAACAATACAAGCTGCTTGGTCTGGTATATGTAAGAAGACAACACAATGTCCTACACCCGATGATGCCATTTCTAAAGCACTATCGTCTGCGTCCTCAAATGATTTGATCTGCATTTCAGGTTCGCTTTACCTTGTTGGACAAGCACTCAAATATTTTAATTGGGATTACGAATAACATATTAAAAAGAGGTATTTAATGCGTGAAATCACTTGCAAAAGACGGTGGCTAAATTGGAAGATATTTCTACTTTACTTACCCATTCTGAATTTAGCCACCACGGCTTTTGCCCAATCAGAATCTCCTCCACCAGTTCCATCATTATGGTGGATCGCCCCAATCAGTTCACTTATTGCTTTAGGATTTGCATATCATTTCTATCGTTCTGTAATGAAACAGGACGAGGGAAATGAAACGATGCGTGACATCGCGCAATCTGTGCGCGAAGGGGCAATGGCGTATCTAAGGCAACAGTATAAGGTAGTTGGAATCGTTTTTGCTGTCCTTTGTATCATCTTTATCTTTATGGCTTTTGTTCTGAAAGCACAAAATCAGGTCGTGCCATTTGCTTTTCTTACAGGCGGTTTCTTTTCTGGATTGTGCGGATTTTTGGGAATGAAGACTGCAACTAACGCATCCGCACGCACTACAAGTGCTGCAATGAAAGGTCTCAACGCAGGTTTAAAAGTATCCTTTCGTGCTGGTGCGGTGATGGGATTGATCGTTGTAGGATTTGCACTACTTGATATTACCGGATGGTTTTTGATACTCTACTACATTTTTCCAAAGATTAATCCTGACTTTTTAGGAGTCAATCCGTTACCTCAGATAACTGTAATAATGCTAAGTTTTGGTATGGGTGCTTCTACCCAAGCACTATTTGCTCGTGTAGGTGGTGGTATTTACACCAAAGCAGCAGATGTAGGTGCTGACTTAGTTGGGAAAGTTGAAGCAGGAATCCCTGAAGATGATCCACGTAATCCCGCTGTTATTGCAGATAACGTTGGTGATAACGTTGGTGATGTTGCTGGTATGGGTGCTGACCTATACGAATCCTATGCAGGTTCTATACTTGCCACAGCCGCCCTCGGCGTAGCAGCAGTCGCTGCTAAAGATCAAACTAATTTGACACTACAACTAAAATATCTGTCTGCCCCAATGATTATCGCTGGAATTGGTGTCATTTTATCCATATTAGGCATTTATCTTGTGCGGACCAAAGAGGGTGCCGATATGAGACAGCTAATGGGTTCCCTAAACCTTGGTATCAACGGTAGTGCAATCGGTATTGCAGTTTTTTCACTTCCTGTCTTACTCTATTTAGGTAAGGAAGAAGGTTTTAATAATGAATGGCAGGTATGGGGAGCAATTGTAGCGGGACTTATAGCAGGATTAGTTATTGGTAAAGTCACTGAAATCTTCACTTCACATGAATATAAACCTACGCGTGCTATCGCGAAACAGGCACAGACCGGACCAGCAACAGTTATTATTGAAGGGGTTGCTGTTGGGATGGAATCAACTGCAATTCCTGTTATTACCATAATTGCTGCTGTCGCTATAAGTTACTATCTACCGGGTGGTGCAAATGATCCTTTGATGGGTCTATATGGTGTCGGTATTGCTGCCGTAGGTATGCTGGCGACACTCGGTATTACACTTGCAACAGATGCTTATGGACCCATTGCAGACAACGCTGGTGGAAACGCAGAAATGGCAAAACTCGATGAAAGCGTCCGAGAACGAACCGATCAATTAGATGCGCTCGGTAATACAACCGCAGCAACTGGGAAAGGTTTTGCGATTGGTTCTGCAGCGTTGACAGCATTGGCACTCCTTGCAGCTTATCTTGAAGAAATTCGACACGGTCTAATTTACTTGGCAGATAAAAAGACACTTCTTATCAATGGTGAAACAGTGGACACACTCAAGGTTTCTGTAAGCCAATTTATGGACTATTATAATGTAACTTTGATGAATCCTCAAGTTCTCATCGGACTGTTCATTGGTGCTGTGATGGCATTCTATTTTTGTGCATTAACAATGAAGGCTGTAGGCAGGGCAGCAGGTGCTATGGTAGAGGAAGTGCGTCGTCAGTTTAGTGCAAATCCAAAAATTATGACAGGTGAAGAGAAACCTGATTATGCACGTTGTGTCAGTATCTCAACTATTGGTGCACAACGGGAGATGATTTTCCCATCACTCATCGCTATAATTGTTCCTGTTGCAGTAGGTTTGATCTTTAATGTCGGTGGTGTATTAGGTTTGCTTGCTGGGGGATTATCAACTGGGTTTGTTCTTGCAATCATGATGGCAAACGCTGGTGGTGCATGGGATAACGCTAAGAAGTTTATTGAAGAAGGTAAGCACAAAGAAGAATACGGTGAAAAAGGGTCTGAACAGCACAAAGCCACTGTTGTTGGTGACACCGTCGGAGATCCTTTCAAAGATACATCTGGTCCTTCCCTTAACATTCTGATAAAATTGATGTCTATGGTATCAGTGGTCTTTGCAGGTCTCATTGCGAAATATGGCGGTGTATTTAGTAGTTGGATAGGAATTCAGTAGTCTGTATTCATAATAGGATGGCAATATGAAACTAAATTACTTCATAAGATTGATTCTGTGTGTGTTCATTCCACTTTCAATAGGATGTCAGCAATTCAATAATCAGTTGCAGACAGAACCTGATGGATTAACCTCTGTTTCCAATGGTGATGTTATATACGATGATACACCACTTTTAGGTCGCGTTTTTATAGGTGACGCAGGTGATAGGTTCGGAACTGACGAATTCGCCCTGAATTCTGCCACAGTTGATGGTGATGTATTGAAGGTGAACCTGTCATACAGTGGTGGATGTGAAGCTCATCTATTCACATTGGTTGTATCTGAAACATTTCTTGAATCCTTTCCTGTGCAGCTACCTATCTATATTGCTCATAATGCTAATGGTGACACTTGTGAAGCATATCCGACCGAAGAATATCAGTTTGATTTAACACCAATCAAAACAATGTACCAAAAAGCCTACCAAGTGGAAGCAGGAACCATAATACTAAGACTCAAAGATGCCGCAGACACAGACCTTGTTTATAAATTTACTATGTAGATATAATATTATTTTGCATTATTGTAACTTTTATCCTATCAATGGCAATCGCTCTTTTTTGTAGGAGGACGAGTAAATGTCCAATGAACTCAAACCACGAAGTTCTGTGATTACAGACGGACCTGACCGCGCCGCTGCACGTACAATGCTTATGTTCGGTGATGGTGGACTTTCACCTGAAGACCTTGACAAACCGATTATCGGGGTTGCGAATACATGGATTGAGATAGGTCCTTGTAACTTCCATTTGAGACGACTTGCTGCAAAGGTCAAACAAGGTATTCGCGATGCAGGAGGAACACCTCTCGAATTCAATACTGTCAGTATCTCTGACGGTATTACAATGGGAACTGAGGGGATGAAAACCTCCCTAATTAGTCGTGAGGTAATAGCAGATTCAATAGAGTTAGTCTCCATAGGTAATATGTTTGATGCTGTTGTTGCACTTTGTGGTTGTGATAAAACTGTACCTGGAACTGTAATGGCATTGGCAAGATTAGATATACCATCTCTTACTCTCTACGGTGGATCAATAATGCCGGGTAAGTTTCAAGGACGAGATGTCACAATTCAAGATGTATTTGAAGCAGTCGGACAACATTCTGAAGGCACTATCACAGTAGAGGAATTAGACGACCTAATTAGTAAAGGATGTCCTGGTCCTGGTGCCTGTGGTGGACAATTTACAGCAAATACTATGGCGACTGCTGTTGAAATGTTGGGAATTGCCCCGATGGGAAGTGGTAGTGTCCCTGCCGTTGCTGAGGAGAAAGACAACGAGGCTTATAAAACTGGAAAACTTGTCATGGATATGCTCGCTGCTGATCGTCGTCCCAGTCAAATCATCACACGAAAGTCTCTTGAGAATGCAATTACATCCATTGCTGCGACAGGTGGTTCTACCAACGGTGTTTTACATCTTCTCGCTATCGCTTATGAAGCACAAATCCCACTGACGCTTGAGGATTTCCACGTCATTAGTCAGAAAACTCCGGTAATGGCAGACCTGAAACCTGGAGGACAGTTCGTCGCTACGGATCTGTATGAGGCTGGCGGAATACAGTTCTTAGCAAAACGACTTGCAGAAGCAGGTTTAATCCATACAGATGAACTAACTGTTACTGGTAAAACCATCGGTGAAGAAGCAGAATTAGCTGCAGAAACTCATGGACAGCAGGTCGTAAGAGCAGTTGATGCTCCACTCAAACCAACTGGTGGATTTGCAATCTTACGTGGTAATCTTGCTCCAGAAGGTTGTGTAATTAAGTTAGCAGGACAGGAAAAGACTTTGCATCGTGGACCAGCGCGGATTTTCGAACGTGAAGAAGACACTTTTGCTGCAATAAAAGGTGGTGAAATAAAACCGGGAGATGTTGTTGTTATCCGATATGAAGGTCCAATCGGAGGTCCTGGCATGCGTGAGATGTTAGGAGTAACGGCGGCAATTGTCGGTGCAGGATTAAGTGAAGATGTCGCTCTTTTGACAGATGGAAGATTTTCTGGAGCCACACACGGTTTTATGATATGTCATGTTGCCCCTGAAGCAGCAACAGGTGGTCCACTTGCTATTCTGCAGGAAGGTGATGAAATAGTGATAGATGCTGAGACACGTCGACTTGATGTCTCCCTCACTGATGCTGAAATTCAAGCACGTTTTGAGAATTGGACACCTCCTGAACCACGTTATACCCGCGGTGTTATGGCGAAATATGCAAATTCTGTCTCATCAGCATCTGAGGGTGCTGTGACGGGATAAAAGTCTATTCCATTCCTATCTGTATATTTCAATCCATTGTTCATTAAACGCTCCTATCTGTATCGGCAAGTTCCTATGCTAACCTTTCTCTCTAATAGAAAGTCCTTGCAATGTCTAAGTAAATTTCGTAGAATATATTTATGCCTGAGAAGCAAATGAGACCTATTGTCTGGGTTGGAGATTCAAAAAGAAAACTTATAGAATTTCCCCGCGATGTCCAGCGAGACGTAGGTTTCGCACTTGAAATAGCACAAGGAAGTGAAACACATTCCTCAGCTAAACCTTTACGTGGTTTTTCAGGTGTTTATGAAATTGTAAGTAATTACACTCGAGACACATACCGTGCAGTCTATGTGGTTAATCTTGGAAACACAATTTATGTCCTACATTGTTTCCAGAAAAAATCAAAACGAGGGATAAAGACACCCAAAAAAGAGATTGATTTAATTCGTTCTCGTTTAAATTGGGCAAAAAATCTTGCACATGAGGAAAATAAAAATGAGTGAAGAAAAAATAGAATATGAGATTGGTAGCGGCAATGTTTTCAAGGATTTAGGATTTCCAAATCCAGAGGAAGAACTCATGAAAGTTCGATTTGCATCAATAATATATGATATTATAACAAAACGTGGTTATAGCAAAATGGAGGCAGCCAAGATTCTGGGTATAAGTAAAACTGAACTCACAACACTTATGAAGGGTAGACTCACCGACTGTTCTCTTAATCATTTACTGTCATTTCTCGGAAAATTGGATCACGATATTGAGATTGTAATTCATAAAAGACCTCCAAACACACCTTCCGCAGGACTCCGCATATCCACTTCTGTTAGTTAATTCTGACAAATTGCTCCATATTCATTATGGAAAAAAATGCGACAGTTTATCATATCCAAGCAGAACAAAAAGGAAATCGGTTGGATCGGTTTCTGATGAGCGCGACTGAAGACGTATCACGAACCTATATCCAAAAACTGATACGAGATGGAACCGTCACCGTCAATAACAAGATTGCCAAACAACCGAGTTATACACTCCGTTTCGGTGATCAAGTATGTCTTAATCTACCTGAATCCCGTCCTTTAGAATCTGTCCAACCAGAAAAAATCCAACTTGATATCCTTTACGAAGACAACCACTTAATTGTGCTGAATAAACTTGCGGGAATGCTTGTTCATCCAGCAAGTGGTGTGAACAGTGGAACACTTGTCAACGCTTTGCTTGCACACTGCTCTGACCTATCTGGTATCGGTGGAGTAGAGAGACCGGGTATCGTTCACAGGTTGGACAAAGACACTTCTGGAGTTCTCGTTGTTGCGAAAACTGATATAGTGCATCGTGAACTGTCCAGGCAGTTTGAACAGCATACCATCACTCGTCAATATGTCGCTGTTGTATGTGGTGTTCCCTCTGAGGTCACAGGAACGATTGATGCACAAATTGCTCGTAGTAGACGTGACCGTAGACGAATGACTACTGTTGAAAACAGTGGTAGGCATGCTATTACACATTATCAGGTATTAGAATTATACAACAAATTCTCACTCATTCAATTGACATTGGAAACCGGACGGTTACATCAAATACGTGTTCATCTACAACATATCGGTCATCCTATTGCTGGGGATGCAATCTATGGAGGAGAACAACGTGCTATGAAAGATGCGGACACACTGCCAATAAAACATGCACTTATACATCTAAAAAGACAAGCATTGCATGCACGAACACTTCAATTTGAACATCCTATTTCGCGTGAATCTTTAATGTTTTCCGCGCCAAAACCAGCAGATATGCAGCGACTTGTTGAAGCATTACGAACATTAACACGAGCACATTTATAGGAGGAAAGTTATGGAATATGTCAATTTTGGTAAAGCAGGTGTGAAGGTCAGTCCACTTGCATTGGGATTGGGACTTAGAGGACAAGCGGACGAAAATTCTGCCCAAAGATTGATTGAACATGCTATTGATTCTGGAATAAACCTGATTGATTGTGCCAATGTATACGGTCCTATGGATGATCGCGACAACATTGGTCGTTCAGAGGTTATTCTTGGTAAGGCTATCAAAAGGAAACGTGATGATTTAGTTATTACATCTAAAGTTTGTAGTCATATTGGGCAAGGTCCAAATGATTATGGGTTATCACGATACCATATCATGCGTGAGATAGACCGTTCACTGACACGACTCGGTACTGACCATATTGATGTCTATCTGATTCACATGACGGACGATACAACGCCACAAGAGGAGACAATACGTGCTTTAGATGATCTGGTGAGTTCTGGTAAGGTTCGTTATCTTGGCTGTTGTAACCATCAGGCATGGGAAGTATGCAAAGCACTCTGGATCGCTGATAGTATTAACGCTATACCCTATATGTGCGTTCAGAATATGTATAACTTATTGAATAGAGACTTGGAAACAGAGATGTTTGGATTAGTTCGTGAAGAAGGTCTTGGTGTGATGTGTTATAGTCCGTTATCAGTTGGATTATTGAGTGGTGTTTATTCTCCTGACGAACCGCCACCTGAAGGCACACTCTGGGCAAGACGTTATCCAGATGAGTATAATCGTAGAATGCGTGGTGCAACCGGACAGGTGCTTTCAACACTCAAACGACTTGCAGATGAATTAGGTAAAACTCCAGCACAACTTGCTGTTGCATGGGTCGTATCACATCCAGAGGTTACTGTTGCTATCAGTGGAAGTGATACAATTGAACAATTGGATGACACACTTGGTGGGGTTGGTTGGGAATTAGATGCTGCTGTCCGGGAAGAATTGGATGAGGTGTCACGCTCCTTTGTGCGTTTGACTGCACCACCTTTTTAACGATTGACAAAATAGATTTAATCGTCTATCCAGCATGAACTTAATATATGTTTAAGTTCATGAAAGGTTAATCTTCATCTTTATGTCTAATTCTAATTCGGGTTTCTTCAACGACTACTAACGCCCCCTGCAAGATATCTATGTCGTGATCAAGAAGCTGGTTACAGACATTTATAATATTTTGTGAATTCATATCCCTGACTCTTAGGAGGATGATACCTACATACCGTTTACCTTCATGAATCGCTAAAGTTCCAAAATCCGTATCATGTGTAAACACCCATCGGTTGTCTTGATACGCTATTTCAAGCAATTCGTCATCCTTTTTCCCGAACCACCCTTGCTCCTTCGTATCTAACACGTCAATCCCGCTATTTCTGAGAAAAGCCACGACCTTCGGAGATACGTTTTCATCAGTAAGGATTCGTAGCTTATCAAATTTCATGCTTCCGACTTCAACTCAAGATATATTTCATTCTTATGACATCGCGCGGCATATCTCAGACACGCGTGAATATCTGCTTTGGTTAAATGTTGGTAGTCCTCAAGAATCTCTTCTTCACTTACGTTGGACGCGAGTAAATTTAGGATAAACTCAACCGATAAGCGAGTTCCTTTGATAATCGGTTTTCCTCCCAAAATTCTTGGATCCACAGTGATGCGCTCCATTTTGGTTTCCTCCAATACGTTATTATAGCTCATCGGGTAGTATAATCACTAATAAACTTTTTCGCAATGAATAACCTATGACACAATTGAAGTTTGAATCTACACCTCGAATACAGAACGCTAAAGAATATCAACAACTCCATATATTTATAATAAGAAACCATAAAATCCATAAAACTATTGATAATCCTGAAAAATAAAAACATCCAATTCTCATAATATCCCAATGTATCAAATAATCTGTAATACAAATTACAGCGTTAAACTACTAATATTCGGTCCCGCCAATCTATAACACCACGATAATATAATGTTATCATTATGTGCATATTTTGTCACAGATTTAATCGTTTGTCAAGCAAAACGACTGGTTTATCGTTAAATATTAACTCACAAACGTTGGTTGCTACAATATCAGTTGAAGGTGCAAAAATACCATTTGTGTTTGTGTAAAATAGCTTGACAAACACAATAAACATCTGATATTATAGGGATTCTTATAAAATTCAATTGCCAAAAATTATGGCAATATCAATCAGGTTTTGACAATGGAAAATATTCACAATGATGAAGCACAAAAACTAAACCTTAGAGAACAAATGGGCGATGAAGCATACGAGGAAATGGTTGAAAGGTTGAATTCAGAACTGTTTGAATTTCATGTATATTAACCAGACCACTCATTTAAATCTGATATTAGTTGTTCTATAGTTTTATCCTTTAGGTTAAGATGCTCAAAATCATTTCTATTTTGATAACCTTCATCCTGAATCTTAATAGATATATATGTCCATATTTTTACAGAAAGGTTATTTAATGTGTTGCTACCACCAGTTGATAGGCTATCACCTATTCTGCCAAACGGGCTCTTAATTACAAAACCCTTAAAGCATGCCCGAGCTATCGGGCTAAATGCTTCTGATCTAATTCTATTCACTAACTCCTCAAGGGTAAGTGCAATTTCAATAGGCATTGGACTGTTTTTTCTAATCATATCTAAATATTCCATGTAACACTCCTTTTAATGCACAATAAATAATTGCAATGAAACGGTCTGAGTTTGTGGCTTAGGCCGTTTCTATTTATTTACATGATACTATAGTCGGGATATGTTGTCAAATTCATTCAAACAGTGAATCCGCGTTATAAAATAAGTACAAAGACCCTAATATCAAACCGTTGCCAACAAGACACCCATGACCTGTAGCTTCTATTCTCTTTTGCTTCAAGTTTCTTTTATATGCTTCAGCATAGAATACAACATATTCTGGTGATTTACCCAAAAGTTTAGCTGCTGGTACAGGCGGATCAATAATAGATGCAGCTATCATTCCAATGCTTTCTGACTTGTAATTATTCTCGTTTCACGCTATTCTGAAACGAAAATTAAAATATTTAGATTCAGACATAATTTTCAGTGTTACTATATGGAGTTGTTCTCTAATGTGTACCCATGCCTAAGAAACCGCTAAGAACTTGGACCACAAGCCAGACCGCAACTAAAACTACACCGAAAGGACGTTTCAACTGGCTACCAGAGACGAAGATACCATAACGGAAAACAATCAGGATAAACAGCATTGCGGGAAACGCAAATTGGAAAAAGTGTGCATCTGCTACTAAACCACCCTTTGTCGCTGCAGCGGAAACCCCCGCAACAAAAAGCACATTGAGAATATCCGCACCGATGATGTTACCAACTGCTAACTCACCGTGCCCTCGTCTAACCGCAGTAATGGCTGTTACAAGTTCTGGGAGTGAAGTGCCAAATGCTACCAACGTTAAGGAAATAATTGATTCTGGCACTTTAAACCGGACTGCAAGAACACTCACTGTTGGAATTAGTATTTGTGCTGAGATTACAACAATTGCGATTGCACCAATGAGTTTCATAAGGGTAAGGAAAGTATTTGAACTGCCTGATTCTATATCATCTTCATTCTCAGTATCCTGTGTAGCGGTCCCTGCCCATCGTATGGATTGCCAGATATACAATCCTAATAACACAACAAAGACGAAACCCATGAATTGTGGCAGAACACCACCTTCACTAAAGGCTTTTATAGGTGAGGACCAAGGGACACATGCCAGCACCATGAGAATACCAGCACCTACTTGAACATTGGACAAGCGGGATGCTAATTGCCTGTTAAATGATAAAGGGGCAATTAGTGATGCTAAACCTAAAATAAGTCCTGTATCACATATAATTGAACCCACTGCATTTCCAAGAGCAAGTCCCGGTTTTCCTTGTATTGCTGACAACACTGAAACTGCCGCTTCAGGGGTTGTTGTTCCAATACTGACTATTGTTGCACCAATTACGGCTTTACCTAAACCCCATTGGGTTGAAAGGACAACCGCTTCATCAACAAGCCAATCTGCTCCTTTACCGAGAATATATAGTGTTACACCTATAATAAGAAAAAGGACTACGCTTGGAAGTCCTTCAATAAGTTGTTCAATAATATGTTCCATTAACTAATTTTTTACCTTCCAATTTAAATAAATAATAAGCATAGGTTATCACAGACACTTAGCAAAGTCAAACATATTGAGAGTAAATTATCGTATGGAAATTATGGTTTCTTAGTTAGGATTTTTTGCACATAGAGCCGGTGAATTTTCAAATGCATGGGTAGCATATAATATGGATACAGTAGGTAGTATCTTTATCAGTATGATATATTTTATTCGTAATAGCATAGACTAAAATTGACCAGAAACAGAGATACGTTGTGATCCACCAAGTGTATGTGTATTAAATGCATAGTCAACAAAAAACGTCATATTACTAACTTTTAATTGAAGTCCTGATCCTAATGAGAGTCCTTTTCCATTCCATCCACATCGTAAGGCAAGCGTATCAAAAAGTATATATTCTGCACCTATTCTTGACAGAACACCGCCACCTGAGACTGTAGTATTTTCGTTAACTGATTGATCAGAATTATCGTTGTTGGATTGTGTTTCGTTTTCTGTATCTTCCTCAAAATCACCTTGATCTGTTTCAAAATCTAAACCTATACTGCCTTTACCAAAACTTGGAAATGTAAATTGATATGCACTACCAAAACGAAGTCTTCGACCGCGAGTGAATGCTGGTTTATCTGCAGTGTCCCAACGTATTTGTGTTCCTGTTGCATCAAGAAGTAAAGTGCCTATTCTCAATCCCTTATATGGAGAAAGAATAAAACCGATGTCAATACCGAAACCTCTGCCAGTATATTCATATATTGACTGACTGAGAAGTTTAAGGTTTCCACCAACGGCAACCATTGAATGAATTTGTCGGGCATAGGAGATTAACAATGCGTTGTCCGTATTGCTAAAATAATCTGCCACTGTAGGTCTATCAATATATAGTTCACCGTCATCTTTCACACCGTTTCCATTGATGTCCTGAAAATCTCCAAGCCTACCGTTATTATCAATGTCTATGAAAGTAGTGCGGGGTATATCGTCAATTCCGAGACGAATCCAGCTTAGTCCGACACTACCGATTTCTTCAAGTTGATGTACATAGTTGACAAAGTTATAACTGACTAATCCTTTACTAAGAAAACCACCATCACCTGTACTAAAGGTATCAGAATACATAGCAGAAAAACTATGTTTTTTAACTTTAGTTAAACCTGCAGGATTCCAGTATGTAGCGGTCGCATCATCTGCAATTGCAACAAATGCACTACCCATTCCAAGTGCACGTGCACCAACACCATGACTTAGAAACTCAGCGGCATGTGCTCCCTCATCTGCAGCGAAGGTGTTTATTGGAAGAAAAAAACATGCTACGATTAAAACGAAAGAAATAAAGTGTATTTTCATAATGTATATTATCCCGGTGCAAAGTCGTAAATTGGTTCACGAATAATGACACTAAGGACACTCCAGAACGCACCTACGCAGTATTCGCCAAGAATTACTCCAAAGAAGAAGAAGATCATTTTACGATATGTGCTTGGACCTCCAAATCGGAGTGCCATCCACTTAAGAAATGTGCTGATTACGAGACAACTCCAAAAATAACCGACACCGAAAGTCATAGAAATTGGGTATCCTGCTGGGTGTAGGGGCCACCAAATAAAACGCATCCTCATAAACATTAGAAGGAATGTAAATCCCATACCTCCAGCCATAAAAGTCATCGCTGGTACATTAGGGTCTCGTGGATATGCAAATAGACCGGCAAGCCATCCAAATTGACCTATATGACCTACAGACGGTCCAATACCACCACCTGCCCCTGTAACTGCACCTCCGAGCCGATAAAGTTCACTTAGGGTTGCCCAGAATGCTGAAATTGAACCGAGGACAACAGCGATTATCATCGCTAATACTAACCGTTTCGTGTTCATATTTGCCCGTTCAGCCATTTTAAAAGCTTCAAGCTGATGTGGCATAATATGTTCACGATAACCTCGACCACTGAAAAACCAAAAATATGGGAATACTGTAAGATTGTTAGGACCAATACGACGCGTTCCCAAAATATTGACTAAGAATTGTTGCGAATTACACATTCCTGCCATTTCATGTGCAGGTGGACCGAGTTCAGCACGGACACGGGTAATACCGATAGAAATTGCATAGAAAAATCCGAAGAACGGAAGTATTATAGCAAGCGTCATCCCCGCCTTCAGACAGAACCAGATGATGTATAGACTTGCAAGAATAATTAGAATAAATGCTGTCCTATACCGAATCGGTTCATCCGCATCATCTATACCTCCTGAAACACCCAAGATGGTACGCACCACTCTCATTATATGTTTTCTTGTAACCAATAGTGCGATGACAAAAATTGCCATCCAACCACCGATGGATTGTTCACTACTATATGGAAATGGTGCAGGTATACCAACTGCACTACCGAATACACGTTGTATTTTCTCAAACAGATAGAAGAACCATAGAGAAAATGATAGGTCAAGTGGTAACAGAAATCCCAATCCAATTACAAATGGATATAACGGTACTGGAATATTCCCAACAGCATTCCACGGTTTTTCTGTGAAGAATGCCCCCCAATTCCTTGCATTATGTCTCACGCTAAAATCAGGTAGAACGGGGAAAAAGTGCGCTAATCCGTGCCAAACATTTAGCAAAGCAGCACCGATAAAACCATACCATAAAATACGGTTTCGGAAGAGTTGTGCTCTACCACCCCCTTCTGTTATTGCCATTGGGAGTTGTATGATTGGATATGCCAATTTTTCATGTTCTGTCCACTGTTTTCGTATCAGGACATTCAGACAGATCATGATAGCACCAAGTGCAAGGATAAAGGATGTCCACCATAAGGTAGGCATGATCCATGCCCCACCGATCTGTGCGGTGTAAAATGGTGTGTCACCTTCGTAGAATCCGCGAATAATATCTTTATCAGATACGACAAGATGCTGTGGAATGTAACTGTGGAAAGTATCTGCCCAATCGTTTTCAATTGTTGCAAACCAAAATGCATGTGGAAGTGCTGGAATTGTCAGTGCGAGCATATCGTGTCCAGCAAGTCCTGATGCGATAGATAGCATCGCATAGATGGTTATCATCTCTCCCTGTGTTAATGCTGATTTGGGGGCAACTTTTTTCAAGAACAAATTCAGCAGTATGAGAAAAAAGATGTTGAGAACTACATTCCAAAACAGAGAGATCGTCGTAGGATGTCCAGAATGCCATACACACTCAACTTCAATGATCCAGAAAACGTTGGGTGGGATCAATAAGATAGCGATTAGGATGGCACGCCAAGTAACACCTAAATCTCGTTTGTTGTCGTATTCACTTAGATTTTGCACGGATGTATTCCAATCGTTGTAATAGTAAGACTTTGGAGTCTTACAGTATAACACCTCACGATTAAAAGGATATACTTATTCTGATGAATTACAATAGCCTTTTCTTCAATTAAAAATGTTGAAGTGGTTCACTTTCCTTCAACATCCACTCAATATGACCAAATTCATACGCACCAGGTGAGGAACCGCTGAATGTTTCAGTTTCTATTCCCCACGCTAATTTATATGCGGAGATAATCTGTGTCAATGATGTAGAAACATCACCATAGCACAACAGAGCAACAGTCCCTCCTTCACCCCCACCAGTGATTTTTGCTCCGTATATTCCTCCCTGTTCACCTATCTTTTTTGCGATATTTACAATTCCATCAATTTCTGGACAACCGAGTGCTGCAAGGTCACGATAACTTGCATTCGATTCATACATCAATTTTCCAGCTATCTTGAGAAATTTAGGTGCACGTTCAGGGAATTTATCTGCGTTCTTAATTACGTTTATGAATAGTTTTACTCGTTCATTTTCATATATTGGATGGGTTACTCTATCTCTGACTGCATATATTTTATCTGGGTCTACCTGTGTCACAGAATCAACAGTATCTCCATATTTATCAATGAAATCGCTGCCTTTCATCTGATTAGGTAACAGAGGTGCACATTTTTCTCTAAATTCTTTAACAGAGATATTGCATAAGTAGTTGTCTGACAACTTATCCCAACCGAGTTCTTTTTTTAGTATTGTAAGCCCCATAAAGGCTGCTGTTCGGGTATCAATATAAGCAGTGCTTCTGGTACTTCGTGGTACTTTGCTGTGGATCCCAATAAAACTCACGTTTTGTGGACAATCAACATATTCAAGGATTTTGTCAGGTTGGCAGAGAATAGACAGTATTTTGCCTTCCGTTCCTGCTGCAGAAGTTAATTGGTCCATTATACCACATGGCGCACCAACGATACGATTTTCGACAATTTGCGCAAGTTTTGCGATTTCCACTGCGTCTATATTTAGATCATATAGTTGATTGAGTGCAGTCAACGTTGCAACTTCAATCGCCGCTGAAGATGCGATACCAGCCCCCATTGGAATATCACTTTTGATGACAATCGCTGCACCATGAGGAAACTTTTCAATCTTTTTTTCTTTCAGTAATGTAAAATAACATCCCAGGATATAACCTACCCAAGCAGTTCGTGTGTCCTCACTAAATATATCTTTTATTTCTGAATAGGATTTCAGGTTTCCGTCAGCATAAAAATCGTCAAGAGACAACTGGAAACTCGGTTTTATTTGGGAATTAATTTGTAATGTCAATGCATATAAATTATTATCATCTCTTGACTGACATGCAACAATAGCAGCACGGTTTAGTGGCATCTCAAAGACATTTGAGCCACAATAGTCTGCAATCCCTCCCATAATGTCAAGTCTTGCTGGTGCACGGGTTACTATTACTTTTCCTTCCTTCTGTAAACCATACGGACCAAATACAGAGAATGAATCACTCTGCAATAAGTATTCAAGTTCTGTAACTTGAAATGGTTTTACTTTTGGTCCATGTATCTGTTCAACTTTCATAATTGGAATTATATTTTATAATAGTATTCATGTGCAATTGAGTGAACAGTTTGTTGTAAGGACTATATAGTAGAATCTATTCGCCCCGCTGGGGTTTTAATATCCATGTCGGCGATCACTTTGCTCGCTCCGAGCTACGGGACTGTATGTGAGAATACGGGCGAGGAGACCTCGCCCCTACGAAATGCAAGAGGCGCAATGTAGAAATAACTATATTTTACTATACTGATTCCACTTTAATTGGCATATTGTATATCCGTTAGATCACGGATTTACAACCATGACGCTTTCACCAACTTTCAGTGAATGTTGACCTGCTATAACCACTGACTCACCTTCGTTAAGACCTTCTATTATTTCTACTTCTCCACCACGTGACAGACCGATCTCTACTGGACGACGTTCGCTAACACCTGATTTAACAACGAATACATTCTGCATTTTTGTCAATGCATCTTCTATGAGTGATGAACGGGGAATCAATATAGTATCTTTATGTACTTCAACTGGTACAGTCACCTTTGCAAACATCCCTGGTTTTAATGTGCCTTCAGGATTTTCAATGAGAAATTCTACTTTAGCAGTACGCTGTATAGGATTCAAAGTAGGACTAATATATGTAATCAATGCCGAAATAGGTGCGTGGATTCCGTCAATATTGATTGATGCTTCCTGATTCAATGATAATTGAGTTAACTGTCCTTCAATTACATCAGTAGATACTAATACACTATCAATATCTACTATTTCGAACAGAGGTGCAGCTATCACAGCCATCCCACCCAAATCTAAAAATCGATGTGAAATCACCCCTGTTATCGGTGCAACAATTGTAGCATCTCTCAATTTTTTCTGAGCAAGTTTTAAGGCAATACTGGCTTGCGTTTCAGCAGTTCTTGCTGCAGTGATTTCTGCTTCCCAACTTTTAGCTTTTTCTAATGCTTGAGCAGATGTCAAACCTGCCTGAGCAGTTTGTACTTGTGTTTGTGCAAGAGCGATGTCTTTTTCCCACGTTTTGGTGGATGCTTGTGCTTTGGCAAGTTTGAGACCTGCTTTTGCCTGTTCAACTTGTGCCTCCATTGATTGAATATCCTCATCACGAGCACCATTTTCAATGAGTTGGAGTTGTTCAGAAGCGATTTTATGTTGAGCTCTTACAACATCTAACTGTGTTTGACTATTTTCAAGTGATTGTTTACTAATTGCACCGTTGATATATAGCTTTTCCATTCGGGCAAAATTACTTTCAGTATTAAGTAAATTTGCCTTTGCTTGATTCAAGCCAGCTGCAGCTTGATTTCGATCTTCATCACGTGCACCATTTTTAATCTTTTCCAGATTAGCAATAAGTGATTTTAATCCGGCTTCAGCTTGGTCTATTTGTGTGACTGTTCTAAGTTCAGCGAGTTCTTTTACTTGTTGTAGAGAAACTTCTGCTGCTTTTAGTTGTGCAGCTGCCTGAGTAACTTGTGTCTGTATTTTGACTTCAGCCAATTGTTGCGCCTGAGAATAGGAAGTTTCAGCAGATTCCAAAACGGCTTTAGCTTGTTTAACAGCAAGATCCAACTCTTCATGTTCTATTACAGCAAGCGGATCGCCTTTATTTACTCTATCACCTTCAGATTTTGAAAGTGTTATGATGCGACCAGATATTTTGGGTATTACATTGACACGAGATTTCGCTTCAATTGTTCCAGATAGTTGCAGCTCTGAACGGATTTCACCCCTTTTGGCTTTATATATTGATACTGGCTTTAAAACATCAGTTTCTACTTCTGCCCCAATATCGGGTTGTTCAGGTTTCAATATTCGGAACATTGCAATTATTGCAATTACAATTATTATGATAAACGGAATCCAAATCTTTTTCAATTGTGAACTACTCCTTAATAATGCATGAGAAATTTGTCATTTGTTTAGGACCTTCTGATACCATTTTTAATAAATATAGTGCCATTTTCGGGAAATACTTATAGGATCAACCTCGAATCAACGCCAAATGCGCTTATAGCATTTGTCGTGGCTTTAGTGTTTATGTCGGAGGTCGCTTCCGCTCGTTCCGACCTACCAGACTTTATGTGAGTATGCGGGTGAGGAAACCTCACCCCTTCGATAATGTAATACCATTTCTAATTGACAAATTGTCATAATATATTGTAGGTCTGGTTTCGCTACCGCTTCTACCTGACCTACGAAATAATGTAATGTTATTATATAGAAATGGTATAAGAAGTAGCCGAACCTAATGAAAATTGGAATTACCGATTTAATAACTTTATCTTCATTTAGTTGTTTTTAGTTGTTTTTAGTTGTTTTTTAGTTGTTTTTTTTATATTTTTGGCTAAGTGTCCTCGATCCTGTAGTGGTAAGGGTTTAAGTCGGTTTATTTTGTTGACGGAAATTAAAAAAAACAACTAAAAGCATATCTTTTAGTTGTTTTTTTTCGGTTTTTGTGTTTTGGTATATTGTCATCGCATTGCAGAAGTTTTATTTGATTTATTTGAAGGTTTCGTTTTTGGATTTGGCTGATTGTCATTGGGTTCCTCTATTTTGTAAGTTATGTATTGGTTGTTGGGTTATATTATACTTGATGGTCGTTCGGTTTTGTAGTGTTATTGATTTTGATAACAATATATATCCAATATGTTTGATGTCCGTTTCAGTTTTTTGGTTTAGTTTTTAGTATTGACTAAACTGGTATTTTCAGGATAAGAGGTCGCTCCTACAGAAGAAAGATTGCCACTCAACAACAATGGTTGAATCCAGTAATGGGATAGTAATTATTAGAATTGGTATAATAATACTTGAGTCTACTGGATTTTCTGTCCTACTGCTTTTTCAAGTCTGGCAAGGCTAATGACATAATCGTGTTGCGCTTGTAGTCGATTAACTTTTGCTTGCATGAGTGCAAGTTGTGTATCAGTATATTCAACAGATGTTATTAGACCGTTCTCAAATTGGATCGTAGCAATTCTAACGCTTTCTTCTGCCTGAGTAACCGTCTCACGTTGGACATTAATTAATGTATTCGCTTCAAGTAGGTCAAGGTACGCACTACGCACCTCAAATTCAACAGAAGATAACGATTGTTTTGTACCCAATTGCATTTGCTTAAGAATAGTCTCGCTCTGTTTGACTCCTGCACGAGATGCAAACCCATCAAAAATTGGTATATTTATTTGTAACCCTAAACTCCAGATACGGTTCATTTCAGTGAGTCTTTCGTTATGTGAAATTTGATAGTTTGAGAAAATGGAAAGATCGGGAAGGTTTCGTGTTTTAGATACACTCAACTGTTTTTCACCAACTTTCTCATTGAGACGTGATTGTGCGATTTCGGGTCGATTTTCAAGTGAAGTTTCTATCAATTCATCAAGTTTGATATTGACTTCCGGGATATCGAATGTGCCTTCTACTGAGATATTTTCAAAAAGCGGTATATTCAATAATGACATGAAAGCATTTTTTGCAGTGATGACACCGTTCTTTGCACGAACTAATTGCGATTCTGTATTTGCAAGTTGGACTTTTGCCCGTAGCACGTCAAAATTGGTAGTTGCCCCAGCATTAAATGAAGATTCTGCTATCTTGAGTTGTTTCTTTACAAGGTCAACACCCTGATTTGCAACTTCTACAAATTCTTGTGCAATAAGTACTCGATAGAATGCCTCATAGACATCTAAACTGAGTTTATTGTAAGCTGCATTCAGTTGATTTTCTGCTGCTTCGTATTGGAGTTTTGCGGCTTGGTATCCGTAGTAAAACCTTCCCCAAGCAAAGATAGGTTGAGATAAACTGACTGTACCTTGAAAATTATGATGAGCACCAAACTCCAATTCAATTAAATCTGCTTCATTATCTGCACTTGGCATAGACATAGAATCCATCTCTTCTCCTGGAATTGGAAATCCAAAGCCTCCATCAGCATAAATAACGGATTTTTGAACATCTTTAAAATAGGTATAGTTACCAGTTGCTAAAAGTCGTGGCAGAAGAGCAGAACGAGCGATATTAATTTGAGTTTTTGCAGATTTCAAACTTTGTTCAGCAGCCTGAATAGCGAGATTGTTCTGTTTAGCAATTTCTATACTTTCTTCAAGATTATATATTTTGTGCTCTTCTGCAGAGATGGAAAAGGTTAAGACAAAAAGTAAAATGGTTCCAACCCAAGTTGAGTAATGGAACCGTAATGAATTCATATATGTCATTTCCTCCACAATATTTGACATACTCCCAAGCCTAAAGGCATGGGATTCTTAGCTGCTTATAGCAACATTTCTTGGGTTTAATCCAAGACTACTGAGGTGCCAGTTGAATCTGACAACCGAGGGGACTGCCAATGTCCCGACTAACAGGGTTGTTTATCAACCCAGATACTTTTTTATGTAGGTTTATTGCCCCGACCCCATCACGGTGATATTTGAAATCACACTGTGGACAGTGATAGTTTCGGTTTGTCGGTTTCTTTCTATATTCACATTTTGGACAAGTTTGTGAGGTCCATTCTTCAGATGCTGAAACAACCTTAATATCGACAAGTTCCGCTTTATAGGTTATTTTCTGAGCTATTTTTGCGAAGGTCCATTGATGTAGTTTTTGATTAGACTTCTTGTTATATTTGATGTTATCACGAATGCCTTTTAGGTCTCCAATCACAATCGTATCCGCCTTCACTCTTTGGCAGTCGGATATAAAGCGTGAAGTGATTTTGTGCTCAGCATCTTTGATTTGTGCATCAAGTTTATTTAGAGTCTTTCGTTTCTTATTCAGAAGTTTAGACCATTTCCGAGATCGTTTTTTACAGGTATCCATTCTGCTCTGTATCTGTGCTTTAAACCTGTTTCTATATCGGACAATAGACCTCAAAAAACGGCCGTTGTAGATGGTAGTTCTCTTGCCATCAAAACTGACAATCGGGTGTATTTCACCCATATCCACAGCAACAGTGATACCTGTTTCTTGTTTCGGAGGCACAGCAACTTTATAGACAAGGGCAAAGTAGTAGTGTCCCCGTTTGAAGAACATCTCAACATATTTCGGTTTTTCTTTGATATTTTCAAGTATCACTGGGGCATGTCCTTTGGCATTTGAAAGCATTAACTGATTATCTTTCAGTCTTATCGCACCCGATTTCCAACGCACTTTGAAATATCTCGGTGTCCGTTTAGGGGGGTTCGCATCAGGATGAGACTTTCTAACCTCAAAGAAACTCTTAAGTGTAGCAAAGTATGAATCAGCACACGCTTGAACAGATTGAGAATGCAACACAGAGCCCTTGTGACGCATATATTTTTGAACCGTGCCTTTAGAAAGCCAAAAGTCTTTTTTTCGCTTTATCTTTCTAACAAGTGATACAACTTTTGAGTAGCAACGACCAGAAGCACGCGCAAGTGTGTCTAATTGTGATGTTTTCTTATGTCTAATAGTTTTTGTGATATACATCGTTTTACCTTCACATCGTTTTACCACTT
>JAJEAG010000003.1 GCA_022824265.1 Candidatus Poribacteria bacterium | reverse complement strand
GGTGTCTATGGCAACGCCCGTTGGACGCAGATTAGAAGTCCAATGTTGTCCTGCGTCAGCAGGAAACCTTGATACAATCAAGGAAAGAACCCCAAGTCTTTAGACTTCGGAGTATGTCAGTATAGTTACTCTAAACACAGATAATTGACTTGTGAAAATACTTGGAATAGACACATCTTGTGATGAAACCGCTGCAGCAGTCGTTGAAGACGGTCGTAAGGTCTTATCAAATGTAGTTGCCTCTCAAATAAAAGACCACCAAGAATATGGTGGTGTGGTGCCAGAGTTGGCTTCACGTAAACATATTGAAGCAATCAACTATATCGTAAATAAGTCATTAAATGATGCAAATGTAACATTTGATGATATAGAGGCAATTGCTGTAACAAACCGACCCGGATTAATAGGGGCATTGCTTGTAGGTGTTGCAGCAGCAAAAAGTCTTGCCTACTGCCACAACCTTCCATTGCTTGGTATAAATCATATTGAAGGACATATCTACGCAAATTACATGGTACACGAATCTTTAACATTTCCTCACATTTGCTTGACTGTTTCGGGTGGACATACACTATTAGTGGAAGTTCATGAAGGTTGGAAATACAAAGTATTAGGTACTACTCAGGATGATGCAGCAGGTGAAGTTTATGATAAGGTTGCAAAATATATCGGACTCGGGTTTCCCGGTGGTCGTATTATTGACGAATTAGCACAGAAAGGTAATCCTACTGCCATTGACTTTCCCCGTCCTATGCTTCGGAGTGGTGATTATCAATTCAGTTTTAGCGGTATAAAAACTTCGGTTCGTTATTTTGTGGAAAAAGCAGAACGTGACGGAACTATTGACAATGGAAATATCAGTATTGAAGACATTGCAGCAAGTTTTCAAGCAGCTGTTGTGGAGGTACTTGTTTCAAAAACAGTGCATGCTGCGAGAAGCACTGATGCACGCACAATTACACTAACAGGTGGGGTTGCAGCAAACAGTGAATTACGAACATCTCTAAAAAATGCTACTGAGGAAATCAACGCAAATGTATTCTTTCCACCAATTAACCTGTGTACAGACAATGGTGCTATGATCGCAGGTATTGCTTATGAAAAATTTCAACAAGGATTGAGAGATGAACTTTCTCTTAATGCTGCTGCAAACGGATCTATAGTAGATGCATAAATGGAGTGAAGTGTTTGGATTCTGATTTACGTGTAAAAAAGGCTGTTGATTGTATAAATTCCGGTGGTATTATCGCAATTCCCACTGATACTGTATATGGTGTGGGAGCAGACCCATTTAATGTTGATGCTGTGCAAAAACTCTACACCATAAAAGGTAGACCTGAAGATAAACCAATTCCTTTAGTTCTCGGTACTGTTGAAGATGTTGAACAAGTTGCACAGAATCTATCAGGTTACTTTTACCATTTGACTGAAAAATATTGGCCTGGCGGATTAACAATCGTCGTTGAGGCAAAGAACTTACTACCACAATTGACAGCAGGTGGAACAACAGTCGGTTTAAGGATTCCAAATCAACCAGTCCTCTTGAAGATTCTTCAGAAGTTCGGTGGTCCCTTGGCAATTACGAGTGCAAATATATCAGGACAACCCGCAGCAACCTCTCCTGATGAATTTGGTGAAGAACTCACTTCAAAAATAGGCTACATCGTTGATGACGGAGAAACACCTGGACCTATACCCTCAACAGTCTATGATATATCCGTTTCACCTCCACAAGTTCGCAGAGAAGGTGTAATACCAACTGAAACCCTTGCAAAGGAGTTGATGTGTTACAACAGATACTTAAACAACTCCTAAACTTCCTTGTGACCCCGACAGGGAATATGGTATTACTCGGTGTAGGATGTGTAATAGCATTAGGAGTTGTTTATCATAGATGGCGACAGATACCTGGATTGACGGTATCTATAATCCAAGATGATACTTGGTTCATCAATAGAGATGATAATAACAAGTTGGCAATAGTAGTTTCGCTACATCTAATCAACAAATCTGGTGCCCCAATTCAATTATCCAGATGCAAGTTGAGTGGTTACACGCCAAAACCTCCACCTGAACAAATGTTTTTAGAAGGATATGACAAGACCATTGAACTTACCTATCCAGAGTATGACTCCTTTTCAGATGTGGTAGGAAAATCTGAGAACTTCAATTCTGCGTATGTGCTTAACCCATATACCGAACAACGAATGTGGACATATTATGAGTCGGGTATTGTAACATTAAAGAATATGCTACGCACACCGATTGTGTTGAAAGATGTAAACAGAAAGAAAAAGTCTATACAGGCTACGGTGCCAAGAAATATGGAACAGATTCAGTTATATCGTGAGGCAGCAATGCGTTGGTAAGTCGATTACTATTTCTGATGCCATTTCATCAGAAGAATACTCTACCTATTTTATACCGTCCTTATATATCATCAACGTTTTGGGTAGGAGACCCAATCCTTTAGGTTTGGGAGGAATACCCACTCCTATTTTATTGCTTGACATTTATGTTAATCTATGCTAAACTATACGCAGCATAGTTGGTAGAGAATACTACCCACCTCTCTTGAGGTGGTCTCTACCGTAACAGAGTAGTATCTGGAACTATGCGAGGATAAACTATGCGAACCTATAAGTATAAGATACGCAACCATTCTAAAAATAAACGCTTGGGCAACTTGCTTGATGACCTTGCCGATGTCCATAATCATTTTCTGCGTTTGGAAAAACGCTATTATCGGATATATGGTAAGTATGCGGGTCGTTATCGTATGCAGCCGCACCTTACGAAGTTGCTCAAGACAACTAAGAAACATTGGTCTTGGATACCTCGTGACACGCTTGACGCTGCGATTATCCG